>NZ_JBCPSO010000004.1:0-421725 GCF_051129925.1 Bacillus sp. Je.9.29.b
TATATTGATTATTATAACAATATCCGAATTCAATTGAAATTAAACAGCCAGTCACCAAAAGAGTTTCGGCAACTGGCTGTTTTATAAAGGTGTTTTGATCCCTGTCTCAAAAACGGGGGTCAGTCCCGATTTTATCGGCTTTTTTTATTTATTTTCTCAGCTTGAGCACAAGATCTTCGTCAGGCGTGACAAATAATGTTTGCTGCTGATCATACGTAACAAAGCCTGGCTTTGCTCCGTTTGGTTTTTTCACATGCCGGATTTTTGTATAGTCGACAGGTACGGAGCTGGACTCTTTTGCCTTTGAAAAATAGGCGGCAATTTGAGCCGCTTCAAGCAGCGTTTGTTCATCAGGTGCTTGGTGGCGGATGACGACATGTGACCCAGGAATATCCTTTGTATGCAGCCAAATATCATCACGAGCAGCTGCCTTTGTAGTCAAATACTCGTTTTGTTTGTTGTTTTTTCCGACTAAAATTGGTATGCCTTGGGATGATTCATACGTTTCGAGCTGAATGGCCGCCGGTTTTTTCTTTTTGGCGAGACGCTTTTGTTTGGCGCGTAAATATTTTCCTTCAACAAGCTCTTCTCTCATTTCCTCTAAATCCTTCGGTGAAGCAGAGGACAGCTGCTGAATCAGCTCTTCAAAATAAGCAATTTCTTCATGTGTCCGCTTAATTTGTTCATTTACAGCTTCTACAGCATTTTTTGCCTTTTGATATTTTGTAAAATATGCCTGGGCATTTTCAGAAGGGGTTTTGTTCGTTTTGAGCGGAATCGTGATTTCTCCGCCGTCTTCATCGTAATAATTGATGACAGTCGCTTCTTTATCCCCTTTTTTAATCGCATATAAATTGGCTGTTAACAATTCGCCATAGAGCTGATATTTGTGTGCATCTTGAGATTCTTCAAGTGTTCTTTTTAGCTTTTTCAGCTTGTTTTCATTTTTCTTTTTTTCATTGACGACAAACCGTTCAAGGTCCGCTGCCTGCTGTTTGACTCTATCTCTCTCAGCTTTTCCAAAATAAAAGCGGTCAAGCAGCTGGCTGAGTGAGTCGAATGTCTTCATCTCGCCATGGACATGCTGAAGCTCTAATAAATAGAAATACTCTTTTCCGTCTTTTCTTGTGAGCTGCGGTGTAAAAGAATGCATGCGAATGAGCTGGAACATGTCGAGCAGTGTATTTGGAATCGTTTCTTGATTGGCAAGACCGGCCCGGTGTACAACTTCCTTTGCAAACAGCGGGGAAACCCCAGAGAAGGTATCGACAATTTGATTTGCGATCTTTCCTTCTTGAAAGCGTAAATGCTTCAAAATATCATCCTTTGTCACGTCAAAAGGATTCAATTTTTGCTGCGCAGGCGGCAGAAGGTATTCGTGACCAGGAAGCACCGTTCGATAGCTGTTCACAGATGGAGAAAGGTGTTTCAAACCATCAATGATCTGCTGCGTTCCATCCTCTACCAGAATGAAATTACTATGACGTCCCATGATTTCAATGTAAAGCTTACGCGTCTGCTCATCGCCAATTTCATTTCTGCTTCTTACATGAAGCACGATCACCCGGTCAAATCCAATCTGTTCAAAACGTTCAATGAAGCCGCCCTCAAGATGCTTTCTGAGGAGCATACAAAACATTGGCGGCTCGCTTGGATTGTCGTATTGATGCTCAGTGAGCTGCACTCTCGCATAGCTCGGATGAGCCGATAAAAGGAGCTTATGATTTTTCCCGTTTGCCCGAATATGAAAAATCAGCTCGTGCTTATATGGCTGATGGATTTTTGAAATCCTCCCGCCAGTTAATGTCTCTTGCAATTCATTTGTCATACCATATGTAAAAATGCCGTCAAATGACATGTTGGATACACCCTCTTCTTTCACACAAATCTACTGAAAGAACCTTCTGTTTTCTCGTTCTTTAGGCAGTCTTATTATTATAGCATGATTTAGGACGAGTCTGAATAAACTGGCTTATAGAACACTGCATATGAGAGAGAACAAAAGAGGAGTGGACGAGGTCAAATGAATTGGCATGAACTGAACCAAACCGATTTATTAAAAACAATGAATACATCGATAGGTGACGGACTGTCAGAAAAAGATGTACAAAAGCGGCTTGAAAAACACGGGCCAAATGAATTGCAGGAAGGAAAAAAGGCGTCGGCTCTGATCATTTTTTTAGCACAGTTTAAAGATTTCATGGTGTTAATCTTGCTTGCAGCAACAATCATTTCTGCCTTTTTAGGAGAATACATTGATGCTGTTGCGATTGTAGCCATTGTTTTAATTAATGGTGTACTCGGCTTTTATCAAGAGCGCCGGGCGGAAAAATCCCTTCAAGCGTTAAAAGAATTATCAACTCCGCATGTATATGCAAGGAGAAATAATGAATGGGTTAAGATCCCGTCTAAACATCTCGTGCCAGGGGATATTGTGAAATTTTCGAGCGGAGACCGGATTGGGGCGGATATTAGATTACTAGAAACAAAGAGCTTAGAAATTGAGGAGTCCGCTCTCACTGGCGAGTCCATCCCAGCAGTCAAACACGCAAGTCCTCTTTCAAGCAGCCATGTCTCGCTTGGAGATTTGACGAACATGGCCTTTATGGGGACGCTTGTTACTAGAGGAAGCGGCGTAGGGGTTGTCATTGGTACAGGAATGAATACAGCAATGGGACAAATTGCCGGTATGCTGGATGCAGCAGGTAATATGGAAACGCCGCTGCAAAGGCGTCTCGAGCAGCTTGGGAAAATTCTGATTGTGGCTGCTTTATTTTTAACGGTGCTCGTAGTGGTTCTCGGTGTTGTGCAAGGGCATGAATTGTATCATATGTTCCTAGCGGGAGTATCTCTTGCTGTTGCGGCGATTCCAGAAGGACTGCCGGCGATCGTCACTGTCGCACTTTCCCTAGGGGTGCAGCGGATGATCAAACAAAAATCGATTGTCAGAAAGCTCCCCGCGGTGGAAACACTCGGCTGCGCGTCAATCATTTGCTCAGATAAGACAGGAACGATGACGCAAAATAAAATGACCGTGACCCATGTATGGGCAGAGGGGAAAACGTGGAATATTTCTGGCACAGGCTACGAGCCATCCGGTGACTTTACCTTAAACGGAGAAATCGTCCATGCCGACAATCACCCAAGCCTGCAAAAGGTGTTATTATACGGGGCGCTGTGTAATACATCGACCATCGTTGAAAAAGACGGAGAGATGAGGCTTGATGGCGATCCGACAGAGGGGGCGCTTCTTACCGCAGCACGTAAAGCGGGTTTTACAGAGCAATTCATTGAAGCTGGATTTCATGTCATTGAGGAGTTTCCTTTTGATTCAGAAAGAAAGATGATGTCAGTCGTCGTTGAAACGAATCAAAAAGAGCGGTATGTCATTGCAAAAGGTGCGCCGGATGTACTAATGAACCGTTCAAGTCATATCATGCACGGCGGACGCACAGCTTCTTTTTCAGCGACTCACAGGCAAGAAACAGAAGCTGCAATTCAAGGGTTGGCAAGACAGGCGCTTAGAACCATTGCCATTGCGTATAAAAAAGTCAGTCTGACAGAAAAAATCACCTCTGTAAAGCAGGCTGAAACCGATTTAACATTGATCGGGTTAGAGGGCATGATCGATCCACCGCGTCCTGAAGTCAGACGAGCGATTAAAGAGTGCCGGGATGCCGGGATTAAAACGGTCATGATTACAGGCGACCACGTCGAAACGGCCAAAGCGATCGCCAAAGACTTGAGCCTTTTACCGAAGCAAGGACAGGTGCTCGACGGAAAAGCGCTTGATCAGATGAGCGACAAAGAGCTTGAGCAAACGGCTGAAAATGTATACGTCTTTGCCCGGGTTTCCCCTGAGCATAAACTGAGAATTGTCAAAGCCTATCAAAAAAATGGGCATGTTGTGGCGATGACAGGTGACGGGGTCAATGATGCGCCTGCCATTAAACAAGCAGATATCGGCATTTCCATGGGCATCACTGGAACAGACGTAGCCAAAGAAGCGTCATCTCTTATTTTACTTGACGATAACTTTGCGACCATTAAATCCGCCATTAAAGAAGGCCGGAATATTTATGAAAACATTCGTAAGTTTGTCCGTTATTTGCTGGCATCAAATGTCGGAGAAATTTTGGTCATGCTGTTTGCGATGCTCCTCGCGCTTCCGCTTCCGCTCGTTCCTATACAAATCTTATGGGTCAACCTTGTCACAGATGGTCTGCCGGCTATGGCACTTGGCATGGATAAGCCAGAAGGCGATGTCATGAAGAGAAAGCCGCGGAATGTGAAAGAGGGCATTTTTGCTAGAGGGCTTGGCTGGAAGGTCATTTCAAGAGGCTTCCTCATCGGACTTGCGACCCTTTTGGCATTTATATTTGTGTATCACCGCGATCCAAACAACCTGCAATATGCACAGACTGTCGCATTTAGTACGCTTGTTTTGGCGCAGCTCATTCATGTATTTGACTGCCGCAGTGAACGGTCCATTTTTGAACGTAATCCATTTGGGAACCTTTATTTGATCGGTGCGGTTTTGTCATCACTTTTGCTCATGTTTGTGGTCATTTATTACCCGCCGCTTCAGCCGATTTTCAAAACGGTCGCGATTGCACCAATTGATTGGCTGCTGATCATCGGGATGTCTGCACTGCCAACTTTTTTACTGGCAGGATCACTTTTGACAAGAAAAAAATAATTGATTATGGTATAATTTTGAGGTAATAGTGTCTGCTATTACCTTTTTCATTTTATTAATATGAAAGAATTGGGTGTTTTGACATGATACGCAGTATGACGGGATTCGGCCAAGCGAGTAAAACGGATGGAGAACTGACAGTGTCAGTTGAGCTAAAATCGGTCAATCACCGTTTTAAAGAGGTTCATGCCCGTTTGCCGAGGCCGCTTTTATATTTCGAAGATACATTAAAAAAAATCATTCTTCGTCACGTGCAGCGCGGTAGAATTGAGCTGTTTGTCACGATTGAAGGCGGTAAACTAGCAAGCCGGTCCTTACAGATCGACTGGCCGCTGCTTGATGAATACATGAAAGCCGCAAAAGACCTCGAAGAACGCTATCACATTTCAGGCATTCAGCATGCACATGACTTATTGGGGCTGGAGCTTGCCGTTCAGGTGGAAGAGTCAGCCAGCCGAAATGAACAGTTAGAGCAGCTGCTGATGGAAGCTTGCGAGGCTGCTGTCAAGGAGCTTTGCTTCATGAGAGAGCAAGAGGGAGCATCACTTCAAAAAGACTGTGAACTGAGGCTTTCTGAACTAGAGGCCTATACAGAAGAAATCAAAGTCTTTGCACCAGAGGTTGTGAGTCAGTACAAAGAACGATTGAATCAGCGATTGCAAGAATGGATCGGAGAGGCGCTTGACGAGAGCAGACTAACGACAGAGGCTGCCATCTTTGCTGACCGGTGTGACATTACAGAAGAGATTACGAGACTGAAAAGTCATTTTCAGCAGTTTCAGCAAATCTTGCTGCAAGGCGGTGCTGCCGGCCGAAAACTTGACTTCCTTGTACAGGAGCTCAACCGTGAAGTGAACACCATTGGATCAAAAGCGAACCATCACCATTTAACAAAGCTGGTGGTTGAAATGAAAAGTGCTATTGAAAAAATAAAAGAACAAGTGCAAAATATAGAATAGTCATTGTGTATGCTGTTTACAGTGCGTCTCTTTCGGCGAGACTAGAGACGTTTATATTACAGGGGGACGAAAGAAGATGACCATAAAGTTGATCAATATCGGATTTGGAAACATCATTTCAGCGAATCGGATGATTTCGATCGTCAGTCCGGAATCAGCACCGATTAAACGAATGATACAAGACGCAAGAGATCGAGGCATGCTCATAGATGCTACATACGGAAGAAGAACCCGTGCTGTTGTCATTATGGACAGTGACCATGTCATCTTATCTGCCGTTCAGCCTGAGACTGTCGCGCAAAGACTTTCTGTAAAAGAAGAAATCATAGATGAAGGGCAGGGGTAATACGCCATTATGAAAGAAAGAGGACTTTTAATCGTTCTCTCTGGACCTTCGGGAGTTGGAAAAGGAACGGTCAGACAAGCCATTTTCTCCCAGGAAGATACGAAATTTGAATACTCTATTTCTGTGACGACACGCAAACCGCGTGAAGGTGAAAGAAATGGTGTCGATTATTTCTTTAAAACCAGGGAAGAATTTGAACATATGATTGAAAACAAAAAGCTGTTAGAATGGGCAGAGTACGTCGGGAATTACTACGGCACGCCTGTTGACTATGTAGAACAGACATTAAGCGAAGGAAAAGATGTTTTCCTTGAAATTGAAGTGCAAGGTGCACTTCAAGTAAGAGAAGCATTCCCGGAAGGTCTTTTTATTTTCCTTGCACCGCCTAGTCTTTCAGAACTTCAAAACCGTATTATTACACGCGGTACAGAGTCTGAGGAGCTCATTCGAAACCGAATGGCCGCTGCGAAAGAAGAAATTGAAATGATGGATGCTTATGACTATGTCGTTGAAAACGATGATGTCGAGCTTGCTTGTGAAAGAATCAAAGCGATCGTCCTTGCAGAACACCTGCGCAGAGACAGAGTCGCACCAAGATATAAAAAAATGCTGGGGGTAGAATAAACCATGTTAGATCCTTCAATTGACTCATTGATGAACAAACTTGATTCAAAATATACACTTGTAACAGTGTCGGCACGCCGTGCACGTGAAATGCAGATCCATCAAGATCAGCAGATTGAAAACACAAAGTCTTACAAATTCGTAGGCAAAGCACTAGAAGAAATCGACGCTGGTCTTTTGACATTTGAAAAAGAGGATCAAGAATAACACATCGCTTCTGCAATGCAGATACGATACGTTCAAAAAAGTCAAAACTATGATTGGTTTTGACTTTTTTGAATTGTAGACGAATTTGTGAAAAAGGCCGTTAAGGGGGACAAACAAATGTTACAGTCAAAAAATATATTGCTTGGTGTCAGCGGAGGAATTGCCGTATATAAAGCAGCAGCACTTACTAGTAAACTCGTACAAGCAGGCGCAAATGTAAGAGTGATTATGACGGAATCTGCTCGTGAGTTTGTGTCTCCGCTTACCTTCCAAGCACTGTCTCGGCATGAGGTATATGTAGATACATTCAAAGAAAACAATCCAAAAGTCATTGCACATATTGACGTAGCTGACTGGGCCGATCTCATTCTTGTTGCCCCTGCAACAGCACATACGATTGGTAAAATGGCCGCTGGACTTGCAGATGATATGCTTACGACGACTTTGCTTGCTTCAACAGCGCCTGTATGGATCGCACCAGCGATGAATGTGCATATGTACGATCACCCGGCTGTCAAACGGAATATTCGCACATTATATGAACACGGCTACCGGTTTATTGAGCCAAGTGAAGGTTATTTAGCCTGCGGGTATATTGGAAAAGGACGACTAGAAGAGCCTGAAAAAATTGTGGAACACATCCGGGCCTTTTTTGAAGAGCCAAAAAGCTTACCGCTCTCAGGTAAAAAAGTCGTAGTGACAGCAGGTCCTACTCGTGAAGTCATCGATCCTGTCCGGTTCTTTACAAACCGTTCTAGTGGAAAAATGGGCTATGCGATTGCAGAGGCTGCTCAGCAAATGGGGGCAGATGTGACGCTGATTTCTGGACCTGTTTCTTTAAATGAACCTGACCATGTACATGTAGTGCACGTTGAATCAGCTGAAGAGATGTATCAAGCTGCGCTAGATGTATACGGGGAAGCTGATCTTGTCATTAAATCAGCAGCTGTCGCCGATTACACCCCTGTCACGACATATGCTCATAAAATGAAAAAACAGGACGGCGCTCTGGACATTGAATTCACCCGGACAAAAGATATTTTAAAAGAGCTGGGAAAAAGAAAAGAGCATCAAGTGCTGGTCGGATTTGCAGCTGAAACGCAGGATGTAGAATATTATGCGAAAAAGAAAATTGAATCCAAGCATCTAGATATGATTGTGGCCAATAACGTCACTAAAGAAGGGGCAGGCTTTGGCACAGATACCAATGTGGCAGCGATCATCAAAGCAGATGGAACGAAAAAAGAGCTGCCAATGATGAGCAAAAAAGACCTCGCCTTTGAAATTTTAAAGGAGGCAATACTGCTGCTTCCAAAAGAGCGTGATCGCGCATGATTGCTGAAGTCATCGTAGATGTCACAACGAAAGCCATTGACCGGCCATTTGATTACCGTGTACCAGATCGATTCAAAGATCTCGTCAAAGCGGGGATGAGGGTGGTCGTTCCCTTTGGCCCGCGGAAGATTCAAGGGTTTGTGACAAAAGTCAAAGAGGAAACAGACATCAAGTCAGGAAGCATCAAAGAGATAGTCGATTTATTTGATTTATCACCTGTTCTGACAGATGAGCTATTGGAGCTTTCCCACTGGCTGACGGAAAAAACATTGTCCTATCATATTACGGCACTTCAATCGATGCTGCCCGCAGCCATGAAGGCAAAGTATGAAAAAGAAATACAGGTGCTATCAGAGGAAGAACTTCCGCAGTCATTGAAAGAGCTTTTCGGTCAGCGAGAGAGCATTCTTTATGCTGACATCCCGGCTGAACAATTAAAACAGATTCAAAAACATGTCCAAAAAGGTCATCTAGAGGTGAGATACCATGTCTCGCAAAAATCTGGAAAGAAAAAGGTCCGCATGCTCCAGCTGGCTGTATCGAAAGAAAAACTTGAAGAAAAACAGCAGCAGCTAAAGAAAAATGCGGTAAAACAAAAGGCACTGATCTCTTACTTGCTTCAAGCGGGAGAGACAACCTTTTTAGCGAAAGACTTGCAGCAGCAAACAGGCGCGAGTTCTCAAACGCTTAAAACCTTTATTCAAGAAGGGCTGTTAACAGAAAGCTATGAAGAGGTCTATCGAGATCCTTACCGTGACCGGGAGTTTACACCATCTGCATCACTTGATCTCACGCCTGAGCAAAGAGAGGCGGCAAAACATATACATCAAGCAGTCAGTGAGGATCAGCACGAAACCTTTTTGCTGCACGGAGTGACAGGAAGCGGCAAAACGGAGATTTACTTGCAGACAATTGATCATGTTCTTCAAAAAGGGAAAGAAGCGATCGTTTTAGTTCCTGAAATTTCATTAACCCCTCAAATGGTGCAGCGATTTAAAGAACGATTTGGCTCAAATGTGGCTGTTCTTCATAGCGGCTTATCGACAGGAGAAAAATATGATGAATGGCGGAAGATTCATCGCAAGGAAGTCAAGCTTGTCGTTGGCGCAAGATCTGCTGTTTTCGCTCCATTTGAAAATTTAGGCATGATTATTATAGATGAAGAGCACGAATCCTCTTATAAACAAGAAGAAATGCCTCGTTACCATGCCAAGGATGTCGCCATTGAACGAGCAGTGCGGCATCAATGTCCAGTCGTATTAGGCAGTGCAACACCTTCACTTGAAACCTATGCACGTGCGAAAAAAGGCGTCTATACATTGCTGCCGCTCAAGCACCGCGTCAACCAGCAGCAGCTGCCGCACGTTTCGTTAATTGATATGAGAGAAGAACTAAGAAATGGAAACCGCTCCATGTTCTCAGAAGAATTAATGATCAGGTTAAAGGAAGTGCTTGAAAGAAAAGAACAAGCCGTTTTATTTCTGAACAAAAGAGGCTATTCATCCTTTGTGATGTGCCGTGATTGCGGATATGTGGAGCAATGTCCTCATTGCGAAATTTCTCTCACCTATCACCGCTATCAAAAACGGCTGAAGTGCCATTATTGTGGTCACGAAGCTCCAGTACCTTCTGAATGTCCAGAATGCCACAGTGAGCATATTCGCTATTTTGGAACTGGCACGCAGCGAGTAGAAGAAGAACTGACAAAGGTATTGCCTGAGGCGCGTGTGATCCGAATGGATGTGGATACAACGTCTCGAAAAGGTGCTCACGAAAAGCTTCTTACGTCTTTTGGCAATAAAGAAGCGGACATTTTGCTCGGGACGCAGATGATTGCAAAAGGGCTGGATTTCCCAGATGTCACACTTGTTGGTGTTCTCAGTGCGGATACATCCCTTCACATCCCTGATTTTCGTTCAAGTGAAAAAACATTTCAGCTTCTCACGCAGGTCAGCGGCAGGGCAGGGCGCCATGAAAAAGCGGGCTCGGTTATTATTCAATCGTATACCCCTTCTCACTATAGTATTGAATTAACGAAGCAGCATGACTACGAAGCCTTTTATGAACAGGAGATGCTGCATCGCCGCCACCAGTCCTATCCGCCATATTACTTTTTGGCGATGGTGACAGTGTCACACGAAGAAGTGACGAAGGCAGCACATGTCACTGATCAAATTGTCCAGTTCCTAAAAATGAACTGTGCACCGAATACTCGAATCCTTGGTCCGGCCGCATCGCCAATCGCTAAGATCAAAGATAGATATCGGTATCAATGCGTGATAAAATACAAAAGGGAAAATGAACTGACAAGTTTATTACGGAAAATACAAGACCATTATCAAAAGGAAATGGAACAAAAACAATTGATGATTTCAATAGATATGAATCCATACATGATGATGTAAAACGGAGGGCTGTAAGTGGCAGTAAAACCAATAGTCATACATCCGGCAGAAGTGCTTGAACAAAAGACAGAGCGTGTCGAGACGTTCGATAAAAAGCTTAAAAAACTGCTGGATGATATGTATGATACAATGCTTGAGCTGGATGGAGTTGGACTAGCAGCACCACAAATCGGTATTTCAAAAAGAATCGCTGTTGTAGATATCGGAGAAGAATCTGGCAGAATTGATTTAGTGAACCCCGAGGTGCTTGAAGTAGAAGGAAGCCAGACAGATATTGAAGGCTGCCTGAGCTTTCCAACTTTATACGGCACTGTAGAGAGACCGAACTATGTGAAGGTAAAAGCCTTTGATAAGAAAGGCAAACCATTTACAATAGAAGCAGACGGATTTTTAGCAAGAGCTTTATTGCACGAAATTGATCATTTAGACGGCATTTTATTTACGTCAAAAATCATTGAAACTTATACAGAAAAAGAACTTGCGGAAATGGAAGGGTGAAGAAAATGGCACGTATCGTATTTATGGGAACCCCTGATTTCTCAGTACCTGTGCTGCAAACACTGATAACAGAAGGATACGAAGTGGTAGGGGTCGTCACGCAGCCAGACCGCCCGAAAGGAAGAAAACGAGTGCTCACACCGCCTCCTGTAAAAGTGGAAGCCTTAAAGCACGGCATTCCTGTGTTGCAGCCTGAAAAGGTGCGCCTTGATGAAGAAATTGATAAGGTGCTTGCATTACAGCCGGATTTAATTGTCACAGCGGCATTTGGACAAATCTTACCAAAGCGATTACTCGATGAACCTAAGTTTGGCTGTATCAATGTTCATGCCTCGCTTCTGCCAGAACTAAGAGGCGGCGCGCCGATCCATTATGCGATCCTTCAAGGCAAAAAGAAAACAGGCGTTACCATCATGTACATGGTGGAAAGACTTGATGCAGGTGACATGATCAGTAAAGTAGAAGTAGAAATCGATGAATTAGACAATGTCGGAACATTGCATGATAAATTAAGTGCAGCTGGTGCCGCACTGTTAAAAGATACGGTGCCAAATGTTCTGAGCGGGTCTATTTCTCCGATTCCGCAAAATGAAGAAGCGGCCACATACGCACCAAATATTAAGCGGGAGCAAGAAAGGTTAGACTGGACAAAAACCGGTGAAGAGCTTTACAACCAAGTTCGCGGGCTAAATCCTTGGCCAGTTGCCTATACTGAATGGAACGGCGCTCATCTAAAAGTATGGGAAGCGAAAAAGGTTCCGCTCCAAGTTCAAGAAGAACCAGGGAAAGTGATTGAACTTCAAAAAGAAGGTCCGGTCATTGGAACGGGGAATGAGCAAGGCCTTTTATTAACAGGTGTGCAGCCAGCTGGTAAGAAAAAAATGAGCGGCGAAGACTTCTTAAGAGGCGCAAATATCGAAATTGGACAGAAATTAGGGTTAATGAATGAAGAAAAGTAATGTGAGAGAAGTAGCGCTGGACGCTTTAATCAAACTCGAACAAAATCAAGCTTACAGTAATTTGCTGTTGCAGTCAGTCATGAAAGATAAAGACTTAGCTGATCAGGACAAACCGCTGTTAACAGAGCTTGTATATGGTACACTGCAAAATAAACTGGCATTAGATTATATGCTGACGCCCTTTGTAAAAAAACCGCAAAAGGTCGCTCCATGGGTGATGCAGCTTTTGCGGATGTCTCTTTATCAAATGGTGTACCTTGAAAAAATACCAGATCGTGCAGCCATTCATGAAGCGGTCGAGCTAACGAAAAAGCGCGGGCACAAAGGCATTTCTTCACTTGTGAACGGTGTTCTTCGTTCTGTGCAAAGAGAAGGCGTTCCGGCATTTGATGCAATCAAAGATCCCGTAAAGCGGCTGTCCATTGAGACAAGCCACCCATTATGGCTTGTGCAGGAGTGGGTTCAGGCGTACGGGTTTGAAGCGGCAGAAAGCATGTGCCGCATTCATTTAGTCCCGCCAAAGCAAACCCTTCGTGTCAATCGAATGAAAACTGACCGCACGGCACTGCAGCAAAAACTAATGGATGCAGGCATCGAAACGGAGCTTGGCGACTTATCTGAAGATGCACTTAAGCTCATGAAAGGGTCCATCGTCTCAACCCCTTCTTTTCAAGAAGGCTATGTGACGATACAAGATGAAAGCTCGATGCTTGTCGCAAGAGCGCTCGACCCTCAGCCGGGAGAAACAGTGCTTGACGCCTGTGCGGCTCCTGGCGGAAAATCAACACATATTGCAGAACGTATGAATGATGAGGGCAAAATTGTTTCTCTTGATTTACATGAACACAAAGTGAAACTCATCAAACAAGCAGCAAAACGTCTGAACCTTACTCACATTGAGGCAAAAGCACTTGATGCAAGGAAAGCGGCAGACTATTACAGCGAAGCTTCGTTTGACCGTATTCTCATTGATGCACCGTGTTCCGGTTTTGGCGTCATTAGACGAAAACCAGATATGAAATATACAAAGTCTAAAGAAGACTCAGCAAAGCTTGCGGCTATCCAACAGGCCATTTTAAAGGAAGCGGCCCCGCTTTTAAAACCGGGCGGAACCCTTGTATACAGTACATGTACAATGGACCCAACAGAAAATCAACAAGTGATTCATGCGTTTTTACAAGAACACCAAGACTTCGAACCCGATCTATCTCTTAATGAACGGCTGCCTGAGCAGGTTGCTCCGTTTGTTCAAAACGGAAGTGTACAGATTCTTCCTCATTATTTCGGAACAGATGGTTTCTTTATTTGCAGCATGAGAAAGAAGGGATAAAAAATGACAGAACAAAAAGTAAGAAAAGAACTGAAGACAGAAATGCCGTCGATCTACTCATTTGAGCTTCACGAAATGAAAGAATGGTTAAAAGAACAAGGCGAAAAGCCTTTCCGCGCAGCCCAAATTTTCGAGTGGCTTTATGAGAAACGTGTGACATCCTTTGACGATATGTCTAACCTTTCAAAGGATTTAAGAGAAAAATTAAAAAATCAATTTGCGATCACTACATTAAAAACCGTGATCAAACAAACGTCTCAAGACGGAACGATCAAGTTTTTATTTGAATTACATGATGGCTATACGATTGAAACAGTACTGATGCGCCACGAATACGGCAACTCTGTCTGTGTCACAACTCAGGTTGGCTGCCGAATTGGCTGTACATTCTGTGCATCTACACTTGGCGGGTTAAAACGAAACCTTGAAGCAGGAGAAATCGTTGCTCAAGTATTGAAAGTGCAGCAGGCACTTGACGAAACAGATGAGAGAGTCAGCTCGGTTGTCATCATGGGAATTGGCGAACCGTTTGATAACTTTGACGAAATGCTTGCTTTCCTTAAAATCATCAACCATGATAACGGCTTAAATATTGGCGCGCGTCATATTACAGTGTCGACAAGCGGAATCATTCCAAAGATCTATCAATTCGCTGATGAGCAAATGCAAATCAATTTTGCTGTCTCCCTGCATGCACCGAACACAGAGATCAGAAGCCGTCTGATGCCGATCAATAAGGCATATAAGCTCCCAAAATTAATGGAAGCCATTGAATACTACATTCAAAAAACGGGTAGACGTGTCAGCTTTGAATACGGCCTGTTTGGCGGAGTAAATGATCAAGTGCATCATGCAGAAGAGCTTGCAGACTTATTAAAAGGAATCAAGTGCCATGTGAACCTCATTCCGGTGAACTATGTACCGGAAAGGGATTATGTAAGAACACCGAGAGAACAAATCTTCCTATTTGAAAAAACGCTGAAAGAACGCGGCGTAAACGTAACGATTAGACGAGAGCAAGGCCATGATATTGATGCTGCTTGCGGTCAGCTAAGAGCGAAGGAGCGTCAGGAAGAGACGAGGTGACGAATGTTGATAAGGGCAGCCTTTCAAACCGATACAGGAAAAGTCCGTCAGCATAATGAAGATGATGCAGGTATTTTTGAAGCAAAAGAAGACACCCTTCTAGCTGTTGTAGCAGATGGAATGGGAGGTCATCTTGCTGGTGATGTCGCCAGCAGGATGGCCGTCTCTTCTTTAAAAGAATACTGGGAAGAAACATCTTCAATCCCAGCAAAACCAGCAGAGCAAGAAAGCTGGTTAATCTCAAAAATAAGTGACATTAATGATCAAGTATATGAACATGCGAAAAACAATGAGGAGTGCCAAGGAATGGGGACAACCATTGTTTGTGCGCTCGTTCATTTGCAAACGGTCACAATTGCCCATATTGGCGACAGCCGCTGCTACTTGCTAAGAGAAGGAGCACTGACCCAGCTAACAGATGACCATTCACTTGTAAATGAGCTTGTGAAAACAGGTGAAATTTCTAAAGAGGATGCAGAATATCATCCAAGAAAAAATGTGCTTACGAAAGCATTAGGAACAGATAAACACGTTCAAATTGATGCACATACCTTTGAAGTGGACCCAGGAGATCAAATCCTGCTTTGCTCAGATGGTTTATCAAATAAAGTAGAAGAAGAGAATTTGATTCATATTTTAACGCAAACGACCGCACCAGATGAAAAAGTAACAGCATTAATCCAAACAGCGAATGACAACGGCGGTGAAGATAACATTACAGCAGTATTGTTAGAAATCTCCTCCCAGCCAGAGGAGGGTGACAGCAAGTGTTGATCGGAAAACGGATCAGCGGCCGTTATCAGATTCTTCGCGTCATAGGCGGAGGCGGAATGGCAAACGTTTATTTGGCGGAGGACATGATTTTAGATCGCGAAGTTGCGATTAAAATTTTGCGCTTTGACTTTGCAAGCGATGATGATTTTATTAGACGTTTCCGGCGCGAGGCGCAATCAGCCGCAAGCTTAGATCATTCAAATATTGTCAGCATCTACGATGTAGGGGAAGAAGATGACATTTATTATATTGTCATGGAATATGTCGAGGGGATGACGCTGAAAGAATACATACATGCCAATGGCCCGCTTCATCCGAAAGAAGCCGTTCGCATTATGGAGCAAGTGGTTGCGGCGATGGAAGAAGCCCATGCAAAGCAGCTCGTCCACCGGGACATTAAGCCCCACAATATATTAATAGACAACATGGGGAATATTAAAGTCACTGATTTTGGGATTGCCATTGCACTCAGCTCAGCGACCATCACCCACACAAATTCGGTTCTAGGATCCGTGCACTATTTGTCTCCAGAGCAAGCCCGCGGAGGTCTTGCGACGAAAAAGTCAGACATCTATTCACTTGGAATTGTGCTCTATGAACTCATTTCTGGACGCATGCCATTTGAAGGGGAATCAGCTGTCAGTGTTGCGCTGAAGCATTTGCAATCAGAGCCACCATCTGTAAGAAGGTGGAATCCTTCTGTTCCACAAAGCGTGGAAAACATCATTTTAAAGGCAATGGCCAAAGATCCATTTTATCGATATGAAGATGCATCTGAAATGCAAAAAGATTTACAAACTGCTTTCGACCCTTCAAGACTAAAAGAAAAACGCTTTGTCATTGAAGAGGATCATGAAGCAACGAAAGCGATCCCAATCATTCAAGATCATCAAGTCGATGAAGACAATGAAAAAACAGCTGTCCATCCGGTGCAAAAACCGAAGAAAAAAGAGAAACAAAAGCCGAAAAAGAAACGAAAAAAATGGCCATGGGTTGTGGCATCCATCCTGTTTATTCTAACTGCTGCGACCATTTTAGCCATCACTGTGTTTCCCGGACTGCTCTTTCCAAAAGATGTTGAGGTCTCTGATGTATCTGGCATGACGATTGAAAAAGCAGAGGACACCTTGAAGAAAGCCGGCTTTACCGTTGCCTCTGAACCAATTGAGATCGCTGATGAAAAAATTGAAAAAGGGCTTGTCGTCAAAACAGACCCGAAAATCGGCACAAAGGTAAAAGAAGGAACCGAGATTCAGCTTTACCAAAGTACTGGCAAAGAAAAGACCGAATTACCTGATGTAACAGGTGAAAAGGTCGATAAAGCAAAAGAATTATTAGAGAAAAAAGGGTTTAAGCAAGTTGTTGTGGAGGAAGTAAATGATAATGACACCGAATCTGGGATTGTCATGGAACAGAAACCTTCAGCGAGTACTGAGCTTGTGGCAGCAGATGAAGAAGTGACGTTGACGGTCAGCATAGGTCCTGCCGATATTACTTTGCGGGATTTAACGACATATAGTAAACAGGCTGCATCGAATTATTTAGAGGATAACGGATTAAAGCTTGATGAAAAAGAAGCGTATTCTGATGATGTGCCAAAAGGTGAGGTCATGAAGCAGGAGCCAGGAGCAGGTACTGCTGTGAAACCAGGGGATACGGTTAAGATCACCTTCTCACTCGGACCGAAGAAAAAACCGGCTAAAACGGTAACTGAGAAGATTGCCATCCCGTATGAGCCAGTCACTGAAGGGCAAGAGATGACCGTTCAGATTTCCATTGACGATGCTGAGCATAGCATTTCTGATTCATATGAAACCTTTAACATCACTGCACCAACGGAACGAACCATTAAATTTAAGATTGAACCAGGTCAAAAAGGATACTATCAAGTGACGGTTGATGATAAAGTCGTAAGCTCTAAAACAATTGAATACCCTGACGATGAATAAAGGAGGGACTTTATGCCTGAGGGCAAAATTATTAAAGCATTAAGCGGATTTTATTATGTGCTCGATGAGTCTTTAGAAAGTGGAAAAGTGATTCAGTGCAGAGCGAGAGGCATTTTTCGGAAAAACAAAATCACACCTCTTGTTGGAGATTATGTCGTATATCAAGCGGATAACGATAAAGAAGGCTATTTATTAGAAGTAAAAGAGCGGACAAACGAACTTGTTCGTCCGCCGATTAGTAACGTCGATCAAGCAGTGCTCGTTTTCTCTGCGATAGAACCGACCTTTAGCACATCGCTTTTAGACAGATTTCTAGTGCTGGTGGAAGCAAATGATATTAAGCCAATTATCTGTATCACAAAAGTGGACTTATTGAAAACAGATGAAGAGCTTGAAAGTATTCAAGGCTATGCAGAGGACTATCGGCAAATTGGATATGATGTTCATTTGACATCCACGATCGAGGGAGACGGAATTGAAAAGCTGACCCCGCATTTTTACAATAAAATCACTGTATTTGCCGGTCAGTCTGGGGTAGGAAAGTCCTCCCTTTTAAATGCGATGAGTCCTGATTTGGCGCTTAAAACCAATGATATTTCCTCCCATCTTGGAAGAGGAAAGCATACGACAAGACATGTCGAACTCATTCGTACAGCAGAAGGGCTCATTGCAGATACACCTGGCTTTAGTTCGCTCGAATTTACCGGCATCGAAGCGGAAGATTTAGGCCTTTACTTTTTAGAAATCAAAGAGCGGAGTGCAGATTGTAAGTTTAGAGGCTGTCTGCACGTGAAAGAGCCTGGCTGTGCGGTAAAAGATGCGGTCGAACAAGAGCAAATCAGAGAGTATCGTTATCAGCATTATTTAGAGTTTTTAACTGAAATCAAAGACAGAAAGCCGAGGTACTAACTCATGGTTTATATTGCCCCTTCCATTTTATCAGCAGATTTCGCCAATTTGGAGAAAGATATCCGTGATGTGGAACAAGGCGGAGCGGATTACATTCATATCGATGTGATGGACGGTCATTTTGTACCGAATATTACATTTGGTCCAAATGTTGTGGAAGCGATCAGACCGCATACAAAGCTGCCGCTCGATGTTCACTTAATGATTGAGCAGCCAGACCGGTATATTCCTGCATTCGCAAAAGCAGGTGCTGACATTATTTCTGTCCATGTAGAGGCTTGTCCGCACTTGCACCGCACGATACAGCACATAAAAGAACAAGGCGTAAAAGCAGGTGTCGTCTTGAACCCGCACACACCTGTTTCTCAGATTGAGCATGTATTAGAGGACGTAGACCTTGTCTTATTCATGACGGTGAATCCTGGTTTTGGCGGACAGGCGTTTATTCCATCTGTCCTCACGAAGGTAAAAGAAGTGAAGACCCTTAGCGAACAAAAGGGCTTAGCAGACTTACTCATAGAAATAGACGGCGGTGTCAATGTAGAGACTGCAAAGAGCTGTAAAGAGGCGGGCGCTAACTTACTTGTGGCCGGCTCAGCGGTATACGGTAAAGACAACCGCGCAGCAGCCATTAAAGCCATTCGAGAAGCGTAAAAAAAGGAACCAAAGTCACTCTGATCTTTGGTTCTTTTTACATGGAGAGGAGCGTATATCATGCACATACATATCGTAGCCGGCGGTCCTTTTGAATACATCCCGCCCCTTGAACATGAAGCATCACAGGACGATATTCTCTGGATCGGTGTAGACCGGGGGACGCTCTTTTTACTAGAGCACGGCATCATGCCTGCCAAGGCTTTTGGTGATTTTGACAGTGTGACAGAAGAAGAGCTTTGCGAGCTGAAAAAGAAATTGCCTGCCCTGAATGTATTTCAGGCTGAAAAAGATGAAACCGATTTAGAGCTTGCGCTGAACTGGGCCATGCGCCAGCACCCAGCGCATATTCACATCTACGGCATTACAGGAGGAAGGGCTGATCATTTTCTAGGAAATATTCACCTTCTATATCAAGGCATTCAGCACAAGCAGAACATCACTCTTGTAGATAAGCAAAATATCATTCAAATGTTTGGACCTGGTACATACGAAATAAAAGAAGACCCTGATAAAAAATATGTATCGTTCCTGCCCTTTGGTACATCGATTGAAAAGCTGACATTAAAAGGTTTCAAATATCCTCTGAAAAATTGTCATATTGAGCCTGGTTCCACACTATGTATTAGTAACGAACTCATCCACTCAAATGGTACTTTTTCTTTTCATGAAGGCATATTAATAATGGTAAGAAGCAAAGATTGACCAACCTATCAATGTGGATGGCTGATTAAGCTCAATTGTGCTGCAAGCGGTACTTTTAGGAGGGGGACAAAATGAAATTTTATACAATCAAACTGCCTAGATTTCTTGGCGGCATTGTCCGTGCGATGCTTGGTTCATTTAAAAAAGATTAATGAGTAATCTCCTTTATTTCCACATAAAAACGCCTGCTACAGTTTATTGTAGCAGGCGTTTACTCTTGCTTATACACGCTCAACTTTACCAGATTTCAAAGCTCGAGCTGATACATATACTCTTTTAGGCTTACCGTCCACTAGAATACGAACTTTTTGAAGGTTCGCGCCCCATGTACGTTTTGTAGAGTTCATTGCGTGAGAACGGTTGTTCCCAGCTTTTGTTTTTCTGCCTGTAATAACGCATTTACGTGCCATTTGTTTCCCTCCTAACTGCGAAAACATCATCATATTCTTCATATACGTACTTAGAGATGCCTCAAGATACTTTAATAATTTACCACAGCTTCAAGGGGTTTGCAAGGATTGTTTACTCCTCTTTCAAGAAAAATACCTTGACATCTTGATAAAAAATCAAGGCTATAGTATAAGTAGGATTGGGTCGGATTGAATGATTTCTTTTAAAAAGAAGGGTCTTATAGTAAAATAGTGATAACTCAGGGCAATTTCTCAAAAAGGGGGAACCAATGTGTCCATTGAACTTAGAACGAAATACGGACAAATTGATATATCAAATGAAGTCATTGCAATGGTGGCAGGAGGCGCTGCGATCGATTGCTATGGTATTGTTGGCATGGCGTCCAAAAACCAAATTAAGGACGGCTTGACGGATATTCTCCGCAAAGAGAACTTCAGCCGGGGTGTTCTTGTGCGTCAGAAAGAAGACCGCATTCATATTGATATGTACATCATCGTCAGCTACGGTACAAAAATATCAGAAGTCGCACATAATGTTCAAACGAAAGTCAAATACACGATTCATCACACAATTGGACTTTCTGTTGACTCGGTCAACATTTATGTACAAGGAGTAAAAGTTACGAACCCGTAGTAAGGAGGAAATATATTGTCTATTAGAAATCTTGATGGCCGCTCATTTGCAAAAATGATTCTTGCAGGTGCTCACCATCTTTCTCAAAACGCACAAATTGTTGATGCGTTAAATGTTTTTCCAGTGCCAGATGGAGACACGGGGACAAATATGAATTTGTCGATGACTTCAGGGGCAAAAGCAGTTGAAGAAACAAATACCGATCATATTGGGAAGGTCGGCGTGGCCCTGTCAAAAGGGTTATTGATGGGCGCAAGAGGAAACTCTGGTGTGATCCTGTCACAGCTCTTTAGAGGTTTCAGTAAACATATTGAACAAAAAGAAACGATTGATGCAAAAGAATTTGCTCTTGCCTTACAGGCGGGTGTTGATACAGCATATAAAGCCGTGATGAAACCGATTGAAGGAACGATCTTAACGGTTGCAAAAGATGCAGCAAAGAAAGCGGTTGCTGTTTCAGCAACAGAAGATCAAATTGACCGCGTTCTAGAGTTAACGATTGAGGAAGCAAGAGCATCACTTGATCGAACGCCAGATCTGCTTCCTGTCTTAAAAGAAGTGGGTGTTGTCGATAGTGGAGGTAAAGGACTTCTATGCGTATATGAAGGTTTCCTTGCTTCATTAAGAGGAGAAGAGCTTCCTCCTAAAGCGGCTTCTTTACCTACGCTAAAAGAACTCGTTAGTGCAGAGCATCATAAAAGTGCGCAAAGCCATATGAACACAGAAGATATCGAATTTGGCTACTGTACTGAATTTATGGTGAAATTTGAAGAAGACAAACAGTCCTTTGATGAGAATGCCTTCAGAGAAGACTTAAGTGAATTCGGAGATTCACTTCTTGTGGTGTCTGACGAGACACTGGCGAAAGTTCATATTCATGCAGAGCAGCCAGGAGATGTCTTATCCTATGCACAGCGCTACGGCAGCTTAATTAATATGAAAATTGAAAACATGAGAGAGCAGCATAGCTCAATCGTGAACGAAGAAAGAGAACACGCGCCTGCTGCACCAAAAGCACCTGCTGCTGAAAAACAGCGCTTTGGCGTCGTCAGTGTCGCAATGGGAGAAGGAATTGCTGACTTGTTCAAAAGCATCGGAGCTTCCGTCGTCATTGAAGGCGGGCAGACGATGAATCCGAGCACAGAAGACATTGTCACAGCAATAGAAAGCGTACATGCCGAAACCGTCTTTATCTTACCTAATAATTCTAATATTGTCATGGCAGCTAAACAGGCGGCAACTGTCTCAAGTCGTGAGGTCGTTGTCATTCCGACGAAGACCGTTCCTCAAGGAATGTCGGCACTTCTTTCTCTCAATGAAGCAGCTTCAAATGAAGACAACGAAAGAGCGATGCTAGAAGCGATTGACCATGTGAAAAGCGGGCAAATTACCTTTGCAGTAAGAGATACTCAAATTGATGGAATCGATATTGCGAAAGGTGACTATATGGGTCTGTTCAACGGGAAAATCACCTTAACAGCGAAAAATCAATTAGATGCAGCAAAAGAACTTCTCACCAAAATGGTGACAGAAGATGATGAGATTGTCACCATCATTAAAGGGGAAGATGCATCATCTGATGAGATGGATGCGTTACAAGCCTTTATTGAAGAAACATTTGAAGATGTAGAAGTTGAAGTCCACGATGGAAAACAGCCGCTTTATTCATATATTTTGGCGGTTGAATAACGAAAGAAGGGCAAATAAAGCCCTTCTTCTTCTTTTGCAATTTTTTACTAGCGATTCAACGGTGAAATGAGTTGCGGGAAATGAATGAATCCATTAGTCTAAAGAAAGAACCAAACCATACGCGAGTGGTTATGAGAGGGGAAGACCTATGAAATTTAGAAGTGTGTTTGATATTATTGGGCCCGTCATGATTGGTCCATCAAGTTCGCACACAGCGGGTGCGGCTCGTATCGGAAGAGTAGCTCGCAGCTTATTTGGAAGAGAACCGAAACGAATTGTCGTTTCATTTTATGGTTCCTTTAAAGATACGTATAAAGGACACGGTACAGATGTCGCCATTATCGGCGGTGTTCTTGACTTTGATACATTTGATGAACGAATCAAAACAGCGATCGATATTGCAAAAAGCAAAGAGATCGATATTGAATTTAAAGAAGAAGAAGCAGTGCCGGCACATCCGAATACAGCAAAAGTAGAGATTTCAGATGCGAACGGAAGCCTTGAACTAATCGGGATTTCCATCGGCGGAGGTAAAATTGAAATCACAGAATTAAATGGCTTTGAGCTCAGGCTTTCAGGGAATCATCCTGCCATTCTTGTGGTTCATAACGATCGCTACGGGACGATTGCGGCAGTTGCCAATGTCTTAGCGAAATTCGCCATCAACATCGGTCATATGGAAGTGGCGCGTAAAGATGTCGGGCAAGAGGCACTGATGACGATTGAAGTGGATCAAAATATTGACCCAGCTGTCCTATCAGAGCTTGAAACGCTGCCAAACATTATTCAAGTCACACAAATTGCAGAGTAACAACAAGGAGGTTATGAATGATGTTTAAAAACGTCAAAGAACTCGTGCAGCTAACAGAAGAACGGAATACCTCCATTTCAGAAATTATGATTGTGCAAGAAATGGAAGTGACAGGGAAATCACGTGAAGAAATTTTCTCCCAGATGTACCGCAACCTAGAAGTGATGGAGCAGGCCGTTGAAAACGGGCTGAAGGGTGTGAAATCATTATCAGGCTTAACAGGCGGAGATGCTGTCAAACTTCAAGCCTATATCGCATCAGGCAAAACACTGTCTGGTCATACGATATTAGATGCTGTCAGTAAAGCAGTTGCAACAAATGAAGTCAATGCCGCAATGGGAACCATTTGTGCCACGCCTACAGCAGGCTCAGCAGGTGTTGTACCAGGTACGTTATTTGCAGTAAAAGAAACATTAAAGCCAACAAAGGAACAAATGGTCAGATTCCTATTTACTTCTGGCGCATTTGGTTTTGTTGTGGCGAATAACGCCAGCATCTCCGGTGCAGCAGGCGGCTGTCAGGCAGAGGTAGGTTCTGCATCAGGGATGGCGGCAGCAGCTATTGTCGAGATGGCAGGCGGTACACCGCAGCAATCTGCAGAAGCGATGGCGATTACACTGAAAAATATGCTTGGACTTGTTTGCGATCCAGTAGCGGGACTTGTCGAGGTACCTTGCGTGAAACGAAACGCAATGGGTGCATCTAACGCCATGATCGCAGCAGACATGGCTCTTGCTGGCATCACAAGCCGCATTCCTTGTGATGAAGTCATTGATGCGATGTACAAAATCGGTCAAACGATGCCAACAGCTCTTCGCGAAACTGCACAAGGCGGTCTCGCTGCGACACCGACAGCAAGAGAGCTTGAAAAGAAGATTTTCGGAGGTGTGACCTCATCTCGTGATACAGAAACTGCAAGATAGTGTCTCTGTCCTGAAGGGGATTGGAGAGGAAACCGAAAAAACACTCAATGAACTTGGAATCTACACAGTAGCCGATTTACTCGGCTACTTTCCTTATCGATATGACGACTATGAGCTTCGTAACTTAGAAGAAGTCAAGCATGACGAACGTGTCACAGTTGAAGGGAAAGTACATAGTGAGCCCGTTCTCACCTACTATGGCAAAAAACGAAGCAGGCTGACATTCAGGCTGCTTGTCGGGCGTTTTCTCATTACAGCCATTTGTTTTAATCGCCCATATTTAAAACGAAGCCTTGTGTTAGGTGATACAGTTTCCGTCACAGGAAAATGGGATAAAAACCGTCAATCTATCATGGTGCAGGAATTTAAAAAAGGGACGCACGAGCAAGATGGCAGTATAGAGCCCGTTTATTCAGTAAAAGAAAATGTGACCGTGAAAATGATGAGGCGCTTTGTAAAGCAGGCCTTGTCACTTTATGCAGATAAAGCTGAAGATCCATTGCCAACGCAGCTTGTCTCTGCCTATAAACTCATGTCCTATCAGGAAGCATTAAAAACCATTCATCTTCCAGAAACAAGAGACTCGCTCAAGCAAGCAAGACGCCGTTTTGTGTACGAAGAATTTCTTATCTTTCAGCTGAAGATGCAGGCGATTAGAAAGAAAGAACGAGAGAGAACATCAGGTATCCAGCATCCGTTTTCCAAAGAGGCTGTTTTTGAGTTTGTTGACAGCCTGCCATTTCCGCTGACGAAGGCACAATCAAGAGTGCTTGATGAAATCATGTCGGACATGGCGTCTCCATATCGAATGAACCGGCTGCTTCAAGGAGATGTAGGTTCAGGGAAAACAGCTGTTGCAGCCATTGCGCTTTATGCCGCTCATTTATCAGGTTTTCAAGGTGCATTAATGGTCCCAACAGAAATTTTGGCAGAGCAGCATGCCGATTCACTTTACCAGCTGTTTGAAAAATGGGGACTGAATATCGCCCTTTTGACAAGCTCTGTGAAAGGAAAGCTGCGCAGAGAATTGCTTGAACGTTTAAAAGTAGGTGAGATTGACATATTAGTCGGCACGCACGCACTCATTCAAGACGAAGTCGAATTTCAGCAGCTCGGTCTTGTCATCACAGATGAACAGCACCGGTTTGGCGTCGAGCAGCGGAAAAAACTGCGAAGTAAAGGACAGGACCCAGATGTCTTGTTTATGACGGCCACACCTATTCCGCGAACACTTGCGATCACTGTCTTTGGAGAAATGGACGTCTCTGTCATTGATGAATTGCCAGCTGGCAGAAAACAAATCGAAACGTATTGGGTGAAGCATGACATGCTTGAGAGAATTCTTGCTTTTGTGGATAAAGAGCTGAGAAAAGGCAGACAGGCATATATTATTTGTCCGCTCATTGAAGAATCAGACAAGCTGGATGTGCAAAATGCGCTTGATGTCCATAGCATGCTCACTGAGGCATACCGCGGCAAGTGGTCAATCGGCTTAATGCATGGGAAGCTGGCAAGTGATGAAAAAGATCAGGTCATGAGAGCCTTTACCGCAAATGAAGTACAAATTCTCGTTTCAACCACAGTCGTTGAAGTCGGGGTCAACGTACCGAATGCAACCATCATGGTCATTTATGATGCAGACCGCTTCGGACTGTCTCAGCTTCATCAGCTAAGAGGCCGGGTCGGACGAGGAGAGCATCAATCATTTTGTATTTTAATGGCTGATCCGAAGTCGGAAACGGGGAAAGAGCGGATGCGGATCATGTCCGAAACAACCGATGGCTTTGAGCTGTCTGAAAAGGACTTAGAACTAAGAGGACCCGGCGATTTCTTCGGTAAAAAACAAAGCGGGATGCCAGAATTTAAGGTAGCAGATATGGTTCACGACTATAGAGCGCTGGAAACGGCTAGAAAAGATGCAGCAGACCTTGTCCAATCAGACGCCTTTTGGACTGATCCCGAATACAAAGAACTCCGGCAAACGCTGATAGACAGCGGTGTGCTGGGAGGAGATAAATTAAGCTGATCAAACGCTGGAGGAATTTTCTTGTCTTTTTGAAACAAGGATTGATTTATCATCTATGAGATTATATACTACTATTAGTACCTAGTCATAAATGTACGGATGGTGTCTGCATATGAAACTAAATAAAAAAGAACGTCAAAAGCTTCTCCAGCAAACGATCAGCTCGACTCCATTCATTACTGATGAAGAATTGGCAAGTAAATTCGGTGTCAGCATACAAACGGTTCGTCTTGATCGTTTAGAGCTGTCGATCCCTGAATTACGCGAAAGAATTAAGCATGTGGCCGAAAAGACATTAGAGGATGAAGTAAAGTCACTTCCACTGGATGAAGTGATTGGAGAAATGATTGATGTAGAACTTGATGACCAAGCCATTTCCATTTTAGAAGTGAGAAAAGAGCATGTATTCAGCCGAAACCAAATTGCCAGGGGACATCATCTCTTCGCCCAGGCAAATTCGCTGGCAGTTGCCGTCATTGACGATGAACTGGCTTTGACAGCAAAAGCGAATATCAGGTTTACAAGGCAGGTGAAACAAGGCGAAAGAGTCGTCTCTAAAGCCAAAGTAGCCTCACATGATAAAGAAAAAGGAAGAACCGTAGTTGAAGTAAACAGCTATGTTGGTGAGGAAGTTGTCTTCTCAGGTGACTTCGTCATGTATCGCTCAAAACAAAAGTAAAAGGTGGCACGTAATATGAGAATTGCAGTCGATGCAATGGGGGGAGATCATGCCCCTAAAGCCATTATTGACGGTGTGCAAAAAAGCTTAACAGCATTTTCAGATATCGAGATTACACTTGTCGGCGATGAAAACAAAATCAAACCATACATAACAAACAACGACCGCATCACGATTTTAGATGCAAAAGAAGTCATTGAACCGACGGATGAACCAGTGCGTGCAGTCAGACGTAAAAAGGATTCATCTATGGTGAAAATGGCGCAGGAAGTCTCCGAAGGACGAGCAGATGCCTGCATCTCAGCAGGAAATACTGGCGCCCTCATGACAGCTGGGCTGTTTATCGTAGGCAGAATTGACGGTATTGACAGACCGGCCCTTGCCCCAACTTTGCCAACACTGGATGGCAGCGGCTTCTTATTACTAGATGTTGGTGCCAACGTTGATGCTAAACCAGAACATCTCGTGCAATATGCCATGATGGGATCAATCTACGCAGAGCGTGTTTTCCCAAAGAGCAATCCGCGTGTTGGACTGTTAAATGTAGGAACAGAAGATAAAAAAGGCAACGATTTAACGAAAAAAACCTTTGAATTATTAAAAGCTTCCGACTTGAATTTCGTAGGAAATGTAGAGTCCCGTGACTTATTAGAAGGTGTTGCTGACGTTGTTGTCACAGATGGTTTCACTGGAAATATTGCGCTTAAAACGATTGAGGGCACAGCCCTTTCTGTCTTTAAAATGCTGAAAGAAACCTTAACATCCAGCTTCACAGCAAAAATAGCAGCAGGCATGATGAAGCCGAAATTGATGCAGATGAAATCTAAAATGGATTACTCCGAATATGGCGGTGCCGCATTATTTGGTTTAAAGGCACCTGTTATTAAAGCGCACGGCTCCTCTGATGAAAATGCCATTTTCCATGCAATTCGTCAGGCCCGTGATATCGTAGAAAAAGACGTTTCAGCCATCATTCATCAAGAAGTCCAAAAAGAAACGACGAATGAGTCTTAATGGAGGTAAAGCAGCATGACTAAAATTGCATTTTTATTCCCTGGCCAAGGCTCTCAAAAAATTGGCATGGGAAAAGATTTATTTGACCAAGAAGCAGTATCTAAAGCTGTATTTGAAGAAGCAGACAATACCCTCGGGTTTGATTTATCTTCTATGATTTTTGAAGGGGATGCAGAAGAACTGACGCTCACCTTTAACGCGCAGCCAGCTCTTTTAACGACAAGTATCGCCATCTTAAAGAAATTTGAAGAAAGCGGAATCAAAGCAGATTATGCAGCAGGACACAGTCTTGGTGAATACACTGCCCTCGTTGCAGCAGGCGCACTTTCGTTTAAAGATGCTGTTTATGCAGTCAGAAAGCGCGGAGAATTAATGAATGAAGCTGTTCCAGCAGGAGAAGGCGCCATGGCAGCGATTCTTGGCTTAGACAAAGCGGCACTTGAAGAAGTGACAAAAGAAGTGACAGAGAGCGGTCACCTTGTAGAGCTCGCTAACTTAAACTGTCCTGGTCAAATCGTAATCTCTGGTACAGCAAAAGGGGTAGAACTTGCTTCAGAGAAAGCGAAAGAAAAAGGCGCAAAACGTGCAATTGCCCTTGAAGTGAGCGGACCTTTCCATTCTGCATTAATGAAACCAGCCGCTGAAAAATTTACAGATGTTTTGTCAAAACTGGATATTGAGGATGCCAAAACTCCGGTCATCTCTAACGTAACAGCAGACATCGTGACTTCTCGTGATGAAATTGAGACAAAGCTCATTGAACAACTGTATTCTCCAGTTCGTTTTGAAGAAAGTGTGGAACGCCTTATTGATTTAGGCGTCACAACATTTATTGAAATTGGTCCTGGCAAAGTGCTTTCAGGTCTTGTGAAAAAAGTGAATCGCCGTCTGACGACGATTTCCGTTTCAGATCAAGAAACAATTGAAGCAGCCATTCAAACACTCAAGGAGGATTCTTGATGCTTACAAATAAAACAGCCGTTGTAACAGGAGCATCACGCGGGATTGGCCGTTCCATCGCGATTGATTTAGCGAAAAGTGGTGCAAATGTTGTCGTGAACTATTCTGGAAACGAAGCAAAAGCAAATGAAGTCGTAGATGAAATCAAAGCACTCGGTCAGCAGGCATTTGCTGTGAAAGCTGATGTCTCAAATGCTGAAGAAGTACAAGCCATGATGAAACAAGCAATTGATACCTTTGGTTCAATTGACATTCTTGTGAATAATGCAGGGATCACAAAGGACAACCTGCTCATGAGAATGAAAGAGAATGAATGGGATGATGTCATTAACATAAACTTAAAAGGTGTCTTTAACTGTACAAAAGCCGTGACACGTCAAATGATGAAGCAAAGAAGCGGAAGAATCATCAATTTGGCTTCAGTCGTTGGTGTGTGTGGAAACCCTGGACAAGCAAACTATGTTGCAGCAAAAGCTGGTGTCATCGGATTAACGAAAACAACAGCAAAAGAGCTGGCAACTCGTCACATTACAGTTAATGCAGTAGCACCAGGCTTTATTTCAACAGATATGACAGACAAGCTTGATGAAAATGTACAGACGGAAATGCTCAAGCAAATCCCGCTCGCACGCTTTGGTGCACCTGAAGATATTAGCAACGTCGTTGTCTTTTTAGCTTCAGAAGGAGCAGGTTATATTACAGGCCAAACCATCCAAGTAGATGGCGGAATGGTCATGTCCTAAGAAATATCAAAATTTCATTAGGTTTTCTCTAGTTTTTTAAAAACAATTCAACTATAATACTTTGAGGGGAGGTGAAAGGCAATGGCAGACGTATTAGAGCGTGTATCAAAAATTATTGTAGACCGCCTTGGCGTTGATGAGGCTGACGTGAAAATGGAAGCTTCATTTAAAGAAGATTTAGGCGCTGATTCCCTTGATGTAGTTGAGCTAGTTATGGAACTTGAAGATGAGTTCGATATGGAAATTTCTGACGAAGATGCTGAAAAAATTGCAACAGTCGGTGACGCTGTGAACTACATAAATAGCCAGCAATAAGCGTAACAAAGTCCCGTCTACTTTCGACGGGACTTTGAAAATTTATGTTAGTTTCAACACATTCAGCTGATCAATTGTCAGCCTTTTTCAGATGCTGGGAGCAATGTTTCCCTGCATGTAGAAAGAGAGACTCCATATAATCAGTATCCTTAAAGGCGATTACGCCTACCTGGAGGTTGCTATGCCAAAACAATATAAAGACAAACAGAAACAGAGCAAAAAACTAGAGCAATTTAGAGAATTCCAGCAGCGCATTTCTGTACACTTTAAAAATGAAAAGCTTCTATATCAAGCCTTTACCCATTCCTCTTATGTGAATGAACACCGGAAAAAGCCATATGAGGATAATGAAAGACTTGAATTTTTAGGAGATGCTGTTTTAGAATTGACCATCTCTCAATTCTTATTTGCAAAATATCCAGCGATGAGCGAGGGAGATTTAACGAAACTAAGAGCGGCGATCGTATGTGAACCGTCACTTGTATCACTGGCACACGAGCTGTCCTTCGGAGACCTTGTTCTTTTAGGAAAAGGTGAAGAAATGACAGGCGGCAGAAAACGCCCAGCACTCTTAGCGGACGTATTCGAGGCGTTTATCGGTGCACTTTATTTAGATCAAGGGCTTGAGCCGGTTGAACGATTCCTAGAAGCGTACGTCTATCCGAAAATTAATGATGGAGCGTTCTCGCACGTCATGGACTTTAAAAGCCAGCTGCAAGAATTTGTGCAGCGCGATGGAAAAGGTGTGCTTGAATACCGGATCCTGCATGAAAAAGGGCCTGCACATAACCGGGAATTTGAAGCAAATGTATCCCTTCGAGGTGAAGTGCTCGGAATTGGAAATGGACGCTCTAAAAAAGAAGCAGAACAGCACGCTGCACAGGAAGCACTTGCTAAATTGCAGAAACATCATATGAACCAATAAAATCCCCCTCGTTATTCAGGGGGATTTCACTCTGTTTTCCATCATCTTTTTTCACTTCATATGGTAAGATGATAGTACTTTAAATACATAAGGAGGATCACTCTCATGTTCCTCAAACGTTTAGACGTGATAGGATTCAAATCATTTGCACAGCGAGTGACCGTGGACTTTGTTAAAGGGGTCACAGCTGTTGTTGGACCAAACGGAAGCGGCAAAAGTAATATTACCGATGCCATCCGCTGGGTACTTGGAGAACAATCAGCGAAAAGCCTCCGCGGAGGAAAAATGGAAGATATCATTTTTGCAGGAAGTGACTCAAGAAAAAGAGTCAATCTAGCAGAGGTGACTTTAACGTTAGATAACGAAGATCACTTTTTACCGATCGATTTTCATGAAGTCAGTGTGACAAGAAGGGTTTATCGTTCAGGCGAAAGTGAATTTCTCATAAACAATCAATCTGTCCGCTTAAAGGATATTATTGATCTTTTCATGGATTCAGGTCTTGGAAAGGAAGCTTTTTCAATCATCAGCCAAGGAAAGGTAGAGGAAATTCTATCAAGCAAGGCAGAAGAGAGAAGAAGTATTTTTGAAGAAGCGGCTGGCGTTTTAAAATATAAAACAAGAAAGAAAAAAGCCGAAAATAAACTGTTTGAAACGCAGGACAACTTAAACCGAGTAGAAGATATTCTGCATGAACTAGAAGATCAAGTAGAACCATTAAGAATGCAAGCATCCATTGCAAAGGACTATTTGCAAAAAAAAGAAGAGCTTGAAAATGTCGAAATTGCCCTAACTGTTCATGACATCGAAGCACTTCATGAAAAATGGACAACACTTGGTGAAGCAGTCGAGCGCTTCAAACAAGATGAAATGAAGCAGTCTACAGATATCCAAGCAAAAGAAGCCAAAATTGAAGAGTCGAGAGACCGCATTCAAGCGCTTGACGAATCAATTAATGACCTGCAAGAAGTTCTTCTTTTCACAAGTGAAGAATTAGAAAAGCTTGAAGGAAAAAAAGAAGTGCTAAAAGAACGGAAAAAAAATGCGGCCGCAAACCAAGGACAGCTTGAAGAAACGCTCGTTCGTTTAACTGAAAAGCAGTCGCTGTTAACAGAAAAGATTGAGCAGCAGAAAATCACGCGGGACAGCTTGCAAAAAGAAGTGCACCAGCTAAAAGATGAAGTGAAAACAAAGCAGCATCAACTGTCGCTTCATAGTGAAGATGTGGAAGGTCAAATTGAACAGCTGAAAAGTGATTATTTTGATCTGCTCAATGAACAGGCTTCCATCCGTAATGAACGTAAATTACTAGAAGAACAGCAGCGCCAAGCAGCGATGCAGCTAGAGCGGCTGACGCAAAATAACCAAAAACATATCGAAGAACGAGTGTCTGTCAAAGAAAAGAAAACAGAAGCTGAGCAGCAGCTTTCAGCACTCGAAGAAGACATTCTGGCTCAAGTCAAACGTTTTAGAGAGGCAGAACAAAAGCTTGAGCAAATAAAACGTCAATACGAGAAAAAAGAAACGGCTCTTTACCAAGCCTATCAATACGTACAGCAGGCAAAATCCAAAAAAGAAATGCTTGAATCCATGCAAGAAGACTTCTCAGGCTTTTTCCAAGGAGTGAAAGAGGTCTTAAAGGCAAAAGAACGGTTAGGCGGTATTCATGGTGCCATTGCAGAGCTGATTCAAACGGATCAGCAGTATGAGACAGCGATTGAAATTGCACTGGGTGCAGCCACGCAGCACGTCGTTACAGAAAATGAAGCAGCTGCGAGACAAGCGATTGGATACTTAAAGCAGCATTCATTTGGACGTGCAACCTTCCTGCCAATGAACGTGATCAAAGAAAGAATCATTCAGCTCAGAGATGTTCAAACAGCAGAGCAGCATGCTGCATTTATCGGCGTAGCGAGTCACCTCGTTTCTTTCGATGAAAAGTATCAAAAGGTGATTCAGAATTTGCTTGGAACTGTGCTGATCGTTAGAGACTTAAAAGGCGCCAATGAACTGGCGAAAATGCTTGGACATCGTTACCGCATCGTGACCCTTGATGGAGATGTCGTAAACCCCGGCGGTTCAATGACTGGTGGTGGCGTAAAGAAAAAGAACAACTCTCTTCTTTCAAGAAACCGGGAGATCGAAACGTTAACAAAGCAGCTCGTTGAAATGGAAGAGAAAACAACGATCCTTGAAAAAGAAACAAAAGAAACGAAGCAATTGATCGGAGTTAACGAAAGCCAATTAAACGAACTGCGCCAGCGCGGCGAAACACTTCGTGAAAAGCAGCAAGATCTCAAAGGGAAGCTATACGAACTGCAAGTTGCAGAAAAAAATATCAATGCTCATCTTGAACTCTATGATCAAGAAAAAGAAGAATTGCAGCAGCGTTCTACTGAGCTCGCGGATAAGGATAAAAAGCAGGTTGCTCTTGAAGCCTCTATAGGTGAGAAACTGACGGCTTTAGATCAAGAGATCAATACATTAACAAAGCGTAAGCAGACGCAAAGCTCAACGAAGGAAACCATTTCAGCTGAATTAACAGACCTGAAAATCTCGCTTGCCAAAAAAGAGCAGTCCTTAGCGAATGAACAAGAAAAGCTTTCGAGCTTAATGGCTGAATTAGAAGAAGCTGAACAGACGCTGATGGAAACAAAAGAAGATCTGTCACTCTTAACAAGTGAAATGTCATCTAGTTCAAGCGGAGCCGAACAACTGGAAGAAGCGGCGAAAGAGAAGCTGGAAAACAAAAACAAAACAACTGCACTCATTTCAGAGCGTCGTAAGCAGCGTCTCGCTCTTTCTGAAACATTAGAATTCGCTGAACGTGAGCTTAAAGAACAAAAACGTTTGTATAAGCAGCTCACCACAAGCTTAAAAGATGAAGAGATTAAGCTTGGCCGTATGGAAGTCGAGCTCGATAACCTGATCGCTTATTTGAACGATGAATATGCTCTTTCATTTGAAGGAGCAAAAGAGATGTATCAGTTGACGTTATCGCCCGATGAAGCAAGAAAACGAGTGAAGCTGATCAAACTAGCCATTGAAGAGCTTGGAACAGTAAACTTAGGCAGCATTGACGAGTATGAACGTGTGAATGAACGCTATCTCTTCTTAACAGAACAGCGAAATGATCTGACAGAAGCGAAAAATACATTATTCCAAGTCATCGAAGAAATGGATCAAGAGATGACAAAGCGTTTCTCTGAGACATTCTCTCAAATCCGCGGTCACTTTGAATCTGTTTTCCAAGCATTATTTGGCGGCGGAAGAGCAGATCTTAAGCTGACAGATCCAAATGATTTACTCAACTCTGGCGTTGATATTGTCGCGCAGCCGCCAGGGAAAAAACTGCAAAACTTAAGCCTTCTTTCAGGCGGAGAGAGAGCCTTAACAGCGATCGCCTTACTATTCTCTATTTTAAAAGTGAGACCTGTTCCATTCTGCGTGTTAGATGAGGTAGAAGCGGCACTTGATGAAGCAAATGTTTTCCGTTTTGCGCAATATTTAAAGAAATACAGCCAGGAAACACAGTTCATTGTCATTACGCACCGCAAGGGAACAATGGAAGAAGCCGATGTGCTCTACGGCGTGACCATGCAGGAATCAGGTGTTTCTAAGCTTGTATCTGTCAAACTAGAAGAAACGAAAGAGCTTGTCCAGTAATTAAAGGAGGTTTTTGAACCAATGAGCTTTTTTAAGAAATTAAAAGAAAAATTTACGCAGCAAACCGATTCAGTATCAGAAAAGTTTAAAGATGGACTCGAAAAAACGAGAAACTCCTTCCAAGGAAAAGTGAATGAACTGATTTCTCGCTACCGCAAAGTCGACGAAGACTTTTTTGAAGAGCTGGAAGAGGTTCTGATCGGCGCTGATGTCGGTTTCACAACTGTGATGGAACTGATTGATGAGCTGAAAAAAGAAGTGAAATTAAGAAACATTCAAGACCCAAGTGAAGTACAAGCGGTCATTTCTGAAAAACTGGTTGATATCTACAATAGCGGAGAGGAACAAATCTCTGCGCTGAACATTGAAGACGGGCGTTTGAATATCATATTATTTGTAGGCGTCAACGGTGTTGGAAAAACAACGACGATCGGCAAGCTTGCAAATAAGCTGAAAAATGAAGGGAAATCCGTCATTTTAGCAGCAGGTGATACGTTCCGTGCCGGTGCCATCGAGCAGCTTGAAGTGTGGGGAGAGCGTTCAGGTGTTCCTGTCGTCAAACAAACGGCAGGCTCTGATCCAGCAGCGGTGATCTATGATGCCGTTCAATCAGCAAAAGCGAAAAATGCGGATGTCCTCATCTGCGATACAGCAGGAAGACTTCAAAACAAAGTGAACTTGATGAAAGAGCTGGAGAAAGTCAAGAGAGTCATTGAGCGCGAGGTTCCAGATGCACCTCATGAAGTATTGCTTGCTCTTGATGCGACAACGGGTCAAAACGCCATGGCACAAGCCAAGGAATTTTCGAAAGCGACAAATGTGACAGGGATTGCTTTAACAAAGCTTGACGGTACTGCAAAAGGCGGGATCGTTCTTGCAATTCGAAATGAGCTGAACATTCCCGTGAAGCTTGTCGGTTTAGGTGAAAAGGTGGACGATCTGCAAGAGTTTGATGCAGAATCGTATGTGTATGGATTATTCTCAGACGTGATTGATCAACAAGACTAACAAAAAAATGCCGGCGAAACTGCTGGCATTTTTATTTATACGCCGCTTCATGAAGTGACAAGATAAAAACTTGACACACAGAAGAGAACCGTGTAAACTTAGTTGATGTAAAGGGAATGAACTTAACAAAGGGGAGAGAGCCCATGACGCTTGAAAAAACAACGAGAATGAACTACTTGTTTGACTTCTATCAATCGTTGTTGACCGCAAAGCAAAAGAGCTACATGTCGCTTTACTACCTAGACGATTTTTCCCTCGGTGAAATTGCGGATGAATATGAAGTATCAAGGCAGGCTGTTTATGATAATATTAAACGGACTGAAGCGATGCTTGAACAATATGAAGAAAAGCTGCTCTTGTTTAAGAAATTTAAAGAGCGTAAAGAACTTCTCAAAAAAATGAGAGAGCTTGTAGCTGATTCTGCGCAAACAGAAGAAGCAGAAGCTTTAATTGAATCGCTTGAGAAATTAGATTAGGAGGCGGCACAGTATGGCATTTGAAGGATTAGCCGACCGACTGCAGCAGACGATTTCAAAAATCCGCGGCAAAGGAAAAGTGTCAGAGCAAGATGTAAAAGAAATGATGCGCGAGGTACGCCTTGCCCTTCTTGAAGCTGACGTCAATTTTAAAGTAGTCAAAGACTTTGTGAAAAAAGTAAGTGAGCGGGCAGTTGGACAAGAGGTCATGAAAAGCCTTACCCCTGGACAGCAGGTTATTAAAGTTGTAAAAGAAGAACTCACTGAATTAATGGGCGGAGAAGAGAGTAAGATCGCTGTAGCGAAAAAATCTCCAACCGTCATTATGATGGTTGGTCTTCAAGGGGCAGGTAAAACAACCACAACTGGGAAGCTTGCCAATTTACTTCGCAAAAAACATAATCGCAAGCCGATGATGGTAGCTGCTGATATTTACAGACCAGCAGCGATCCAGCAGCTTCAAACGCTTGGGAAACAGCTTGATATGCCGGTGTTTTCATTAGGTGATCAAGTCAGCCCTGTCGAAATTGCCAAACAGGCAATTGAAAAAGCGAAAGAAGAACACCATGATTATGTCATTTTAGATACAGCAGGACGTCTTCATATCGATGAAGAATTAATGGATGAACTTCAGAAAGTAAAAGAAGTAGCAAATCCAGAAGAAATTTTCCTAGTTGTTGACTCTATGACAGGTCAAGATGCTGTCAATGTCGCGAAAAGCTTTAATGAACAGCTTGGTTTAACGGGTGTCGTTCTAACAAAACTAGACGGTGATACAAGAGGCGGTGCAGCACTTTCTATTCGAGCTGTCACCAACACGCCGATTAAATTCGCTGCGCTAGGAGAAAAGCTTGATGCGATTGAACCATTCCATCCGGAGCGGATGGCATCAAGAATTCTTGGCATGGGAGATGTGCTCACGCTGATTGAAAAAGCACAGGCAAACGTCGACCAAGATAAAGCCAAAGAGCTTGAGCAAAAAATGCGGACAATGAGCTTCACGCTCGATGATTTCCTCGAGCAGCTTGGCCAAGTTCGGAATATGGGTCCACTTGATGAACTGATCCAAATGATGCCGGGAGCCGGTAAAATGAAAGGGCTCAAAAACGTCCAAGTAGACGAAAAGCAGCTCAATCATATCGAAGCGATCATTAAATCAATGACGACCAAGGAAAAAGAACAGCCAGAGGTCATCAATGCAAGCCGGAGAAAACGGATTGCAAAGGGAAGCGGAACATCTGTACAGGAAGTCAATCGCCTTTTAAAGCAATTTGATGAAATGAAAAAGATGATGAAGCAAATGACCAACATGTCCAAAGGAAAGAAAAAGGGCTTTAAATTACCATTTATGTAATTGGTTATACATGATAAAACCGTTGTTAAGAAAAAACACTTTACAAACCCTTTTATCATTGTTAATATACTATCTTGTTGAAATATTTTCGGAGGTGCTAGTAAAATGGCAGTAAAAATTCGTTTAAAACGTATGGGAGCAAAAAAATCTCCTTTCTATCGTATTGTTGTAGCAGATTCTCGTTCACCACGTGACGGTCGTTTCATCGAAACAGTTGGAACTTACAACCCAGTGGTATCACCAGCTGAGGTGAAAATCAACGAAGAATTAGCGCTTAAATGGCTTCAAAACGGTGCGAAACCATCTGATACAGTTCGCAACCTTTTCTCAAGCCAAGGAATTCTTGAAAAATTTCATAATGCGAAAAACAGCAAATAATGAATGAGCTGTCCTTGGAAGAATTGATTGTGTCCATCGTCGAGCCACTTGTTGATTTCCCTGAAGATATTCACGTATCTTCATTAGAAAAAGATGAGCAGCTGATTTACACACTGTCTGTCAATGCTGAAGATACCGGAAAAGTGATCGGAAAGCAGGGACGTACAGCAAAAGCGATACGAACAGTCATTTTTGCAGCAAGTGCAGAGTCTTCTAAGAAAGTTCAACTTGAGATTGCTGACTAAAAAGGGAGAGGGCTTAGGACCTCCCCTTTTTTTACACGTTTAAATCTATTTTTAGTTATACTGTAGAGGACAAATGCCTTCGGATAGGGGGACAAAAAGGAAGATGCAGATCATTCAACATGTCACCGTGATGCAAGTATTAACTGAAAGCAGTAAGGACAAACTGTTAACGACTTTTTTGGAGAAAAAAGAAAGACTAGAACGTGAATGCAATCAACTATATTTTCAACTAAAAAAACATGAAAAAGAACCACATCAGCAAGAAGCCATCCCTCAATTTCAAAAAGCGATCGATAAAAGGCAAGAGAAGATCCGGCAAATTGATTTTCAAGTAGAGCAGCTGCATATTTTGCCGCTTGGAAGTGAAATGAAAGAAACAGAAGTGGATGCATTGGTTGAAGTAAAAATAGGTGATAAATGGGATGACAAGATGCAAGATAATGTCATCGTCGTGAAAGACGGCACCATTGTGGAAATACGTCAGGGGTGATTGAGAACATGGAGCTAGAATGGTTGAATGTTGGAAAGATCGTCAATACACACGGAGTGCGCGGAGAAGTACGCGTCGTGTCAAAGACGGATTTCCCAGAAGAGCGCTACAAAAAGGGAAGCGTCCTCTATATTTTCAAGCAAGGTCAAAGCGAGCCGCTGAAAGTGACTGTCGCATCACATCGGCAGCACAAACAGTTTGATTTGCTCACATTTGAAGAAATCAACTCATTAAATGAAGCAGAGCATTTGAAAGAATCAATCTTAAAGGTAGAAAAAGAACATCTTGGGTCATTAGACGAAGGAGAATTTTATTTCCACCAAATCATTGGCTGTGAAGTATACGATGAAGAAGACAAGCTGATCGGCCAAATCAAAGAAATCCTTACGCCAGGGGCAAATGATGTGTGGGTGGTTGGAAGAAAAGGCAAAAAAGATGCCCTCATTCCATATATACCATCTGTCGTCAAAAAGATCGATATCTCATCCAAAACCGTACACATTGAAGTGATGGAAGGACTTATTGACGAATGAAAATCGATTTCTTAACCCTTTTTCCTGAAATGTTCGAAGGTGTGCTTCACTCATCGATCTTAAAAAAAGCACAGGAGAAAGAAGCTGTCTCATTTCAAGTCGTCAATTTTAGAAAGTATTCGGATCATAAGCATAAAACAGTGGATGACTATCCGTATGGCGGCGGTGCTGGTATGGTACTGAAAGCGCAGCCCGTATTTGATGCGGTAGAAGATTTAACGAAGAAAGCAAGCACGAAGCCCCGAATCATTCTTGTCTGTCCTCAAGGGGAAAGATATACACAAAAGAAAGCAGAAGAACTTGCAAAAGAAGAGCATCTTATGTTCATTTGCGGCCACTATGAAGGCTACGATGAGCGCATCAGGGAGCATCTTGTCACAGATGAGATCTCAATCGGAGATTTTGTCCTCACAGGCGGAGAGCTGCCAGCGATGATGATTGCAGACAGTGTGGTCAGGCTTTTGCCTCATGTGCTTGGAAAAGAAGCGTCTCACATCGAAGATTCATTCAGTACAGGTCTGCTTGAGCACCCGCACTATACAAGGCCTGCGGAGTATAAAGGACTAAAAGTGCCGGATGTGCTTCTCTCTGGAAATCATGCCAAAATTGAAGAGTGGCGGCGCAAAGAATCCTTGAAGCGAACCTATACAAGAAGACCAGATTTGATCGATTCTTGCAAAACATTAACGGATGAAGAAAAAAGATGGCTTTGGCAGCTTCATAATGACTAGATTGTATTGCACACGGCATAGAGGTATGGTATGATACTACTTGTGACTTGGACGGCTTGCTGATCCAAGTTTGAAAACGATGTTCCGCTGCAATGAAGAAAGAGGACATGAGCATCTGTTGGAAGGAGTTGAAAACGATGCAACATTTGATTGAAGAAATCACAAAAGAACAATTACGCACTGATCTTCCTGCGTTCCGTCCTGGTGACACTTTACGTGTACACGTTAAAGTTGTCGAGGGTACTCGTGAGCGTATCCAGATCTTTGAAGGTGTTGTAATTAAGCGTCGTGGTGGTGGAATCAGCGAAACTTTCACAGTTCGTAAGATCTCTTACGGTGTAGGCGTTGAGCGTACATTCCCTGTACACACACCAAAAATCGCTAAGATCGAAGTTGTACGTCACGGTAAGGTACGTCGTGCGAAACTTTACTACCTACGTGAACTTCGCGGTAAAGCGGCTCGTATCAAAGAAATCAGACGATAATGATATCAAAGGAAAGAGCTTGTTACCTGTAACAGGCTCTTTTTTTGTACAATGTATAAAGATAACGGTAGAAGAAAGAAGGTGCACATATGACGATTCAATGGTTTCCAGGCCATATGGCAAAAGCAAGACGTGAAGTCACAGAAAAATTAAAGCTCATCGACATCGTATTTGAATTAACCGATGCAAGAATTCCGATGTCCTCTAGAAACCCAATGATCGAAGAAATCCTTCAAAACAAACCCAAAATCATGCTCTTAAACAAAGCAGATAAAGCAGATCCTCGTATGACAAAGGAGTGGCAGGCGCATTTTGAGCAGCAAGGCGTTCGGTCACTTGCCATTAACTCTGTCGATGGACAAGGCTTAAATCAGATCATCACGGCTTCAAAAGAAATTTTAAAAGAAAAATTCGACCGCATGAAAGCAAAAGGCGTCAAACCACGTGCAATTCGAGCACTGATTATCGGGATTCCCAACGTCGGAAAATCGACCTTAATCAATCGTTTAGCAAAAAAGAACATTGCCAAAACAGGAGACCGGCCTGGTATTACGACATCACAGCAATGGGTAAAGGTAGGGAAAGAACTAGAACTGCTCGATACCCCTGGAATCCTCTGGCCGAAGTTTGAAGATGAGCAAGTAGGACTCAGACTTGCGGTGACTGGAGCGATCAAAGATTCGATCATCAATTTACAGGATGTCGCTGTGTATGCACTTCGTTTTCTAGAAGAGAACTACCCAGAGCGATTAAAAAAACGCTATGACCTAGCGGAGATACCTGAAGATACGGTTGAGCTGTTTGATGCAATTGGCACTAAGCGCGGCTGTCTAATGAGCGGGGGATTCATAAACTATGACAAAACCACCGAAATCATTATTCGGGATATTCGAACAGAAAAATTTGGTCCCCTCACTTTTGAGAAGCCTGAAAGCTAAAAGACACGCAGCTCATGCGGGTCTTTATTTTTTGCGAAAAACTGCCGATATAAAGAAGGAGGCTGCGAAAAAGCCTATGTACACGGTGAAACAAATAAAAGAACTTATAGAAAAGCATGCAGGCGACGAGTCCTACATTCGCGAGCTTGTGAAAGATGATACGAGAAAAAGTGTCCAAAAACTGATAGAAAAGTGGCACAAAGAGAGAGAAAAGCAGCAAGCACTGCGCGCAGCTTGGGATGACATGCTGCAATTTGAAAACAAAGCAAAGGCGCAGGGATACACATGTATTGCTGGAATAGATGAAGCAGGAAGAGGACCGCTCGCCGGCCCAGTTGTGGCAGCAGCCGTCATATTAAAGGAAGAGACAGTCCTGCTCGGTTTAAACGACTCAAAGCAATTATCTGAGAAAAAAAGATTGGCCTATTATGATTTAATTCAAAAAGAAGCACTTGATATCGGAATCGGCATTGTTGATGCGGCGACGATTGATGAAATCAATATTTATGAAGCATCAAGACTGGCAATGGTAAGAGCTGTGGAGCAGTTAACTCATACACCAGATTATCTACTCATAGATGCCATGACACTCCCGCTTTCTACTCACCAAGAGAATATCATCAAAGGAGATGCAAAAAGTGCATCCATTGCAGCAGGTGCATGTATTGCGAAGGTGACAAGGGATCAGATGATGGAAGAGTACGGGCGTAAGTATCCTGAGTATCAATTTGAAAAACATAAAGGGTACGGAACGAAAGAGCACCTAGCTGCGATTCAAACACATGGTGCTACCCCCATCCACCGATTATCGTTTGCGCCAGTGAAATCTGTTATATCATAAATTTTAATCTAAGGAGGCTGCCTGTGATGACAAGAGTTGAGGACATACATACAGCACTGAATAGCCGGCTGAATACGGCCGAATCGGTTCCATTAAACACCGAAGGGAAGGAAAATGTTCATCGGCTGATTCTCGGTAAAGTACTAAAAATGCTTGGAGATGATACAGCCCTTGTTCAAATAGGTTCAACGAAAATAAAAGCACAGCTGGCGGCCCAGCTTAAAGCAGACGCATTTTATTGGTTCCAATTTGAACAAGAGGGTGGAGGCAGCCTCAATAAACTAAGACCTGTTCAGCAATTTGATCAAGATCCTAAGACATTAAAGGATGCAGCAGCCAAACTATTAGAAGGTCTTTCACTTAAAAATGGGCTTGAAAACATGCTGACGGCTACAGCTTTTTTAAAGGAAAAGCCCGTCATCAATGAAGGAGAGTTAAAAACGGCAGTGAAGTGGATCGAACAGCTTCAAGGAGCTGATGTGAAGAAAGGGCTCCAGGCACTCCTCTTTGCTTTAAAGAAAGATTTACCGATCCAGCAAGGGGTGCTTCAATCTATTTTAGCCGTAAAATCACCCTCTGCCCTTCATCAGGATATAACAGCGCTATTAAATCAATTAACACAGCTTCCGAAGCACACAGATGCCACACAGACCCTTATACAAGCCGTTCGGTCAGTTGTAGATGCAGAGACAGCCGTCCATTCAGAAAAGCTCTTATCGGTCCTTCTAGCAGCGAGAGAAGGAGAGGCGAAGCAAGGCGGCAGTTTACCAGTAACGACTCAGCTTAATCCGTCTCAGCAAAAAGAAAATAGCCATGCCCCAATCGTTCAAGAGCGTCAGCCGTCCCAAGTTCTTCAGACAAACGTGCAGCAGTCAACAAGTCCAAAAGGGCTGCAAATCCCGCTTCAGCAAATTGAGCGGATACTGGCAAGCTTGATGAAACAAGGTGCAGACGGGCAGCAAGAGCCTAACTTAAAACAGCTTACAGCATTGCTTCAAGGACTCCAGCAGGCAGGCTCTCAGCCTGACGCAAAAGCAGCTGTACTGCAAAAAGAGTTTCCCTTCCTGTCAAAAAGAGAGGCGAAAGCTTTGGCTCAGGTGGTGCAGCAGACTGAACCAACATTAAGCAATAAAACCGATGTGCTCGATTTACTTATGACGATGAAAAAGGCAATAGGTGTGCGTGATGAAATTGGTATGCTGAAACTGCTTGAAAAAGGCAGCCAGGATGTCAAAAGTCAGGAGCTGCACCAATTAAAGCTTAGCTTAAATGATGTGAGACAGGCTGATTTACCAGAGCCCATTAAAAAAGAAGTGGATCAATTATTTCATAGATTGAATGGGCAGTTACTTGTGCAGCAGGAGAACCAAACCGTCAGTCAAATGATGGTTTCCTATCCTCTTTTCTCAAAACATAGTGTTCAAGATTTAACCTTTATACTAAAGGGACATAAGAAAAAAGATGGCTCTATTGATATTTCTCAGTGCCGTCTGATGTTTTATTTAAACATGGAAAACCTTGAAGAAACCTTAATAGACTGTACGATTCAGCAAAAGGTCATGTCCATTACTGTCGAGACAGCCCATGAACTGCAAGGAACCATTAATCCGATGATTCCGGCTGTTCGGGAGAATTTAAACGCTCTAGGATACAGTTTAACGGGAATTACAGCAAAAAAGAGACAAGAGCCAGTAGATCCGTCTCAATTTCTAGATGAACACTTTCATAAAATCAGCGAGAAAGGGCTGGACTTACGAGTATGAAGGATTCAAAACCGCTTAGAAGAGCGGTCGCTCTGCATTACGATGAAGAAAAACAAAAGGCGCCAAAAGTCGTTGCAACAGGCAGCGGCTATGTGGCAGATCATATTATTGAAGAAGCAAAAAAGTCGGGAGTCCCAATCCAGGAAGACCGTAATTTAGTCGAACTCATGCGCCACTTAACATTAGATGAGGAGATCCCTGAAGCGTTATACGATACTGTAGCAGAAATATTTTCGTTTATCTACAGGTTAGATCAAAAAATGAAAAAATAAGGTAAAAAAAGTGATTTGGCTGAAAAATTTATATTTTTAATAAAATAAAAGTTTGAATGTTTAGAAGGATTTTACGATTTTACATAGAACCCTAGACATTCTCTTTTTTATTCTTTAAAATGAAAGCGCAGTCTATTTTATAATTTTTGTTTCTACATATGTTGGGAGGATGGGAAATGAATATCCATGAGTACCAAGGAAAAGAAATCCTAAGAAAATATGGGGTTTCAGTTCCAAATGGTAAAGTAGCATTTACACCTGATGAAGCAGTGAAAGCATCAGAAGAGCTAGGGAGCTCTGTATATGTCGTAAAAGCACAGATTCATGCAGGCGGCCGTGGTAAAGCAGGCGGGGTAAAAATTGCAAAAACGAAAGATGAAGTGAAAGGGTTTGCAGAGGAATTGCTCGGCAAGACACTTGTCACACATCAAACAGGGCCTGAAGGGCGCGAAATAAAACGCTTACTTATTGAAGAAGGCTGCGATATTCAAAAGGAATACTATGTTGGACTAGTTTTGGACAGAGCGACATCAAGAATTGTATTGATGGCATCTGAAGAAGGCGGTACTGAAATTGAAGAAGTAGCAGAAAAAACGCCAGAAAAAATCGTCAAAGTGGTCATCGATCCAGCGATTGGTCTGCAAGGCTATCAGGCGAGAGAAGTGGCATTTAAAATTAATATTCCAACAAAATTAGTTGGCCAAGCTGTTAAGTTTATGACAAGCCTTTACAATGCGTTTATTGAAAAAGATTGTTCAATTGCTGAGATTAATCCACTTGTTGTAACAGGCGATGGAAAAGTCATGGCACTTGATGCAAAATTAAACTTTGATAGCAATGCCTTATATAGACAAAAAGATATATTAGAATACCGTGACCTTGATGAAGAGGATCCAAAAGAAATTGAAGCATCTAAATATGACTTAAGCTACATTTCTTTAGATGGAAATATTGGCTGTATGGTCAATGGAGCAGGTCTTGCGATGTCTACAATGGATATCATCAAGCATTACGGCGGGGACCCTGCAAACTTCCTGGATGTTGGCGGCGGTGCAACAGCTGAAAAAGTAACGGAAGCATTTAAAATCATTTTATCTGATCAAAATGTCAAAGGGATTTTCGTGAACATTTTTGGCGGTATCATGAAATGTGATGTGATTGCAGAAGGTGTTGTTGAAGCGACGAAACAAGTCGGCTTAACATTACCACTTGTTGTACGTCTTGAAGGAACAAACGTTGAATTAGGGAAGAAAATCCTGAGTGATTCAGGCTTAAATATCACTTCTGCTGAGTCTATGGCTGACGGGGCAGAAAAGATTGTATCTTTAGTCAAGTAGAGCAGAAAGGCAGGGAACCTAAATGAGTGTATTTATTAATAAAAATACGAGAGTAATTGTTCAGGGGATTACCGGTTCAACCGCATTGTTCCATACAAAACAAATGATTGAGTACGGAACAAATATCGTTGGCGGTGTCACACCTGGAAAAGGTGGGACTGAAGTAGAAGGAGTTCCTGTATTTAATACTGTATCTGAAGCAGTGCAGACAACCGGAGCGAACGCTTCTGTTATCTATGTACCAGCACCATTTGCGGCAGATGCCATTTTAGAGGCTGTTGACGCAGAAGTCGATCTCGTCATTTGTATCACTGAACATATTCCAGTACTTGACATGGTCAAAGTGAAACGGTATATGGAAGGGAAAAAGACAAGACTAGTTGGACCAAACTGCCCAGGTGTCATCACACCTGAAGAATGTAAAATTGGAATCATGCCTGGCTACATTCATAAAAAAGGTCATGTGGGTGTTGTTTCTCGTTCTGGAACGCTTACATATGAAGCGGTACATCAGCTTTCAGAAGCTGGCGTTGGTCAATCGACAGCTGTAGGAATCGGGGGGGACCCGGTAAATGGGACAAACTTTATTGATGTTTTAAAAGCATTCAATGAAGACCCTGAAACACATGCTGTGATTATGATCGGTGAAATCGGCGGTACGGCTGAAGAAGAAGCAGCTGAATGGGTAAAAGCAAATATGACAAAACCAGTCGTTGGCTTTATTGGCGGTAAAACGGCGCCTCCAGGAAAACGTATGGGACATGCTGGTGCTATTATTTCTGGTGGTAAAGGCACAGCTGATGAAAAAGTAAAAACAATGCGTGAATGTGGTATTGAAGTGGCAGAAACACCATCTGTCATGGGTGAAACATTGATTAAAGTATTAAAAGAGAAGAATCTCTTCGAAGCTTGTAAAACGCATTAATGACACAAGAAGACTTGTTCTTTGACAAGTCTTCTTCTTTCTATCTTAAACTGGAGGAATGGTATGTACAACGTGTCCGAAAGAATGATTTTTCACCGCTTAAAAGGCCTCATCTCACCCTCATTATTAACAAAATGGTGGAAAGTCGATCCTGAACTATATATAAATGAAGAAACACATCATTTTAAACAGGATCGAGCATTACAAACGATCGACTTTACCCGCTTAAAACAAGCTGAAGAAAATGAATTCCCCATTTTTCAACACATCGTTCAAGCCTATTTAACGCAAAACATTCACATGATTCCCATCACATCACCCTTATATCCCAGCACACTAAAAAATATTTATGATCCTCCCCCTGTGTTATTCCTAAAAGGAAACGTATCATATTTAAATGAAGAAAAAAGTTTAGGTGTAGTCGGCACAAGAATTCCATCATCTTATGGAGAAGCATGTGTGAAGAAAATTGTTGGTGAGCTTGTCAAGGAAGAGTGGATGATTGTCAGTGGTTTAGCTAAAGGAATCGATGGACTGGCACATAAAGAGTGCATCAGGAAAAAAGGGAAAACAATCGGCATTATAGCAGGCGGCTTTCAGCATTTATACCCAAAAGAACATGCACAAATGGCTCAATACATGGGCGAACATCATTTGCTTTTGTCAGAGCATCCACCTTATGTCAAACCAGAAAAGTGGCATTTTCCAATGAGAAATCGTTTAATTAGTGCATTGACGAAAGGGACCATCGTGATTCAGTGCAAAGAAAAGAGCGGTTCTCTTATTACAGCCTATCAAGCGCTTGAGCAAGGCAAAGAAGTATTTGCGGTTGCCGGATCCATCTTTGATTCTAATTCCACAGGTCCGGCAAGACTCATTCAGCAGGGGGCAAAGCTTGTTCATTCCACAAAGGATATTTTAGAGGAATTCTCCTTCCACAGCGTTCAATATACTGAACTCTCATAAAATATCGTTTGACAAAAGACATCGGAATATTTAATAATAGTGAGGATTTAAGTTTACACTTTGTTTTTCGTGTTTATAATGATGTTCATCATAAAGAATTTTTAATGATTGCCTGTTAGATAGGTGCAATTAACATAAATATGAATTGTGAAATGTATAAAGAGAGAACACCTCTTAAGGGGGATTTTGAGTATGGCTGATTATTTAGTCATCGTTGAGTCGCCAGCAAAGGCGAAAACGATTGAGCGTTATTTAGGAAAAAAGTATAAAGTAAAAGCTTCAATGGGGCACGTAAGGGATTTACCGAAAAGTCAGCTCGGTGTTGACACTGAGCATGACTTCGAACCGAGATATATTACGATTCGCGGGAAAGGCCCAGTTTTGAAAGAATTAAAAACAGCAGCGAAAAAAGCAAAGAAAGTCTATCTCGCAGCTGACCCCGATAGAGAGGGAGAAGCGATTGCTTGGCATTTAGCACACAGCCTTGACCTTGACCTCTCTTCTGACTGCCGCGTTGTTTTTAACGAGATTACAAAGGATGCGATTAAAGATTCCTTTAAGCATCCACGTATGATCAATATGGACTTAGTTGATGCGCAGCAGGCAAGACGGATCTTAGATCGTCTCGTTGGGTATAAAATCAGTCCGATTTTATGGAAGAAAGTGAAGAAGGGCTTAAGTGCCGGACGTGTTCAATCAGTTGCACTCCGCCTGATTATTGATCGCGAGAATGAAATTAATGAATTTAAACCAGAAGAATACTGGACAATTGACGGTACATTCCTTAAAGGAAAAGAAAGCTTCGAAGCGAGTTTCTTTGGCCTCAATGGCAAAAAACATCCATTGAAAACAAAAGAAGATGTAAATGAAATCCTTTCGAAATTAAAAGGAAGCAAATTCTCTGTAGAGAAAGTAACGAAAAAAGAGCGTAAACGTAATCCAGCCGTTCCGTTTACGACTTCTACTTTACAGCAGGAAGCTGCAAGAAAATTAAACTTCCGTGCGAAAAAGACGATGATGATTGCACAGCAATTATATGAAGGAATTGATCTTGGTAAAGAAGGAACAGTCGGTCTCATTACATATATGAGAACGGACTCCACACGTATTTCCAATACGGCGATTGAAGAAGTATCTGCCTTCATTGATCAGACGTACGGCAAGAATTTCTTAAATACAACAAAACGCCCGGCCAAAAAGAATGAAAATGCACAAGATGCTCACGAAGCCATCCGCCCAACTTCTACGTTAAGAAAACCGGCAGATGTCAAGCACGTGCTAAGCCGTGATCAGCTTCGTCTGTACAAATTGATTTGGGAACGATTCGTGGCAAGCCAAATGGCGCCGGCTGTTCTTGATACAATGAGTGTGGATCTTGATCATAACGGTCTTACTTTCCGTGCGAATGGAAGTAAAGTGAAATTTCCTGGGTTTATGAAGGTTTATGTGGAAGGAAAGGACGACCAGCTAGAGGAAAAGGACAAAATGCTTCCTGATCTGAAAGAAGGGGACACAGTTCTTTCAAAAGATATTGAACCTGAACAGCACTTCACACAGCCGCCTCCGCGTTACACTGAGGCAAGATTGGTCAAAACACTTGAAGAGCTCGGTATAGGCCGTCCATCTACGTATGCACCAACATTAGATACAATTCAAAAGCGCGGCTATGTCGCACTTGATAATAAACGATTTACTCCGACAGAGCTTGGAGAGATTGTACTCAACTTAATCATTGAATTCTTCCCTGAAATCATTAACGTTGAATTTACAGCGAAAATGGAAAAGGAACTTGATAGTGTTGAAGAAGGTACGATCGAATGGGTTCGTATTATCGACAGCTTCTATCAAGACTTTGCAAAACGGGTAGAAAAAGCTGAAGCAGAGATGCAAGAAGTTGAGATTGAGCCGGAATACGCAGGTGTTGATTGTGAAGAGTGCGGACATCCGATGGTGTACAAAATGGGTAGATACGGCAAGTTCATGGCGTGCTCTAACTTTCCTGACTGCCGTAACACAAAACCAATTGTCAAAGATATCGGTGTCAAATGCCCGTCATGTCATGAAGGAAACATTGTTGAACGAAAATCGAAAAAACGCCGCATTTTTTATGGCTGTGATCGTTTTCCAGAGTGTGAATTCGTCTCTTGGGACAAACCAATTGAAAGAAAGTGTCCAAAATGCGAAAATATGCTTGTAGAGAAAAAGCTGAAAAAAGGCGTTCAAGTTCAATGTGTCAACTGTGATTATAAAGAGGAACAACAAAAATAGCGGTGAGCAGCCTTGTTCACCTGCTTTTTTATGTCATCAAACAGACCTTACGAAATAGGAGAGTTGTACAATGAGTCAATTTGTAAATGTGATCGGAGCCGGTTTAGCTGGAAGTGAAGCAGCATGGCAAATCGCTAAACGAGGAATTAAAGTCAATTTATATGAAATGAGACCTGTGAAACAAACGCCGGCTCACCACACAGATAAATTTGCGGAGCTTGTATGCAGCAACTCACTGCGTGCGAATGCTTTGACAAATGCAGTAGGTGTATTAAAGGAAGAAATGCGTCATTTAGATTCAGCTATCATCGCAGCAGCAGATGAAAGCTCAGTTCCTGCTGGCGGCGCGCTTGCAGTAGACCGTCATGAATTTGCAGCAAACGTGACAGACCGCGTGAAAAATCATCCGAATGTTACTGTCTTTCAAGAAGAGGTGCAGAGCATTCCAGAAGGTCCGACAATTATCGCGACTGGCCCGCTGACATCTGAAGCACTTTCCAAAGAATTAAAATCGTTAACAGGAGAAGAATATCTCTATTTCTACGATGCAGCGGCACCTATTCTAGAGAAAGACAGCATTGATATGGATAAGGTGTACTTGAAATCTCGCTATGACAAAGGAGAAGCTGCTTATTTAAACTGTCCAATGACAGAAGAAGAATTCGATCGTTTTTATGAGGCGCTCATTTCTGCTGAAACTGTGCCATTAAAAGAATTTGAAAAAGAAATCTTCTTTGAAGGCTGTATGCCAATTGAAGTCATGGCGAAAAGAGGAAAGAAAACGATGCTGTTTGGTCCGATGAAGCCAGTAGGACTGGAAGATCCGAAAACAGGAAAAAGACCTTACGCTGTTGTTCAATTAAGACAGGATGATGCAGCAGGTACTTTATATAACATCGTTGGCTTCCAGACACATCTGAAATGGGGCGATCAAAAGGAAGTATTCCGTTTGATTCCAGGTCTTGAAGAAGCAGAGATTGTTCGTTACGGCGTGATGCACCGTAATACATTTATTAACTCCCCAAGCCTTTTAAGACCGACTTATCAGTTTAAAAATAGAGATGACCTATTCTTTGCCGGACAAATGACAGGCGTTGAAGGGTATGTCGAGTCCGCAGCGTCCGGACTTGTGGCTGGAATTAACGCCGCTCGTTTTGTCAAAGGAGAAGAGCTTGTGACACTTCCTGAGGAGACGGCGATTGGCAGTATGGCTCACTACATCACATCGACAAACAAGAAAAGCTTCCAGCCGATGAATGCGAATTTTGGTTTGCTGAAAGATCTAGGTGTTCGAATTAAGAACAAACAAGAACGCTATGCAGAGTACGCTAAGCGCGCAATCGAAACTATTCAAACTATTTCGAAATCTCTGTAGTAAAACATTGCACGGAAAGCAAGATATGTGATACCATTTAAAAGCCTTAAAGAGGTGTAAAAATGACGAATAAACAGCGTCTTGTCCACTTATTCATTGAATATCTGCAAATTGAAAAAAACTATTCAGCTTTAACGATCTCAGGATATACAGAAGCCATTGAAGAGTTTGTCAGATTTATGAACATTCAAGGAATAGACGGTTTTGAAGAGGTATCCTATCAAGATACGAGAATTTATTTAACAGAAGCTTATGAAAAAGGCCTGACAAGAAGAACGATTAGTAAGAAAGTCTCTGCGCTTCGCAGCTTTTATAAATTTTTATTAAGAGAACAGCTTGTGAAAGAAAATCCTTTTTTACTCGTTAGCTTACCAAAGCAGGATAAGCGGATTCCTTCATTTTTGTATGAAGAGGAACTAAAAGAGCTTTTTACAGTTTCTGATGTCAGCACACCGCTTGGGCAAAGAAATCAAGCCATTTTAGAACTTCTTTATGCAACAGGTATGAGGGTCAGTGAGTTATGTTCATTAAAAGAATCTGATCTTGATCTATCGATGGATACAGTGCTTGTTCATGGGAAAGGCAGCAAGCAGCGGTATGTTCCTTTCGGGTCATATGCTCATGAAGCGCTCATTACTTATTTAGAGGATGGAAGGCAGAAGCTGAAATCTAAAGGGAAAGACCGCGCTGATACTCATGTGTTTTTGAATCAGCGCGGGATGCCTCTTACAGACCGAGGTGTACGATTCATTCTCACTGAATTAATGAAAAAGGCGTCAGGTACATTACATATCCATCCTCACATGTTAAGGCACACCTTTGCTACGCATCTCTTAAACGAGGGGGCGGATTTGAGAAGTGTTCAAGAACTTCTCGGTCATTCAAATTTATCATCTACACAGGTGTACACGCATGTATCAAAAGATTCTTTAAGAAACACGTACATGTCTCATCACCCAAGGGCTTTTAAACGATCCTAAAAGGAGGTTTTTTCATGTCATCATTTCATGCAACAACCATCTTTGCCGTTCAGCATAAAGGAAAAAGTGCAATGGCTGGCGACGGTCAAGTCACTTTCGGGCAGGCTGTCGTGATGAAACACACAGCAAAAAAAGTGCGCCGTCTTTTCGGAGGCAAGGTGCTTGCAGGTTTTGCAGGTTCAGTAGCCGATGCTTTTACACTCTTTGAAAAGTTTGAAACAAAGCTTGAAGAATATGGTGGTAATTTAAAGCGGGCAGCCGTAGAACTAGCGAAGGAATGGCGAAGTGACAAGATGCTAAGGCAGCTTGAGGCTATGCTCATCGTCATGAACAAAGAAAGCATCCTGCTTGTGTCTGGAACAGGAGAGGTCATTGAACCAGATGATGGGATTTTGGCCATTGGCTCAGGCGGCAACTATGCGCTTAGCGCCGGGAGAGCACTCAAAACCCACGCAGGTGATCATCTCTCAGCGAGAGAAATTGCAAAGGCCGCTCTTGAAACGGCCGGAGAAATCTGTGTCTACACGAACGATCAAATCACTTTAGAAGAGCTTGAATAGAAAGGACATGAGACGTATGGAGAAAAAGCCGTTCACCCCAAGAGAGATAGTTGAAAAGCTTGATCAATACATCATTGGTCAGCTTGATGCGAAAAAAGCAGTGGCGGTGGCTTTAAGAAACCGTTACAGAAGAAGTCTTTTGCATGATAAGCTTAAGGATGAAGTCGTTCCTAAAAACATTTTAATGATCGGTCCAACAGGTGTGGGGAAAACAGAGATTGCCCGCAGAATTGCTCGAATTTCTGGTGCGCCTTTTATTAAAGTGGAAGCGACGAAATTTACTGAAGTGGGTTATGTCGGCCGTGACGTAGAGTCCATGGTGAGAGATTTAGTTGAAACAGCGATTAGACTCGTCAAAGAAGAAAAGATGAAAGATGTTCAAGAGGAAGCAGAAAAACAAGCAAATAAACGTCTTGTTCATTTACTTGTTCCTGGCAAGAAAAAAAGCCAGTCTGTGAAAAATCCGTTTGAGATGCTGTTTGGCGCCTCTGATGAAGATGACCGTGATCGAGATCATTCAAATGAAGAAGTGGAACTCGAATCGACAAGAAAGCGAATCGCTCATCAGCTGGCGATGGGAGAACTTGAAGATCATTACGTTACGATTGAAGTAGAAGAACAGCAGCCTTCCATGTTTGATATGCTTCAAGGCTCGGGTATGGAGCAAATGGGTATGAACATGCAGGATGCGCTCGGCAATCTAATGCCTAAAAAGAAAAAACGCAGAAAGCTGACTGTCAGAGAAGCAAGAAAGGCGTTAACGGCTGAGGAAGCTTCAAAACTGATTGATATGGATGAAGTCAGTCAGGAAGCGGTCTACAAAGCAGAGCAGCAAGGAATTATTTTTATCGATGAAATCGACAAAATCGCCAAAAGCGGTGGTGCATCATCTGCAGATGTTTCTCGTGAAGGGGTTCAGCGTGATATTTTACCGATTGTAGAAGGTTCAACTGTGATGACGAAATATGGTGCCGTTAAAACTGATCATGTGCTGTTTGTTGCAGCAGGTGCATTTCATATGGCAAAGCCATCAGATTTGATTCCAGAGCTTCAGGGACGTTTCCCAATCCGTGTAGAATTAGATAAATTAAGTATAGAAGACTTTGTGAAAATCTTAACGGAACCAGATAATGCATTATTAAAGCAATATAAAGCTTTACTTGAAACAGAAGGTATATCTCTTGAATTTTCTGACGATGCTATTCATAAGATTGCCGAAGTGGCTTATCATGTCAATCAGGAGACAGATAACATCGGTGCAAGAAGGCTTCATACCATACTTGAGAAGCTGCTTGAAGAGCTTTCATTTGAGGCGCCTGATATTACGATGGAGACAGTGACCATTACCCCTCAGTATGTCGAAGAGAAGCTAGGAAAGATTGCAAATAACAAAGATTTAAGTCAATTTATACTTTAACAAATGAATAAAGTAATCTAGGAGGATCATTATTATGGCGTTACTACAAAAAACAAGGATTATTAACTCAATGCTGCAAGATGCAGCGGGGAAACCAGTTAATTTCAAAGAAATGGCAGAAACACTGAGAGATGTCATTGATTCAAACATTTTTGTATTAAGCAGAAGGGGAAAGCTTCTTGGCTACTCCATTAATCAACAGATCGAAAATGCACGTATGAAAAAAATGCTTGAAGATCGTCAGTTCCCTGAAGAATATACAAAGAGTCTATTCAATGTCCCTGAAACGTCTTCAAACCTTGATATTAACAGTGAATATACAGCTTTCCCGATTGAAAACCGGGACTTATTCCAATCAGGTTTAACAACAATTGTTCCAATTATCGGCGGAGGAGATCGTTTAGGTACGTTAATCCTGTCCCGCTTACAAGATACATTCACAGATGATGATTTAATTCTTGCTGAATACGGGGCAACAGTTGTTGGAATGGAGATTCTTCGCGAGAAAGCAGAGGAAATCGAAGAAGAAGCAAGAAGCAAAGCGGTTGTCCAAATGGCGATTAGCTCTCTTTCATACAGTGAGCTTGAAGCGATTGAGCACATTTTTGAAGAGCTGGATGGAAACGAAGGTCTTCTCGTTGCAAGTAAAATTGCAGACCGTGTAGGGATCACGCGCTCAGTGATCGTAAACGCCTTACGTAAGTTAGAAAGTGCAGGCGTGATTGAATCTCGTTCTCTTGGAATGAAGGGAACGTACATCAAAGTGTTAAACAACAAATTTTTAATTGAACTCGAAAATTTAAAATCTCATTAATCAAAAACCTTTTTTGGCCGAAATAAAGGCTGAAAAGGGTTTTTTTATGTGAAAAAATGAGGATTTGTCCGAAAAATGTCACTCTTTTTCCCAAGAAACCCCTTACAAATCTGTAGTGCTTTGAATCTAGGTCTTTATACCCATTCGTAAAATAGATATATATTACGAGTTTTTTTTACATATACATCATAGACTTTAATCCTATTATTTCTTACAATGAACATATGGTTTTACAAATCTCGACATGATTAAATGGAATGAAATACATATGATTGGAGGTATATGGTTTTGGATATATTTTCTGGAACGATAAGCAACCTTGAGAATGCCTTGGGTAGAGCGAATGTTAAGCAAAAAGTCATAAGCAATAATATCGCAAATATAGACACACCGAACTACAAGTCGAAAAACGTCGCATTCCATGACATGCTAAATGATGCGTCAATCAAATTAGATGCTAAAAAAACATACCAAGGTCACATTGATTTTTCAAAAAAAGGGTCTAATTATTCAGTTGTTTCGAGCAACCGTACTTCATATCAAGAAAACGGAAATAATGTCGATATTGATCAAGAGATGAGTGAACTCGCTAAAAACCAAATTCAGTATAATGCGCTGGTGGAAAGAATGAGCGGGAAATTCAATTCTCTTAAAACAGTTTTGACAGGAGGTAAGTGATGTCGATCTTTTCAGGAGTGAACGCTTCGGCCTCAGCATTAACGGCACAGAGGCTCAGAATGGACGTTGTATCCTCAAACCTTGCAAATATGGATACAACAAGGGCTAAACAGGTTGATGGCAACTGGGAGCCTTATAGACGTAAGCTTGTCACATTACAGCCGTCAGGTGAATCGTTTTCATCTATATTGAACTCAAGTATGAATTCGAGCGGCAAATTAGGAAACGGCGTCAAAGTAACAAAGATTACTGAAGACGAAACTCCATTCAACCTTCAATATGATCCTACAAATCCCGATGCCAATGAAAATGGATATGTTCAAACACCAAATGTCGATCCATTAAAAGAAATGGTCGACCTCATCAGCAGCTCAAGATCATATGAAGCAAACGTGACTGCCCTAAATGCGAATAAAAGCATGCTGATGAAAGCTTTAGAAATAGGAAAGTAAGGTGAAAATAATTGGTTAATGCAATATCTCCTTTCCAGCTTCAAACTGCTCAGCAAGCAAGTGAATTGACGAATGCAACGCCCGTTCAGGCGGCTGCACCTAAAAGTCAAACGAATTTCTCTGATGTGCTGAAGAATTCCATTGAGGCATTAAATCAATCACAGCTGAAATCAGACCAGTATACAAATGCGCTTGCACAAGGAAAAGATGTCAATCTCGATGAAGTCATGATTGCTTCACAAAAAGCGAGTGTTACACTCACAGCTGCAACAGAGTTTCGAAATAAAGCAGTCGAAGCGTACCAAGAGATTATGAGAATGCAGATGTAGGAGGTGCTGGTGGACAAAAAAAGACTGAATGGAATGACCGGGGGTTAAGATGAATCGTACTTTAATGCAATTAAGAACAAAAACAGTTGAGTTTTGGCGAAATCGATCAAAATTACAAAAAATACTCATGATTGGCGGCGTTGCTGCCCTAGCAATCATTATTACGGTTGTTAGCATCTTTGCTTCTTCTGAAAAAATGGTTCCGCTCTTTAGAGACTTGTCTGAGGCAGAAGCTGGACAAATCAAACAGGAACTAGATGGCAAAAACGTTAAATCGGAACTTGCAAACAATGGAACAACGATTCTCGTTCCAGAAAAGCAAGCAGATTCTTTAAAAGTAACACTCGCATCTGAAGGGCTCCCTAAGACAGGCAACATTGATTATTCCTTCTTTGCAAACAATTCAGGCTTCGGTTTAACAGATAATGAATTTGATGTTCTGAAAGTAGACGCAACTCAGACAGAACTATCCAATCTGATCAACACGATTGATGGGATTAAAGATTCAAAAGTGATGATTAACCTGCCAAAAGATTCCGTTTTTGTTGGAGAAGAGCAAAGTAATGCATCAGCATCCATTGTGCTGCAAGTTGAGCCTGGCTACACGCTCACACCGCAGCAAGTAAAAGGCCTTTATCATCTTATTTCAAAAAGTGTGCCGAATTTAAAAACAGAAAACATTGTCATTATGGACCAAGATTCCAACTACTACGACTTAAACACCAGCTCCGATTCCTATGCAAGTGGAATGGATGCACAGCAGCAGAAAAAAGAGGAAATCGAAAAGAACCTTCAAAGAAAAATTCAGCAGCTGCTCGGAACAATGATGGGTCAAGATAAAGTGGCTGTATCGGTCACAACAGACATTGATTTTACTGAAGAAAAAAGAAAAGAAGATCTTGTAGAACCTGTTGATAAAGAAAACATGCAGGGAATTGCTGTCAGCGCTGAAAAGATTGCTGAAACTTATTCAGGCAATGGCGCAGCAGCTGGAGGCACTGCTGGAACAGGTGACGATGATGTCACAAATTATCAAGGTGCCGATGGAACGAATGGAAGCGGAGATTACGAAAAGAGCGAAGATCGCATCAATTATGAAGTCAACCGCATTCATAAAGATATCAAAGAAAGCCCTTATAAAATTAGAGATGTTGGCATTCAAGCATTGGTCGAACCACCAACTGCAAACGATGTAAACTCTTTAACGGCTGAAAGACAAGATGATATCAAAAAGATTCTTTCAACGATCATTAGCACATCGATTGATAAAGAATACACAAATGGTCAAGCGCTCACTCAAGCAGACTTAGATAACAAAATCGTTTTATCTGTATCAAAATTAGACGGTAAACAGCAAACTGCGGCAGATAACCCTTCAAACAATATTCCAATCTGGGTTTATATTGTAGGCGGTGTGCTCCTACTTGCAATTATCGCTCTTATCATTCTTCTTGTGCGCAAGCGTAGAAGAGATGAGGAAGAAGAGTTTGAGTTTGATGAACGTACACCAATCGATGTTCCTGATATCGACACTGAACCAGAAACAGAAGAAATGGTGAGAAAAAATCAGCTTGAAAAAATGGCAAAAGAAAAACCAGAAGACTTTGCTAAATTGCTACGCAGCTGGCTGTCCGAGGATTAGGAGGAATACACATGTCGAGAAAAGATCCAAATCGACTAACAGGCAGACAAAAAGCAGCAATCCTAATGATTTCCTTAGGGCTAGACGTGTCAGCATCTGTATACAAACATCTGTCTGAAGACGAAATAGAAAAATTAACATTAGAAATTTCCAATGTACGAAGTGTAGATACTGCTAAAAAAGATGAAGTCATCGAAGAGTTTCACAGCATTGCCATCGCGCAGGACTACATATCGCAGGGCGGTCTTATGTACGCAAGACAAGTGCTTGAAAAAGCGCTTGGTGAGGACAAAGCGGACAGCATCTTAAACAGGCTAACATCCTCTCTTCAAGTGAAACCATTTGATTTTGCTCGAAAGGCTGAGCCAGAACAAATTTTAAACTTTATCCAGCATGAGCATCCACAAACGATTGCACTTATCCTTTCCTACCTGGATCCAGTGCAGGCTGGGCAAATTTTATCTGAGTTAGGCGAGGAAGTACAAACTGAGGTTGCGAGACGTATTGCCTTAATGGACCGCACATCTCCAGAGATCATCAATGAGGTGGAACGTATTCTTGAACAAAAGCTTTCTTCAACCTTTACGCAGGACTATACGCAAACGGGCGGAGTCGAAGCGGTTGTGGAAGTGCTAAATGGTGTAGACCGTGCTACTGAGAAGACCATTTTAGACACACTTGAAATTCAAGATCCAGAGCTTGCGGATGAAATTAAGAAACGTATGTTTGTCTTTGAAGATATTGTCACTCTTGACAGCAGAGCGATTCAGCGCGTTATCAGAGATGTTGAAAATGATGACTTATTGCTCGCACTCAAAGTGGCAAGCGAAGAGGTCAAAGAAATTGTCTTCCGCAACATGTCACAGCGGATGGTCGAAACATTCAAAGAAGAAATGGAGTTTATGGGGCCTGTCCGGCTTAGAGATGTCGAGGAAGCACAAACCCGTATTGTCAGCATCGTAAGACGACTTGAGGAAGCTGGAGAAATCGTCATAGCTCGAGGCGGAGGAGACGATATCATTGTCTAGGATTATCAAACATGAAACATCTGTTATTCCTGAACAAGGACGGCAAACGATTCCTTTACAGCAAGTAGAGTTTAAAAGAGAACATCACGAAGAAGTGCTTGTCAATGAAACCGAAGCATCGCAGCTAGTACTCAGTGATGCAGAAGATCAAGCGAGCCGCATATTAGAACAAGCAAACAGTGAGCTGGAAAAAACAATGGCTGAAATCAATCAGCGCAGAACTGATTTTGAAGAAGAAAGAATGCAGCTCATTGAAGAAGCGAAACAGGCAGGTTATCAAGACGGCTTCCAAAAGGGCGAAGCAGATGCGAATATGCAGTACCAAGCTATTCTTGATCAAGCAAATGACATCGTTAGTCTTGCAAGACAGGACTACGAAGAAAAAATTGAAAGCTCTGCTGAGCAAATTGTGGAACTCGCTTTTGAACTCGCCAAACGCGTTTGGTATGCAGCCGAGGACACAAAAGATCCATTTTTGGCTCTTGTGAAGCAGGTCATTTCAGAAGTGAAAGAATATGATGATATTTCCATCTATGTTGACCCTGAACATTACGAGCATGTGATGGAATATAAAGACGAATTGATTAGAATCCTTCAAAAGGATACACACCTTGCCATTTACTCGGATGAAAAAGCGCCAAAAGGAACTTGTTACGTAGAAACAAGTTTTGGAAAAGTGGAAGCGAGTGTTGATACCCAAATGAATCAGTTGAAAGAAAAATTATTAGAAGTCATTGATTCAGGTGATCACAAATGAAAATGGATGTACTAAAAGAAACGATTGAAACCGCCGATCCTTATAAACGATTTGGTAAAGTCAATCGAGTGGTTGGGCTGATGATTGAATCTAAGGGGCCGGAGAGTTCGATCGGTGATGTGTGTCTCATTCATAAAAAAGGGAGCAAGCACCATCCGATAAAAGCAGAGGTCGTAGGATTTAGAGATGAAAACATTCTGCTCATGCCTTATGTAGAAGCATCCAATATTTCACCAGGAAGTCTTGTAGAAGCGACCGGTGAGTCGCTGAAGGTCAAAGTAGGGACTGGATTAATTGGTGAAGTCGTTGATGCCTTCGGTCATCCGCTTGATGGCAGTATGCTCCCAAAGGGACTTGCACCTGTTTCGACAGATCAGTCACCTCCAAATCCAATGGACAGGCCGCCTATTCGAGAAAAGATGGGTGTTGGTGTTAGAGTCATCGACAGTCTGCTCACAGTTGGCACTGGTCAAAGGATCGGGATTTTTGCCGGAAGCGGTGTTGGAAAAAGTACCTTAATGGGGATGATTGCAAAGCAGACAGAAGCAGACCTGAATGTGATTGCTCTTGTTGGAGAGCGTGGCCGTGAAGTTCGTGAGTTTATTGAAAAGGATTTAGGTGCTGAAGGACTGAAGCGATCCATTGTTGTCGTTGCAACTTCTGACCAGCCTGCACTGACGAGACTGAAAGCTGCGTATACAGCAACAGCTATTGCGGAGTATTTCAGGGACAGAGGCAAAAATGTCATGTTCATGATGGATTCTGTTACAAGGGTCGCTATGGCGCAAAGGGAAATAGGACTCGCAACTGGCGAGCCGCCAACAACAAAAGGATATACACCTTCAGTGTTCGCTATACTGCCAAAATTGCTCGAACGAACTGGGACAAATCAGCTTGGTTCCATCACAGCGTTTTACACAGTGCTTGTTGATGGGGACGATATGAACGAGCCGATCGCTGATACAGTGAGGGGGATCCTTGACGGGCACATTGTACTTGATCGTGCTTTAGCCAACAAAGGACAATTTCCCGCTGTTAATATTCTGAAAAGTATCAGCCGTGTCATGAGTAATATCGCAAGTCATGATCACAAGGAGGCGGCTAACCGGTTCCGCCAGCTTTTATCCACTTATCAAAACGCTGAAGACCTCATTAATATTGGAGCATATAAAAAAGGCTCCTCCAAAGATATTGATGAGGCCATGCAGGCTTACCCTCATCTGATTTCATTTTTGAAGCAGGATGTAGAAGAGGCTGTATCTATTGAAGACAGTGTGAGTTTATTGCTCAGTTTGATGAATAGAGAGGATTGACAAAAACAGTGAGATATCAATACAAATTTCAAAAGCTCTTAGAACTGAAAGAAAGTGAAAAAGACAAGTCACTCGCAGCATACCAACAATCCGTTTCGGCATTTGAGCAAGTTGCTGAAAAACTCTATGAAAATATGAGTAAAAAAGAGCTAATGGAAAAAAGCAAAGAAGAAAAGCTGAGAAGTGGAATGAGTGTTCAAGAAATGCGTCATTACCAGCAATTTGTGACCAACTTAGATAACACCATCCAGCATTATCAGCAGCTTGTGATCATGAAACGCCATCAAATGAATGAAAAACAATCTGATTTAACTGAAAAAAACATTGAGTTTAAAAAGTTTGAAAAAATGAAAGAAAAGCAATTTGAAAAGTTCTCCCTTGAACATAAGGCAATTGAAATGAAAGAAATGGATGATATCTCTATCAGCCAATTCATGTTTCAAGGACATTAGGAGTCGAGATGAATGCCTAAGAAGGAAAAAACGAAGGAATCAGGTGGCGGGAAATTTCAATGGATCTTGTTTATTGTCATCATCCCATTGATTGTGCTTGTGATTGTCACTGGCACGATCCTTTATATGGCAGGTTTTGATCTAAAAAAACCGCTCCAAAACATTCCGGTGATTAGCAGTTTAGTTGGTTCAGATGACACCTCAAAAACGTCATCTTCACCTAATGATCAAAGCGATGCAGAGTTGAAAGAACTGAAAAAGACCATTAAAGAGCAAAAAAATGAACTCGAAATTGCACAAAAAGATTTGAAAACAAGTGATGAAGAGATTAAAAGACTGAATCAAAAAATCAACTCACTTGAAAAAACATCTGAAAATGATGAAAAGAATACGTCAGCCAATGACAGTTCATCGAATAACAGCTCATCAAATAACACGTCAGGTAATAACTCGGCAGGAACGTCCTCTGATGCAGCGGCATCCTCTAATCAGCAGACAAAAGGAAAGGTCGCCAGCATTTATGAAAGCATGGACCCAGGGAAATCCGCCAAAATTTTATCAGAATTAAGTGATAAAGAGGCGTTAAAAATCCTTGAAGAGCTGAGCAAAAATAAACTGACAGACATATTAGCAAAACTGACACCTCAGAAGGCAGCAACGTTTACAAAAGAGCTTGCCAAAAAAGAAGAAAGTGAAAATGGGGGTGGACAATAAGTGAAGCTATTGGATATTGGAGCCTTACAGCAATCTTCTCAAGGTCTCTCAGGGCTAAAAGGAGACGGCGCTGCATCTGCACGCGGTTTGTTTAAACAATTGCTTAGCGGGGCAGGCGCTCAGAGCGGTCCTGTTCATGCTGAGACAGCCGCTCTTGCCTCTCTTTCTGTCAATGATGCGATGCAAATTGTTGAAAAATGGATGCAATCACCTGAAGAAGGAATGAGCGCAGACCTACTAAGTGCGCTTCAAACACTACAAGATCAAACGCTTGAATCATCCGATCTCAAATCACTTGAAGAGTTATTTCAAAAAATGGAATCTTCCATTTACGGTGATCAAGCTGAAAAGCCGGGTTCTGAACATAGTGAACAGCTCATACAAGTCCACTTTTTCATCTATCAATTGCTCAATCAACAGCCGCCAAGCTTTGATGCGAAACTTGTGCAGGATATTGAAGGGAAAGGTCAAGACTTCATACACTTTCTTTCGAAAAACGGGGTAGATGAGAAACTCATTCAGCAAGTAAAAGAGCAGTTCTTCTCGCAGGGATCAGCACCCAAGCTGAATTCGATGACTCAAAGTGAGCTAAAGCACTTTAATCAGTTAATCGACCATATGATGGCGAATGCGAAAGGATCTGACAAAGAGTGGAAAATTTCACTAGGAGAGTTGAAGGAACTAATCTCTCCAAAACAAGAATCTACTCTCGCTTCTCCGGCAAAAGGGAATGCATCTCTTGAGTGGCTCATCAAAAAAGAAGTCGTTAAAGGACAAAGCGCTGCTGCACCAGCTTCTGAAAAAATAATGACTCATACACTTTTGCCAGGTCATAAGCAGTTTTTCCAATTGCAGTCAGCGGCTCCTGTTCAGCAGACACAAACGACTGATGAAAAGCCAGGAACAGTTGATCAGCAAATTCTAAACACGTGGAAGCAAATGAAATTCACGCCGTTTGGCAATTCAAGCGGACGCTTTACCGTTCGATTAAATCCAGAAAATCTTGGATTCATTACCATTCAGCTAACCAAGCAAAACGGTATGTATGCGAGTAAAATTACAGCCTCGACGCAAGCAGCGAAAGAGCTGTTAGAGCATCATCTGCCGCAGCTCAAGCAGGCGCTTCCGAATATGTCGGTTCAAGTGGACCGTTTCCATATACCGCTTCAATCAAATGAGCAGCCGTTATTTGGACAGTTTAGTGAAGAAAACAAGCAGCAGCAGCCAAAAGGACAGAATTTCCAGCAGGCTGATGAACAGGAAGCAGAATTCCAAGATGTACTGGATGCTCTTGTTGGGTCAGATGAAGAAGAGGAGGAGATCTAATGGCAACAGTTGATGCTACGAATAGAACAGCCGCACTAGCAGACACTTCTTCAAAAGCAGAAAAGAAAACAGATACGCTTGGCAAAGATCAATTCTTGAAAATTTTGCTCACGCAGCTTCAAAACCAAGATCCGACAAACCCGCTTGATGACCGTGAGTTTGTCACGCAGCTTGCGACATTTTCATCTTTAGAACAGCAAACCAATATGAACGATTCGATCACCAAGCTGAATCAGCTCATGTCTACATTTGTTGCACACCAAGATCCGTTTACGACGTATGTAGGCTGGATTGGTAAAGAAGTATCGGGCAAATTGGATGATAAAGAGATATCGGGCACTGTGAAGTCTGTTAAAAACATAGACAATGAATACTTACTTGTTTTAGAGGATGGAACGAAAATCAGCCCTTGGGATGTTACAGCAGTTGGAGAAAAAACGAAGTAATTCGAGGAGGAAAATAAATGTTACGCTCACTTTACTCAGGAATTAGCGGAATGAAAAACTTCCAATCAAAATTAGATGTGGTAGCCAACAACGTAGCCAACGTCAATACACACGGATACAAAAAAAGCCGTATCACGTTTAAAGATATGGTCAGCCAAACAATTTCAAGCTCAGGTGGACCAACGAACAACTCTGGTTCAATCAACTCAAAACAAATTGGTTTAGGGTCCTCTTTATCTTCTATTGATAAAATCATGAAATCAGGTTCTTCTCAAAATACAGACGAACCATTTGATTTCTATATTAATGGAGATGGATTTTTCCGCATTCAAAAGCAAGGTGAAATCCTATTTACAAGAACAGGGAACTTCAAACCTGATTCAAATGGGGATTTGGCAACACCTGATGGAAACTATCTACTTGGCATGGATGGGCAAAGAATCAACATTCCAAGCGACAATGTGTCAAGTGTCAGTGTTGGGCCAGATGGGACCGTTTCTGTTGTTGAGAACAACGTTTCTCGTACTGTTGGGCAAGTATCACTTGTGTCATTCAGTAATGCAGGAGGATTAGATAAAGTTGGGGATAACCTATACCGCCAAACGCTCAGTTCCGGTGCGCCAAGTAATGCCATCGCTCCTGGAAGTCAAGGAACAGGTGAACTTCAAACAGGGAAACTTGAAATGTCAAACGTTGATTTAACAGATGAGTTTACCGAAATGATTATCGCGCAGCGTGGATTCCAATCGAATGCAAAGACGATCACAACATCTGATGAAATTCTGCAAGAGCTTGTGAATCTGAAACGATAGGAGGTAGGGGGAGCGGATGCTCGCTTCTCTGCTTAATATGATTGAAGTGACAAGATTAAATGGCAAAGGATTTATGCTGAACGCTCTCCATATCGAGCAAATCGAAAGTTTTCCAGACACGACCATTACTTTGGCCAATGGAAAGAAATTCGTTGTGAAAGAAGATGAAGAGCAGCTTCAAGAGAAAATCATTTCTTTCTACAGAAAAATCCAAGTCATTTCATTGAATCAAGGAATAGAGGAGTTTGAATGAAGAAGAAATTAGTCGTAGTAATGCTAATCATGATTATTGCCATCGTCGGAATTGGAGCAGGCATCTTTTTTCTGCTGAATGGGTCAGACGAAGCAAAAGCCGAAAAAGAGCCAACAGCAGATGAAGTTGTAAAAGCTTCTGTTGAAATTCCTGAGATTATCACCAATTTAAAATCTGAAGGAAATGCTGTCAAACTTGTCCTGAATATTGAAACGGACTCTGAAAAAGCAAAATCAGAGCTTGAGAAAAGAAGTTTCCAGGTAAAAGATGCTGTAATCGACATTTTATCAGACACGAATGCAGATGAACTTGATGGCAAAAAAGGCAGAGAACATTTTAAAACACAAGTCAAAAACAAAGTGAATAACTATTTGCAAGATGGCAAGGTGAAAGAAGTATATATAACCTCCTTTAATCTGCAATAGAGGCGATTAATTAACGCGATGGAGGTGAAGAAATGTCAGGAGAAGTGCTTTCCCAGAATGAGATCGACGCATTATTATCCGCCATCTCAACAGGCGAAATGGATGCAGAAGAGCTGAAAAAAGAGGAAACGACGAAAAAAGTGAAGGTGTATGACTTTAAACGTGCACTGCGCTTTTCAAAAGACCAGATTCGAAGTTTAACAAGGATTCACGATAACTTCGCTAGACTGCTCACCACGCATTTTTCAGCGCAGCTAAGATCATATATTCAAATTACTGTCAGCTCGGTTGACCAAGTACCATACGAAGAATTTATTCGTTCGATTCCTAATATGACATTATTAAACTTATTTTATGTCAGCCCGCTTGAAGGAAGAATCATGCTTGAAGTAAACCCAACAATCGGCTATGCGATGATGGACAGGCTGATGGGCGGGATTGGCATTAGTCATAATAAGACAGAATCACTTACAGAAATTGAAACAAAGATTATCTCAAACATGTTTGAGGGAGCTTTGGAAAATTACAGAGAAGCGTGGCAGTCCATAACCGACATCGAGCCTGAAATGGCAGATTTCGAGGTAAATCCCCAGTTTGTTCAAATGGTGTCACCAAACGAAACAGTTGTCGTCATTTCTCTTAATACACAGATTGGCGAGGTAAGCGGGGTTATTAACCTATGTATTCCTCACGTTGTATTAGAGCCTATTATTCCGAAGCTGTCTGTACACTACTGGATGCAGTCTGAACGAAATGAACCAAAACAGCAAGAAACAAAGGCCATTGAAAAACGGATTATGAAGGCAAAAATACCGGTAGTCGCAGAGCTGGGACAATCGGAAATGACGGTGGAAGAGTTTTTGAATTTGGAAATTGGTGATTGTATTGCCTTGGACAAACCAGTAAATGCGCCTCTTACTGTTATGGTCGGAAATAAACCGAAATTCTTGGGACAGGCCGGCCGCGTGAATCGGAAACAGGCGATTCAAATTCTAGATCACGACATAAGAGGTGAAGAAGATGGAGAATAACGGAAGTAAATTATCACAAGACGAAATCGATGCGCTCCTTAAAGGAGGCAGCAATGACGATATAGAGCCTGATACAATCCTTTCTGCAATGGAGCAAGATGCCATTGGAGAAATCGGAAATATATCATTTGGCAGCTCTGCAACAGCACTTTCAACCCTATTAAATCAAAAAGTGGAGATTACAACTCCAACTGTTACAGTGATTCAAAAAAGTATGCTGAATGAGGAATTTCCTCATCCGTATGTCGCTATTGAAGTGAATTATACGGAAGGTTTCAGCGCAAGTAACCTGCTTGTCGTCCAGCAAACAGATGCAGCAGTTATTGCGGACTTAATGATGGGCGGAGACGGGACAAATGCTGACCCTTCTTTAAGTGAAATTCACTTAAGTGCAGTACAAGAAGCAATGAACCAAATGATGGGTTCTGCTGCGACATCCATGTCGACTGTCTTTAATAAAAAGATTGATATTTCTCCGCCGCGCGTCGAATTACTTGATGTGAAAGAAGGAGAAGGGACAGACCGCATTCCAGCTGAAGAAATGCTTGTCAAAGTATCCTTCAGATTAAAAATAGGTGAACTCATCGATTCAAATATTATGCAGCTTTATCCTATTACATTTGCGAAGGATTTAATTGCAGAATTAACAGATCCTGCGCAAGAAGAAGAGCCGGTTCAAGAAGAAGTGAGTGCACCTGAACCTCAGCCGGCAGCTCCGCAAACGCAGTCTGCCCCAGCGCAGCAAGCAGCACCGCCGAAAAGACAGGCGAAGCCAAAGGCGGCAGCACCTGTAAATGTGGCGCCAGTTGAATTTGAATCGTTCAGTGAGCCTCAGCATACAACAAGCCAGCTTGGAAACCTTGATATGCTGATGGACATTCCGCTTTCCATTACGGTGGAACTTGGAAGAACTCAGCGCAGTGTGAAAGAAGTTCTTGAGCTTTCAGCTGGAAGTATCATTGAACTGGACAAACTTGCTGGTGAGCCAGTAGACATTCTAGTTAACAAACGAATCGTCGCCAAAGGGGAAGTCGTTGTCATTGATGAGAACTTTGGTGTTCGTGTGACTGATATTTTAAGTCAGTCAGAAAGACTTTCTAATTTAAAATAAACAAACATATAGGGAGAGAATAAGTAAATGGCTACTAAGGTATTAATCGTAGATGATGCAGCATTCATGAGAATGATGATCAAGGATATTCTTGTAAAAAACGGATTTGATGTAGTAGGAGAAGCAGAAAACGGCGCACAAGCAGTTGAAAAATACAAAGAAACATCTCCTGATCTTGTCACAATGGATATCACAATGCCAGAAATGGACGGAATCACTGCACTAAAAGAAATTAAACAAATCGATGCTTCTGCAAAAATCATCATGTGTTCTGCTATGGGACAGCAGTCAATGGTTATTGACGCGATCCAAGCAGGTGCAAAAGACTTTATCGTGAAGCCATTCCAGGCAGACCGCGTACTTGAAGCAATTAATAAAACGTTAGGCTAAAAAAGGGTGTAAGATTTGTTGAAAAAACGTTTGATATGTATAGCAATGATCAGTTTTATGCTTTTCTTGACGATGCAGCCTGCCTCACTGTTTGCCGAAACGAAAGATCCTGAGAATGGCACAGTGAATGACTGGCTCAAGGGTGAGAAAGAAAGCAAAAAGGATACAGAGAAGAAAACCACTGACAATCAAACGAATCCGGCAGAAGAAGTTCCCTCTTCTTCTGTCTCCATTATGGATTTTGTCAAAATGATTGGTGCCTTACTTTTTGTCATCCTGCTTATTTATGGATTGGTGAGATTTGTTGGTAAGCAAAACCGCTTACTCAAACCATTTCGATATGTTGAAAATATTGGCGGAACGACAGTCGGACAAAACCGTTCAGTCCAGCTGATCAAAGTGGGCAAACGAGTATTAGTTGTCGGCGTAGCAGACTCAATCCAGCTGTTAAAAGAGATTGATGATGAACAAGAATGTGAAGCAATCGTGAAACAATATGAAGAGGCGATGGAAAGCAAAACCGATTTACCAAAAATGGTTCAAAAATTCACATCGCAGGTAAAGAAACATGATCAGCCGACCACTTCTTCTTTTTCAGCCAATTTAAAGGCGCAGCTAGCCGAATTGAAAAAGACCCAATCAGAAGTCAGAAAGAAAGGCCCGAAACAAAATGAATGAGTTTATCGATTTATTTAATTCCAGCGGTGCAGGAAATATCAGCACATCTGTCCGTCTTCTATTACTTTTAACTGTATTTTCGGTTGCACCGGGCATTCTCATTTTAATGACGTGTTTTACACGGATTGTGATTGTTCTTTCATTCGTCAGAACATCACTTGCAACCAACTCAATGCCGCCAAACCAAGTGCTTGTTGGACTTGCGTTGTTTCTCACATTTTTTATCATGGCGCCCACGTTCTCACAGATTAATAAAGAGGCGCTGACGCCGCTTTTAAATGATGACATCACGTTAAATCAGGCGTATGAAAAAGCCGAAGTGCCTATTAAAGAGTTTATGAGTAAACATACAAGACAGAAAGATTTGGCTTTATTTCTTAGCTACGCAAAAATGGATACACCTGAATCGATTAAAGATATTCCATTAACGGCGATGGTTCCCGCTTTTGCCATTTCAGAATTAAAGACGGCATTTCAAATTGGTTTTATGATCTTTATTCCATTTTTAATTATTGACATGGTGGTCGCAAGTGTTCTGATGTCAATGGGGATGATGATGCTTCCGCCGGTTATGATATCGCTCCCTTTCAAAATATTGTTATTTGTTTTAGTCGATGGATGGTATTTGATAGTTAAATCTTTGCTGCAAAGCTTTTAGAGTAGGTGCTTAAAACATGAGTTCAGAATTTGTCATTACGATGGCTGAAAGATCAGTGTATGTAGTATTGCTTGTGAGTGGACCGCTTCTAGCGCTCGCACTTATTGTGGGACTGATTGTCAGTGTGTTTCAGGCGACAACCCAAATTCAAGAACAGACGCTTGCGTTTATTCCTAAGATTGTTGCTGTACTCATTGGGCTTGTTGTGTTTGGTCCATGGATGCTTTCAACAATCGTGTCCTTTACGACAGAGCTGTTCTCGAATTTAGATCGATTTGCAGGTTAACAAGCGATGTCAATCATAGAATTATTCCCTGCTTTTCTTTTAGTTTTTATTCGGATCACCGCTTTTTTTGTGACAGTACCGCTTTTAGCGCATAGAACGATCCCTGCTGTACACAGAGTTGGATTCTCACTGTTTTTAGCTGTCATTAGTTTTAGCACCATAAAAGAACCGCCAGCACTCGACATAGACGGTCTTTATATGATGCTTGCGGTGAAAGAAGCAATGGTCGGACTTCTGCTTGGGCTGATTGCATACATCATGGTGTCCGCTGTTCAGATTGCCGGCTCATTCATTGATTTTCAAATGGGTTTTGCGATTGCCAATATTATTGACCCACAAACAGGGGCGCAGACACCGCTGATGGGACAGTTTTTTTATACGGTCACATTGCTGTTGATGCTGGCAACAAACGCACATCACTTGCTGCTTGATGGAATCTATTACAGCTTTCAATACATTGCAGTTGATCAATACGCGCTGAATTTCGGCAGTGAATCCTTTGCTTACTTTATCGCAAAAAGCTTCAACCAAATGTTTATCATCGCCTTTCAAATCTCGGCACCTGTCGTGGCAAGTCTGTTTTTAGTCGATTTGGCGCTGGGGATTGTGGCACGTACAGTTCCGCAAATGAACGTATTTGTGGTTGGACTTCCTATTAAAATGGGTGTGAGTTTTATTATGATCATCATCTGTATGGGCGTCATCTTCGGTGTTGTCCAAAATACATTTGAAACGATTGTACTCACCATGAGGAATTTCTTAGCATTGGTCGGTGGTTCGTCATGATGACAAGGCTTAGACTAGACTTGCAATTTTTCGCAGGTGAAAAAACAGAAAAAGCAACGCCAAAAAAAAGGCGGGATTCACGTAAAAAAGGACAGGTTGCCAAAAGTACCGACGTCAATACAGCCATCTCATTTCTATTAATCTTTTTATCATTCTTTTTTATTGGGCCTTTTATGAAAGAGCGGATTATCGCGCTCATAGAACGTTTTTATTCAACAACTATGCTAATGAAGGTTAGCACATCTAATATTCATCAACTATTCTTGGAATTGCTTCAGGAAACAGGGCTCCTCCTCATGCCAATCCTTGGTGTTGGCATGCTGGCGGGGATTATCAGTAACTATTTACAAGTCGGCTTTCTCTTTTCGGCAGAAGTGATCAAACCGAAATTAGAAAAGCTTGACCCAATCAAAGGGTTTAAACGGATTTACAGTATTCGAGCCCTCGTAGAGCTATTAAAATCCATTTTGAAAATTGGCTTTGTTGGCTTTGCGACATTTATTGCTCTTTGGATGCACTTTGACGAAATTCTGCGGCTTCCTTTATTAACAGCAGAGGAAACCCTTCATTTCGTTGCAAATATGACCTTAATTATGGGGCTGTATGCTGCTGGTGCTCTTTTGATTTTGGCAGGGCTTGATTATATGTATCAGAAATTTGATTATGAAAAAAACTTGCGGATGTCGAAACAAGACATCAAAGATGAGTATAAAAAATCAGAGGGTGACCCGCTCATCAAATCAAAGATTAAACAGCGTCAGCGGGAAATGGCCATGAGACGAATGATGCAGGAAGTCCCAAAAGCGGACGTCATCATTACAAACCCAACCCACTATGCCATTGCTTTAAAGTATGATGAAGAAAAAATGGATGCGCCCTTTGTTGTGGCAAAGGGTACGGATATTTTGGCTTTGAAAATTAGAACGATTGCGAAAGAACATGATGTCATGACTGTAGAGAACCGCCCGCTTGCCCGCGCGCTCTATGATCAGGTCGACATCGACCAAGCGGTGCCGGAAGAATACTTTAAGGCCATCGCAGAAATTTTAGCTTACGTCTATAAAACGAAACAAAAGATTTTATGAATTTTTGGTTTTAAAAGGAGAGAACAGGCATGTCAGCAAGAGATTTATCTGTTTTATTCAGTGTTATTTTAATTGTGGCGATGCTGGTCATACCGTTTCCGCCCATTTTATTAAGTATTTTAATCATTATTAATATTTCTCTTGCGCTTATCGTGCTTCTCACCACAATGAACATGCAAGAACCACTGCAATTTTCAATTTTTCCATCATTGCTTTTGCTCTTAACGCTGTTTCGTTTAGGGCTAAACATCTCTACAACACGTTCTATTCTTTCAACAGGAGATGCTGGAAAGGTTGTCGAAACGTTCGGTTCATTTGTTGTTGGAGGAAATGTCCTCGTTGGTCTTGTTGTTTTCCTTATCCTGATCATCATTCAGTTTATTGTTATCACAAAAGGGGCAGAGCGTGTATCAGAGGTTGCGGCAAGATTTACACTCGATGCGATGCCAGGTAAACAAATGAGTATTGACGCAGATTTAAATGCAGGAATGCTGACCGAAAGTGAAGCAAGAAACCGCCGTGAAAAAGTAGCGAGAGAAGCAGACTTTTATGGAGCGATGGATGGTGCCAGTAAGTTCGTTAAAGGGGACGCCATCGCAGGTATTATCATCGTCATCATCAATATTATATTTGGAATCATTATCGGAATGCTTCAGCAAGGAATGTCGATTCAAGAATCAGCTTCCCACTTTACCCTATTAACGGTAGGGGACGGAATCGTTTCGCAAATTCCGGCACTCCTCATCTCAACGGCAACAGGGATTGTCGTGACGAGAGCTGCTTCTAACGGAAACCTTGGATCAGATATTACAGGGCAGCTCTTTGCATTCCCAGCCATGCTTTATGTGACAGCAGGCACGATCTTCCTTCTTGGGCTCTTTACTCCAATCGGCATCCTTTTGACAGGGCCGATCGCAGGTTTACTTGCCCTTGGCGCATACATGATGTCGAAAAACAAACAAGACCAAGAAGAAATCGAAGAGGTACTAGAGGAACAAGCAGAGGTAGAAGAGATGAAAAGTCCAGAAAGCGTTATTCATCTCCTGCAAATGGATGCCATTGAATTTGAATTTGGCTACGGCCTGATCCCGCTCGCTGATGCAAATCAGGGCGGTGACCTGTTAGACCGAATTGTGATGATCCGAAGGCAGCTTGCCCTCGAACTTGGTCTTGTCATTCCAGTCGTCCGGATCAGGGACAATATTGCACTGAACCCAAATGAATACCGGTTGAAAATTAAAGGGAACGAAGTAGCAAAAGGTGAGCTGCTGCTCGATCATTACTTAGCGATGTCCCCAACGCCTGATGATGATCCGATTGAAGGAATTGAAACAATCGAACCATCCTTTGGTCTGCCGGCTAAATGGATATCAGAAGCAGAAAAAGATCAGGCTGAGATGCTAGGCTATACGGTTGTGGACCCAGCTTCTGTTGTGTCTACTCACATCACAGAGAAGATTAGACAAAACACACACGAGCTGCTCGGACGCCAAGAAACGAAGCAATTAATCGATCATCTGAAAGAAAGTTATCCTGTCTTAGTGGATGAGGTAACGCCAAATCCGCTGGCAGTCGGTGATATTCAAAAAGTACTGGCGAAGCTGCTGAAAGAAAAGGTCTCTATCCGAAACCTTGTCACCATTTTTGAGACGCTTGCAGACTACGGAAAATTAACGACTGATACTGATTTATTAACAGAGTATGTGAGACAGGCGCTCGCAAGACAGATTACCGCACAGTATGCAAGAGAAAATGAATCACTCAAAGTCGTGACATGCTCAGGCCGAGTAGAAAAGGTGATTGCAGACAGCGTTCAGCAGACAGAGCATGGAAACTACTTATCGTTAGATCCAGAATCCTCTGAAAGTGTGATTCAATCAGTGGCGAGAGAAATTGAACAGCTTTCGCTTCGTCAGGAAACGCCGGTTCTATTATGCTCACCTCCTATAAGAATGTACGTTAAGCAGTTGTTAGAAAGATATTTCCCAGATTTACCGGTACTATCTTATAACGAACTAGAAGCGAATGTGGAAGTACAGAGCATCGGAGTGGTGGATATCTAATGAAAATGAAAAAAATCACAGCAAATTCTATGCAGGAGGCAACGATTCAAATCAGGCAGCAGCTTGGGAAAGATGCCGTTATTTTAAATTCTAAAACCGTTGTCAAACGCAAACTGTTCGGTTTGAAGAAACAGCAAATGGTCGAAGTGATTGCAGTGCTGGATCAAGATTTCGAAGAAAGAGCTGGTAAAGGGTTAAACCCTGCGCCGCCTCTTCCAGTATTACCAAAAAAGGAACAAGTTCAACAGCTGCCCGAAGAGCCTTCATTTGCTCCCAAGGCGGCGAAACCAGCGCCTTCTCATACTCAGCCTTTAGAATATGTGAGGAATGAACGGCATGCGGGTATTTTGCCTGATCCTCTCATATCAATCGATCAAAAGCTAAAGGATCAAGGGCTTGATGATGCCATTCGAGACGAATGCCTGAAGGGTCTTTTAACAAAGGGCGTGGTTAAAGAAGATCACATAAAAAAAGAACTTGAACAACTGCTGACAGATATGCTGCCAGCTAAAACCTCTGATGAGCCGATGATTTCTTCAAAATACATTGTACTGTTCGGTTCTACCGGAGCTGGTAAAACGACAACGATTGCAAAGCTGGCTGCTAAAACGGCCATTCAACAGCAAAAGAAAATCGCTTTTATTACAACCGATACGTACCGGATAGCAGCGATCGAACAGCTGAAAACATATGCTGAACTGCTGAATGCACCGCTTGAGGTTTGTTATTCAAGAGAGGATTATGTAAAAGCCCAAGAGACCTTTAAAGAGTATGATCATATCTTCATCGATACAGCAGGTCGTAACTTTAAAGAAGAAGCGTATATCAAAGAGCTGACCGACATTATTCCATTCGATGAGAGCATTCAAAGTTTTCTCGTGATGAGTGCCACATCGAAGTATCAAGACATGAAAGCCATGGTCAAACGCTTTGAGCACGTTCCAATCAATCAATTCATTTTTACAAAAGTAGATGAAACGGACACGATGGGAACCATTTTTCAAATCATTGCTGACTCTCAAATCAAACTTGGTTTTTTAACAAATGGTCAAAATGTGCCTGAGGATATTCTTGAAGGCTCGCCTCTTGAACTTACAAGGATGGTTTTACAATCATGAAGCCCGACCAAGCAGAAGGATTAAGAAAACTAGTTCAGCAGAGTCAAATCATCACACCGGCTCCTCTTAACGGTAGCGGACAGGTAAAAACCATTGCCGTCATGAGCGGTAAAGGCGGGGTAGGTAAATCGAATTTGACCCTGAATATGGCACTGTCTATTGCAAGTACAGAGAGAAGAGTGTTAGTGATCGATCTTGATTTTGGGATGGGGAATATTGATATTTTACTAGGGAAAACATCGACTAGTTCTATATTAGATGTTCTCGTTAGAAAAAAATCCTTCCAAGCAGCCATGACAAAAGGAACGGACAACCTATATTACATTTCTGGCGGAAGCGGGCTTGAACAGCTGTTTTCTTTAGATAAAGATCAATGGTCGTTCTTTTTGGAAGAGATGGAAAGAATAATGCAGGACTTCGATTGTATCTTCTTTGATATGGGAGCCGGCTTGTCAAAAGATCAGCTGCCTTTTGTCTTATCAGCAGGAGAAGTGGTCGTTGTGACTACGCCAGAGCCAACATCCATCATGGATGCCTACAGCGCGATCAAACACTTAGCCATTCATCAGTTTGAACGGTCTGTTCAAATCATTGTTAACCGGTGCAAAACCCCGTCAGAAGGGTCTGAAACCTACCGGAAATTAGCAGGAGTGGTCACATCTTTTCTTCACAGAAAACTTGTATTTGCTGGCGCTGTGCCTGAAGATCCTGCGGTTCCTAAAGCAGTATCAGAACAAATTCCATTTTATATGAAGCAGCCTCATTCAAGGCTGAGTAAAACGATTAAGATGCTGGCAGAAACACTATATCATCAGCAGATAAGAGAGGCACGGAGAGAACAGCATACGTTTATAGATAAGTTGTCCTCTTTTTTTAAAAGGAGGAAGGTGGACTCATGATTAGAGTGCTAGTAGTAGATGACTCGGCCTTTATGAGAAAGCTCATTAGTGATTTTCTAAGTGCCGAGCAAGAAATAGAAGTCGTCGGAACGGCGCGAAATGGGGAAGATGCCTTAAAACGGATCAAGGAACTGAATCCAGATGTTGTCACGTTAGATGTGGAAATGCCTGTTTTAAATGGGACAGAAGCATTAAAACAAATTCTGGCTGAACACGACCTTGCCGTGATTATGGTGTCAAGCCAGACAAAGCAAGGAAAAGATTTAACCATCCATTGCTTAGAACTCGGTGCTTTTGACTTTGTGACAAAGCCTTCGGGAAGTATTTCGCTCGATTTGCACAAAGTGAGGGGGCAAATTGTAGAGCGGGTACTTGCAGCAGGACTGTCAAGGAAACGCACTGAAGAGAAGGTGTCTCCTAAACCGGTGATAAAGCCGCCAAGTCCAGTGGCTTCACCCCGGCTGCAACCATTAAAAGGCAGCTCACTCCGAAAGATTATTACTATCGGAACATCTACAGGAGGACCAAGGGCACTTCAACGAGTCGTAACGAAGCTGCCTAAGGACATCGAGGCACCTATATTGATTGTGCAGCATATGCCAGCAGGATTCACGGCATCACTTGCTACTAGGTTAGATCATTTATCACAAATTACGATTAAAGAAGCGCAAGATGGAGACATCGCGAAAAATGGAGTGGCTTACATAGCTCCTGGTGGAATGAATATGTCACTTCATGACCAAGGGGGGTCACTTGTTATCAGGCTGTCCCCTGAAGACACGGAAAGCCGGCACAAGCCATCTGTTAACTATTTATTTGAATCCATCAGCAGCATAAAGGGTTACGAGAAAATCGCTGTCATTATGACAGGTATGGGCAGTGACGGTACTGAAGGTGTCAAAAAAATGGTCGCAAGCGGTCATACGAAAGTCATTGCAGAAAAAGAAGAATCATGTGTTGTTTTCGGAATGCCTAAATCAGTCATTAAAGCAGGCCTTGCACATGAAACAAGGCATGTGGATGACATCGCACATGCAATTATAAGCTCCATGAAAAAAGAGAGGGCGTGAACACGTTGGATGTAAACCAATACTTAGATATCTTTTTAGATGAAAGCAGAGAACACTTACAAACTTGTAATGAAAAACTTCTTGATTTAGAAAAGAACCCAACCGACTTGCAGCTAGTGAATGATATATTCAGAGCGGCTCATACATTGAAAGGCATGAGTGCAACGATGGGCTTTGATGATATGGCTCACTTAACGCATCATTTAGAAAACATGTTTGATGCTATCCGTAATGAACAAATGATTGTCACTCCTGAGTCAATGGATACGATGTTCGAAGCACTCGATCATCTTGAAGCAATGGTTCAATCGATTGCAGAAGGAGGAGACGGGAAACGTGATGTCACAGAGATTAGTAAAAAGCTAGATGTGACAGGAAGCCATGCTGAGGCAGCTTCTAGCGTTGAAACAGCAGATGCATCAGCTGCTGCTAATGACTTAGATTATAACGAATTTGAACGAACGGTTCTTGATGAAGCGAGAGAGCAAGGCTTTAAATGCTATGAACTTAACGTGACATTAAGCGAAGCGTGCTTACTAAAAGCCGTTCGTGTCTATATGATTTTTGAAAGATTAAATGAAGCAGGCGAGGTTGTCAAAACTGTTCCAAATGCAGAACTGTTAGAATCAGAAGATTTTGAATCTGAATTCAGCATTTCTTATCTTTCTAAACAGCCGATGGACGAAGTGCAGAAAATCGTCACGGCGATCTCAGAGGTTGAGAAGGTTGAGATCTCTGAAGTCTCCGCATTTGAAGAAGCAGCTCCGGCTGAAAAGCAAGAGGCGCAGCCTGAACAGAAAAAAGAAGAAGTATCGGTTCCTGCTGCGAAAGCGCCAGCAAATGATGCGCCAAAAGCAAATGGCAATAACGGTGCAGCTGCCGGCGGAACGAAAACAATTCGTGTCAACATCGACCGTCTTGATTCTCTTATGAATCTTTTTGAAGAACTTGTGATTGATAGAGGCCGTTTAGAACAGATTGCGAAAGAACTAGAAAATAACGAACTCACAGACACAGTCGAAAGAATGACTCGTATTTCTGGAGACCTGCAATCAATCATCCTGAACATGAGAATGGTACCTGTGGAAACTGTCTTTAACAGATTCCCGCGTATGATTCGTCAATTGACGAAAGAGCTTAATAAGAAAATTGAGCTGATTATTGAGGGTGCTGAGACGGAGCTTGATCGAACAGTGATCGACGAGATTGGTGATCCGCTCTTGCACTTACTCAGAAACAGTCTAGATCACGGGATTGAATCACCAGAAGAACGTGTGAAAAAAGGCAAGCCGGAAAAAGGTACGGTTCTATTAAAAGCGTACCATAGCGGAAACCATGTCTTCATTGAAGTAGAAGATGATGGTGGCGGAATTAACCGTAAAAAGGTGCTTGAAAAAGCATTAGAGCGCGGGGTTATCACAGAAAGAGAAGCAGAAACACTTGAAGATCATCAAATTGATTCATTGATCTTTGCAGCAGGATTCTCTACAGCTGATACGATTTCTGACATCTCAGGCCGCGGTGTAGGTCTTGACGTTGTGAAAAACAAGCTGGAATCACTTGGCGGATCTGTAAGCATTAACTCAACAGAAGGACAGGGTTCACTATTTTCGATCCAGCTTCCGCTTACATTATCGATTATTTCCGTTCTTCTTGTAAAACTAGAAGAGGAAACATTTGCGATTCCGATTTCTTCTATTATTGAAACGGCTGTCATTAAGAAAAGTGACATCCTGCAAACGCATGATCGTGAAGTGATTGATTTCCGCGGATTTATCGTACCGGTCGTGTACTTGAAGAAACAATTCAACGTACCAAATGCGAATGAATTAGAGGAAGAGCTGCACATCATTGTTGTTCGTAAAGGAGACAAGCTGACAGCATTTGTGGTCGATTCATTTATTGGTCAGCAAGAGGTTGTATTGAAATCACTAGGAGATTATCTGCCAAACGTATTTGCGATATCCGGCGCAACGATCCTAGGTGACGGTCAAGTTGCACTCATCGTTGACTGTAATGCACTGATCAAGTAAAAAACAATAGAGGAGCGGTCTGAAATGAGTACAGATATCAAAACTGGCGAAAAGATGATTGTGTTTATCGTAAACAAAAAAGAATACGCCATTTCAGTATCAGAAGTAAAGTCCATTGAAAAATGGCAGCAGCCGACAAGAGTTCCTGGCGTTGCCCCTTATATATGCGGTGTTATTAATTTACGCGGTGTCGTGACACCTGTCATTGACCTGAGAGTCAGACTTGGCTCTACTGACAACGAAATTACAGATGAAACAAGAATGATCATTGTACAAGTTGGTGACATTGAAGTCGGCTGGATTGTTGATGAAGCAAATGATGTCATAACCGTCCATCAGGAAGAAGTAGAATCTTCTCCTGAATCAGCTGAAAAAGAAGGACAGTCATGGGTGACAGGTATCATTAAGCATGATCAGCGTCTTTTCAATATCATTCATGCCGGTGCTGTCCTCGACAAGAGCGTTCAAGGTGCACCTGTTCATTAAGGGGGATGTGAAATGAGCATTTTCAACGAAATTAAAGATGAACAGCTAGATATTTTAGGAGAGGTTGGGAATATCGGGGCAGGCCACGCAGCGTCTGCTCTTGCCAACCTATTGGATCGCAAAATAGATATGGCTGTTCCTTTTGTCAAGGTTCTCTCGTTTGAAGATTTAATGGATTTCTTTGGCGGTGCAGACCTTCCTGTTGCAAGCATTTTCCTGCGAATGGAAGGGGATTTAACCGGCTCAATCTTTTTCATTATGCCGTTTGAGCAAGCAGAGCAATTTGTAAGAGAGCTTGTCCAGGATCCGGCATTTGATATTGATACGATTCATGAACATGAGATGGGGACGTCAGCACTTCATGAACTTGGAAATATTTTAGCAGGCTCTTATTTATCAGCGCTTGCCGATTTAACCAAATTGCAGCTTTACCCAAGTGTTCCAGATGTCACGCTCGATATGTTCGGGGCTGTCATTAGTGAAGGGTTGATGCAATTCAGTCCTCTTGGCGATCAGGCGATTGTGATTGATACATCTATTTTTGATGATCAAAATAAGCAAGAGCTGAAAGGAAATATGTTTCTATTACCAGACTTTGAATCGTTTGAAAAACTATTCAAAGCATTAGGTAACCTATAATGAACGTGCAAATTCCGGCAGTTGTAAAGGTTGGTATTGCGGATGTTCAGCTTGTTAAATCACCGGACCGTATTCGGACATCCGGTCTTGGTTCCTGCGTAGGGCTTGTCTTGTTTGATCAAGACAAAAAGCTGGCAGGCCTTGTCCATGTTATGCTTCCAGATTCCTCTCTTTCAAAAGGGGCGGTGGAGAATTTGGCTAAATATGCAGATACAGGTGTCAAGCATACAATTGATCTGCTCTTAAAAGCAGGCGCACGCAAACATGCGCTAAAGGCAAAACTTGCCGGCGGGGCGGAAATGTTTAAGTTTAAGTCAACCAATGATCTAATGAGAATTGGACCTAGAAACGTTTCAGCTGTAAAAGAACATCTGTCTCTTCATCATATCCCGATTATTAGTGAGGATACAGGCGGAAACAGTGGCCGTACGATTGAATTCGATCCGCTTACGGCAGAGCTTGAGATCCGTACTGTGAAGCAAGGCATTATGAAGATATAACTAAGGAAGTATAGGGGGATAAAGATGCAATCCTTAAATTACGAAGATCAGGCGCTATGGGCTAGATGGAAAGAGTGGAAAGACCCAGCTGCTGGAGATGATCTTATGCGCCGCTATATGCCGCTCGTCACATATCATGTTGGAAGAATTTCCATCGGTCTCCCGAAGTCAGTGCATAAAGAAGACTTGATCAGTCTAGGGATGCTCGGTTTATATGATGCCCTTGAAAAATTTGATCCCGGAAGAGATCTGAAGTTTGATACATATGCATCCTTCAGAATCCGCGGGGCCATTATCGACGGTCTTCGTAAAGAGGACTGGCTGCCTCGTACATCAAGAGAAAAAACAAAAAAAGTAGAAGCGGCTATTGAAAAGCTTGAACAGCGTTATTTGCGTAATGTGACGCCGACAGAGGTGGCTGAGGAACTCGGCATGAGTGAACAGGATGTCGTCACAACGATGAATGAAGGATTCTTTGCAAATCTGCTCTCAATCGATGAGAAGCTGCATGATCAAGAAGACGGAGAGAACGTCCAAGTCATGATTCGCGACGAGAAGTCTGTGACTCCAGAAGAGAAAATGCTGAAAGATGAATTAATTGAACAGCTTTCTGAAAAAATCACAGAGCTTTCAGAAAAAGAAAAGCTTGTGATCAGTCTTTTCTATAAAGAAGAACTGACATTAACGGAAATCGGTCAAGTGCTCAATTTATCTACCTCGCGCATTTCGCAAATTCATTCAAAGGCCTTGTTCAAGCTTAAGCATCTGCTTGATAAAGCCATTCAATCTTAAAGAGTTAGTGAGTGAAAAAATATGTTATGGCTGATTAGCTTCATGCTTCATGCTGCACTTATTTATTTTGTGATTATTTTATATACGAGAATGAATTCGCTGAAGGCAACAGAACAAAAGCAGCGAGAACTTCTAGAAGAAACGGAAAATACCCTGGCTGCATTTTTGATGGAGGTCAAAGAAGAGAATGACAAACTATCAAAAGTGGCAGCCGCTTCCCCTGATTTTTCTGCTGAAGAGCTGAAATCGGATCTTCAGACACCAAAGCAGCCACAACCACCAATTGAATCCCAGCAATCGGTCGAAAGTGAAGATCCCGTACCAGAGCACCTGTCGGCTCTCCTTAGCGAAGTTGAGGTGCAGGAAGAGAAGGTAAACGACCCCGTTCCACAACTTGAAACAGAGGCTTCTCTGCCTTCTAAAAGTGAAATAGAAGAAACATTCGAGGACCAAGTGAAGACCCTATATGATGAAGGGCGGTCACTAGAAGAAATAGCGAAAGAAATGAAAACTGGCAAGACAGAAATCGAGCTTTTATTAAAATTTAGCGGAAAGCTGTAAAGGATTCTTGATTGTCAGTCCATCATGTGTTATATTATTTCTTGGTGTTAAATACACACGCTTAATGATTCGTATAAAGGTGCTGCCGTGGCGCAGTTTTATGTGAACATGACTTAAGCGGAGGAAAAAAAACCATTATATTAGGAGGCAACAAAATGTCAGTTATTTCTATGAAACAATTGCTAGAAGCTGGTGTTCACTTCGGTCACCAAACTCGCCGTTGGAACCCAAAAATGAAGCGTTACATCTTTACAGAGCGTAACGGTATCTACATCATCGACCTTCAAAAAACGGTGAAAAAAGTAGAGGAAGCTTACAACTTCACGAAAAACCTTGCTGCTGACGGAGGAAAAATCCTATTCGTTGGTACGAAAAAGCAAGCACAAGATTCAGTGAAAGAAGAAGCAATCCGTTCTGGTATGTTCTATGTGAACCAACGCTGGCTTGGTGGAACTTTAACAAACTTTGAAACAATCCAAAAACGTATTAAACGTTTAAAAGATATTGAAAAAATGCAAGAAAACGGTACATTCGAAGTTCTTCCTAAGAAAGAAGTCGTTCAACTGAAAAAAGAATTAGAGCGTCTTGAAAAATTCCTAGGCGGAATCAAAGACATGAAGAGTCTTCCGGATGCACTTTTCATTATCGACCCTCGTAAAGAGCGTATTGCAGTTGCAGAAGCTCGTAAATTGAATATCCCAATCATCGGTATCGTTGACACAAACTGTGATCCAGACGAAATTGATGTTGTGATCCCTGCAAACGATGATGCAATCCGTGCTGTAAAACTTCTAACTGCTAAAATGGCAGATGCGATTCTTGAGTCTAAACAAGGCGAAGAAGAAGCTGTTGTAGAAGAAACGACAGAAACTGAAACAACAACTGCGTAACCTATTCAAAAGGTGATAAGAGGGAAATGCCTTTTATCACCTTTTTTTCACCTAGTAATCCGTGTTTTAACATAGAAGGAGGAAATGTAAAATGGCAATTACTGCTCAATTAGTTAAAGAACTGCGTCAAAAAACTGGTGCAGGTATGATGGACTGTAAAAAAGCGTTAACAGAAACTGATGGTGACATCGAGAAAGCAATCGACCTTCTAAGAGAAAAAGGAATCGCAAAAGCTGCGAAAAAAGCAGACCGTATTGCGGCAGAAGGATTAACTCTTATCAAAACTGACGGCAACACAGGCGTGATCCTAGAAGTGAACTCTGAGACTGATTTCGTTGCGAAAAACGAAGGATTCCAAGCACTTCTTAACGAACTTGCTGATCATTTGCTTGCTGCTAAACCTGCAACACTTGAAGAAGCTCATGCTTCTAAAATGGAAAACGGTTCAACAGTCGAAGAGCATATCACATCTGCAATTGCGAAAATCGGAGAGAAAATCACTCTACGCCGTTTCTCTGTCATCACAAAAGAAGATAATGCTGCATTCGGTTCTTACCTGCACATGGGCGGACGTATCGGTGTGTTAGCTGTTCTTAATGGAACAACTGACGAAGAGCTTGCAAGAGACATCGCAATGCACGTTGCAGCTGTAAACCCTAAATACATTTCTCGTGACCAAGTGTCAGAAGAAGAAGCAAACCGTGAGCGTGAAGTACTAACACAGCAAGCGCTTCAAGAAGGAAAGCCTGAAAACATCGTAGCTAAAATGGTTGAAGGCCGTCTAAACAAATTCTTCGAAGAAATTTGCTTACTTGACCAAGCGTTCGTTAAAAACCCAGATGAAAAAGTGAAACAAGTTGTAGCTGCGAAAAACGCAACTGTTCAAACTTATGTTCGCTATGAAGTGGGCGAAGGTATCGAAAAACGTCAAGACAACTTTGCTGAAGAAGTTATGAGCCAAGTGAAAAAATAATGTTTGAAAAGCTCTCTGGGGCTTTTTTAGGGAGCACAAGCACTGTGTTCCCTATTTTTTAGAGGATATTGATTTACAAAAGGCAGTTTCTTACGCATAATAAGAGACGGTATAGTATACACTTGGAGGTTATCATGAGCAAACCGAAATATAATCGCATTGTACTGAAGCTAAGTGGCGAAGCACTAGCGGGTGATGCTGGAAATGGAATTAACCCAACTGTCATTCAATCAATTGCAAAGCAAGTAAAAGAAATTGCAGAGCTTGATGTTGAAGTTGCAGTCGTTGTAGGCGGAGGAAACCTTTGGCGCGGGAAGACAGGCAGTGATCTAGGAATGGACCGTGCAACAGCAGACTACATGGGGATGCTGGCAACAGTGATGAACTCACTGGCGTTACAGGACAGCCTAGAAACGCTTGGCATTCAGTCTAGAGTGCAAACCTCTATTGAAATGAGACAGGTTGCAGAGCCATACATAAGAAGAAAAGCGATCCGTCATCTTGAGAAGAAACGTGTCGTCATTTTTGCTGCTGGAACAGGAAACCCTTATTTCTCTACAGATACTACGGCAGCACTTCGAGCAGCAGAAATTGAAGCAGATGTCATTTTAATGGCGAAAAATAATGTAGATGGTGTCTACAGTGCTGATCCTCGTACAGATGCGGATGCAGTAAAATATGATAAGCTTTCATATCTTGATGTACTTAAAGAAGGGCTTGCTGTAATGGATTCTACTGCGTCCTCATTATGTATGGACAATGACATTCCATTAATCGTCTTCTCCATTATGGAAGAAGGAAATATTAAACGTGCCGTAAACGGCGAATCAATCGGAACGATCGTGAGGGGGAAATAACGTGTCAAAAGAAGTGTTGAACCAAACGAAAGAAAAAATGGAAAAAGCCGTACAAGCATACGGACGTGAGCTTGCAACTGTTCGTGCTGGCCGTGCAAATGCTTCACTGCTTGATAAAGTGACAGTGGATTATTACGGTGCACAAACACCGCTTAACCAAATTGCGTCGATCACAGTGCCAGAAGCACGTATGCTGATTATCACACCTTACGATAAAACAGCAATCGGTGATATCGAAAAAGCGATCCAAAAGTCTGATCTTGGCATCACGCCAACAAGTGACGGAAATGTGATCCGCATTGCGATTCCTGCGCTGACAGAAGAAAGACGTAAAGAGCTTGTGAAAGTCGTAAAAAAATACTCAGAAGAAGCAAAAGTAGCTGTTCGTAACGTGCGTCGTGATGCAAACGATGATTTGAAAAAGCTTGAGAAAAATGGGGAGATCACTGAAGATGAATTAAGATCATCGACAGAGGATGTTCAAAAATTGACAGATGAATATGTTGCTAAAATTGATGACGTGACGAAAGATAAAGAAAAAGAAATCATGGAAGTTTAAGAAAAAACTATGTACAATAGATAATAGTGAAAAGACCCTCTTCATGTTTACAGGGGGTTTTTTTGTTAATACTGTTGATGACTATATTATTTAGCGGGAACGCAACCTTTTTGGGTGATGGAGGAATCTCATGCTCAATATACTCAAAAATTGGAAGAATCAGCAAACAGCAGCTTCCAACTTAGAAAGCCTAACAAAAGAAGACATATTAAATGGAGAAATTCCTGAACATATCGCCATTATCATGGATGGGAACGGAAGATGGGCGAAAAAACGTGCTCTTCCACGGGTAGCAGGTCATCATGAAGGAATGAAAGTCGTCAAGCGCATGACAAAGCTTGCAAATGAGCTGAATGTCAAAGTGCTGACTTTGTATGCTTTCTCTACGGAAAATTGGAAACGTCCAAAACTAGAAGTAGACTTTTTAATGAAACTTCCTGAAGAATTTTTAAACATCTACCTGCCTGAACTCATCGAGGAGAATGTCCGTGTGCGTTTAACAGGTGATCCAGACGGCCTCCCGCAGCATACGAAAAAAGCGGTAGAGAACGCAGTAAAGAGTACGGCGAATAACGACGGGCTCGTTTTGAATTTTGCGCTAAACTATGGAGGGCGCACAGAAATCGTCTCCGCATGCAGACAAATTTCTGAAAAGGTCAAAGAAGGTAAGCTTCGAGCAGAAGACATCACAGAAGAGATGTTTTCAGCTTATTTAATGACAGAATCTCTTCAAGATCCGGATTTGCTCATTCGCACGAGTGGAGAAATTAGATTAAGCAACTTTATGCTTTGGCAAATTGCGTACAGCGAGTTTGTCTTTACGGATGTGCTTTGGCCTGACTTTTCTGATGAGCACCTTATAGGCGCTATCGGAGAGTACCAGCGCCGCGGCCGGAGGTTCGGTGGAATTTAGAGGGTGGTGCAGATGAAACAAAGAATTTTGACGGGTGTTTTGGCAGCTGCAGTCTTTTTGCTTGCAGTTATATATGGACAGATGCCATTTACCCTGCTGATTTATTTAATGGGAAGTGTCGCTCTCTTTGAGCTTTTAAGAATGAAAAAGATCTCGATTTTCAGCTTTCCTGGTATTGTCAGCTTAATATTGCTTTGGCTTTTAATGGGCGGAGACAACAGCTTCTTCCCAAACGTGGACGCATCAAAAATGCAGATTGCTTTATTTGCAGTCTTAATACTTTTAACTTATACAGTTTTGAGCAAAAACTCTTTCACATTCGATGAGGTTGCTTTTGTTGTATTAGCCACATTATATATTGGCGTTAGTTTCTATTATTTTATCCAAATTAGAGGCTTATATGGCATGAGTGCGATCTTCTTCGCAGCAGTGATTATTTGGTCTACTGACTCAGGAGCCTATTTTATTGGGAAATCTATGGGGAAACGAAAGCTTTGGCCAGAAATCAGCCCAAACAAAACAGTAGAAGGATTTATCGGCGGAATCGTCACAGCGGTCGTGTTGTCACTTGTGTTTCAGGCGGTTACAGGATTTTTGCCATCATATCTGCTTGTGATGTTTATTACTCTTTTACTCAGTATCTTTGGACAGCTTGGCGACCTTGTGGAATCTGCTTTAAAGCGTCATTATCACGTGAAGGATTCAGGGACAATTCTCCCTGGCCATGGCGGGATTTTGGACAGGTTTGACAGCTTTTTATTCGTTCTGCCGTTTTTATACTTACTGCTCGCAACGTTTGCCAGCTAACCTCATAGAAACTTATTGAACGAGAGAAGGAGTGGCAATTTGAAATATATTTCGCTATTAGGCGCAACAGGATCAATTGGAGAACAAACGTTAGATGTGATCAGGCAGCACCCGGACAAGTTTAAGCTGAAAGCCATGACATTTGGCAGAAATATAGCAAAGGCGATTCCGATCATTGAGCGCTTTCAGCCTGAATTCGTCGGATGTGTAGACGAAGAAACCTATCACATGCTAAAAAATCATTCATTTGCATACGATGTGAAGCTGGCTGCTGGTGATGAAGCCAACATCGAGGCAGCGACCTATGATGCAGTGGACGTAGTGGTCAATGCACTTGTAGGAAGTGTTGGACTTGTTCCAACATTAAAGGCCATTGAACAAAAAAAGACGATTGCTCTCGCAAATAAGGAAACACTTGTGACAGCTGGTCATATAGTAAAAGAGTACGCTAAAACATATGATGTACCTTTACTTCCTGTCGATAGTGAGCATTCCGCTATTTTTCAATGCCTGCAAGGTGAACAAGCTAAAAATATTGAACGCTTAATCGTGACAGCTTCAGGTGGTAGTTTCCGAGATAAAAAACGAACTGAACTTGAAGGTGTTACGGTTGAAGAAGCGCTGAACCACCCGAACTGGTCGATGGGAGCGAAAATCACCATTGATTCAGCGACGATGATGAATAAAGGGCTCGAGGTGATCGAGGCACATTGGTTGTTTGATATCCCTTATGAACAAATTGATGTGCTGCTACATAAAGAGAGCATTATCCATTCGATGGTGGAATTTCACGACAAAAGCGTCATGGCTCAGTTAGGGACACCAGACATGAGAGTGCCTATTCAATATGCACTCACATACCCTGACAGGGCGCCGTTACAAGAAGCGAAATCATTGAACCTTTGGGAGATTGGACAATTGAATTTCCAAAAAGCGGATTTTGACAGGTATCGCTGCTTACATTTTGCTTATGAATCAGGTAAAATAGGAGGGACAATGCCTGCTGTACTTAATGCAGCAAATGAAATGGCAGTCGATGCATTTCTGAAAGGCAAAGTAACGTTCCTGCAAATTGAAGAATTGATTGAAAAGGCACTAATCAGACATCATGTGATTTCAACGCCTAGTTTGCAAGATATCCATGAAGTGGACAAAGATACACGAGACTTTGTTCAATCAATCCTCACATAAGGTGGTATGTTCGTGAATACAGTGATTGCGTTTATTATTATTTTTGGAACGCTCGTTTTTTTCCACGAGCTTGGCCATTTAATTATGGCGCAGCGCGCGGGGATTTTATGCCGCGAGTTCGCAATTGGTTTTGGGCCGAAGATTTTCTCCTTTAAACGAAAAGAAACCGTTTATACCATTAGACTTCTCCCTATTGGCGGATTTGTTAAAATGGCTGGAGAGGACCCTGAAGTTATCGAAATTAAACCAGGTCATACAGTGGGGCTCTTATTCAATGAGCAAAATGAAGTAGAAAAGATCATTTTAAATGATAAAGAAAAATATCCTGATGCACTTGTCATCGAAGTTGAGCAAATTGATTTAGATCATGCTATGAGAATCTCGGGATATGAAGCTGGAAATGAAGATATTCTGACTGGCTACAATGTCAGTCAAACAAGCTTCTATATTGCAGATGGTGAAGAAATTCAAATCGCACCATACAATCGTCAATTTGGTTCAAAAACAGTTTGGCAGCGAATTAAAGCCATCGCAGCTGGACCGATTATGAACTTTATCCTGGCGTATGTGATTTTGGTTGCTTTAGGTTTTATTCAAGGGGTAACCGTTGATGATCCTGTACTCGGTAAGCTGACGAAAGACGGCCGGGCGGCTGAGGCTGGACTCATGCAGGGAGATCACATCGTGTCCATTAACGGCGAGAAAATGAATTCTTGGACAGACGTCGTTCAAACAGTTCAAAAGAACCCTGAGAAAAAAATGAATGTCGTCATTGACCGAGACGGCAAAGAAAGCACTGTGCAGGTTGTACCTGAAGCTGTAAAAGCAGATGGGAAAAGCATTGGCCGTTTCGGATCATATCCGCCAACGGAAAATGGATTTTTGAAAGTTATTTCATCTTCTGGAACAACTGTCATTTCAACGGCAGGTCTGATCTTAACGAACTTGCAAAAAATTGTCACAGGACAATTTTCACTAGACATGTTAGCAGGTCCTGTTGGAATTTATGACATGACAGGAGAAGTAGCCAAACAAGGTGTGTTAACATTAATGCAGTTTGCGGCGTTCCTCAGCATCAACCTAGGCATCGTGAATTTGTTACCGATTCCTGCATTAGACGGAGGACGTTTACTATTCTTATTTGTTGAAGCCATTCGCGGTAAACCTATTAATCGTGAGAAGGAAGCACTTGTTGTCTTTATCGGTGTTGCTTTCCTCATGCTGTTAATGTTAGTGGTAACGTGGAATGACATTCAGCGGTTATTTTTATAAAAACCATTCTCTCTTGTTTCTCATTCCGGGAAACAAGAGTTTTTGTGAGAAGTCCTATTTCATAAATGAGGTGTAACGACATGAGACAATCCCTGACTTTTATTCCAACTCTTCGAGAGGTGCCGGCAGATGCTGAGGCAAAAAGTCATCAACTCTTAGTAAGAGCTGGGTTTATTAGACAAAATACAAGTGGAATCTATCATTATCTGCCGCTTGCGCATAAAGTCATTCAGCATATTCAATCGATCGTCCGCAAGGAAATGGAAAAGGCAGGCGCAGCTGAGCTGTTAATGCCAGTGCTGCAGCAGGCAGAAATGTGGCAAGAGTCAGGAAGATGGTATACATACGGTCCAGAACTGATGCGTATGAAGGATCGCCATGGACGCGAATTTGCGCTTGGCCCAACCCACGAAGAAGTGATCACATCACTAGTACGCAGCGAAGTGAAATCGTATAAGAAGCTTCCTTTAACGCTATATCAAATTCAATCAAAATTCCGTGATGAACAGAGACCACGCTTTGGACTGCTGCGCGGACGTGAATTTATTATGAAGGATGCATACTCATTCCATTCTTCACCAGAAAGCCTTGATGAGACATACAACAAAATGTTTACGGCTTACTCTAATGTGTTCTCAAAAGTGGGTCTCAATTTTAGACCGGTCATTGCAGATTCTGGGGCAATGGGAGGAAAAGATACGCATGAGTTCATGGCGCTCTCAGAAGTCGGAGAGGATACCATCGCTTATTCTGATACGTCCTCATATGCTGCAAACATTGAAATGGCTGAGGCTGTATATCACGGAGAAGAAGCAAATCCTGCGGACTTCAAAGAGCTTGAAAAAGTCCACACGCCGCAAGTGAAAACCATTCAAGATGTGGCTGGCTTTTTAGAAGTTGACCCTTCTGCTTGCATTAAATCTGTTTTGTTTAAAGCAGATGATGCGTATGTTCTCATTCTTACTAGAGGCGATCATGAAGTAAATGATGTGAAAGTGAAAAACTTGGTAGGAGCACAGCTTGTCGAGCTTGCTTCACGCGAAGAAGTGCTGAAAGTCATTGGAACTGAGCCTGGATTTGTTGGACCTGTTAAACTGGAAGCAGAAGTCGATATTTATGCGGACCTTGCTGTGAAGGGAATGACAAATGCAGTCGCTGGTGCAAACGAAGCGGATTATCATTATGTCAATGTCAATCCTGCACGTGACGTGTCAGTAAAAGAATTTACAGATCTTCGCTTGATTCAAGAAGGAGATGTTTCTCCAGATGGGGAAGGCACAATCCAGTTTGCAAAAGGGATTGAAGTAGGACAAGTCTTTAAACTCGGCACTCGTTATTCTGAGTCAATGGATGCAACTTACCTTGATGAGAATGGACGTGCGCAGCCAATGATTATGGGCTGCTATGGCATCGGTATCTCTAGAACGCTGTCAGCGATTGTTGAACAGCATCACGATGAGAAAGGAATCATTTGGCCGGAAACAGTGGCACCATATGACCTTCACCTCCTTGCATTAAATATGAAAAACGACGCACAGAAAGAACTGGCGGAAACGTTGTACGAGCGCTTAGAAGATGAAGGCTTTGATGTACTTTTTGATGACCGCCAGGAGCGTGCAGGAGTGAAATTTGCAGACAGTGATTTAATTGGACTGCCAATTCGTATTAGCTGCGGAAAACGTTCAGAAGAAGGTATAGTAGAAGTGAAGTTTAGAAAATCAGGTGAATCACATGAAGTATCTGTTGATGATCTGATTTCATTTATACGCCAAGCATAAAGCGAACAAAAAAATGAAGGTACCTCCTGTAGAAAAGAGGTACCTTTCTGATTGACAAAAGGAGGGTCCTGTCTTGGATGAACAATTACCGATCACACGGCGGCAATTTCATATATTACTCAATCAAATTCAAATGACAGATGATGACCTCAGTCGTTACTTTGAAGAAGGAGAAATCGTCAAATTGACCGTGCACAAGGCGACGAAAACATGGCATTTCCTTTTTAAATTTAAGGCGCTTTTGCCTTACAAAGTATACACCATGTTTCTCAGCAGGCTGACAAATGCATTTTCACATATTGCACAAATCACTTGTACGATTGAAGTGAGTGATCCGCACATATCTGAAGAACTCGTGCAATCGTACTGGTCACATTGTGTGGAAGAACTTCAAGGAATTTCTCCCCCAATCATCAGCTTGCTTCAGCAGCAAAAACCATCGCTGTCTGGACATAAAATCATCATTAAAACGAAAAGCGAAACAGAGGCACTCGCTATTAAGAAGAAGTACAGCCCGATGCTCCAGGCCGCATTTAAACAAGTGGGCTTTCCAGAGCTGCAATTCGATACAGAAATTTTTGTATCAGATCAAGAGATTCAGAAGTTCAGAGAACAAAAGCTTGCTGAAGATCAAGAAAGAGCCATGCAAGCCCTCACTGAGATGGAGAAGAAAGAAAGTGAGGAGCAGAATGAAGCTCCGTCAGGCCCTCTGATGATTGGCTATCAAATCAAAGACAATGAAGAAATTCGTACGCTTGATAGTATCATGGACGAGGAAAGAAGAATCACCGTTCAAGGCTACGTATTCGATGCAGAAACGCGGGAGCTGAAAAGCGGGAGAACGCTTTGTATCTTTAAGATCACAGATTATACAAACAGTATTTTGATCAAAATGTTTGCAAGAGAAAAAGAAGATGCTCAGCTGATGAAATCATTGAAAAAAGGCATGTGGGTGAAAGCAAGAGGGAGCATTCAAAATGATACGTTTGTCAGAGATCTTGTCATGATCGCCAATGATGTCAATGAAATGAAACCGCAGCTGAAAGAAGATACAGCACCTGAGGGTGAAAAGCGTGTGGAGCTTCATTTACATTCCCCTATGAGCCAAATGGATGCTGTCACTGGCATTGGCAGACTTGTTGAACAAGCAAAAAAATGGGGGCATGAAGCAATTGCCCTGACAGATCATGCCGTTGTACAATCCTTCCCAGATGCGTATGCAGCAAGTAAAAAGCATGGCATCAAAATGATGTACGGTGTGGAAATCAACTTAGTAGACGACGGGGTACCGATTGCATATAACCCAGAGCACCGCTTGTTAGAGGATGCGACGTATGTCGTATTCGACGTCGAGACAACTGGACTTTCAGCTGTTTATGACACAATTATTGAGCTTGCAGCAGTGAAAATAAAAGGCGGGGAAATCATTGACCGCTTTGAGGCATTTGCAAATCCCCATCACCCGTTATCAGCGACAACCATCGAATTAACAGGTATCACCGATGATATGGTGAGAGATGCACCAGATGTCGTCGACGTCGTACGGGATTTCAAAGAATGGATTGGGCAAGATATCCTTGTTGCGCACAATGCGAGCTTTGATATGGGCTTTTTAAATGCAGCGTATAAACGCCTGTTAAAAACAGATAAAGCGTCAAACCCTGTCATTGATACACTTGAACTTGGCCGGTTCCTTTACCCAGAATTTAAAAATCACCGGCTGAACACCCTTTGTAAAAAGTTCGATATTGAATTGACGCAGCATCACCGGGCGATTTATGATGCAGAGGCGACAGGCTATCTCATGCTGAAGATGCTAAAAGATGCCGCTGAAAAAGAGATTGCCTATCACGATCAATTGAATGAAAACATGGGGCAGTCGAATGCTTACCAGCGCTCACGTCCTTACCATGCGACTTTGATTGCTCAAAATGAGACAGGTCTTAAGAATTTATTTAAGCTTGTTTCACTTTCTCATATTCATTATTTCTACCGGGTTCCGCGTATTCCGCGCTCCCAGCTTGAGAAATATCGAGAAGGTTTAATTGTTGGGTCTGCTTGTGATAAGGGTGAGGTATTTGAAGGAATGATGCAAAAGTCACCTGATGAGGTGGAAGATATTGCAGCATTTTATGACTATTTAGAGGTACATCCGCCGGAAGTGTATCAGCACCTGCTGCAGCTAGAGCTTGTTCGAGATGAACGTGCGTTAAAAGAAATCATCACAAACATTGTCAAACTTGGCGAAAAGCTGAATAAACCAGTTGTGGCGACTGGAAATGTACATTACCTGCATCCTGAGGACAAAATTTATCGTAAAATCTTAATTTCATCACAGGGTGGAGCGAATCCGCTGAATCGCCATGAACTGCCAAAAGTTCATTTTAGAACGACAGATGAAATGCTCGAAGCCTTCTCCTTCCTAGGAGACGAAAAAGCGAAAGAGATCGTCGTAACAAATACGCAAAAAGTATCTGAGATGGTCGAAAGCATTAAACCTATCAAAGATGATCTTTACACACCAAAAATTGAAGGTGCAGATGAAGAAATACGGGAAATGAGCTATCAAATGGCGCGCAGCATCTACGGAGATGATTTGCCGAAAATCGTAGAAGACCGCATCGAGAAAGAATTAAAAAGTATTATCGGTCATGGCTTCGCCGTTATTTACTTAATCTCTCATAAGCTCGTAAAAAAATCACTTGATGATGGATATCTCGTTGGTTCAAGGGGATCTGTCGGCTCATCTCTTGTTGCGACATTAACAGAGATTACTGAAGTAAATCCACTTGCACCTCATTATGTATGCCCAAGCTGTAAGCACTCTGAGTTCTTTAATGATGGATCTGTTGGTTCAGGCTTTGACCTTCCTGATAAGGACTGTCCAGAATGTGGAGCGCCGTATAAAAAAGATGGACATGATATTCCGTTTGAAACGTTCTTAGGTTTTAAAGGAGACAAAGTCCCTGATATTGACTTGAACTTCTCAGGCGAATATCAGCCGATCGCACATAACTATACGAAAGAGTTGTTCGGTGAAGATTATGTATACCGAGCAGGTACAATTGGTACCGTTGCAGAAAAAACAGCATATGGTTACGTAAAAGGCTATGCAGGAGATCATAACCTTCATATGAGAGGCGCTGAAATCGACCGGCTTGTACAAGGCTGTACAGGAGTAAAACGGACAACAGGCCAGCATCCAGGCGGAATTATCGTTGTGCCTGATTATATGGACATTTACGATTTCTCACCTATTCAATACCCAGCAGATGCGACAGGTTCCGATTGGAAGACGACACATTTTGATTTCCATTCGATCCACGATAACTTGCTCAAGCTGGATATTCTTGGGCACGATGATCCAACGGTCATTCGTATGCTTCAAGATTTAAGCGGAATCGATCCAAAAACGATTCCAACAGATGACCCTGAAGTCATGAAGATTTTCCAAGGGACAGAGCCACTAGGTGTCACAGAAGAGCAAATTGGCTGTAAAACAGGTACACTCGGTATCCCAGAATTTGGGACGAGATTTGTTCGGCAAATGCTAGAGGATACAAAACCAACGACCTTCTCAGAGCTTGTTCAGATTTCTGGACTATCACACGGTACGGATGTTTGGCTCGGAAATGCGCAAGAGCTCATTCACAATAAAACGTGTGAACTAAGTGAAGTAATTGGGTGCCGTGATGATATTATGGTCTATCTCATCTATCAAGGCTTAGAGCCGTCACTTGCCTTTAAAATTATGGAATCTGTTCGTAAAGGAAAAGGACTTCCTCCTGAATGGGAAGAAGAAATGAAGAATAATAATGTACCAAACTGGTATATTGATTCTTGTAAAAAAATTAAATACATGTTCCCTAAAGCCCACGCGGCTGCTTATGTGTTAATGGCTGTTCGTATTGCTTATTTCAAGGTGCATCATGCACTCCTGTACTATGCGGCTTATTTTACCGTTCGTGCGGATGACTTTGATATTGAAACAATGACAAAAGGATCGAATGCGATTCGAGCCGTTATGGACGATATTAATTCAAAAGGTTTAGATGCATCACCGAAAGAAAAGAACCTATTAACTGTACTAGAGCTTGCCCTTGAAATGTGTGAAAGAGGCTACCACTTCAAAAAAGTTGACCTTTACCGCTCAAGTGCAACAGAGTTTATCATTGATGGAGACGGATTAATACCGCCGTTCAACTCGATTCCTGGCCTCGGTACAAACGTTGCATTAAATATTGTCCGCGCGCGGCAAGATGGGGAATTCCTCTCAAAAGAAGATTTACAAAAACGCGGAAAAGTGTCGAAGACCATCCTTGAATATTTAGATCGTCAAGGCTGTTTAGAAGCACTTCCTGATCAAAACCAGCTTTCTTTATTTTAATGTGATAAATAAGAGCGCCCTAAAAGGGCGTTCTTTTCTTTATATACAATAATTTTATTATGTTAACTAATAAAGATTTCTTATCAATTGGAATTATTTTCTTATTCGTTCATATATCTTGATTTAGCGTGATGTTTTAAGAGAAGAGATTGTATGTCATTCTTTCTACCCAAATAGAGCTCAAAAGAGAATTTCGCCGTCTGAAATGTTCTCAAGCGACATATGATCATTCTGGGTACAGTCAGAAGGAGAATCAAGAGAAAACCTTCGATGAGCGTAAAGCTGATTGCTGTTTACTATGCTTATTTTTGAAACATATTTGATTCTTTTCAAAACTGTACAGATCACGAAACGAAGGAGAGAAAGGAGGCGGTCGCGTCTATTGATTAATGTTTCACTAAAAAGAAGGGGTGAGCAATAGAGAAATGGCATCTTACAACTATGTAGAGGTTTTACAAAAATCCATGCTTTTTTATGAAGCGCAGCGGTCAGGCCGGCTTCCGGAAAACAATCGTCTTAACTGGCGGGGAGATTCTGGACTAGAGGACGGGAAGGATGTTGGGCATGACTTAACTGGCGGCTGGTATGATGCAGGAGATCATGTGAAATTTGGACTTCCGATGGCTTATTCAGCAGCCGTGCTTGCGTGGACAGTATATGAATACCGAGAAGCTTATGAAGAGGCGGAGCTGCTTGATGAGATACTAGATCAAATCAAGTGGGCAACGGATTATTTCTTGAAAGCACATACAGGACCGAATGAATTTTGGGCGCAAGTAGGTGATGGAAACGCCGATCATGCTTGGTGGGGACCAGCAGAAGTGATGCCGATGAACCGGCCAGCTTTTAAAATTGATGAACATTGTCCTGGCACAGAAGTAGCTGCACAAACTGCGGCGGCTTTAGCAGCAGGTTCTATCATTTTTAAAGAAACAGATGCGCCCTATGCAGCAAAGCTTTTGACGCACGCCAAACAGCTATATGCATTTGCTGACACGTATCGCGGCAAATATACAGATTGTGTCACCAATGCGCAGCCATTTTACAACTCCTGGAGCGGCTATGTTGACGAACTTATTTGGGGCGGAATCTGGCTGTACTTGGCGACAAATGAAGAAACCTATTTAAACCAAGCATTAAAAGCGGTAGAGGAATGGCCGAAGGATTGGGATTATACGTTTACCATGTCATGGGACAATACTTTTTTTGCTTCACAAATCTTACTAGCAAGAATCACGAAAGAAAACAGATTTATAGAATCGACAGAGCGCAATCTTGATTACTGGACCACAGGTCTTGTTCAAAATGGAAAAGTAGAAAGAATCACCTATACGCCTGGCGGTTTGGCATGGCTGGATCAATGGGGTTCACTTCGTTATGCCGCCAATGCAGCATTTTTAGCCTTTGTCTATGCTGATTGGGTATCTGATCAAGAAAAGAAAAATCGATACCAATCGTTTGCGATTAAGCAAACTCACTATATGCTGGGTGATAATCCACTGAATAGAAGCTACGTCGTTGGGTTTGGCCAGAATCCGCCGAAGCACCCGCACCACCGTACTGCACATGGCTCGTGGTCGAACCAGCTGACAAATCCTCCAGTTCATCGGCACACACTTTATGGAGCACTTGTTGGGGGCCCTAATGCACAGGATCAATATGATGATGACATCTCTGATTATATATCAAACGAGGTGGCCACCGATTATAATGCCGCCTTTACTGGAAATATCGCCAAAATGGTGCAGCTGTTTGGTCAAGGGCAATCAAAGCTGCCAAATTTCCCGCCTAAAGAACAGGTGGAGGATGAGTTTTTTGTAGAGGCAGCTGTGATGCATAACGATACAACATCTACTCAAGTGAAAGCAGTGCTGTACAACAGGTCCGGCTGGCCGGCAAGAAGCAGTCAAACACTATCCTTTAGATATTACGTCAATCTGAGTGAGGTCTTTGCAAAGGGATTCACTGAAAAGGATATTCAAGTGACAGCAGCCTACAATGAAGGCGCTTCCTTATCACCTTTAAAAGTATATGACGCATCAAGCCGCGTCTATTTTGCAGAAATCGATTTTACGGGCGTAGCTATTTCTCCTAGAGGAGAATCTGAGCATAAGAAGGAAATACAATTTCGATTATCTGCTCCAAATGGATCGAATATATGGGATGCCTCAAATGATTATTCCTATCAAGGATTAACATCCAATATGCAAAAAACAACAAAGATTCCTGTCTTTGACGATGGTGTTTTAGTATTTGGCACACTTCCAGACAAATAAAAATCAACGATTTTATTGAAAGGGTGAAGGACTTGTCAAACAAAGAACGGTTTTTAACGCTTTATCATCAAATTAAAAGCGATGCGAATGGATATTTTTCACCAGAAGGAATTCCGTATCATTCAATCGAGACACTCATTTGCGAAGCACCTGATTACGGGCATATGACAACTTCAGAAGCATATAGCTATTGGCTGTGGCTTGAGGTGCTGTACGGACATTACACAGGGGACTGGAGCAAATTAGAGGCAGCTTGGGACAATATGGAGAAGTACATCATCCCAGTCAATGAAGATGGACATGATGAGCAGCCGCATATGAACGCTTACAATCCGTCCAGCCCAGCCACATACGCAGCAGAGAAACCATTTCCGGATCAATACCCAAGCCAGCTGACCGGTGCTCGTCCTGCTGGTCAAGATCCAATTGATAGTGAATTGAAATCAACCTATGGGACGAATGAAACGTATTTAATGCACTGGCTCCTTGACGTAGATAACTGGTATGGCTATGGCAACTTGCTCAACCCATCACATAAAGCCGCCTATGTGAACACATTCCAGCGTGGTCCGCAAGAATCTGTATGGGAGTCCATCCCTCATCCATCACAGGACGATAAATCTTTTGGTAAGCCGAATGAAGGCTTTATGAGCTTGTTCACAAAAGAAAATCAAGCTCCAGCTGCTCAGTGGCGCTATACGAATGCCACGGATGCTGATGCGCGCGCGATACAAGCGATGTATTGGGCAAAGGAGCTCGGCTATAATCGGTCAGCTTATCTTGATAAAGCGAAAAAAATGGGGGATTTCCTCCGTTACGGCATGTACGATAAATATTTTCAAACGATTGGAAGCGGGAAGCAGGGGAATCCGTATCCTGGAAACGGAAAGGGTGCCTGTCATTACTTAATGGCATGGTATACCTCTTGGGGCGGAGGACTTGGGGAGTATGCAAACTGGTCATGGCGTATCGGAGCGAGCCATTGTCATCAAGGATATCAAAATCCTGTCGCCGCTTATGCTTTATCCTCTGATAAAGGAGGCTTAAAGCCATCTTCAGCAACAGGGGCAAGCGATTGGGAAAAAACATTAAAGAGACAGCTTGAATTTTATGTATGGCTTCAATCGAAAGAAGGAGCCATAGCAGGAGGCGCAACCAATAGCTGGAATGGAGACTATAGCGCTTATCCAGCAGGAAGAAGTACTTTTTATGATATGGCATATGAAGATGCACCTGTTTACCTTGACCCGCCTTCAAATAACTGGTTTGGAATGCAGGCATGGCCAATGGAGCGCGTAGCAGAGCTTTATTATATTTTTGTAAAAGATGGCGACAAAACATCTGAAAATGTCCAAATGGCCAAATCTGTCATAACAAAATGGGTCAGCTATGTCTTAGATTACATTTTTATCGGCAGCCGTCCTGTGTCAGATGAAGAGGGTTATTTCTTAGATGAGCAAGGACAAAGAATTTTAGGAGGAACGAATGTTTCGGTTGCTACAACAAGTGCGCCTGGAGAGTTTTGGCTTCCTGGAAATATTGCTTGGAGCGGACAGCCTGATACTTGGAATGGGTTCCAGTCTGCAACAGGAAATCCAAATTTAACAGCTGTAACTAAAGATCCGACTCAGGATACGGGCGTATTAGGAAGTCTAGCCAAAGCTTTGATATTCTTTGCTGCAGCCACAAAGCTGGAAACAGGTGATTATACAGCGCTTGGTGCAAGAGCGAAAGATGCAGCCGCGCAGCTCCTAGAGGTTGCATGGAATTACAATGATGGCGTCGGCATAGTGACAGAGGAAGATAGAGAAGACTATGACCGTTTCTTTAGAAAAGAAGTGTATTTCCCAAATGGATGGAACGGGACATTTGGTCAAGGAAATCAGATTCCTGGAGCCAGCACCGTTCCTTCTGACCCGCAGCGAGGAGGGAATGGAGTCTATACGAGTTTTGCTGATCTTCGTCCGAAGATTAAACAAGATCCAGCGTGGTCTTCACTCGAAAGTAAATATCAGTCTTCATTTAATGAAGCTACAGGCAAATGGGAGAATGGCGCACCAGTTTTCACTTATCACCGCTTCTGGTCTCAAGTGGATATGGCCACTGCCTATGCTGAATACCATCGTCTGATCAACTAAGAGGTCAAAATCAAGCTGCCGGCTTCTAGCCGGCAGTTTGAATAGGTAATATCAATCCAATGAAGATAAGGGTGATTTACATGGTCAAAGAAAGAAGCTTTCTTCATCATTCATTCAGTAGAGGCGAAAATGGGCAGGAAAATCTGATGTGGAAAAAAGAGGCGGATGATCGAATTTCAGAGCATAGACAAAGAGATCTTGTGATCAACGTGACAAACGGCGAAAAAAAGCCAATAGCAGGTCTAGAGGTTGAAATAAAGCAAATCAGACATGAATTCGCCTTTGGTTCAGCGATGAATGATCAAGTGTTATTTAATCAACAATATGCTGATTTTTTCGTGAAGCATTTTAATTGGGCTGTTTTTGAAAATGAAGCAAAATGGTATGCGAATGAGCCAGAAAGAGGGAAAATCACCTACGAAAAAGCAGATGCGATGCTGAATTTTGCAGATCGACATCAGCTTCCAGTGAGGGGGCACGCTTTATTTTGGGAGGTAGAGGATGCGAATCCAAGCTGGCTGAGGTCACTGCCGAATCACGAAGTATATGAAGCCATGAAAAACCGGCTTGAGCATGCAGGCAATCATTTTAAGGGAAGATTTCGTCATTGGGATGTAAACAATGAAATGATGCATGGTTCATTTTTTAAAGATCGCTTTGGGAAAAATATTTGGAAGTGGATGTATGAAGAAACGAAAAAAATTGATCCTCAAGCACTATTGTTTGTGAATGATTATAATGTGATCTCTTATGGTGAACACCATGCCTATAAAGCGCATATCAATGAACTGCGTCAGTTAGGCGCGCCTATTGAGGCGATTGGGGTTCAAGGCCATTTTGAAGAACGAGTTGATCCAGTCATTGTCAAAGAGAGGCTCGATGTCCTTGCTGAGCTTGGTCTTCCAATATGGGTCACAGAGTACGATTCTGTTCACCCTGACCCTAATAGAAGAGCGGATAACCTGGAAGCTTTATATCGCGTCGCATTTAGTCATCCAGCCGTAAAAGGAGTGCTGATGTGGGGATTTTGGGCAGGTGCCCATTGGAGAGGTGAACATGCAGCCATCGTGAATTATGATTGGTCTTTAAATGAAGCAGGACGACGTTATGAAAAGCTTCTAAATGAGTGGACGACCCAAAGAGTTGAAAAAACAGATGCTAATGGCAATGTGAAATGTCCAGCATTTCACGGAACATATAAGATTCGAATCGGTAAAGAAAGTAAAATGTTGAAACAGCAGACGATTGAACTTGATTCAAATGAACAAACACCTTTTCAACTAGACGTGATCCTGCCTCAAGAAGGATAGAGATAGATTGTGAGGAGAATGTAAATGAAAAAGTGGGCTCAAAGAGTGTCTTGCTTCATACTTATAGCCGCTATATGGTCTGGCTGGTTTTCGCTTACGATGAAGGCCGCCGCTTATGTGCAGACGTCTGGTACACAATTTACGCTGAATAATCAACCATTTTACTTCGCCGGCACAAATAATTACTATTTCCATTACAAATCTAAAAAAATGGTAGATGCTGTGTTCGATGATATGAAAGCAATGAATTTAAAGGTCATACGGATTTGGGGCTTTCACGACGGGGCCCCTCAAGAGAACTCAGTCTTACAATCTAGTCCAGGCGTCTATGAAGAATCTGGTTTTCAAAAACTAGATTATGCGATTTATAAAGCAGGACAGGAAGGAATAAAGCTTGTGATCCCACTAGTGAACAATTGGGATGACTTTGGCGGGATGAATCAATATGTGAAGTGGTTCGGGGCAGGATCGCATGATGCCTTCTATATAGATCCTCGTATTCAAAAAGCTTACAAAAATTATGTGCGCTATGTATTAGAAAGAACCAATACGTTTACAGGTGTTCAATATAAAGACGATCCAGCTATTATGACTTGGGAATTAGCCAACGAGCCGCGGATGCAGTCAGATCCAACGGGAAATGTACTAGTCAAATGGGCAGATGAAATGAGTACATGGATCAAATCGCTGGATCGTCACCATCTTGTTGCAGTAGGAGATGAAGGATTCTTTCGCATACCAGGACATGAAGATTGGTTTTACGGTGGAGGAGAAGGCGTCGATTGGGACCGTTTAACATCTCTTCCTAATATCGATTATGGAACCTATCATCTGTACCCAGATCACTGGAACAAGTCTGCTGCCTGGGGAGTGAAATGGATCGAAGACCATATCACCCGCGGGAAGTCAATCGGAAAGCCAGTTGTGCTAGAAGAGTTTGGCTATCAAAATCAATCAGCTCGTCCTGACGTATATCAAAGCTGGCTGTCAGCGGTTGAGCGGCTCGGAGGGGCTGGCAGTCAATTTTGGATTTTAACAAGCATTCAGGACGATGATTCGCTCTATCCGGATTATGACGGTTTCCGCATTATAAAAGGAAGCAGGGAGGCAGCACTTATCAGTGAACATGCGAAAAGAATGAATGAAAAGAACCGATGACGAATGCCTGCTGAATGCTCACTCCAATTAGTAGTTCTTACTTTCCAAATAGAAAATTTAAAATGCTTGTTTATCACTTTTTCTATATTTAAATTTCTTAAAATATGAAGCGTTTATGAGACCAACCATTGAAAAAGGTTTTCAGAAATGATCAACAAGCAGAAGGTATTTGGAGATTCGTTAGGAAGGAGGTGGTTATATCTATTTTTTATTTTAATTCACAAAAAATGTATTTCCAATAACTTGACTAAATGGAAATTTAATTCTATACTCTGTAGTACAGAGTTCTTTGTGGAAGAGGAGTTTATTTATGTCCAATGAAAAATTCAATAATTCAGAAATATTAGAGAATTTATCTCATATCAAGACGATTACAAACTATAAAACAGAGTATTGTAAACAAACCAGCATTTATTTTATCATTTGGGGCCTCATTTGGATAATGGGATATTCAATACCTTTACTTTTTGCTCATTCAATAACTGCAGGTGTCTTTTGGCTTATTTTAGGCATTGCGGGCTGGGTTATCACTTTAACTACATATTTTAAACAAAAGAAAATGATACCAATGCCCTTGTTTTTAAGAACTCAATTGCAATACACATGGCTCGGTATTGGAATCATTTTAGGTATCTTTATTTTTTTAATATGTGTTGGCTTATTACCATATACATTAAATAATTTACCCTTCTATGTTGTTTTATTGGTTTCCATCATGTATTTACTCTTAGGTATTGTTCTGGCTAAAGAGATCTTTATTATGGGGTTCTGGCTAAGTGTTTTAGGTGTAACTACATTTTTATTATTTCCTAGTTTAATGAACATTATCTTCGCTTTTATAGGTGGAGGAAGTTTGTTATTAACTGGTGTGATTTTAAAAAGAAAAGGACAAGGAAATGAGTAATGTCAATAATTTAAATGATTTAATCCATCCAAAAGTTCGGTTAGGGATTATGAGTTTATTAATGATTTATGAAAAATGTGATTTTAGCTTCTTAAAAGGTTCTTTATCTGTAACAGATGGTAATTTGGGCTCGCATTTAAAAAAATTAGAGGAAGCAGGCTATGTGCTAATTACAAAGACCTTTGTGGATAAAAAACCAAAAACAATCGTTAGTATAACAGATTTGGGAGAGCAAGCCTACAAAGAATATTTGAGTGTTATTGAAACCATTTTAAAAAATAAATGAGATGAAAGGAAAGGGTGCCGAATGTTGCAAATAGAAAACGTCAGTAAAACATATGGAACTTCCCAAGCGTTAAGAAGTGTTACATTAACGATTCCAGAAGGAGTTTGTTATGGATTAATAGGTCCAAATGGGTCTGGTAAATCAACCTTGATGAAAATTATATCTCACATCATTAAATCATATGAAGGCAAAGTTGAGCATGTTGGTGAATCTAAAAGTGCGCTCGGCTACATACCGCAAGACATCAGCTTAGAGGAAAAATTAACAGCTAAAGTAAATATGGAGTTTTTTGGACAAATTTATGGTTTGAAAGGGAAAACATTAGATGAAAGAGTAGAAAAAACACTAAAAGATGTAGGATTGTGGGAAAGAGCAAATGATATCGTTGAAAGCTTTTCAGGAGGTATGAAACGCCGTTTGAATATTGGCTGCGCTTTAATGCATGCTCCTAAGTTAATTCTTTTAGATGAACCGACAGTGGGGGTAGATCCTCAATCAAGACGTTATATTTTCGACATCATTAACAAATTGAAGGAAGAGGGAAGAACTATTATCTATGTTAGTCATTATATGGAGGAAATAGAGAGTTTATGTGATTATGTGGCTTTCATTGATAAAGGGAATATTGTTGAAGAAGGCAAAATAGATGAGCTTTTGAATCGTTACGCAGAAACATCAGTCTTTTTTGAATCTAAGATTCCTAATAAAACATTAACTAATCTCGGGTATGATTTTGTAACTTATCAAGGAGGAGTGTTAGTTAAAACTACAAAACCATTAGATACTTTAGAAGATTTGGCTAAACTGAGTAAAAAGGAATCATTGGTTCCCCAACAATTATCTTTGTACAGACCGAGACTTGAAGATGTTTTTTTTCAATTAACAGGAACAGATTTACGTGATCAATTACAATAAAAATGCCCTTTATGAATGAAAACCACTCTCGTATTTCAATGAAAATAACTTAAAAGAGTGACTGATGTAGAAAGAGCATAAATCTAACGAACAATTAATTTGTGTGTACCGTAGATTTAAAATCATAAGTAATTCGTCACATCCGCAAATGGTAAAATAAATAAAAAATGTTATTATTTGAGATTTGTATAGAAGGGAATCAAATGAATATAACGGGAGTGATTTTTATGTGGCCATTAGTCCGCATCGAATCTATAAAACAGGTGAAAGATCGATCATTGTTGTTCTGGACCATTTTATTACCAGTTGCTTCAATTATTCTTTTAATAGAATTATTTACATCAGGTAGTTATCAAGCACAAAAAACATTGGTTGCTTCTCAATCAGTGACAGGGATGAGCGTGTTTTTCTCCACATTTGTCATTATTTCAATTGTCATTAGTTTTGTAAAAGATCGTGAGAAAGGAATTGTGGCAAGGCTAGCAAGTACTCCTTTACAGCCGCATCATTTTTTTCTTGGAAAGTGCGTTCCGTTTTTTATCATTATCTTATTTCAAGTTTTGTTGTTAACCATTTTAGGGGTTTACTCATATGGTATTGAAATAACACAATACAGCTCGTATTTCTTAGTAGTTGTCCTATTATCAATGCAAGTGACTTCATGGGGAGTTGCCATCGCTGCATTTGCTAAAACTGAGAATACAGGCTTAGTTATGACAAACATGATTGCTTTAGGGACAGCAGTTGCTTGTGGTTTATGGACTCCATTTGATCAATTACCTAGTTATCTCAAAATAATTGGTATGCTCTTCCCGCAGTATTGGGCACATCAAGGCTTAGTGCAATCAGTATCAACACTACCAGGGGGAGAGAATTTGATCTTAGTAACAGCAGTCCTTATAGGCTATACACTGTTAGGGTTTATTCTTTCGTTGGTTGGCTATAAAAAATATATAAAGCGAGCCAGAGGCTAGTCTCTAAAAATTTCAGCTAAATGTTATGCATCGCAAAATCAATGCATGTATGCTGTCTGAAAAAAGGAGTGAGTCAATGTTAAGTGAAGAGTTAGAACTGTATGTTGAAAGTTGTTTTCGGCCATATAAAAAAGACAAAACATGTGAAGATAGGAAATGAAAATTTACAACAAACGTTAAGACAGGTTTCAGATGAATATAGCAGTTCAGCACAGAAGGCACCTTTACTTTTACATGCATGGCTTATTAAACAGTCTGGATAAAATAACTCCATATAAACATGGTTCTCTTATTTATAAACAATGTAAAGGTTATCCGTTCAGTCTCCGCTTACTCTTCGTAGAGTTCAATGTGAATGATCTCTAAATTGCTATTCGCTTAAAAGGCGTTCTTTGAAGCGAGGGAGCAAAGGCAAAGGGGATTAAAATTGAACTGCTTATTTCTTTAACGTTGAAGTACTTATCCACTCTTTTCTTCTATATGAATAACCACTCTGTGTCATACAAAATGCTTTTTCGAAATAGAAATGACTTTCACATTGAGTTCTGTTCTTCGCTCATAGTATACAGCTGCATGATTACCAGCCCGTTCTGTTCAGAGTGGCTTATAAGGAAGAGAGAGGTATTAATGGTACTGAACATGCTGCAGTAATCGTTGAGCAAGTACCTATTATAAGGAGGAACTTCATTTGCATAAAAAAATTGGATATGGTATAGTTTTTATGGAAATGCTAACGATTACCGAGACAAGAGTGGGGAAACCCGCTCTTTTGTATTGAACAGGCAATTTTTGTCTCGACATTATTCATCCGTTTTCTGCTCCCCCTGCTCACATAAAGCAGGGTTTTTATGCAGAATGATTGATAAGAGCGTTTATCGAAAGCACAAGGAGGAAGAGAATGAGCAAAAAAGTAGTGGATGTCGTAAGCGAAATGGTGCAGCCAATTTTAGATGGCTTACAGCTTGAACTCGTTGATGTTGAATTTGTCAAAGAGGGTCAAAACTGGTTCCTTCGCGTGTTTATTGACTCTGATAAAGGTGTCGATATCGAAGAGTGTGCCAAAGTGAGCGAAGCCTTGAGCGAAAAGCTTGATGAGGCAGATCCGATTAGCCAAAACTACTTTCTTGAAGTGTCCTCTCCTGGAGCGGAGCGCCCATTAAAGAAAAAAGCTGATTTTGAAAAAGCACTTGGAAAAAATGTTTTCATGAAAACATATGAACCAATTGATGGTGAAAAAGCATTTGAAGGTGAGCTTACAAGCTTTGATGGTGAGATTGCAACAGTGACAGTGAAGATCAAGACAAGAAAGAAAGAGATCAATATTCCATACGAAAAAATAGCTAACGCAAGATTAGCAGTTTCGTTCAATTAACCTTTTCATTGATATAAGGGGGAACCATAAAAATGAGTAGTGAGTTGTTAGATGCCCTGACTGTTCTTGAGAAAGAGAAGGGTATTAGTAAAGAAATTATAATTGAAGCGATAGAAGCTGCACTCATTTCTGCATATAAGCGTAATTTTAATCAAGCACAAAATGTTCGTGTTGATTTAAACCGCGAAACGGGAACGATTCGTGTGTTCGCAAGAAAAGATGTTGTAGATGAAGTGTATGATTCTCGCCTTGAAATCTCTGTAGATGATGCAGCCAATATTAACCCGAATTACATGGTTGGTGACGTCGTTGAGATTGAAGTCACACCAAAAGACTTTGGACGCATTGCAGCTCAGACAGCGAAACAAGTTGTGACGCAGCGTGTGAGAGAAGCAGAGCGTGGTGTGATCTACACTGAGTTCATCGACCGCGAGGAAGACATTATGACGGGAATCGTTCAGCGGATTGACAGTAAATTCATTTACGTGTCACTTGGCAAAATCGAAGCCCTTCTTCCTGTCAATGAACAAATGCCAAATGAAGAATACAAACCACATGATCGCATTAAAGTGTTCATTACAAAAGTAGAAAAAACAACAAAAGGACCACAAATTTATGTGTCTAGAACACATCCAGGTCTTTTAAAGCGTTTATTTGAAATTGAAGTACCAGAAATTTATGATGGTACTGTAGAGCTTAAATCGGTTGCTAGAGAAGCTGGGGACCGTTCTAAAATATCTGTTCGTACAGATGATCCTGATGTTGATCCAGTTGGCTCCTGTGTTGGACCAAAAGGCCAGCGTGTACAAGCAATTGTCAACGAGCTAAAAGGCGAAAAAATTGACATTGTCCATTGGTCGAATGACCCGGTTGAATTTGTTGCCAATGCGCTGAGTCCATCAAAAGTACTTGATGTCATTGTGAATGAAGAAGACAAGGCGACAACAGTCATTGTCCCTGATTATCAGCTGTCATTAGCGATTGGTAAAAGAGGTCAAAATGCCCGCCTTGCAGCGAAGCTGACCAGCTGGAAAATCGACATTAAAAGCGAAACAGATGCAAGGGAACTCGGTATTTTCCCAAGAACTGAAGACTCTGAATCTCTTTTCTTAGAGGCTGAACCAGTAGCTGAGGAATCTGACGAATAAGAGGTGATATTAAAGGTGAAAAGCCGAAAAAAAATCCCGCTTAGAAAATGCGTCGTGACGGGAGAAATGAAACCAAAGAAAGAACTGATCCGTGTTGTTCGTTCTAAAGAAGGAGAAGTGTCTGTTGACGCTACCGGAAAAATGAACGGACGCGGAGCTTACCTTTCTCTCGATAAAGAAACCATTCTTGCGGCAAAGAACAAACGCAGTTTACAGCAGCAATTTCAGACACAGATTGACGAACACATATTTGAAGAATTACTAGAACTAGCTGAAAAGGTGAAAAAACCTAATGAATGAATCTGAATGGTATCCTTTGCTTGGTCTAGCAAATCGAGCTCGTAAAGTCGTGTCAGGAGAAGATCTGGTGATCAAAGAAATTAGACATGCGCGTGCTAAGCTGGTTCTTCTTGCAGCAGATGCCTCATCTAACACAGAGAAAAAGGTATCTGACAAATGCAAATTTTATAATGTTCCGGTTAGAAAAGTTGAAGACCGTTCCGTTCTCGGACGTTCTATTGGGAAAGAAGCTCGCGTAGTTGTCGCTGTCACTGACCAAGGCTTCGCTAAGAAGCTCATAAGCTTGCTCGATTAATTTATTTGGGGGTGAACGAATGGCTAAAGTGAGAGTATATGAATACGCAAAAGCCATAGATGTTTCAAGTAAAGATATTATAGCAGCGCTTAAGGATATGAACGTGGAAGTGAACAACCACATGGCGACGCTTGAAGACGACACTGTGAAAAAGCTAGACGCTATCTATAAAAAAGCCAAAGCAAAAGAGACAGCTAACGAGAAACCCGCAGAACAAAAAAAACAATCATCTAACAAAAACAATGATAGAAAGAAGAATGACGTGCAGAATAATCAATTTAATAAAAACAAAAAAAACAACAACCAAAATAAAAACAAAAATAAACGCGGTGGAAATAACAAACCGCAGCATCAGCAAGCTAGACCTGTGAAGCCTAAAAAAGAGCTTCCTGAAAAAATTGAATTTACAAATTCAATGACTGTCGGCCAGCTGGCTGATGAGCTTGGAAAAGAAACAGCTGAAATCATCAAAAAGCTGATGATGCTTGGTGTCATGGCAACGATCAACCAAGAACTTGATAAAGATACAGTTGAATTAATCGCTTCTGAATATGGTGTTCCAGTAGAGGAAGTCATTATTTTAGAAGAAACTGAACTTGAAAAGTATGAAGTTGAAGATAAAGAAGAAGATATGCAAGTACGCCCTCCAGTTGTAACGATCATGGGACACGTTGACCACGGGAAAACAACTCTTCTTGACAGCATTCGTAAGACAAAAGTCGTCGAAGGCGAAGCAGGTGGAATCACGCAGCATATCGGTGCATACCAAATTGAAGAAAACGGCAAAAAAATTACGTTCCTTGATACACCTGGACACGCAGCATTTACAACGATGCGTGCACGTGGTGCCGAAGTAACGGATACGACCATTCTGGTTGTTGCAGCAGATGATGGTGTCATGCCGCAAACAATTGAAGCGATTAACCATGCAAAAGCGGCAGAAGTGCCAATCATTGTCGCTGTTAACAAAATTGACAAACCAACAGCAAATCCTGACCGCGTGATGCAGGAATTAACTGAGCATGGTCTTGTACCAGAAGCTTGGGGCGGCGAAACCATTTTCGTTCCACTATCTGCGAAAACAGGTGAAGGCATTGACGAATTGATCGAAATGATCCTTCTTGTCAGCGAAGTAGCAGAACTGAAAGCCAACCCTAATCGTGCGGCAAAAGGGACTGTCATCGAGGCTGAGCTTGATAAAGGAAGAGGTTCTGTTGCAACCCTTCTTGTTCAAACAGGTACACTTCATGTAGGTGACCCAATCGTTGTCGGAAATACATTTGGCCGTGTACGTGCAATGGTCAATGACATCGGCCGCCGCGTGAAAACAGCAGGACCATCTACACCTGTTGAAATCACTGGTTTAAACGATGTACCGAATGCAGGGGATCAGTTCCTCGTATTCAAAGATGAAAAAACAGCTCGTCAAGTCGGTGAGGCGCGTGCTTCTAAACAGCTGGACGAACAGCGTTCAGATAAAGCAAAATTATCTCTAGACGACCTATTTGAGCAAATCAAACAAGGTGACGTAAAAGATATCAACTTGATCGTGAAAGCAGACGTACAAGGCTCTGCTGAAGCATTAACAGCAGCTCTTCAAAAAATTGAAGTCGAAGGCGTAAAAGTGAAAATCATCCATACGGGTGTTGGAGCGATTACAGAATCAGACATCATTTTAGCAAGTGCTTCTAATGCCATCGTGATTGGCTTTAACGTACGTCCTGATGGAAATGCGAAGAGCACAGCTGAGACTGAGAACGTTGATATCCGCTTGCACCGCATTATCTATAAAGTCATCGATGAAATTGAAGCTGCGATGAAAGGAATGCTTGACCCTGAATATGAAGAAAAAGTCATCGGTCAAGTTGAAGTTCGTCAAACGTTCAAAGTATCTAAAATCGGTACAATTGCTGGCGGCTATGTAACTGAAGGAACGATTACAAGAGATAGCGGAATCCGCTTAATCCGTGACGGCGTCGTTATTTTTGAAGGCGAAGTTGACGTGTTAAAACGATTTAAAGATGATGTGAAAGAAGTTTCACAAGGCTATGAATGTGGTATTACCATTAAGAAATACAATGATATCCGTGAAGGTGATGTCATGGAATCATTCGTTATGCAAGAAATCGAAAGAAAATGATCGGTTATACCGAATGTGAGTGCATGATCTATGATGCATCCTCACTGAAGGAAAAACGTGCGGTTCTTCAGCGAATATTGACAAGAACGCGTCATAAATTCAATGTAACCATTGCTGAAATGGATTACCAGGATACATGGCAGCGTACATCAATCGGAATCGCCGTGATTTCCTCCTCTCGGGTTCAAGTGGAAAAGGAGCTTCAGCGTGTATTAAGCTTTATCGATTCTTTTCCTGAAATTGAACGAACGATCACGAAAACTGAGTGGTTTTAATTAGAGGTGATAAGATCATGAGTATGAGAGCAACCCGTGTGGGTGAGCAAATGAAAAAAGAATTGGGCGACATCTTAGGCAGAAAGCTAAAAGATCCAAGAATCGGCTTTTTGACTGTAACTGATGTCGAAGTATCCGGTGATTTGCAAATTGCCAAAGTCTACATTTCTGTTCTTGGCGACGAGAAGAAAAGAGAGGAAACCTTAAAAGGTCTTGCAAAGGCTAAAGGGTACATCCGCTCTGAAATTGGCAATCGAATCAGACTTCGCAAAACACCAGAACTGCACTTTGAATTCGACGAATCTGTAGATTACGGAAATCGAATTGAAAGCCTGATTGCTGAATTAAACACAAAAGATCACGAATAAGATGTTGAAATAAGGATAGGCGATGATCGTCTGTCCTTTTTCATCGTTTATGAAAGGAGAGAACGCAGATGATAAATGGTGTTCTTTTATTACATAAAGAAAGAGGCATGACCTCACACGACTGTGTGTTTAAAGTAAGAAAAATTTTGCACACAAAAAAAGTCGGCCATACAGGCACCCTCGACCCAGAGGTTTCAGGTGTTCTCCCTATTTGTATCGGAAGAGCAACGAAGATTGTAGAATACTTAACAGATAAATCGAAAACGTATGATGCGGAGATCACGATTGGCTTTTCTACAACAACAGAAGACCAAACAGGTGAGATCGTAGAAGAAAAAAAGGTGGAAAAACCGATCTCAGAAAAAGAAATTGATGAGGCACTGAAGCAGTTTGAAGGAACCATTGAACAAATTCCTCCCATGTTTTCTGCTGTGAAAATTGGCGGGAAAAAGCTCTATGAATATGCAAGAGAAGGCATTGAAATTGAGCGGCCGAGCCGAGAAATTACTATTCACCGTATCGAGCGGACTACACCTGTCACATATGAGGATGGTAGCGTGTCATTTAGGTTTACCGTTCTATGCTCAAAGGGAACGTATGTGAGGACCTTAGCGGTTGATATCGGGAAGAAACTAGGGTTTCCAGCCCACATGTCACATCTCATTCGTACAGGGTCTGGTGATTTTACACTTGATGAATGTATCACGCTGGATGAGCTGCGAGATATAAGCGAGGAAGGAACTGTAGATGAGCACCTTGTCCCGATCGAGCGTGCGCTCAATCATTTGCCGAAATGGGAGATAAATGATACATTAGCAAGTAAAGTGGAAAACGGTGCAGTCCTGCCAATGCCTGATGAATTTGCTCATTTCGCAGAGGCGGATCGTGTCGCTGTTTTTGCTCCTTCAGGCCGTTGTCTGGCGATATATATGAAGCACCCGACCAAACAGAACCTGATGAAGCCGGCGAAGATCTTATGTCAGGACAAGCAATCTTAAAGAAAAGGTGACATCTCGTGAAGACTATACATATTTCACACCCACATACATTGAATCAAAAGGATCAAGTCCCGTCTGTCATGGCTTTAGGGTACTTTGACGGTGTTCACCTCGGGCATCAAAAAGTCATTGATGAAGCGAAAAGCATTGCGGAAAAAGAAGGATTGGCCTTAGCAGTCATGACCTTTCATCCGCATCCATCACATGTTTTGCAAAAGGCACGGGAACCAAAAGACTTAATTACACCGCTTGAGGATAAAATTGATTTTATCGAACAGCTGGGCGCTGACTATTTATACATCGTACAATTCAGCGAGAGCTTTGCAGCTCTATCTCCTCAAGAGTTTGTGGATCAATATTTGGATGAACTGAATGTGAAGCACGCAGTAGCGGGGTTTGATTTTACGTTTGGCCGCTTTGGTGCAGGCACAATGGAAACGTTCGATGAATACGGAAAAGGCCGTATCAATGCAACCATCGTACCTAAGCTGTCCAATCAAGACCGAAAAGTCAGCTCCACTCTCATCCGTTCCGCATTAAAAAATGGGGATGTTGAATATGTGAGCGAGCTTTTAGGAAAACCTTATCAGCTTCGCGGCATTGTCATCCATGGAGACAAACGCGGACGGACGATCGGATTTCCGACAGCTAATGTCGGCTTATCTGCTGAATACATTATTCCGCCAACAGGGGTATATGCAGTAAGAGCGGAAGTAAAAGGTAAAGTATATGACGGCGTTTGTAATGTCGGCTATAAACCAACATTTTATGAAAAACGTCCTGATCAGCCTGCCATTGAAGTAAACCTCTTTGATTTTAACGAAGAAATATATGGCCAGCCGATTAAATTACAATGGTTCAAGCGCATTCGCAGTGAACGAAAATTTAACGGAATCCAGGAGCTGACGGCTCAAATCAGTCAAGATAAAGAAGAAGCGATTCAGTTTTTTCAAGATCAGCATAAGCAAACAAAAAAATCATAGAAAAACTGCTCTACCATTTGCAAATTCAGCATATTTTTAGTATGATAATTCCTGTAGCTTTAAAACCACTTACTTGGCAGGCCGACTTCACCGACGGCTGCGAGGTAGATGGGGCTAACATGATTTGGAGGTGAAACAGGATGGCTATTACTCAAGAGCGTAAAACGCAATTAATTAATGAGTTCAAAACACACGAATCTGATACTGGATCTCCAGAAGTTCAGATCGCTGTCCTAACAGAATCAATTAACAACTTGAACGAGCATTTACGTACTCATAAGAAAGATCACCACTCACGTCGCGGTCTTTTGAAAATGGTAGGTAGACGTCGTAATCTTCTTACGTATCTACGTAATAAAGACGTAACTCGTTACCGTGAGTTAATTAACAAACTAGGCTTACGTCGATAATCGTAAAAAGCGGGAGGATTCCCGCTTTTTTATCGTATAATCACTAATATTTTATGGTTAAAATGTTGAAAGAATGGCAAATACCCTTCTACATACAGCTTTCACATTGATATGTGAAAATCATTTTGTTCATAATAAGAACTAACTAAAATTTTACGATAAGAGAGGAGTTTATCTCAGAATGGGACAAGAGAAACATGTCTTCACCATAGACTGGGCTGGACGTCAACTGACAGTTGAAACTGGCCAGCTTGCAAAGCAAGCAAACGGAGCGGTCCTCGTACGCTACGGAGATACGGCTGTGCTTAGCTCAGCAACAGCTTCTAAAGAACCAAAACCACTTGATTTCTTCCCGCTCACTGTGAACTACGAAGAAAGACTATACGCAGTAGGTAAAATTCCTGGCGGCTTCATTAAAAGAGAAGGCCGTCCAAGTGAAAAGGCGATCCTTGCGAGCCGCTTAATTGACAGACCAATTCGTCCGCTGTTTGCAGATGGATTTAGAAACGAAGTACAAGTCATTAGTATCGTCATGAGTGTGGATCAAGATTGTTCATCTGAAATGGCTGCAATGTTTGGCTCATCTTTAGCTTTATGTGTGTCTGACATTCCATTTGAGGGACCAATCGCCGGCGTTACAGTAGGACGAGTGGATGGAAAGCTGATCATTAACCCGAATGTGGAGCAGCTTGAACAAAGTGACATCAATCTTGTGGTTGCCGGAACAAAAGATGCGATCAACATGGTAGAAGCTGGTGCTGATGAAGTACCGGAAGAAACAATGCTTGAAGCGATCATGTACGGTCACCAAGAGATCAAACGCTTAATCGAATTCCAAGAAGAAATTGTGAAGGCAGTCGGTAAAGAAAAAATTGATATTCCTTTATATGAAGTAGATCAAACGTTAGCAGACGAAGTAAAAGCACTTGCTGAAGCTGACCTGCTGAAAGCGATTCAAGTACATGAGAAGCATGCGCGTGAGGATGCAATCAGTGCTGTGAAAAAAGCTGTAGTTGAGAAGTTTGAAGCAGAAGAACGTGACGAAGCAACGATTAAACAAGCGAAAGATGTATTAAACAAGCTTGTCAAAAACGAAGTTCGCCGTCTGATCACTGAAGAGAAAGTACGTCCAGATGGACGCGGCGTAGATCAAATCCGTCCACTTTCTTCAGAAGTAGGACTTCTGCCAAGAACGCACGGTTCAGGCCTATTTACAAGAGGACAAACACAGGCGCTCAGTATTTGTACATTAGGTGCACTTGGCGATGTGCAAATTCTTGATGGTCTAGGTGTTGAAGAATCAAAACGCTTCATGCACCATTACAACTTCCCGCAATTCAGTGTTGGTGAGACAGGTCCAATGCGCGGTCCAGGCCGTCGTGAGATCGGACATGGTGCACTAGGTGAACGTGCACTAGAACCAGTCATTCCATCCGAAAAAGATTTCCCTTATACGGTTCGCCTCGTTTCAGAGGTATTAGAATCTAACGGATCTACTTCACAAGCAAGTATTTGCGCAAGCACACTTGCGATGATGGATGCCGGTGTTCCAATTAAAGCACCAGTTGCAGGGATTGCAATGGGACTGGTGAAATCTGGTGAATACTACACAGTGCTGACAGACATTCAAGGAATGGAAGATGCACTTGGAGATATGGACTTTAAAGTTGCAGGTACATCAAAAGGTGTCACAGCCCTTCAAATGGACATCAAAATCGATGGCTTGTCAAAAGACATCTTAGAAGAGGCTCTTCAACAAGCGAAAAAAGGAAGAATGGAAATCTTAGACAGCATGCTGTCAACGATTCCTGCTTCTAGAGGAGAATTGTCTCGTTATGCACCTAAAATCTTAACGATGACAATCAATCCGGATAAAATTCGCGATGTCATTGGACCAAGCGGTAAACAAATCAATAAAATCATTGAAGATACCGGTGTGAAAATCGATATTGAACAAGATGGTACAATCTTTATTTCTTCTACAGAAGAAGATATGAACCAAAAAGCGAAGAAAATCATTGAAGATCTTGTGAGAGAAGTTGAAGTAGGACAGCTTTACTTAGGTAAAGTCAAACGCATTGAAAAATTCGGTGCCTTCCTTGAAATCTTCAGTGGAAAAGATGGACTTGTTCATATTTCTGAGCTTGCGCTTGAGCGTGTGGGCAAAGTAGAAGATGTCGTGAAACTTGGCGATGAATTACTTGTCAAAGTCACTGAAATCGATAAACAAGGCCGTGTGAACCTTTCTCGGAAAGCTGTTTTACGTGAAGAAAAGGAAAAAGAAGAAAAGCAGTCTTAATGAGATCAAATAAAATGTGTTAGAAGCCAGGTATCCGTGCCAGGCTTCTTTCTTTTCTTGCGCTAACAATAGTTCTAGCTTGTTTCTCCCCATCATAATTTGTGGTATAGGGGAGGGACAACCATTGAAAAAAACGTTACCATTCATTGTGTTTGTATTTTTACTGCTCGTGTCATATCAAACGATGAAGCAGCCGGCTGCTGTTACATATATTGAATCAATGAAAGAGCATGCCGAGGTTGCATCTGTGTCAAAAGATATTTTATATCAGGAGATTGAATCGAAGTCTTCTGACTATGAAGTAAAGGCGCAAAATGCTAAGATTGATAAAGTGTGGAAAAAGATGCCTGGCTTAAATGGACAGACAGTTGATATCGATGCCTCTTATGAAAAAATGAAGAAACAGGGGTCATTCGATGAAAAGCTGCTTGTTTTTAATGAAACAAAACCATCTACTCATTTACATGAGCTTGGTGCAGAGCCCATTTATAAAGGACATCCAGATAAAAAAATGAATGCATTCCTCATCAACGTAGCTTGGGGTGATGAGCATTTAATCAACATGTTAAAGACGCTGGAAAAGCATCAAGTCAAGGCGACCTTTTTCTTAGAAGGCAAATGGGTGAAAAAAAGCACAGAGCTTGCTAAAAAAATCGTGGCAGATGGTCATGAAATTGGAAATCATTCATACAATCACCCAGATATGCGCACACTGACAAGAGAACGAGCATTAGAGCAGATAACGAAAACAAATCGCCAAATTGAAGAATCCCTTGGGAAGAAACCAAAATGGTTTGCGCCTCCAAGCGGCAGCTTTAAAGAAGAAACAGTCAAGCTTGCCAAACAAGAAGGCATGGAAACCATTATGTGGACAGTAGACACCATCGACTGGCAAAAACCATCCCCGGCTATTTTACAAAAGCGGGTGCTTGGGAAAATTCACAATGGGGCGATGATATTAATGCATCCAACAGATGCAACAGCGAAAAGTCTTGACGCACTTATCACTCAAATTAAAGAAAGAGGATATGAATTAGGGACGGTTTCTGACCTCCTAAGTGAAAAAAGACATCCGTGATGCGATCTGTTTGTTGAATAGGAGGAGCAAAACTTGGTCAAAACGTATACTTGCCAAAACGGAGTAAGAATTGTACTCGAAAACAATCCCACTGTAAGGTCTGTCGCAATTGGCGTCTGGATTGGAACAGGCTCTAGACATGAGACACCTGAAATTAATGGAATCTCACACTTTTTAGAGCATATGTTCTTTAAAGGGACAAAGACAAGATCTGCACGTGATATCGCAGAATCCTTTGACCGCATTGGTGGTCAAGTGAATGCCTTTACATCAAAAGAATACACTTGCTACTATGCGAAGGTGCTTGATTCACATGCTGGCTACGCCCTCGATGTATTAAGCGACATGTTCTTTCACTCTGCTTTTGATGAAGAAGAGCTGAAAAAAGAAAAAAATGTGGTGTACGAAGAAATTAAAATGTATGAGGATACTCCTGATGACATCGTTCATGATTTATTAAGCAAAGCCATTTATGGTGATCATTCATTAGGATATCCAATTTTAGGAACAGAGGAAACACTCTCTACCTTTAACGGAGACTCACTTAGAAAATACATGGATGAATTCTATACCCCGGACCGCGTCGTGATCTCTGTTGCAGGGAACGTAGATGAGACCTTTATTCGTGAGGTTGAAAAGTTATTCGGCTCTTATGAAGGAAAAGGGAAAAAGCAGCCTGTAGAAGCTCCAGCATTTCATTATGACAAGCTCACACGCAAAAAGGAAACGGAACAAGCGCACCTATGCTTGGGCTTTAATGGCCTTCCAGCTGGAGATAAGGGCATCTATGACTTAATCGTCTTAAATAATGTTCTTGGCGGAAGCATGAGTAGCCGATTATTCCAAGATGTAAGAGAGGACAAAGGACTTGCGTATTCCGTCTTCAGCTATCACAGTTCATTTGCAGATAATGGAATGCTGACGATTTATGGCGGAACTGGAGCGAAGCAGCTAAACCTGCTCTCTGAGACCATCTTACAAACATTAGACGTCTTAAAGCGTGAGGGAATCACGCAGAAAGAACTAGAGAACTCTAAGGAGCAAATGAAAGGCAACCTTATGCTCAGCCTTGAAAGCACAAACAGCAAAATGAGCCGAAACGGTAAAAATGAACTGCTCCTTGGCAAACATCGGACACTCGATGAAATTATTGATGAAATCAACAGCGTCACATTAGACGGCGTGAATAACTTATCTAAACGAATCTTTACAGAAGATTATGCGCTCTCGCTTATTAGTCCGACGGGTGATGTACCTTCTGCTTAAACAAAAAAGGCATGTCTTTTAAAGAGATGCCTTTTTTTCATGTAAAAAAGATTAATCAGCTAACTTGTTTTGCAGCTGATGAACAATTTTATTGATTGTTGAAAAGTGCTCTGTCAGTAATTCCTCATCTGCAAATTGAATATCAAAAACCTCTTCTAATTCCAAAATGAGTGAAACTGCTTTAATCGAATCGAGACCGTGATTTGTTAATTCCTCATCTGCACCAATAGAAACCTTGCTGCTATCATCCAAAGAACGCAGAACCAAATCTTTTACTTGACTTGAAAGTGAAAGGACATCTGTCGTTTCATTCATCTGCAACGCTCCCTTTTACAAATTTTCTATCATTTACATAAATTAACTATATTAGAATGAAAAAACATTGTAAAGCAGTTTCGACATAAATAGGAATTGTTAATCATTCTATTCAAATGGAATATTTGGTAGAGTGAGAAGAAAAGAGACTGGGAAGGATGAATCAATCCATGAATAAAACAGACCTTATGCAGCACATTCCCTTATTAAAAGAAGCGGTCAGCATAGACCACATTGATAAAGGATATTCTCGGGATGAAAAATGGGTCATGACTACCGTGTCAGGTGAAAAATATGTCCTTCGATTCACAGATCAAGACCAGTATGACAAAATAAAGATGCAGTTAGAGCTACTTTCCGAATTAAGACGTCATGGTGTTCAGTGTGCTGATCCAGTGAATATCGGTGTCTTAGAAGCAAAACAGCAAGTGTACTATATTTTATCGTTTATAGAAGGCCAGGAAGCAAAAGAAATCATGAGTGAGTTAACTGAAGAACAGCAGTATGCTATCGGGGGAAGTGCAGGTCAGGATTTAAGAAATATGCATAAATATCCGGCACCTTCACACATCGAACCTTGGGAAGATCGTGTCATTAAAAAGCATCATCGATATTTAGCTGCTTACCGGGAAAGCGGTTTCTCCCTTGAAGGGGATGAAAAAGTGGCTCAGTTTATAGCAAAGCACATAGATATTGTGAAAGGCAGGCCTAATCAATTTCAGCACGATGATTTTCATTTAGGGAACATTATTGTAAACAATGATAAATATGCAGGTGTTATTGATTTTAACAATTTTGACTGGGGAGATCCCATTCACGATTTTTATAAAGTAGCTCTTTTCAGCAGAGAAACAAGTGAAGCTTTTTCGGCTGGTCAAATCAATGGATATTTTGATGGGAACATTCCAGATGATTTTTGGCTACTTTACTCTGTTTATGTCGCAATGAGTATCTTTTCATCGATTATGTGGGTCATTAAATTCGATCCGGGTCAAATGGATGAGATGATTGAAAGACTAGAAAATGTGCTAAAAGAACATGATTATTTTAATCAAATAGAGCCTCAGTGGTATGCGCGTAACACTAGATAACAGTGAAATATAGGACGATTGGGCAGGGATGGAAGTCACTGCCTTTTTTGTTATAATGATGCAAATTACACATTGTCATGACTAAAAACATTTTATATAATCCAAACAAGGATCGAAAAAGATGTAAAAAAATTCCGTTTTTTGTTGAAAAAGAGCAAAAGGCTGGTGGTGGATTGAAACAAATCGACAAGGATTCAAAGCAGTTATGGCGTGTTTATTTATGGACGCTTTCATTCTTAAAGCCTTATACAGGTAAAGTGATTCTAGTTATTATGAGTGGTTTCGTTATTACCTTGAGCGAGCTCATCATACCTAAATTTATTCAATATTTTATTGAGACCATTTTGCCAGCAAAAGACTTTTCAAAAATGAATGGTTTATTGTTAGGACTGACTGGCTTAATTGTACTCGGTATTATACTGACAGCCGCACGAAATTTATGGCAAAGAAAATTAATTGAACAAGCCTCAAGAGATTCACAATTTGCTGCCTTCCAGCAAATCCGTCAACTTGGTTTCTCATACTACGAACAACATTCTGTTAGTGAAACACTCTCCTTTGTTAACACACAGACACGAGCTGTACAAGAAATTTACAGACGATACTTCCCACAATTTATCAATCAGATATTATTTATCGCCATCTCACTTTATTTTATGATAAACATTTCTATTTTTCTCACCCTAATCATCATTCCAAGTTTTATTCTCTACTATGTCTTTGGACCATGGCTTGAAAAAAAGGCCACGATCTACGGTAGACAAAGTGCAGAAGGTTTTCGCACGTTGCAAACAAAATTATACGAAAGTCTTGCTTCGATGGAAGAGCTTAGAATTTTAGGCTATATGAAATGGGATATGGAACGAATTCAAAAACTCCATGAAAAAGTGCGCCAAGATCATGAGAAAAATGTTTTTTTCGCCTATTTACGAGGAAGCAACCGCAGGCTGACTTATTATATTGGCGCTCTTGCCACTTTTGGTATTGGTATCCACCTTGTAAAGACTGGACAGCTAACGACAGGTGGTTTTGTGGCATATATATTATATTATTTTTCAGCGATGCATATGCTTACTTCCATTGTCACACTTTTAACAGAACAACGAATATTAACATTTCAAATTGAACCTTTATATCATTTTATGAAAAAAACACCTGATATTAGAGAGCCTCAGCAGCCGGTGTACCTTGATCATGTAGAAGGCGATATCGTGTTTCATGACGTCAGTTTTCATTATCCCAATCATCCTCCTTTATTAAAAGAAATGAATCTACATATTCGGAAGGGTGAAAAAGTAGCGCTTGTCGGTACAAGCGGCGGAGGGAAAACATCGCTTCTTAAGCTAATTGGACGCTTTTATGATCCCTCATCTGGGATGATTACAATGAATGGAGTTGATTTGCGCCGTTTACCTACTAGTCAAATAAGAGGTGCGATGGGATTTGTTTTTCAAGAAACGTTCTTATTTAATATGAGTGTAAAGGACAATATTCGTTTTGGAGATACAAGTCTTTCAGATCAACAGATCATTGAAGCCGCAAAAAAAGCAGACTGTGATTCATTTATAAGAGAGTTAGAAAATGGATACGACACCATACTCGGGGAAAGGGGATTAAAACTTTCCGGAGGGCAAAAGCAAAAAATAGCGATTGCCAGGCTATTTGCTAAAAATCCAAGTGTTGTATTACTCGACGAAGCCACAGCATCTCTTGACAATGTCAGTGAGCAAAAAGTCCAGCAGGCATTACACCAAACATTTAAGGAGTCTACTGTCATTGCGGTTGCGCATCGTTTATCAACGGTCAGCCATTTTGACAGAATTATTTTTATAAAAGATGGTTGTGTGTTAGAGACTGGACCATTTCATGAATTGATGAGGAAAAAAGGGCATTTTTATCAATTGGCGTCTGACCGCTCAGAAAAGGAGGCAGGTGTAACATGAGAAAAAATTGGCTGTTTCTTTTGATCACAAGGCAAAAATGGATGCTCATCCTTGCTCTTTTACTCGTTTTGATTGAAGCAGCAGCTAATTTAGCCATGATAGGACTGCAAAAGTGGCTCATTGATGATGTTCTTTTGAATAGTGGTATCAGTCAGCATTTCTCCCAAATCTTGATGCTGTTTGCCATTATATTTTTTGTATATGTTGTGATGTTTGTTGCCAGCCCATATGTGATGCATAAAAACTATCTGACCATCCATCATTCATTGCAGAAAATGATGTTAGATCAGCTTCAGCAAGTATCCATGAGATCATATAAAATTCACCCAGTCAGTTTTTATTTACACAAACTTAATCAAGATGTAAAGACAGTTGCTGTTACGGCTGCTTTACATATACCGAAAATTGTACAAACGATTTTTATGGCCATTGTTTTATCTATCATTTTACTATCTGTGAGTTCTGTCTTATTTTTCTTGCTTCTCTTTGCAAGCGCTTGTTATTTTATTGTCGGTAAAAAAATGGCGAAAACGGCAACAAACATAGCAAAAGATGTGCAGGAGAGAAGATCAGACCTATTCGTGCATGTAGAAGAAGGCATTTCTTCTACAAGGGAAGTTGTCGCATTCGATCGACGCAAGTGGGAAATCGGTTTGTATGAAAAGCTGTTTAACAAAATGATGGATCGTGTCATGAAGGAAGGTAAGTTTCAAAACAAGCTTCTTTTTTTAACAGAGCCATTGAAATGGTTTGGGATACTATCAGTTCTAGTGTTTGGCACATATCAAGTAGCAGCAGGAAACATGTCCATCGGTTTATTTGTCGTCATTTACCAATATGCATCTCAATTAATGAAGAGTTATCAAGAGTTATTCCAGTATGTATTTGAATTTTTCCAACAGCGTGCATCTGTTCACCGAATAGCAGAAGTGTTGCAAATGGAAAACGAAGAAAAAGGAACAAAACGAATAGATGCTGTAGAAGACGTGGTGTTTGAAGATGTTTGCTTTTCTTATGAACAAACATCTAAAGGCGCTTTAGACGGCTTGAATCTTCATATTCCAAAGGGAAGGAAAGTGGCGATTGTTGGAGCGAGCGGCAGCGGGAAATCGACGATCTCAAAGCTTACAGTTGGACTTTACCAGCCAGATAGCGGGGGAATTTTGGTGAATGGGGTTGATCTATCAGAGATCAATCCATCTCATTTATTAAAACGAATAGCCGTTGTCCCGCAAGAGCCCTATTTTTTCCCAGACACGATACGCCTGAATTTAATCATGGGATTACATGATGTGACCGAAGAACAACTTGAACAGGCGTGTGAAGTTGCACAAATTCTTTCCTTCATCAAAGGGCTTGAAAAAGGTTTTGACACAGTCATTGGAGAGAGGGGAATTTCCCTATCAGGAGGACAAAGACAGCGTTTAGCTATCGCCAGAGCGTTTTTAAAACAGGCTGATTTACTTATATTAGATGAGGCGACCTCCGCGCTAGATCGGCAGACAGAAAGGAAGGTTCAAAAAGGGATAGACGATGCCAAAGGAGGCGGCACCTTGCTTGTGATTGCACACAGATTATCGACCATACAAAATGCAGATTTAATCTATGTACTTGAAGGCGGTGCTGTTCAAAGCTGCGGTACTCATGAGGAGCTGATGGAAGCCTCCTCGCATTACCGCTCTTTATTTATGGCCCAGGTAATTACAGCGTCTTAGTCAGTTTGTTTTTAACTAAAGTGAAGAGTCGTTCTAAGGTGCGGAAGTGGTCAGGGTGTAATTCTTCGTCTTCAAAGGCAATATGAAAGGTGTCCTCTAATGAAATAACAAAAGAGACGATTTGGACAGAATTTAATCCTAAAGCTTTTAAACTATCATCCCGGCTTGGCTGCTCATTGAGAGACAACTTATTCATGACAAGCTGAACAATTTTTTCTTCAACTTCAGTTATTGTCAGTTCATTCATGTCGCGGCTCCTTTCTAAGAGATTGATATATGTTACATTTTGGTTGATGAAGGAAAAAAATGCAATTGTTTTTATAAATCTATCATAAGGGGTGGCATTCATTGTCATATGTAAGCTATCAAAAAAATGATGTTCGTGTCGTATTAGGTGCAGATGAATCAGTTCAGAATTTAGTGATAAGTAAAGTGCATCCCTATATTGATTGCAGCAAAATAACAGAAAAACATGAAGGTGACGTTTGGACGATTTTAACCAGTAAATATGCACAAGAAATTCAAAAAGAAATACCTCTTGAAGAAGTCTTTTACGAAACGAAGATGGAGCCCCGCTGCCGCTACCTGTATGACGGAGAGAAAAAAGTCATTGTGATAGATGAACCAAAAGATGTCAGATGGGCAGCCCAGCATGCGCTTCGGTTAATAAGAGTTTTGCTTCGTCTTTTGTGTTATCAGGATGGACTCATCTATTTGCATGGGGGCATGATGGAGATGAATCAAAAGGGAATTGCCCTAGTAGGCGGATCAAGGGCAGGGAAAACGTCCACCATCTTATCCTTATTATCATTAACTGATGCCCGATATATCACAAACGATGATATAGGTGTTTCATATACGAACACCGAGTACACAGGAACTGGCTGGCCGAGATCTATGAGTATTCGGAAAGATTCGTTTGAAGCCATTGAAAAGCTAGGTACCCCATACAGACTCCAAACATCGAGTCATCCATTTAACGAGGATGATAAAAGCTATCATTTTGTATATCCAGAGGAGCTAGAAAAATGGTTTTCACGTGAAGTCAAAACAATAGGAAAAATCGATGTGATGGTGTTTCCTGAATTTTTACCTCACGGGCAAACTGGTGCAGAACTTTCGAAAATCACCCCAGAGGAAGCAGCGGAACGTTTGAAGCAGCATGCAGTCATTAATCCTGGAAGACATAATGAATTCTTATTACCGTATTTCACATTGCCAACACCCGAAGAGCTAGAACCATTCCTTAACGCATTAGCGGAAAAGGTGCCTTGTTACTCATTAAAGCAGGCATTTACTTCTTTAGAGAAAGGCACTGCCCTCATTCAAGAGCTTCTTGAACAATCCGACATTGTCGTGTAAGACTTTTTGGAGGTGAGTTATGGTTGAGCAGGAGTACAAATATTTGTTGTCACAAGCAGATTTTCAGCACATATATGACATGTTCATACAAAGTCATACCCCTACTTATGTACTTAATTTCAATTACTATTACGACACACCAGATTTTTTATTAAAACGATTTGGCTATACCGTACGTATCCGTCAAATCAGCGGCAAACTAACACTTGAAATCAAACGCCCCAGTCAAACGTCTGGCTATAAAAGAGTAAGAGAAGAAACGTCATTACCTATTGAGGAGCTACCGCAAAAATTAGATATACAGAACATCATGACGTCTTTACCGATTACAATCTCTCAACAGCCAGAATTGTTAGGACTATTAGTCACTGAGCGAACAACCTTTTACATTGAGAAAGGCATCAAAGTCGATTTGGATCAAAGCAGCTATCTTGGCATCACAGATTATGAACTGGAAATTGAATATGACAGTGAAAAAGCATATGAGGCAGATCAATTGTTTCATACACTAACTGATGATTTGGACATGCCAGTCAATCGAAAAGGGAAGCGCTCTCGATTTATCACTAGATTTCAATCGTTTTACGGGAAGGAGTAGTCAAACATGCGGGCTGTTTTGGATCAATCCACTCTCTCAAACGAGCAGAGGCTGTTATTACTTAGCTCACGTATTCAATTAAATGAACAAGAAGAAGAGTCTATTAGAGCTCTATTGAAAGATGGCATCGATATGCCTAAATTAATTGGACTGGCATCAAGACATAAGGTGCTTCAGCTGATGACGCCTCATTTGATTCGCCTTGATGATGAAAAAAGCATGACGACAACATACAAATTTTTGCTTCACTATCACTATATAGGGAATCGGCAAAAAAATGTGGAGAGATTCAAAGAATTCAAGCGTCTTTTACAAACATTCCGAAATGCAAAGCTGAAAGCAGTCCCCCTTAAAGGTGCCATTTTAACCCCGCTTGTGTACAAAGATTATGGACTGCGAATGATGTCAGACCTTGATTTCTTAATTCATCCAGATGACCGGAAGAATGCCTCTTCATTGCTCAAGAAGGAAGGATTTATCATCGGGAAATATGACTGGGCTGCCGATCAGGAAATACCGATTGAAAGAGAAGAAGAAATGATGTGGAGAATAAATGCCGGGAATCTTTATTCACATATTAAACGAAGCGGAGAAGATTTTTTGAAGGTACACCGGGTCGATTTCTCTTATGATGTTGAGCTGAAAAAAAACTACGAAGCAACAAATGCCTTGCTGGATGCTGCTGAAGAAAAGCCCTTTTTTCAAACAGATGTCTATTTGCTTCAGCCGTTAGATTTTCTTATCCATCTTGCCTTCCATCTATATAAGGAGGCAACAAACGTACAGTATGTCTACTTACATGCAGATCTTAATTTGATTAAGTTTTGTGATGTAAGGGAGTACGTCATGTTTGCTGAAGAGCAAAATCAGCTTGATTGGCATGCTTTGCAAGAAAGAGCGAAGGAATTAGGGGCCGAGAAAGCACTTTTTTACACGTTCACGTTTTTAGATTTATTGTACCAAACGAACTATATTGACGAATTGAAGCAGCTAGACATGAGTGACCAATCATTCTTAGAAGCCTATGGAGAGAATGATTTCGGTTCTTCGAAAATATGGAAAAAATCCTTTATTGAACGTTTTTTCAGCTTGGATAATCGCGATGAGCTTGAAGAGGAACCAGCCATACAGCTATTTCCTGAAAGGCAATAGCAAATTGAATAGGAGGATTCGATATGGATATAAAAGCGCTTTTTGAAAAGCCGAAGACCGATTTTCCTTATGAAAAATCATTTGTGTTTGCAGGTATTCATTTTCATATTCTATCAATGGAATTGCTGGCGATTGAAGATATTGAACATTATATCCCAAAAGAATTGGATCGCCGCGAGGGGGATATCCCATCACAGATTGAAATACGGTTTATCATTGATCCGGAGCTTGAACAGTCTGTTCGCAGTGCTTGCTTTCAAAAGGGTGAAACCATTACTGCAAAGAGGAAGTTTACTTACAAACGATTAACATTAGACGATCAAGTATTATTTGCCTCACATGAAGGTGACGAACCGCATAGTGTGGCGGTCAATAACGGGCGTTATGCTGTGATTGGAAAAAACAATAATGAGTCTGCGATACGCTGTCCACTGCGAATTGTTCGAGAAATTGCCCTTAGAACATTAGAAAATCAAGGCGGATGCTTTACGCATGCAGCAGCTGTCTCTTTTGAAGATGGCCAAAAAGGAGCGCTCATTATCGGCGATAAAGGTGCCGGGAAATCAACCACTATGTGGCAGTTTTTGCATCATGGAGGAGCAGATTTTATCACAAACGATCGTTCCATTTCAGTGCTTGAAGATCAGGAACTTATTGTGTATGGATGGCCGATGTGCTTGGCGCTTGGAGTAGGAACTGTCCAAGCCACCACAAATATACAGGAACTGAAAAACAAAAAATTCAGCCGGTCTCAAGATAAAACAATATGGGATGAAACCATATCAACAGAGGAAGAGGCAAAAGAAAAATGGGCGAGCGGCTGTAAGTTTGAAATTACACCAAAAGAAGCTGCTGAAATGACAGGAACAACGATTAGAAGCTCTACGAAAGTAGATATGGTGATTTTTCCTTCACTTAAAATAGGTTCGGGTGAGATTAGGCTTGTGCCGGTAAAAAAAGATGATCAAAGAGCAAAAGACATTATGGCAGCAAATATAAGAGAACCAGAAGATCCCGACTATTTAAAAGGCTGGCTCGGACTTCGGCATGTGTCAGATACCTTTCTGGAGCAAAAGGCATCTGAGCTTATCCATCACTTGTTTAACATGCCATGCTTTTATTTAGAGGGTGATCCGCGTTATCTGCAAGAAGCAATTCCAGATCTGTTAAACAAAAAAGTCAGTTCGATTTAAAGAGACGATTGTCTAAACATTCGTTTGAGCCGGTCTTCACGTTTTTTCATTTGCTCGTGATCTGCTGGAAGCAAAATTTGTAAGAGCATTTCGGCAATTGGCCGTGCGAGCCTTTCGTCAGAGTTCAATAGAATGCAAACACCTAATTTTGTCTTGGGAATGAATCCAATATAGGAGGTGAACCCTTTAATTTCTCCGCTATGTTCAGCTAAGGTGCATCCGTTAAAAGGTCTCAAAAACCATGAAAGACCGGCACCTCTGCTGAAATCTTCTTCAACCATAACGGGGCTTTGCATTTCTTTTAGCGAATGCTGATGAAGCACGCTGTTTGCACCGTATTGAGCTTGAATGAATTGAATCAGATCTTCTGCTGTGGAGATTAGTCCGCTTGAACCGTCCTCCCAAGATGGTGTTTCAGCACTTGGATAGGATACGCGGGACAGGCCTGAGGAAGAAACTGTATACCCTTTGGCTGTGGATGCTGTTTCAATAAATCCAGTTTGCTTCAAATCGAGCGGTTTTAGTATGTGGGTATGCACTAATTCTCTATATGGCTGATGACTCACCTTTTCTAGCACTTTACTTAATATAGAGTAGCCAAGACTGGAATAATTGATGATAGACCAAGGCGGTGTGAAAATAGTGAGTATTTCAATACACTGAGCTAGAGTCATATCTCGTAAATGAACGGCTTTGTCGAGTGCTTTGGGCAGGCCTGAGATATGAGAGGCAATCATTCGGAAAGTGAGTGGAATTGGTTCAGACAAGTGACTTTTTATGAAAGAAAGTAGTGGTTCGTAAGTATGAATGGGTTCATCGAGTTGAATGAATCCTTCCTCTCGCAATTTCATCATAACCATTGCAGTAAAAGGTTTAGTCACAGAACCAATTCGAAAGGTTGTGTCTTTTGTAACAGGGGTGCCGCTTTCAATATCAGCGAGGCCCTCATGCCAAGACCAAATGTGCTCATCTTCATGAGAAATACAAATGGAACAGCCGGGAATTTGATGTTGTTCCAATAATTTCCTAATATTAGTGGTTGTATCTTGCAGACGCTGCAGGATCGATTCATTGATCAAAATAGACACCTCTTTCATACAGAATATATATATATTACCAAATGTTTCATGTTGTTTTAAGATGAACGATCAATATTTTTATATTTTAAAAGAGAGCGGGCGATAGATGATGAAAACAATTCAAAAAACCATTCTTGATATTTTAAAAGGTGATGGCCAAGATATAGAACAAATTCCATATGAGCTTGTGGAACGTAAAGGTGTAGGACATCCAGATACGATGTGTGACGCCATAGCAGAAAGAGCTTCTCAATACTATTCTCAATATTGCATGGAGCATTTCGGCAGAGTGGCACACCACTGGTTTGACAAAGTCATGCTTCTTGGCGGAGATGCTGATGTCACGTATGGGAAAGGGACAATGGTCAAACCGTATCAAGTTGTGTTTGCTGGAAAAGGGGCATACGCATACGGCGATGAGCCCATTCCTCTTAAACAGATTCTTTTCGATGCGGCAAAGGATGTGTTATCAGAGGTGACAACAGGATTTGATCCTGAAGAACATCTCGTCATTGACTGCCGAATCGTTGATCATCAGGGGGCAGGACGCAAAAATTCACGATATCGTCCGATGGTTGAAACGGACATGATTGAAATCGGTGATCCAAAGCTTGTGTCAAACGACTGTAACTTACTGCATGCACATGCCCCGTTAAGCCGTCTTGAGAAACTGGTTCTCTATACAGAGCGTTATGTAAATGGCCCAGAATTTAAAAAGGTCAATCCAGATACCGGCTGGGATGTAAAAATATTTGGAAGCAGACGTCATGAAGATTTTAAACTCATTGTGAACATGCCATTTCTAGCTAAAGATATTCATAGTCTTGAGGAGTATTTTGCCCGCAAAAAAGAATGCCAAGATCAAATCGCTCGCTATATTCATGAAACGTTAGGCCTCACGCCTGATCTCATGCTGAACGCAACAGATCGCAATGGCCGTCCGTACTTAACAGCGCTAGGTTCTGTAGCAGATACCGGCGATGTAGGAGTTGTTGGAAGAGGAAATAGATTAAATGGACTGATCACCCCAATGCGGTCTATGAGTATTGAAGCGCCAGCTGGGAAAAACCCGCTTGATCACACAGGAAAATTATATGGGGTGCTCGCACAAAGGCTGGCAGATCAAATTTTTGAAACGATTCAAAAGCCAACAGAAGTGCATATCTTTACTTCAAAAGAGGCACCGCTCCACAACCCGGATGAAATTGCCGTCCGTATTCAGCAGTGGGATGGAAATGAAGTTGATAGAAAAAGAATTGAAGATCTCGTCATGAATGCGGTTTATTCAATGGGCGATGTGACAACAGATTTAATCTTTAAAGGCGTGACAATGTGGTAAAAAGGATGAAAAAAAGAGTCATTGATGCCGTTCATGCATGTATTCATACAAAAGAACCTATGGCAGTGACCATTCATCCATATGAAATTGAAAAACAACAACAATTGAAACAACACCATCTTCTGTTGATGCTAAAACCTGAATTAACAAGCATCAATAAAGGTGTACAGCTTGATCTCATACTAGATGAACTTCTCCACCGATTAGATGATCGTGATGTACAAATAGGAGCCGTGCGCGTTATATCATCCTTATATTTGAAAGAAAAGAAAATAATTGAAAATCAATATGGGATGCTAAATAAAATTTCTAAAAACGGTCTGAGTGAAGTGTCAGATGCAGCAAAAAAGATGCTGGCTTTGAAATACCCAGAGTTTAATAAGAAGGAACATTTCATATATGGAGGCCATCAATTTTTACAAAAGTACAAAGAGCTTACGCCATATGGTTTAGAGCTTTTAACCCGAAACGTCAAGGTAGACAAGTTGGGTGCGGGCACATACGCCATAGAGGCCGAGGTGGATGGAGAAAAAATGCTTCTGCTCAATTCATTCCACCCTTGTCAAATCGAGTGGTTCACTGCACCTGCAAAGTCTATTATCGTCATTGAATGTTTTTCAAAGCAGCCAATGAGGATGTTGAGAGAAGATTTCATCGGTGCAACGGACCCTAAAGAGGCTAAAGCGGGTTCATTTAAACACATGCTGCTGTCTGAGCAAAAACGGTTTGGTTTATCTAACGTGTGTACTCGGTTTAATGGCATTCACCTGTCACCGGGTCCTGTAGAAGCGATGGCGGGAATGATTCACTATTTTAGTACACCTGATACAAGACTGACTCCCGCGCATACACTTTTTGGCCAGCTGTTAAAGGAAAATGGCTTTTCGGCGGAAGCATTAGATCTATTATGTAAAGATGTGTCCATTCATTCAAGCGAAACGCCCGTATTTGAATTAACAGAAAACCTAAATTGGGATGAAGCACTTGATCTGCTAGTAAAAGTGAGAAACGACATTCAAAAGCATGAACGTGTTCTGTAACGGAGGGAACAACTTGAACAATAAAGGAGCTAGCCAGCGAATTTGGATTGTCGGTCCACCTGGATCTGGAAAAACAACCCTTGCACATCAATTGAAGCAGGAGTTAACGTTACCTCACTATGAGCTCGATGCCCTATTCTGGCAAGCGAACTGGAAAAAAACAGATAAACCGGTGTTTATCGATAACGTCCATGAAATTGTCAAACAAAAGAAATGGGTCGTTGATGGTCAATATTCATCTGTTCACCACATATTGGCTGAATATGCTGATACGATCATTTGGCTTGATGTCAAGAGAAGACAGACATTCCCCCGTCTCATGAAAAGGACATTCAAACGGCTCATCACAAGGGAGAAACTTTGGAATGGAAATAAGGAGCGAATGGGTAACGCGCTCCATTTTTTCTCATATGCCTTTCAAGTCTATCCAGAGGTGATTCATCAAAATGAAAAGCTTTTTCACAAATTGAAAGAAAAATCTCATGTGAAATGCCTGCGCATAGACAAACGGGACGATGCAGACCAGGTGCTAATGAAAATCAAAAACCTTGAGAAAAAGGGGTGAGGACATGACGCCATTAGATGATGCTTATAATGTCCTGAAATATTGGTTTTCGGAACAGCCGATTCGTTTAACACCTTTAAATGGAAGAAGCCCTAATGAAGGATGGCTTGTAGAAACGATTAAAAACCGCTTTGTCTTAAAAAAATGTGCGAGAAATCATGATGCAAAGTGGCTTCAATATTTAGAGGAATTAACAGATGCTCTGCTTGAACATGGCTTCCCGATTCAACCTATGATGGAGGCAAAAGACCGTCGTAAGACCATTTTATTCAAAGAACACTTTTGGCAGCTGCGGCCCTATTTCGAAGGAAGACCATATGAAATGGGAAATCGTTCAGATGAACAAGAAGCCATCCGGGTATTAAAACAGCTTCATTCATTGAAGAACTTACCGAAAGGACCTGTGAATCCAAACTGCGAATTGAAGAACTGGATTACTTCTCCGGAGGAGACGATCGGCAAGACGGCTTACGCCTTAAAAAAGGTTGTTTCTTCTAAAAAGGCGGCTGCTTTGCTCAACGTGTATGAACGGGAACTAATGAATATCATCACGCTACTAAACCCTAGTATATACGAAGCATTACCTCATGCTGTTACACATGGTGACTTTCATTCTGGCAATCTGCTCATTCGTAACAAAAAGCTTGCCATGGTTCTTGATTTTGATACAGCAGGCTTTAGACCGCGAGTATATGATGCAGCCATATCTGCTTTTTTGTTAACGAGAATCAAGAGAGGAACGTTTCAACTAGATATTGTGAAAACGATTCAATTTTTAAAGGCATATGCAGATGACTTATCCGAATATGAATGGCGTTCTATATCTGCGTTTATCAGACTTTTATATATTCCGACAGAGCGGTATTTAACACTGCTGCATACCTATACACCTCACTTACTAAACTGGTATATTGATTGGTCTTTCGAAGCACTAGAATCTGCATCGAACCAGCTGAAGGAAGATTGGTATCTCCAAAAGGAGATGAGAACATGAAGATCGCTGTTGTCACTGGTGGGAATAGGGGCATAGGTAAAGAAGTATGCAGACAGCTTGCGCAGTGTGGAATGCTTGTTATTTTAACTGCACGGCAGCTTGAAAGTGCCAAAATAGCTGCGTCTGAAATGACTGAGCATGTTGTGCCATTTCAGCTGGATGTAACAAATGAAGAATCGGTTGAACGTTTCTCGGCATTTATGAAAGATTCGTTCGGGAGAGTGGATGTGCTCATTAATAATGCCGGTGTCTTTCATGACAACATAAAGGACCACACATTTCCATCTTTTCTAGATCTTCCTGTATCGACACTCCAAGAAACGATGAATGTGAATGTGTATGGTGCAGTCAGAATGACCAAGGCCGTTTTTCCTTACATGAAAGAGGCGGGATATGGACGGATTGTCAATGTATCTAGCGGTATGGGAAGGCTCTCTGCGATCTACGCTTCAGGCGATGTCAGGCGTGATGGAAAAAGCGGTCCTTACTACCGGATGTCAAAAGCGGCGCTGCATGTTCTCACAAAAGTCACAGCTTTAGAGGGGGCACCCTATTCTATCCTTGCGAATGCAGTGTGTCCTGGCTGGGTACAAACGGACATGGGGACATCTGAGGCTGTTAAAACCATACAGGAAGGTGCATCAGGAATCGTGTGGGCGGCACAGCTGCCCCGAGATGGACCAACAGGAGAATTGTTGAGAGACGGGCAAAGACTTCAGTGGTAAGAGGAGGCAGCTACATGCGAGGTATGAAAGGAAAGACAGTTATAGTGACAGGCGGAGCCCAGGGTATTGGATATGCGGTCGCAGAACGAGCCGCACAAGAGGGCGCACAAGTCGCCATTGCTGATCATCATGTAGATTACGGAATGGCAGCAGAAAAACAGCTCAAAGCAAATGGATATGATGTTTTGTTTATAGAGGCTGATATTGCTGATGAAACATCCATTGTTTCAATGATCGAAAAAACAGCCAATCATTTTGGGAAAATAGACATGCTGGTGAATTGTGCAGCCGTGTTTATCATGCGGGGTCTTGAAGCAACCGTTGAAGAATGGCGGCGCATTATGGATTTGAATATTATGGGACAAGCGCTTTGTGTCAAACACACTGCGCCTTACATGGAGAAAATAGGAAAAGGAGCAATTGTAAATATTGCCTCCATTTCAGGCCACATTGCCCAGCCAAAATATTTAACATATAACGCGACAAAAGCAGCTGTTGTCAATATGACGCGGTGCATGGCAATGGATTTGGCGGATGCAGGTATTCGTGTAAACGCAGTGAATCCAGGCACAGTATGGAACAAAAATAACGAGCGGTTCCATTTAGAAGAGCTTGGATTGACAAGAGAGCAAGCAAATCAGCATCCTGATATTGGCGGGATGCACATGTTGAAACGAACCGCTGATCCAGAAGAGATCGCATCTGCTGTCATCTTCCTTCTTTCAGATGAAGCGAGTTTTATTACAGGAGAAAATTTGATGGTTGACGGCGGCTATACTGCCATGTAGAGGAGTAAAAATTGCATGAAATTTGATCTGCACACACATCATCAACGCTGTGGTCATGCGGAAGGGAACATCAGAGAATATATCGATGAGGCTGTCAAATTAGGTCTGGATTTTATTGGGATATCAGATCACTCTCCGTTCTTTGGTGAAGAGGCTGACCACTTTAAACCATGGGTAGCGATGGCTAAAAGTGAATTTCAATCATATATAGAGGAAGTCCTGCAGTTGAAAAAGGAATATGACGGAAAAATTCACGTGCTGTTAGGTGTCGAATCTGACTATTTTCCAGAACACGAGGCCCTCTACCGAGACGTGTATCGACATTATCCATTTGATTATATCATTGGCTCGGTTCATGTCAGTAATGGATATGACCTATTTAACCGGAAACGGTGGGAACAAATCACAGAGCAGAAAGCCATCATTGAAAAAGAAACGTATTACCAGTTAATTAAAATGTCTGCTGAGAGTCAAATGTTCGACGTTTTAGGCCATATTGACGCCTTAAAAGGTTTTTATCCAGAGATTGCTCATCTCAAAACAGAAGCTGTCGATGATGCACTGCAAGCAATTGCGGAGAGTGGTTCTGTCATTGAAGTGAATACCTCTGGCAAAACAAAAGACTGCGGCGGCTGGTATCCATCAATGGATCTATTAGAGCGAGCCAAATTTTATGGAGTGGATGTCACGTTTGGCTCAGATGCCCATCAGCCAGCCCGAGTAGCAGATGATTGGCTGAAAGTAAAACAGACACTGAAGGAATTAGGTTACAAGGAATGGTATATCTTTCAATCTCGTCAAAAGCGAAAATTGGCTCTATAAATTCTAAAAAAAGGGGTTATGAAAATGACAAAAGTTCGCGTAGCAATTGCAGGAGTAGGATCATGCGCTTCAAGTATTGTTCAATTTGTAGAATTGGCAAAGGAAAAGATGGATACGCTCTCCGGTGTTATGCATGATGTCATTGGAGGTTATCACTTGTCTGATGTGGAATTTGTTGCAGCTTTTGAAGTAGATCAAAATAAAGTAGGAAAAGATTTATCAGAGGCTATTTTTACTAAACCAACGGCTGCAGTTAAACATATTGATGTTCCGTTTTTCCAAGTATCTGTTGAAGCAGGGCCTTTATGTGATGGTCTTGAAGGAGATTTGTCCAACTGCATTCAGCCGCATGAACATTCATTAAAAATGAACACACATGATGTGACGCAAAGATTAAAGGAAGTTCAGGCAGATGTACTAGTCTGCTTCTTACCGACGGGTTCATTTGAAGCAGTTCGAGTATACGCAGAGGCGTGTGCACACGCGCAAACTGCCTTTATTAATGCGACACCTGAACCGGTGGCAAATGATCCTGAATTTGTCAAAATGTTTGAAGAGTCGAATACCCCGCTCCTTGGAGATGACTTAAGAAGTCATTTAGGTGCCACAACACTGCATACAGCGTTAATTGAGCTATTAAAATCCCGGGGGATTGACATTACCAATACGTACCAATTAAATGTCGGAGGCAATACAGACTTTTTAAACCTTGCCAACCCAATGAGATCAACGAGTAAACAAAAATCGAAGCGGAAAGCATTATTTGCCTCTGGTATTGATGCCAGCGAAGTGGCAGCAGGTCCAAATGGCTATGTCAGCTACTTAGGAGATCATAAAGTCTGCTTCCTGCGATTGGAAGGGAATTCTGTTTTAGATTCAGACATTTCGCTTGAAATCCGTTTACAAGTAGAAGATTCTCCGAATTCAGCTGGTGTTATCGCTAACGCAATGCGTGTAGCAAAAGCCGCTAAAGACATGAATCACAGCGGTGTCATACATGACGTCTGCCCATTCTTATTCAAAAGCCCTCCAATTGGACAAGTAGATTCAGAATCATTGCGTCTATTCAATGAATATGTAGCAAATGCTGAGCTGAAAAAGGTGTGATCAGTGGAAGCAGAACTAAATCTTTGCGAGATAAAATTTGCCGCTTTTGACTTGGATGGAACATTAATTGATGATCGAGGCGAGCTTATTGGTGATGTCTATGGCGCAGTGAACATGCTGCGCCAAAGAGGCATTATTTCAATAATTGTCACAGGCAGGACCTATGATTCTTTCTTCTCTCTGAACTTAGATCCATCTTTACTCAATTTATTTCATCATGATGTTTTGCTGAATGATGGAAATGTGATTTGCCATCATCAAAAGAAAACATTTGACGTTAAACAATATCTAGATGCTGCTATATGCCGGCAGGTTATGTCATCACTTGATGGTCAAGCTGAATTTGTCATGGAATCACACGGGAAGCATGTGGCAACAAGTAAAAGCGCTAAGTTGAAATATTGCATGCTTTACACATTTCCACGAGAAAAAATAGAGGTTGGTCATCAGAAAGAATTCAAATTTGACCGTGTGACAAAACTGTTTATTTTACCGAAAGAAAAAATAGATATCGCTCATCTATTAAGAGATTGTCATTGTGATGTTGCGGATGCCCAGTTTTTAAATGCACAAGTGGTATCCCCGAAAGGAATTTGTAAGGGAGATATGCTTGAACGCCATTTATTAGATTGTTTTGGAGAAAGTGATTTAAATCGTGTGATTGCTTTTGGAAATGGTCATAATGACAGACTGCTGCTCAAGAAGGCGAGGTGGGGGCTGGCAGTTCAAGATAGCCATCCATCGGCGATTGAGTTATGTGATGTTCATCTGGGGGAGTCTATTTATGACTATCTTGATAAAGTTTCACAACCATTAGAAGCATCAAAAGTGATCAATGAAAAGGGAGGAATTTAGTTGAGAACCCTTCAGCTGCCTTTACCAGATGCGTTAGAAGATACAATGATACCAGATTTTGTGGAAAGAGTTTCTTTTCTATCTGCCCACATTTTGCACGTTGATCTTCTTGAAGAGGAATCCTTTATTGAAGTAACAGTCGATCATACAGGTGATGCAGAGGCAATATCAGCTGCGTTTTTAAAGTTATCGTCAAATGTAGCTCAACTGCGGAGGTTTCGTGAAAAGGAAATGAAATCAAATATTCATTTAAAAAGTGAGCCTGTTCATTCGAAACTAAGCTGGGATGACCAAAAGAGAACTTTCTATGATGAAATTGAAATGGAACTCGCACACTATTTTGATCAATTATTCTTAAATATGGGGGCTTCACTTGGGGCCAAATTAAGAAAATACCCTTCTACGATGAGTAAAGAATTAATGGAAAAGTGTAAATACCATACAAATTTTCCGCAAAATATTTATTCTGTTTTTGAAATACCTCATGATTACCAGGTGATTGATGACATTCGAGAAAAGCATCATGGGTTTCTGCCTGAACACTTCCAGCAAGCAGGTCGATTTTTACAGCCGTGCATTTGTTATCACTGCTACGAGGAATGGGAAGGCAAGACCTATACAGACAATCAAATGATGACAGCAGCGGGGCAGTGTTTTAGACATGAAATTTCTTGGAAAGTAGATCCTCTAAGGAAACTAGAATTTAGTATGCGCGAAATTGTCTTTATCGGTGATAACGAATACATTAACGAAACAAGAAAAACACTTCTTGAACACACATGGCAATGTTTTCATCAGCTTGGTCTTAGTGGTAAGGTCACCACCGCAAATGACCCCTTTTTCTTTTATGATGATATGGATAAAGCGAATTATCAATTAATGGCAAACAGCAAATATGAGTTAGTAGCTGTGACAGAAAAGAAAGACGTTTCGATCGCTTCTTTTAACGACTGTGGAGAGATGCTTTGTGAAAGGTTCCAGATCAAGGGAGAAGATGATATGCCGCTTTATTCGGGTTGTGCGGCTTTCGGTATCGATCGATGGGTTCAAGTATTTTTACAAACATACGGTCGAAATAAAAAGAATTGGCCGGATGAGATGCTTCATATAAAGGAGGGTCACTATGCTGCAAAGTAATCTGACTCAAGAAGAGCACACAGCCCTCATTTTATCTACTCCTTTTTTAGAAGACAGCCAGATAGAAGAGATGCAGGAGCTTCTATATCAGCAGCAAGACTGGAATGTCATTCTTGGAATGCTGCATGTTCATCGAACAGCTGGTATTGCATGGAAAAATATTAAACGTTACGCCATTCATTTAAGAAAAGATTTTAAAGCAACTTATTTTTTAAAGTCATTAGAGATTATGTATAAGGGGCAATTAGAAACGGCACGAGACAATATCAAGTTAAACGATCAGTTATTTCAAGCACTTGATCAAAAAGGAATTGAATATGCCATTGTAAAAGGAAGTGTGATTGGCCAGTGGGCATACGGCGATGTAGGGCTTCGCTTATTTGGGGACAACGATCTCTTTATCTCACAAGATCAGCTGCAAGAAACTGGACATGTATTAAAAGAATTAGGCTATATTCAAGGTTCTTGGAATTATGAAACGGAGACAGTCACACCTGCGAAACGAAAAGACATTCTTTACCTCATCATGAACTCACATCAAACCTACACCTACATGAAACCTACACCAGAATGCCGCTTTATTGACTGTCATAAAATTGATGTTCAGTTTTCAGTTGACCTCATGACAGGAAACCGGACAGATTCAATTGTCCAAGAAATGTTGTCTAGACGAATTCAAACGTCTGTTGACGAGCACCTTGTATGGTCATTAAAAGAAGAGGATATGCTGATTTTCTTATGTATTCATTTTTACAAAGAGGCGATTTATTTAAATGAAGTGGAGTCAATGAAAGATTTACTGCTTTATAAGCTGCTTGATATATATGGCATGTTTATGAGAGAAGACCTATTGGATGTGGAGTTGTTTGTCCGTCGAACGAAAGCGTATGGCTTTGGAAAGATGGTCTATTTTGCTTTGCATTATGTGAATGAAGTCTTTCCTCATACGATTCCTGATCTTGTCATGGATGCACTTCAGCCTGAATCACTTGCTTATTTATCAGAAGTACTGGATGCAAATGATGTCGTTCATACATGGAATCAGCCTATTCGTAAACGATTCTTTCACATTAATCGGTCTTTAGAAATACAAAAGCATTCTGTTCATAAGGAGTAGTGTGATGAAAGATCCGGCAGCTCTATTTGATTTTAAGGGAAGAAACGACGTGATATGGTTTGGGAATATGAATCAAGAACAAATCTGGGATCAAACAAAGGCTTTACCTGTTATGACAGACCATGTTCAAAATGAACTCGTTCTTCAGCAAGAACAACAACTGCTTTTGATTGCTTCTAAGGATCATCATGTCATCATGCATCATCAGCCAGAACCAGCTTTTTTAGCCTATTTGGAAAAGCAGGGTATCAAGCTTCCACATATGATTCAAAAAGAAGATGCGTTCAATTTAAAGGGACTCATTGTACCCTATCTTTTAGATGAATCGGTTGAACAAGATTCGTCACTTGAAAAAAGAAAGATTTATGGTTCAAATCCAACACTCGTAAAGCGATTTAATCATAAGATTTCGACTAGAAAGTGGGCAGAAGAACATCAGTTTAATGTTACGTGTGGTGCTGTTTGTCAAAACGCTGACGAGTTAAAACAGACGTATGAAGAATTAAGGGCGAATCATTTCTCAAAAATGGTTCTGAAATTACCTTATGGATCATCTGGTAAGGGACTTCGTATTTTAAAAAACGAGAGAGAATTCATGCAGTTAGTGACCTTTATTGAAAGAAGAAAAATCCAAACAGACCTCCTCTTAGAGGGATGGCATCCAATTAAGCGATCTTTAAATGCCCAATTGCTCATTCAAGAGGAAGGATCACACTTACTTTCAATTACAGAACAGAAAATCAATGAGGACGGCATCTACTTAGGGACGAATTTTGCGCCTATTTATGAACAGGACAAAAAACGTGAATATGAAGTAAGCATGCATCGAATCATAGAGCTTCTATATGCAGAAGGGTATCGAGGCGTGGTTGGCGTTGATTCGATCATTGATATAAATGAACAGCTCATACCGATCATTGAAATAAATGCACGGTTTACGCAGGTTACTTATTTACTCCCAATCATTTGCCGTTTTTTTTCAACCTACGAATATATTGAAAGCCGCTTTAAAAGATTCTCAAGCAGTGCCGACCTGCCGTTTGAAGATGTGTTAACGGAGGTAACAGAAGCACTCGATCCCGGAGAAGATGGTGGGTTTTTTATTTATACTTTCGGTAAAACGAGAGCGGATGATATGTGGCACTATCGACTGTTTATATTGTTTTACCATATGAAGAAGGACAAGCAGATTCATATGCTGACAAAGTTTGATGATATGGAATTTTCAGCTGAAAGGGGGAGGGAATTTGCCGAAAAATGACTCTACGCTCTTAGAGAAAGCGAATGGTTATGGGACGCCGATGTATGTATACGATGGAGATGCATTAAAAGATCACTATGATCACATTACAGCATGGCTCCATCAATCTGCTGAGGTGTTCTTTTCATTTAAGTCCAATGGAAATGTCTCGATTGCGTCACTGTTACGGTCTTTTGGGGCTGGTATAGAAGTGGCTTCTGCAGGAGAGCTCCTTATGGCTGTAAAAGCAGGTTATTCCCCGGAGCATATCATTTTTTCTGGCCCAGGTAAGCAGAAGCAAGAGATCGATGTCGCTATTCAGCATGAGATCTATTGTATTATCGCCGAATCAAAGGAAGAGCTCATTTATATCGCTGAGTCTGCAAAGCATCAGGATAAACAGGCATCAGTAGGCATTCGAATTAATCCAGAATCCATTGAGTCACGGGCAAAAATCAAAATGGGCGGAGTTCCAAGTCCATTTGGGATAGATGAATCCAAACTGAAAGACGTATTTGACCTATTTCATAAGTATGATCATTCGCTCTTATTTAAAGGGATTCATATGTATTTGGGAACTCAAGTTCTTGATGAAACATCGCTTTTATCATCGTTTGAATACACGCTCAACACAGCTGTTCGAATCAAGAATGAATTTGGACTAACATGCCAGATGGTTGATTTAGGCGGCGGGTTTGGCATTCCGTATTTTCAGCATGAGACACCTCTTCATGCTGAACGTTTATTTCAAAACGTAGCGGAATTGATTCGAACGTACGAAACTGAGCTGGAATATCCGAGATTTATTATTGAGATGGGGAGATTCCTTTTAGCGGAATGTGGGGTTTATTTAACCACTATACAATATGTAAAAGAATCAAAAGGACAGACGTTTTTAATTGCAGATGGAGGAATGCATCATCATCAAGCGATGACGTTTAGAGGCAGGCTGCTTCGCAATAATTATCCAATGCGGCTCATTAAACCTTCCAGCAAGCCCTCAGCTGTAGTGAAACAATCGATTGTGGGTCCACTCTGTACTCCAGAAGACTTAATTGGCCGGCAGGTGGAGCTTCCGCAAGGCGATGTAGGTGATCTTCTTTGTATTGAGAAATCTGGGGCATATGGACTTTGCTACAGTCCTACCTTATTTTTAGGTCATTCTTCTCCGCTAGAGCTGCTTTTGTTTGAAGGAAACGATTATGTCATTCGAGAGAGAGGGACCCCGGATGATCTTTTATTGAAACAAAATAGATTATTCTTTAGACAAAGGAGGGATGAATATGACATTGACAGAGCTACGTCAAGAAACGATTGATCGTCTTATTTTGCAATTTTCAGAAAGGGCGAGTCAGCTTGATGACGAATTTCAGTTCCCGCATCAAAATCTAGACGAGCTGATTGATTGTGGATTACATGTCGCCAATATGCCGAAACAAGACGGGGGTCTTGGATATGGATTTGAAGAAACGGTGACTCTTTTGTCACACATATCTAAAGGATGCGCGTCGACAGGACTCATTATGGCGATGCATTACTATTCGCTCGGCGCATTTTCTGAAGTGCTTACAAGTGAGCAGCAGGCCATGGTTTTTGACGATATTCGGCGTTCAGGAGAACTAATCGCTTCTGTTAGCGATCCGAATGTGATTTTTATTTATCAGCGTAAGCAAATGGACGGAATTCCGACCATTACCGCAGAAAAAACAGATGGCGGATATCTTGTGAGTGGAACTAAATTTACAGTAACTGGTGCACCGCGCATTAAATATTTACCGATTTATTGTCAGTATGCTCCGTCGTCATGCACATCTCAATATGGAATGACGGCGCTATTAATGACATTACCTAGTGAAGGCGCTGCGATTGAAGAATCGTGGAATTATTCAGGCATGAGGGCATCGATGAGTCATCACATTCATTTTGACCAAGTGTTTATACCCGATCATCAGCTAATCGGACGGGAAGGCTACGCGATAGAAGATACTGAAAATTTAATTTACTGGTTTCGTCTAGCTGTTACAGCTGTTTATTATGGCATTGCAAAAGCAGCATATGAACATGCCCTCGGTATGGCATATAAAAGAAATGATCGAATTTCCAAGAAAAAATCAGCCTTTTTACCAGGTCCACAATTTCGTATTGCAGATATGAAAATTAAATTAGATGTTGCACATTCTCAGCTTATGGCTTGCGCTCAGCAAGCAGATCAAGAAAAGAAACAAAATCATTACTCAAGTGATTTGTATACGAAGACACTGATTACAAAACATTTTGTGACGCAAGCAGCAGAAGAAATCGTGCAGCTAGCTTCTCAGGTCGAGGGTTTTTCTTCATTACAGCAAGGATCTTTGCTCGAGCGTTTAAGCCGTGATGTGAAAGCGGCAAAATTTCATCCGCCTTCTGAAGATTTATTAAAAGAAGTGATTGCGAAAAAAGAGCTGGGCATTATCCCGTTAAAAAATCGCTGGGTATGATGAAAAGAAAAAGGAGGAGACATATGTGGCTACTGCAGCACCTATTTACCGGAACAATTACTTAAACTGTTCTCAATTAACGATTGCAGCCATGCTTCTTAGAAAAGGGATTGAAATTGATAGGATTTGGAGGCAGGCAGGCCTTGTTTATAGACCCCAAGACAAAGGGTTTGTTTTGATCGGTTCCTTTAAACATTTTCGTGAGGATATTCTTCATCATAATGGCATTCATTTAGAAGAAATTTTTTACACGGAAGAGGAATTAGACCTCTATATCAATCGTGTGTTTAAACAGCATCCAAGCGGAGGGACTGTGTCTGTTTCCCTAGATATATTTGAATTACCGTACTGTCCATTTTACGAAAGAGAACACGGGTATCACACATTGGAAGTACTTGAGGTGAATGATGATCATGCAGTGGTCAGTGATCATGCATACTCCTATCATGGCACATTGAGTAAAGACCATTTGATGAAAGCTGCCCGCTCTGTATATGAACATACACCTCGAACCGAGAATCGTTATAAGTGGATCAAACATGCGGAACTTCAGAAAGAACCGGATGTGCTGATGATATTAAAAGAGCACGCAGCCATATTAGAAGGAGCACCGCCGCATTTTGATTTGCCTGGAGCTGTCACAGGGCTAGGCGCTATTTCAGTCATTCAAAGGGATTATATTGATAGTATCAAAGACAATGAAAATGGAAATTTATTAGACAATGTTTACTTTGAAGGACTAAAGGATGTGGCTAACTCCAGAAAACATATGGTGACATTCCTATCTTCTTATGAAAATGAGCTTTTACATCCCCTTATTCAAGCATTTGAAGATGCTTATCAAAGCTGGACAGTACTCGCCAATTTTACGGCTAGAGTAGGCCTCAGTAAAAATCCTCGCAGTATGATAGAAAGAACGGCGAATCGGTTTCAAAAAACATTAGAAGTGGAGACCAGCCTGCTCACAGAACTAAAAGAGGTGATTCAAAATGAAGACTTATCAAACTCTTTCTCTTCATGATTATGTCAATAACAGAGGCATCACATATCAAAATGAATATGAAAAAGGCCAATTAACAATTGGCGGAGCTTCTTTGCCGGCTGAGTTAATTATGAACGTGCAAGATCCTTTTATCGAAGGAATTCCTTTTCAGTTCATATATCAAGATCAAGGAGACAATATTGAATTAGAGGGACAGTCTCTTCATTTTCCGCCACTTGAAGCAGAAGCGCTTCATGTCGTTGGCTGTTCATCCAATGGCAATCTTTACGAAGAGATTTCATTATTACGAGAGGGGAACGTTGTCTGTGAGACTCGGCTTTCATTAACGGATGTGATTGAACGTGAACCTGCATTTCATGATCGAGCGGCGTATGCATTTGATTATATTCATACGGTATCCGGCATTAATCATCATATGACATCAAACCTATGGCTTGATTCGCTCACCTTCTCGCAAAAAGTAGTTTTTGATGAAATTCGCTTTCAAGATAATCCATTTATGCATATTTTCGCAATGACGATTCAGCAGTCAGATCATTAATGGAAGGGAGGCATGTCTATGTGCGGCATCGCAGGCTATTGTCATTTTAACCAAGCACCACTTGATCCTCGTATCTTACTGAAGATGAAAAACGCACTTGCTGTGCGTGGACCTGATGATAGTGGTGTATATCAAGATGACTCAGTTGGTCTGGTTCATACGCGGCTTTCCATTATTGATATACAATCTGGGCCGCAGCCAATAACAAATGAAGATGATTCTATCTGTGTGATTCTAAATGGTGAGATTTATAATTTCAAAGAATTAAGAGAGAAATTATGGAATAAAGGCCACTTGTTTCGTACGCAGACAGATACAGAAGTGCTTGTTCATGGCTATGAAGAATACGGAATTTCTTTTGTTGAGCAATTAAACGGAATGTTTGCAGCTGCGATATGGGATAAAAAGAAGAAAGCACTTTATTTGTTTAGAGACCGGTCTGGGATCAAACCGCTGTATGTTTCAGAATGCCAGGGAGGGCTTATTTTTGGATCGGAAATGAAGGCTCTTTTTCAGCATCCTGACATACAAACTGCTATTGAGCCGGAGGCTGTTCTTAGTTATTTATCCTTCCGTTATTCGATCGGAGAGCAGACTTTTTTTCAAGGAATTCAAAAATTACCCCCAGGTGTCATCTTGAGAATAGATGAAACAGGCATCACAAAAGAGAACTACTGGCAGTATCCGCTCCCAGCTGATGGGATCGATCGGGGAGAACGTTATTATCAAAAGGAATTGTTTGAATTAATTCAAGATAGTGTGCAAAAACAGATGATGTCTGATGTGCCTGTGGGAGCTTTTTTGAGCGGGGGAGTGGATTCGACTTCGATTGTCGCTTTGATGTCCAAATACAAAAACGAGAATATTCATTGTTTTTCGACCAGCTTTGAAGAGGAAGGCTTTTCTGAAGAAAGTTATGCCAAACTCGCGGCAGATCAATACAATGTCAAGCTTCACTCACATCGAATGAGTGAAGAAGAGTACTTTCAATTACTGCCTGAAGTTGTGAAGCGAAGAGATCATCCTCTTTCTATTCCTCATGAAGTCGCTTTTTACCATATGTCACGGGAAGCAAAAAAGCACGTGACGGTTGTTTTATGTGGTGAAGGAGCGGATGAATTGTTTGCAGGTTATGGACGTGTCTTTAGGAGTCCAGCAGATTGGCGGAAAATTTTATGGCTTCAAAAAAACCGAAAACTGTCCTCCATCCTTTCTAAGGTATTATTTGAACCATCCTTTCAGCAGCAGGTGCATCAAATGATCCACCTTGAAGGTGAGATGGATCATTACAAAAAAAGGTATGCATGGTTTACTGCTGGCGAAAAAGAGCTGCTTTTAAGTCGTCACGCTGATTCAATTGACCCTCCTGGCTCGCACATGAACCAGTATATCGCCCATTGCTTTCAAAAGATGGAGGGTGCGTCGTATGAAAATAAACTGCTCTATTTATTTCAGCAGATTCATTTACCCAATTTGTTAGACCGGCTGGATATGATGACGATGTCACATGGACTAGAAGCGCGTGTTCCATTTCTTGATCATCGCATCATCCAATTTGTCAATGACATGCCCTTCAAATATAAGCTTCCTTATAAAGGACTGCCTAGCAGGCTGCAAGCCTTTTTTCAGTCGAGTCTCAAAACAAGTGAGGTACAAGACATTCCGAAATATATGTTAAAAAAGACAATGGAGCAAACGGTGGATAAGCGTATATTATATAGAAGAAAAATGGGTTTTCCGGTTCCTGTGTATCATTGGATGAGCAAAAGGATGAAAGAAATCGAAGAGAAGCTTCTTGATCAACAAAGCTTTGCAACAGAACTGTTTCAAAGAAAGCCGCTAGAGCAATTTTTACGAGATCATTCGAATCAGAAAAACAAAAATGGAGCGGATCAAAAAGTCTGGATGCTTTACAACTTGGAATTATGGCATGATCACTACATGAAAGGGACGCGGCTTCCTCTCCAAACTAGTCATTAAAAAGATCCGGTCTATTCCTCTTGCCTGCTGCATATATGATACGGAAGGGAAGTGATGCGATTTTGAGGCTGAGTGAACTGTCAGGAAAAGAGATCGTCGATATTAAAAGAGCGGAGCGGCTTGGCGTGCTTGGACAAACCGACCTTGAAATCAATGAACAGGACGGTCAAATTACAGCACTCATTATACCTTCCGTAAAGTGGTTTGGCTTTCGAAAACAAGGAAATGACATCCGCGTCCCGTGGAATCACATTCAAAAAATAGGATCAGATATGATCATTCTCGATGTGCCTGAAGAACTTCAGCCGCACGGAGAAAAAGAGCACCCGAAATAATGGGTGCTCTTTTTCTTTTCTCTCTCTGATTCGTTCACAGGCTGAATCCTCTCCTCATATGCTGAAAGGGAGATTCAGAAAATATTACAGACTTTTTTAAATAAAGAAGGTGAACGGTCAGTATGTTGAGCGGTTTAACAGTTGCGGTGATCGGGGGAGATGCAAGGCAGCTTGAAATTATTCGCAAGTTGTCACAGCAGCATGCCAAAGTATTTTTAGTTGGATTTGACCAGCTGGATCATGGATTTATTGGTGCTGAAAAGCTGAAAATGTCTGAACTTCCATTCGAACAAGTAGACAGTATGATCCTGCCAGTATCTGGGACAACGGATGAAGGCGCTGTTGCTACCGTTTTTTCAAACGAGCAGGTCTTGCTGGAAGCTAAATATTTAGAAAGAACCCCTGCCCATTGTATCTTGTACTCAGGTATTTCAAATACGTACTTAGACAATCTGGCAAAGCAGGTGAACCGGAAGCTTGTGAAGCTGTTTGAGCGAGATGATATTGCCATATATAACTCTATTCCAACAGTTGAAGGAATTATCATGATGGCCATTCAGCAAACGGACTATACGATTCACGGGTCTCATGTCGCTGTTCTCGGACTTGGAAGAACAGGACTCACCATTGCCCGCACATTTCGGGCACTAGGGGCAGACGTAAAAGTAGGGGCGGCAGACACAGCACATTTAGCGCGGGCATTTGAGATGGGGCTTCATCCATTTTCAATGGACCAGTTAAAAGAGGAAGTAACGGATGTTGATATTATCATCAATACCATTCCAAGTCTTGTATTAGATTCATCTGTCATCGTCAGCATGACACCAAAGACACTCATTTTGGATATCGCCTCACGCCCAGGCGGAACAGACTTTGACTTTGCACAAAAGCACGGAGTGAAGGCACTTCTTGCACCAGGACTCCCGGGGATTGTTGCACCAAAGACAGCAGGACAAATCATTGCAAAAGTGCTTTCCGGGCTTTTATGTGAACTTGCGGAGGAAAAAAGGGGGATGGAATCATGACAACATTAAAAGGGAAAAGAATCGGCTTTGGTTTAACAGGTTCCCACTGTACGTATGAGGCTGTTTTTCCGCAAATCGAAGCGCTTGTAAAAGAAGGGGCAGAGGTGCGTCCAGTGGTGTCGTACACGGTGCAGAGCACGAATACGAGATTTGGAGATGGAGCCGAGTGGATCGAGCGGATTGAGAAGCTGACTGGATTTCAAGCGATTGACTCAATCGTGAAAGCAGAGCCGCTCGGGCCTAAGCTGCCGCTTGATTGTATGGTCATTGCTCCTTTAACTGGAAACTCGATGGCGAAATTTGCAAATGCCATGACAGACAGTCCTGTTTTAATGGCTGCTAAAGCAACTATACGGAATCATCGACCTGTCGTTTTAGGTATCTCAACAAATGATGCGTTAGGTTTAAATGGTACAAATCTGATGAGGCTCATGTCAACAAAAAATATTTTCTTTATTCCGTTTGGTCAGGATGATCCATTCAAAAAACCGACCTCTATGGTCGCGAACATGGATCTGCTATCTCAAACAGTAGAAGAGGCACTCCAGCATAGACAAATTCAACCAATTTTAATTGGACCAAACGAATAATAGATTCACTAGAAAATCATGAAAGATTCAAAAAAGATGCTTCAAGCCTTGCTTTTCTATGGTAAAATAAAATGTAAAAAGTCATAGGATGGCCATCCGAAAGAAAAGAATTATGGATGGGTCGGAAGGAGTTTTACTGATGGGAAGAGGATTGCATGTAGCTGTAGTTGGAGCGACTGGAGCTGTCGGTCAACAAATGTTAAAAACACTAGCTGACAGAGATTTTGAAATGGATACACTTACTCTACTATCCTCAAAACGTTCTGCTGGAACAAAAGTGACATTCAGAGGTCAAGAGTACACTGTTCAGGAAGCAACACCTGAAAGCTTTGAAGGAGTGAACATTGCATTATTCAGTGCTGGAGGAAATGTTTCTAAAGCGCTGGCTCCTGAAGCAGTCAAACGAGGTGCGATTGTTGTTGACAACACAAGTGCTTTTCGTATGGACGAAAACATCCCTCTTGTCGTACCAGAGGTAAACGAAAAAGATTTGCATGATCATCAAGGGATCATTGCAAACCCTAACTGTTCAACGATTCAAATGGTAGCGGCATTAGAACCGCTTCGTCAGGCGTATGGAATGAAAAAAGTCATTGTCTCTACGTATCAAGCAGTATCAGGTGCGGGACATGAAGCCATTGACGAACTATACAGTCAATCACAAGCCATTTTAAATAAAGAAGATGTAACACCAGAAGTCATGCCTTATCAAATTGCATTTAATGCAATCCCGCAAATTGATAAATTCCAAGACAACGGTTATACATTCGAAGAAATGAAAATGATCAACGAAACGAAAAAAATCATGCATATGCCTGAGCTGGAAGTAGCGGCAACATGTGTGAGACTTCCAATTGAAACAGGTCATTCAGAATCTGTCTACGTCGAACTAGAATCCAATGATGCAACAGTGGAAGATCTCAAATCAATTCTAAAAGATGCACCAGGAATTACGCTGCAAGATGATCCGTCTCAGCAAATTTATCCAATGCCTGCAGATGCTGTTGGGAAAAACGACGTATTTGTCGGCCGCATTCGGAAAGATTTGGACCGTCCAAACGGGTTCCATATGTGGATTGTATCTGATAACCTGCTTAAAGGCGCTGCATGGAACTCAGTTCAAATTGCAGAAAGCTTAAAAGCATTAAAATTAGTTTAACATTCAATGGATGATGAGGACGAACAGAAGAGAGTTAGGCATCTTTCGCCTGCTCTCTTCTGTTACGTCAGAATGAACTTGGAGTGAAAACAGTGAAAATAATTGTCCAAAAATTTGGCGGTACATCTGTCAAAGATGATCAAGGTAGAAAAAGGGCACTTGCACATATCTTATCTGCAAAAGAGAAAGGCTATAAGTCGGTTGTTGTCGTTTCTGCAATGGGACGAAAAGGTGATCCTTATGCGACAGATACGTTGCTTGGTCTGCTTTACGGCAGCGCGCAGCATATGACAAACAGAGAAAAAGACTTGCTTGTTTCCTGCGGAGAGAATATCTCAGCTGTTGTGTTTTCAAGTATGCTGAATGAAAACGGTCTAAAGGCTGTAGCGATGACTGGAGCTCAGGCGGGCTTTGTGACAGATAAGGAGCATACAAGTGCGAAAATAATTGACATGAAATGCGAACGTCTGGAAGCAGCACTGTTTGAACATGATGTTGTCGTTGTCGCTGGGTTCCAGGGAGCTGCGAAAAATGGAGACGTGACAACAATCGGACGAGGTGGCAGTGATACGTCCGCAGCTGCTTTAGGCGCTGCATTGCAGGCAGACTTTATTGATATTTTTACAGATGTAGAAGGCGTTATGACAGCAGATCCCCGTATTGTTGAAAATGCAAAACCGCTGAGAGTCGTGACATATACGGAAATTTGCAACCTCGCATATCAAGGGGCAAAAGTCATTCACCCGCGAGCTGTCGAAATTGCGATGCAGGCAAAAGTACCAATGAGGGTCCGTTCAACATACTCTGATGATGAGGGCACACTCGTTACATCACACTACTCAGATAAAATGAGCCATGATGTGTACGACCGCCTCATTACGGGTATTGCACATGTCAATGATGTGACGCAAATCAAAGTCCCTGCAAAAGAAGGACAGTACAGCGTACAAACAGAGGTCTTCAAAGCAATGGCAAACGCACAAATCAGTGTCGACTTCTTCAACATCACACCGAGTGAAATTGTGTATACAGTGACAGGTGCAATGACTGAAAAGGCAACGTCGATCCTAAAAGATCTTGGCTATACACCAATTGTGACAACAAATTGTGCAAAAGTATCAGCTGTTGGCGCAGGCATTATGGGTGTACCAGGTGTCACATCGAAAATTGTAACGGCTCTATCCGAGCAAAACATTCCGATTTTACAATCGGCTGACAGTCATACGACCATTTGGGTGTTAGTGAACGAAGAAAACATGAGAGCGGCTGTCAATGCCCTGCATGAAGTGTTTGAACTTTCAAGATAAATGTGATTGAATCATGATGAGGTGAAAAAAATGAATTTCGGAAATATCGCAACAGCTATGATTACACCTTTTGATAAAAAGGGCAACATCGATTTCCAAAAGCTATCAATTCTCATTGATTACTTATTAAAAAACGGCAGTGACTCCTTAGTCGTTGCAGGGACAACAGGCGAATCGCCAACTTTATCGAATGAAGAAAAAGTCGCTCTTTTTCAGCAATCGGTCAAATTAGCAAATGGTCGTTGTAAAATCATTGCAGGAACAGGCAGTAATAATACAAATGCGTCTATCAAACTAACGAAAAAAGCAGAAGAAGCGGGCGTTGATGCAGTGATGCTTGTCGTACCTTATTACAACAAGCCATCACAGGAAGGCATGTATGCACACTTTAAAGCCATTGCCGAGTCTACATCTCTTCCTGTCATGCTTTACAATGTACCAGGAAGAACGGCAGCTTCATTAGCACCAGAAACAACGATTAAGCTTGCGCAAATACCTAACATTGTTGCCATTAAAGAAGCAAGCGGCGATCTTGATGCTATGACAAAAATCATTGCAGAGACGCCAGAAGATTTCGACGTATATTCAGGGGACGACAGCTTAACACTTCCAGCTGTATCTGTTGGTGCAAAAGGAGTTGTCTCGGTTGCGTCTCATATCGTAGGACTGGATATGCAGCAAATGTTGAAAAGCTATGCTTCAGGCCAGACAGCGAATGCAGCATTGATCCATCAAAAGCTGCTTCCAATCATGAAACAGCTTTTCTCAGCGCCAAATCCAACACCTGTCAAAACAGCCCTTCAGCTGAAAGGACTAGACGTTGGATCTGTTCGTCTGCCGCTTTTGCCTTTGTCAGAAGAAGAGAGACTGGATTTAAGCAGCGTTTTAAACAGCTGATCAAAACAAAAGATTTCGTAAGCGGTCATTCTCAGATGTCCCTGAGTATGACCGTTTTTTATACATAAACACTTTCTTAAAATGTGACTTCATCTTGTTTTCTAAAATTAGATTCAGTTATAATAGCATTAAGCGATGATGGACGGGCTTGAGACTAGGAGGATAAGAATTTTGAAAAAGAAAAATACAGAGAACGTAAGAATTATTGCACTCGGAGGCGTTGGAGAAATCGGAAAAAACCTATATGTCATTGAGATTGATTCGGACATATATGTAGTAGATGCAGGTTTAATGCATCCAGAAAATGAAATGCTGGGCATTGACGTCGTCATTCCTGATATCTCTTATTTAACAGAGCGTGCTGATCGGGTGAAAGCAATTTTTCTTACCCACGGACATGATGAAGCAATCGGAGGCGTATTCCATTGCTTGAGCAAATTGTCTGTACCAGTCTACGGAACGAAGCTGACCCTTGCGTTACTTCGAGAAAAATTAAAGCAGTATGGCTTCAATCAAAAAGCTGATTTGCGTGAGGTACATGCAAAATCAGTTATTACTTTTGAAACAACAAAAGTATCGTTCTTTAGAACGAATCACAGCATTCCTGATTCAGTTGGGATCAGCTTCAAAACCTCTCTTGGTTCAATCGTATGCACAGGTGATTTTAAATTTGATCAAACCCCAGCGCTTAACCAAGCCTGTGACATCGGAGAGATTGCGAAAATTGGAAACAATGGCGTTTTAGCACTACTTTCAGACAGTGCAAATGCTGAAAAACCAGGCTATACACCTTCTGAGGCGCTCGTCCAAGACGAAATCTCAAATGCGATGTACAATGCTGAAAATCGTGTGATTGTTGCTGTGTCTTCATCTAATATTAACCGCGTGCAGCAGATCATTAATGCAACAAATCAAAATGGCCGTAAGCTTGCCGTTGCAGGGAAGAATATGATGACAACCCTTCAGCTGGCGATCAAGCTTGGTTATGTTACAGCAGACGAAGAATTATTTGTACCCGTTCAAGAAGTGAAGAAAATGGCGAAAAACGACGTGGTCATCCTGACCGCTGGAAGCCACGGAGAGCCGCTTGCTGCTTTAACAAAAATGGCGAAGCAAAATCACAAACAGCTTCATATTGAAAAAGATGACACGGTTGTGATTGCATCTACACCTCTTCCTGGACAAGAACTCACATACTCTAAAACAGTGGATTTCCTTACAAGAAGCGGAGCACAAGTCATTTTTGCGCAAAAACGTGTGCATGTATCTGGACATGGCTGCCAAGAAGAGTTAAAGCTAATGCTGAACTTACTAAAACCGAAGTATTTAATTCCGGTGAATGGCGAATATCGTATGCAAAAAGCACATTCTCGTATTGCTGAAGAAGTAGGTATGAAACGCAGTGACATTTTCTTGATTGATAAAGGAGATGTTGTTGAGTTTAGAGGACAGAACGTCAAAATCGGTGAAAAAGTTCACCAAGGAAACATTTTGATCGATGGTCTTGGCGTTGGTGATATCGGAAACATCGTGTTACGCGATAGACGCCTTTTGTCTCAAGACGGCATCTTGATTGTTGTCATTACGCTCGATAAACAAAAGAAACAATTAATTTCTGGACCTGAAATCATCACAAGAGGATTTGTCTATGTAAGAGAATCCGAAGAGCTTATTGTGAAAGCAACAGAAATGGTCAAAGAGATTGTCAAAGAGCAAACGGAGAACTCAGTTGTTGAATGGTCAACATTGAAACAATCCATGCGCGATGTGCTAAATCAATTCCTATATGAAAAAACAAAACGTAAGCCGATGATCATTCCAATTATTATGGAAGTGTGATGATAAAGCCCAAGGAGCATAAGCTCTTTGGGCTTTTTTGATGTGGCATGAGGAATGCGGATGGAATATGCCCTATTTGTTCATAATAGGAGAAGAGTTTGAGGAAAGGATGGAGACAAATGGACGAAAAGAATGAACAGCAGCCTGAGCGAAAGCCAGAAGAAAAAGACAGCATTATGAGCAAAATACAGCAGCTTGGTGAAACAGCCGTTCCGCAGCTGCCGCAAGATACAAATATCCATTGCCTCACCATTATTGGACAAATTGAAGGCCATATGCAGCTTCCACCGCAAAATAAAACAACCAAATACGAACATGTTATTCCACAAATTGTAGCCGTTGAACAAAACCCTAAAATAGAAGGTCTTTTGATCATCTTAAATACAGTAGGAGGAGATGTTGAAGCGGGACTTGCGATTGCAGAAATGCTTGCTTCTTTATCAAAGCCAACTGTCTCGATTGTGCTTGGCGGCGGCCACTCGATAGGTGTCCCGATTGCTGTATCGTGTGACTATTCGTATATTGCAGAAACAGCTACGATGACCATTCATCCTGTGCGATTAACAGGTCTTGTGATTGGCGTTCCGCAAACCTTTGAATACTTAGATAAAATGCAGGAAAGAGTCATTAACTTTGTCACAAGCCACTCCAACATTACAGAAGAGAAGTTTAAAGAGCTCATGTTCTCAAAAGGCAATTTGACAAGAGACATCGGAACAAATGTCGTTGGTCATGAGGCAGCAGAATACGGACTCATGAATGAAGTGGGCGGTGTAGGACAAGCGATTAAAAAGTTGAATGAACTTATCGGAGACAGGGCATCTCAAAACGAGGGGCTGATCCAATGATTTTATATACGCCTATGCCATATGAAGCCATTTACGCTGAGGAACAGGGAGAACGCAAGCTCCAGCAGGTAAACATTCAGGGTGTGCCAGTGATGGTAGAAATGAAAGAAGATGAAGCAGAAATCGTTCAAGTCATGAGTACCAATCCAATGGATTTTCTCAATCAAGAGCTTGCACCAGGCAAGCGATTGAAGTTACATTTAGGCACCAATCAAACCGACTCATATGAATGATTCTATGCTATAATAAAGGGAAAACTTACAACAAGATGCAGCCAAAACCAGGCTGCTTTCTTTCTGATCTTTCGGTAGGTTATATTTTCTTTCGTAGTAAGGTGATGAGTATGGCTAAAAAGAGAAAACGGAAAACGAGAAAAAAACAAAATAAACAGCTAAAACTGAAATATGAATTAAATGGGTTAGTCTGTATTGCCATAGCGATCATTGCCATTTTACAGCTGGGCGTTGTTGGACAAACCTTTGTACATCTATTCCGATTCTTTGCAGGTGAATGGTTCATTCTCTGCCTTATCGGATTATTTCTTTTTGGTGTGACGATTTTCTGGAAAAAACAAATCCCAGATATTTTAACAAGAAGAAAAGCAGGTCTCTACTGCATCATTGCGAGTATCTTGCTTTTGTCACATGTGAAGCTCTTTCAGCATCTTTCATCTGCTGGCGTCATTGGCTCTCAAAGTGTGATTAGAAATACATTTGAGCTTTTCTTGATGGATATGAAAGGTGAAACAGGATCGCCTGATTTAGGGGGCGGCATGATCGGTGCCGTATTGTTTGCTGCTTCTTATTTCTTATTTGCGCAAGCAGGTTCGCAAATCATGGCGATTGTTCTGATGCTGATTGGAATTGTCCTGATTACAAACCGATCCCTTCAGGAAATGGTGAAAAAAGTGACGATTCCTCTATCACAATTTATGGTGAAGCAGTGGAAAGCGTTTGTTGAAGATATGAAAGGGATCAGGCAGGCGAAAAAGAGCGCGTCCTCTCAGAAAACAGGTGAAAAGAAAAAACGTTCACGCATCCAAGAAGAAGAAGACGATGATGATCTGATCTTGATCGAAGAGGAAACCCCGTCTTCTGATAATAGCCAGCCGATTATTTCAAGCTTTGCAGACAGAGATGACATTCTCACCCCGACGGTTCAAAAAAAGCAGGCGGCAAAAGAGACAGCGCCTCTTCAGGACTCTGTGCAAAGTGCACCAGTTCAATCAGATACAGCCGATGAACCAAAAGAGGCACCGCCGATGACATTTACAGAACTTGAAAACAAAGATTACGAATTGCCGTCACTTGATATTTTGGCAGAGCCCCAGCATTCAGGTCAGCAAACAGATAAGAAAAATATTTATGAAAATGCCAGAAAACTTGAAAAAACATTTCAAAGCTTTGGTGTGAAAGCAAAAGTCACACAGGTTCATTTAGGTCCAGCTGTGACCAAATATGAAGTATATCCAGATGTCGGCGTGAAGGTCAGTAAAATCGTCAATCTAAGTGATGATTTAGCCCTCGCCCTTGCAGCAAAGGACATACGAATTGAGGCGCCGATTCCTGGTAAATCAGCCATCGGCATCGAAGTTCCGAATGCAGAAATTGCTATGGTTTCACTAAAAGAGGTATTAGAATCGAAGCAAAATGACCGTCCAAATGCCAAGCTCCTCATTGGACTCGGCCGTAATATCTCGGGTGAAGCTGTGCTTGCTGAAATGAACAAAATGCCGCATTTGCTTGTAGCAGGTTCGACTGGAAGCGGAAAAAGTGTGTGTATCAATGGTATTATCACAAGCATTCTCATGAGAGCGAAGCCTCATGAAGTGAAAATGATGATGATTGATCCGAAAATGGTTGAATTAAATGTGTATAACGGTATTCCGCACCTTTTGGCTCCTGTCGTAACTGACCCTAAGAAAGCCTCGCAGGCACTAAAAAAAGTAGTCAGCGAAATGGAACGCCGATATGAATTGTTTTCGCATACGGGGACAAGAAATATTGAAGGATACAATGATTACATTAAACGTATGAATCAAACAGAAGATGCTAAACAGCCAGAGCTTCCTTATATTGTTGTCATTGTAGACGAGCTTGCAGATTTAATGATGGTCGCTTCCTCTGATGTGGAAGATTCCATTACAAGACTTTCTCAAATGGCACGTGCTGCGGGAATTCATTTGATTATCGCCACACAAAGACCTTCTGTCGATGTCATTACAGGTGTCATTAAGGCCAACATCCCGTCCCGCATTGCCTTTAGCGTATCCTCTCAAACAGATTCAAGGACGATCCTTGATATGGGAGGCGCAGAAAAGCTGCTGGGCAGAGGGGACATGCTGTTTTTACCTGTTGGTGCAAACAAGCCGGTTCGTGTGCAAGGCGCCTTTTTATCAGATGAAGAAGTGGAACATGTTGTTGATCACGTGATTACACAGCAAAAAGCACAATACCAAGAGGAAATGATTCCGAGCGAAGAAACGCAGGATCAGCTTGCGGCTGTGGAAGATGATCTGTATGATGAAGCAGTTGAATTGATCATCGGCATGCAGACGGCTTCTGTTTCTATGCTGCAAAGAAGATTTCGCATCGGTTATACCCGGGCGGCACGTCTCATTGACGCAATGGAAGAGCGAGGCGTGGTAGGCCCATATGAAGGAAGTAAACCGAGAGAAGTTCTTCTCTCAAAAGAACAATATGACGAGCTCTCTTCATAAATTGAAGAGAGCTTTCCTGAAAAATAGTAAACGATAGTATGATTATGTCAACTGGATGTCAGACTATTTATTTATTTGCAAAAACATGATATAGTTATGTTCAACTTATCTCGGAATAGAGATTTCTCATCTTATCATTTGCATTGATTAGACGGAGGGAAAACATGTCGACCAAAACAGACAATCGCCATTTATATTTGAAAGTGATTGACCGTATTAAAGAAGATATTCAAACAGGTGTATATGCCGAAAAAGAAAAGCTGCCTTCTGAGTTTGAGCTCTCAAAACTTTTAGGTGTGAGCAGAGCGACACTGCGTGAGGCCCTTCGTATATTAGAAGAAGAGAAGTATTTAATTAGAAGGCATGGGGTAGGGACTTTCGTCAATTCAAGACCACTTTTTTCGACAGGCATAGAACAGCTGACAAGTGTCACGAAAATGATTGAGCAGGTCAATATGACGCCTGGCACCATCTTTTTATCCTCGCAAGAAGGGGAGCCAACAGAGAATGATGTCATTCGTTTTCAGTGTGATAAATCTGATGGGATTTTTTCAATGGAACGTGTTCGAACGGCAGATGGGCAGCCAGTTGTTTATTGTTTAGATAAAATTCCGGTCAAACATCTTCCCGCTTCTTTTACACATGAAGAAGAGTCTCTTTTTGAGCTGTTTGGAAGAGAACCGCACAGCGGGATTAAATATGCAGTTGCTGACATTGAACCAATTGGCTACCACGATCAGGTCTCACCGATTCTAGATTGTGACCCTGAAACGGCGTTATTATTACTGAAACAAATGCACTATGATCAGGATGATCAGCCGGTCTTATACTCCCTCAATTATTTTCGAGCGGATAAATTCAGCTTTCATGTCATACGCAAACGATTTTAATAAGCAGTCGCTTCCATAGGCGGCTGCTTTTTGTTTGCCCATACATAATACTCGTTAAACTTGCCACACTAATACGTAACAGTATATAGAATTGGGTGAATGATGTTGGGCGAGAAAACAGTCAGTAAAAAGAATATCATTGCATTATCATCAGTCCCTCTAATCATGACACTAGGGAACTCGATGTTAATACCAGTATTGCCAGAGATAGAAAAGAAACTCTCGATTACTTCCTTTCAAGTCTCTCTCATTATTACGGTATATTCGGTTGTAGCCATCTTATGTATTCCAATCGCCGGTTACTTATCAGACCGGATTGGGCGGAAAAAGGTACTGCTGCCGTGTCTTTTAATCGCCGGACTTGGAGGAGCTGTGGCAGCAGTCGCCTCAACGATCATGAAAGAACCTTATATGTGGATTCTGTTTGGAAGGGTCCTTCAAGGGATTGGTTCAGCTGGAGCCGCACCTGTCGTTATGCCGTTTATTGGAGATTTGTTTCATGATGATGAAGAGGTCAGTGCAGGACTTGGCGCCATTGAAACCTCTAATACAGCAGGTAAGGTACTAAGCCCTATTATTGGGGCACTTCTTGCTTCATGGTTTTGGTTTGTGCCGTTTTGGTTCATCCCGTTCTTTTCGATCATTAGCTTTCTCATGGTACTGTTCATGGTAGAGTCGTCGAAAAAAGAGGAGGACCCGCCTACATTTAAAGAATTTTTAAAATCAACAAAGACCATTTTTAAGCATGAGGGACGCTGGCTTTATGCCATTTTTGCTATTGGCGGTTTTATTATGTTTCTTCTTTTTGGTGTGCTTTTTTACCTATCCGATAACCTAGAGGCGGCTTATCAAATAAAGGGCGTCAAAAAAGGGCTCCTGCTGAGTATTCCGCTCCTTTTTCTATCAATCAGTTCCTACATTGCTGGAAAAACGATTGGAAAAGAAAAAGGAAAAATGAGAATCTTTTTAATTGTAGGGATGGCTTTGTTATCACTTTCTTATATTTTTTTATGGTGGAATCACAGCTTTTACGTATTGTTTATCTGTTTAAGCATTGGCGGAGTGGGCATCGGTATTGTGCTGCCTGCACTTGATGCGCTGATTACAGAAGGAATTGAAAAAGAGCAGTGCGGTACCATTACGTCATTTTATAGCAGTATGCGTTTTATAGGTGTTGCTTTAGGACCTCCGATTTTTGCCTATCTAATGGATAAAGGGGACTCCATTGTTTTTATTCTCTCGACCATTTGCAGTCTCATCTCTCTATTTTTGGTCCTCTTTTTCATCCAGCCAGATGAAGAGGATGAGACTGAACAATTAAAAACGGTTTAAATATAGAAAAAAGATGGTATTTTGCCATCTTTTTTCTTTTTTATAAATTGACATGTAAAATTTTGATAGTTAAACTAATGTATAGTAATATCTTTTAAATTATCCCAAATTGGAGGTGTTCAAAAACATTCATTTTCTGTCTTTCTTTAGGCAGAAATTGAGCTCGCAGTGCTGATGATGGAGATATGCTTCTTCAACACGAAAGGACAATTGAATAGGTCATCCTGCCATTTGAAGGAGACGCAGTCAGCACTTCAGACACGCTCAAATACAGCAAATTGATTGAAGAACTAGAAGGAGCTTGAAGCAGCTATGTTGCAAATAATTAAAGCAAGATGGATTGTATTAGTGGTGTGGATGATAACAGCTGTGATTCTGTTTATTACTGCGCCCGATTTAGAGGAATTAACAAGAGAAAAAGGGCAATTAAAGGTTCCGGAGGGGACACCAACAGCTGAGGCACTTCACCTATTGGATAAGCTGTCAGATAAGAACGGGAAAAAAGATACAGGTGTGCTTGTATTCTCCGAACAACATCTGTTCCCTGCGAAAGAGCAGGAATTAAAAAAGGCTTTAGCTGCACTCATGTCAAATGCCCCAGAACTCCACATTGACGGAATTACTTCGTATTTTCATGTAGATCCGGACATTCAAAAACAACTTTTATCAAAGGATAAAAGTACACTTCTTGTTCCATTCAAATTCGACCACTACGAAACAAAAGCTGTGAAGATTAAAGAACAAATTGAGGAAGTTTTAAAGCCCTATCATGTCTCATATGAAATAACGGGTCAAAAGTTTGTGGATTCAGATGTCATTCAAAGCTCTCAACAAGGTCTGAAGAAAACTGAACTTATCACGATGATTTTTATTTTCTTTATTTTAATCATAGTTTTCAGATCGATATTGGCACCTGTTGTTCCGCTCATTACGATAGGCATTTCTTACGCTGTCAGCCGGTGTATTGTGGCTTTTCTCGTAGAATATACACAATTTCCTCTATCTAATTTTACTCAGATTTTTATGGTAGCCATTATGTTCGGTATCGGAACGGATTATTGCATCCTGCTGTTAAGCCGTTTTAAAGAGGAGATCGGTCAAGGCCGTGATGTCAAAGAGTCGATTATCGTCACATATCGATGTGCAGGGAAAACGGTATTTTTCAGCGGCTTAGCCGTGTTAGTCGGCTTCTCAAGTATTGGCTTTGCTAAATTCCAATTGTATCAATCAGCCGTTAGTGTTGCCGTTGGAGTAGGCATTCTGCTGATTGCCCTTGTCACCATCGTTCCCTTTTTTATGTCTGTTTTCGGAAAATCTCTATTCTGGCCATCTAAAAGAGAAAACATTCGGCACCCGCAAAGTAAAATGTGGGAATGGGCTGGGCGTTTTTCATTTAAAAGACCGCTCATCAGCTTAGGGTTAGTCGCTCTTATTACGGTGCCTCCTATTCTTATGTACGACGGCACCCTGTCTTATAACAGTTTAAATGAAATTGGGAATAAGTATGAGTCGGTGTCTGCATTTAATACGATATCAGAGCAATTTGGTTTTGGTGAAGCGCTGCCGCTGAATGTGCTTGTCGAAAATGATGATAAGCTGGATAATCAAGAAAAGATTGTCATGATTGAAAAACTGACTCGTAAATTAAATGACATTGACGAAGTCAAAACAGTCCGCAGTGTCACGCGTCCTGTTGGGGACGGGCTGAGCCAGCTTTATGTCACCTCTCAAGCCAAAGAGCTTGGAGGAGAACTCGGCAAAGGCCATGAAGGAATCGGGAAAATTTCAGATGGCTTGACCGAAACAAATCTCGCCCTTCTCAAACAAAAACCAAAAATTGAAGAATCCGCTCAAGGCATTGACCAGCTGATTGATGGAACAAAAGCAATCAAAAGCGGTATCGGAGAAGTGAGGGAATCCCTAATCTCTTTAGAAGATGGGGTGAGACGCAGTAAGGAAGGCGTCGGCACCATTCGAAGTAAAATCAAAAAAGCGAAAAAAGAATTAGAGCAAGAATATCGCAGCAGCGAAACGATGATTCAAGAGCTAGAGCGAGTGGTGAATACACTTGAACGCCATGCGAAATCGAATCAGCAGCTGATGACAACCATTAAGAAAGTAAAGGCATCCTATGAAAATCTATCATTTGAAGCACTAGAAAATCGTCTTCCAGAAGTAAAAGACATGGATGAATATAAAGAAATCAAGAAGGTATTCAAAGAAACAAAAGGAATGCTTGATCAAGCAGGGGATCAAATGAGTGTATATGAAGAGGAAGCCGCTCACTTTAAGCAAAAGATCAAGCAGGCAGATCAAGTGATTCAAACCTTATCAAGCAAGCAGAAAGAAGTAAAACGCCAAGTGCAAGCGCTCATGGATGGGCTTGATCAAATTTATGACGGCCTTGATCAAACAAATGAGGGCCAAAAACAATTGATTAAAGAAATGCCTAAAATCGAAGATGGTGCAGATCAGCTGACAGACGGCCAAAAAGCCATCAAAAAAGGATTTAGCCAGCTTTCATCGAAACTTACGTTATTAACAGATGGATTAGATGAAAGTATTGAAGGGCTTGAGCAGGTCAAAAGCGGCTTCACCGAGGCTGACGGCTACTTAAAGCAGCTTCAGCAAGCGCCAGATGAAGAAGTAACGGGCTGGTTTATTCCAGAAGAAGTGCTGAAACGCCAAGAATTTAAGCAAATCTTTCATACGTATATGTCTCCAGATCGGAAATTAACGACTTTTGAAGTCATCTTAAATGTGAATCCATACAGCAATGAAGCGATGAAAGGTGTCGCGAAAATTGAGGAAACCCTTGATCAATATTTACCTGTAAGTGGACTCAAAAATGCCAAATACGGTGTATCTGGTATCTCAAGCTTAAATGTGGACTTAAAAGAAACGTCTGACGGTGACTTTATTCGAACTGTTATCTTCATGTTAATTGGTATTTTTATTATTTTAATTATTTTATTACGGTCAATCGTCATGCCGATATACTTAACACTTTCACTGATTTTAACGTATTTTACATCAATCGGGTTAACAGAATGGATCTTTAAAACATTTTTTGGCTACGATGGTGTCAGCTGGGCTGTTCCATTTTTCAGCTTTGTCATTCTTGTGACGCTCGGCATCGATTATTCTATCTTCCTCATGGATCGTTTTAATGAATGGAAGGGAGAGCATGTACAAGCATCGATGATATCAGCGATGAGAAATATGGGTTCTGTTATTATTTCTGCAGTGGCCATTTTAGCAGGTACGTTCGCTGCTATGCTGCCATCAGGAGTATTATCGCTTGTTGAAATTGCAACAGTCGTACTCATTGGACTTTTATTATATGCTTTTGTTGTATTGCCCCTCTTTATTCCGGTCATGGTTCGTATTTTTGGTAAATGGAATTGGTGGCCGTTTAGAATGAAATAACGACTGGCGTCTCTGCTATGAGCAGAGGCGTTTTTATTTCCTATCCTTTCCTCTGATTGATATAATGTCTATTAAATGGCTGTTTCACGTATATATCAGCTATGTTCTAATACATAATAAATAGGATGAACAAAGGAGGTTTCTCATGACGTACTTACAAGAGAAGACACTGGACACACCGGGTCTTCATACTCATATTGTCAAAACAGAAAAATTTAAAACCGTGACAATCCTTTTTAAAATGCTTGCACCGCTATCCAAAGATGACGTCACCATGCGTTCTCTTTTCCCGCATGTGCTGTTAAGAGGAACAGAAAAGATGCCGAAAACAGGAGCACTGCGTGCCTATTTTGATGAGCTCTATGGAGCAACCGTTTCGGCAGACATGGCGAAAAAAGGTGAGAATCATATCATTACCTTTCGCCTAGAAATGGCGAATGAAAAATATTTAAAGGATCAAACCCCTTTACTAGAAAAAGGGATTGCCTTACTATCTGACCTATTATTCCACCCGTATGTTGAAGAAGGGGTGTTTAGTCAATTATATGTAGATCAAGAAAAACGCACATTAAAACAGCGAATTCAGGCAGTTTATGATGACAAAATGCGTTATTCGAACTTAAGACTCGTGCAGGAAATGTGTAAAGGTGAACCATATGCACTGCACGTCAATGGTGAAATGGAAGACATTGACGCAATTACAGCTCACTCGCTCTTTGAAGCTTATGAGCATGCGCTTCAATCAAACCAGCTTGATCTTTATGTTGTCGGAGATGTTGACGAACAAGACATTAGCCGTATGGTTTCCCAATACTTTAAAACAAGTGAAAGAGAACCAGTCAAAAAGCAGACTAAATCAGCAAGAGCTCAAAATGAACCAAAAGAAGTCATTGATGAAGAGGACGTAAAACAAGGCAAGCTGAATATCGGCTTTCGCACACATACAACGATTGCAGATAAAGATTATCCGGCACTGCATTTGTTTAATGGCATATTCGGCGGTTTCTCGCATTCTAAGCTATTCATTAATGTTCGGGAAAAGGCAAGTCTTGCTTACTACGCTGTGTCTAGACTTGAGAGCTTTAAAGGCTTGATGATGGTCATGTCAGGAATTGAAGTCGGCAACTACCAGCAGGCAGTGGACATCATCAAAGAACAATTTGAAGCGATGCAAAAAGGTGATTTTTCAGATGAAGCAATGGATCAAACAAAAGCAGTCGTCAAAAACCAGCTACTTGAAACGATCGATACGTCATATGGAACAGCAGAATATTTGTATCAGCATGCCGTTGTGCCAACTGGGGAAACCCTTGATTCCTTTTTAGAAGCATTAGACCGAGTGACAAAAGAGGACATCATCAAAGTGGGTCAGAAAATCGAATGGGATACGACCTATTTTCTTAAAGGAACGGAGGGTGCTTCATGACAGTGAAAACAATTCAATTCGATCAGCTGCAAGAAACGGTCTATCACGAAAAAATGGAAAGCGGACTTGACGTCTATGTGCTGCCAAAGCAAGGGTTTAACAAAACCTATGCGACCTTTACAACAAAATATGGCTCTGTCGATAACGAATTTGTGCCGCTTGGAAAAGAAGACATGATTCGAGTGCCTGACGGAATTGCCCATTTCTTAGAGCATAAGCTGTTTGAAAAAGAAGATGGAGACGTGTTTCATACATTTAGTAAACAGGGAGCATCCGCAAACGCTTTTACAACGTTTACGAGAACGGCTTATTTATTCTCAAGCACCTCAAATGTCGAACAAAACCTTGAGACACTCATTGATTTTGTTCAAGAGCCTTATTTTACTGAAAAAACAGTCGAAAAAGAAAAGGGCATCATTGGTCAAGAAATTAACATGTATGATGACAATCCGGACTGGCGTTTATTCTTTGGTCTGATTGAAAATTTATATCAAGAGCATCCTGTGAGAATAGATATTGCTGGAACAGTAGAGAGCATTGCCCCTATTACAAAAGATCATTTGTATGAATGTTATGAAACGTTCTATCATCCGAGCAATATGCTTCTATTCGTCGTCGGGCCTGTTGATCCGAAGCAAATTTTAGATCAAGTCAGAGCGAATCAGGCGAAAAAGCCATTTACAGACCAGCCAGAGATCAAAAGAAAAGACATCAATGAGCCTGAAGGTGTGTACCGGAAAGAATACGAACTTCCAATGAACGTACAAGGCTCTAAATGTATGTTCGGTTTGAAAACAAAGAATCCGCATAAAAAAGGAAATCAGCTGCTAAAGCATGAGCTTGGGATGAACCTCATTTTAGAGACGCTGTTTGGCAAAAGCTCCTTACAATATGAACAGATGTATGAAAAAGGCTTAATTGATGAAACATTCAGCTACGATTATACAGAAGAGGGCGGCTTTGGCTTCACTTCAGTTGGTGGGGATACAAATGATCCTGATCAACTTGCAAAGGTATTAAAAGAAACCCTTCTTCAAGCAAAAAGCCTCATGACAGAAGAGAAAATTGAACTCGCGCGCAAGAAAAAAATCGGCAGCTTTTTAAAAGCCATGAATTCTCCAGAATATATTGCGAACCAATTTACTCGATATGCATTCTTAGACATGAGCTTATTTGATGTCGTCACAATGCTGGAACAAATTCAATTAGCTGATATTCAGCAAATTTTAGATGAAGAAATTGATGAAGAACGGATGTCTGTTTTCAAAGTCGTCCCAAAAACAAAATAAATTTAAAAAGACAAACTCATATCGGCAGAGTTTGTCTTTTTTATGTTCATTGAAAAAGCCGTTTTATTTGTAAGGATATTCATTGACAATTGTTTTGGACATTAGTTAAACTCTTTAATAGTTAAACACTTAAACTAAAAAGGAGCAGCGTATGGAACAAAATAAAATTGCCCAGCTCATCCAGAGGTATGCAGATGTCTATCTCTGGATGGAGAAAAAAGTCTCGAGTATGATCACCGAAAAGCTTGATAAAGAGCTGACGCTTGATCAATATTACTCGCTTCGATACATCAATTTACATCCAGGGTGTACATCTACGGACCTTGCTAATGTATGTAATGTAAACAAAAGTGCTGTAACATCCATGACTAATCGTCTTTTTACGAAAAACTATATTTTTCGTGAACATGATCAAGCTGACAGAAGGAATGTTCACCTGTACGTCACGCCAGAGGGCAAAGAAGTGGTCAGCCGAATGGAAAAGCAGCTTCAAGACCTAGTTCGATCTTATTTTGAAAAGCTTGAAGAAAAAGAAATGGAATCATTTATTCAAACATATGAAAAGATCTATCAAGTGATCATCGAAGAGGAGGCACAAAGTACTAATGAGAGCAATCATAAAGGGTAGATGGCTGATCACGATCTTGTGGATCGTATTAGCGGCAGTGTTACTCATCACCGCTCCTAATATGGCGCAATTAACAAAAGAAAAGGGGCAAATTTCTGTACCAGACGGCTATCCGTCCTCATATGCCAATCAGTTATTAAAGAAAATGTCTGAAAACGGCGATACAGAAAAATCAATCGTCATTGTCTTTCAAGAAAAGAACATTGTGAAAGAAAGAGAAACATCTTTAAAAAAGGCAATGAATATTTTAGAAAAAGATCAAGATCTCCACATAGAGGACATCACTTCTTACTTTGAAGCCAATAAAGATATCAAAAAACAAATGCTCTCTAAAGATCAAACGACACTCCTTGTTCCAGTTACATATGACTCAAACAAAATCAAAGCGTCCGATTTTAAAGAAAGAGTCAATGAAAAGCTGAAAAGCTTAAACCTGAAATTTGAAATGACAGGGCAGCCGTTAATTGATGATGATGTTATCACAAGTTCGCAGGAAGGCCTGAAGAAAACAGAATTCATTACGATTGGGTTTATTCTCGTTGTCCTTATTCTTGTTTTTAGGTCAGCTGTGGCGCCTTTCGTTCCGTTAGTCGCAGTGGCACTGTCTTACTTGGTGAGTCAATCAATCGTGGCTTATTTAGTGAAATATGTAGACTTTCCGCTCTCGACCTTTACTCAGATCTTTATGGTCGCGATCATGTTTGGAATTGGAACGGACTACTGCATACTGCTTCTCAGCCGCTTTAAGGAAGAGATCGCACACGGTAAAGATAAAATTGAAGCGATTCTGATTACGTATAAAACAGCAGGAAAGACCGTCTTATTCAGCGGAATTGCAGTGCTGATCGGCTTTACATGTATTGGTCTGGCACAATTCCAGCTTTATAAATCAGCTGTTGCAGTAGCAGTTGGGGTTGCTGTGCTCATTGTAGCTCTTCTCACGATTGTGCCGTTCTTTATGGCAGTTTTAGGAAAGGTGTTATTTTGGCCGATTAAAGGTGATATTGCCCATCCGCAGTCAAAAATGTGGGAAACAGCAGGCCGTTTTTCATTTAAGAAACCGCTTTTCAGCTTATTAATTGTAGGAATCATTACGCTTCCGCCAATTCTCATGTATAAAGGAACTCTTTCTTATAACAGCTTAGATGAAATTGGTAATAAATACGAATCGGTTAACGCATTCAATACCATTTCTGATAAGTTTGGACCGGGTGAAGCACTTCCGGCAACAGTGGTCGTGAAATCATCTGACCTTTTAGACAACAATGAAGGGCTGATTGCCATCGAAAAACTCAGCCGTGCAATTGAACAAACAGATGGGGTCAGTAAAGTGAGAAGTGCCACACGTCCTGTCGGTAAAGGGCTGAGTGATCTGTACGTGAAATCACAAGCCAAAGAACTGAACACAGGACTTGATAAAAGCAATGAGGGCTTGAAAAACATCCAAGATGCACTGACGACAATGAGTCAATCCATTGAGGATCAAACACCGCAAATCAAATCATCAGGAAAAGGCATTAACAAATTGATATCTGGTACAGAATCTGTGCAAACAGGGATTCAAAATGTTGAAAAATCCTTAAGAAAATTGCAAAACGGCATCGACCAAAATAAAAAAGGTGTAGCAGCCATTAAAGATGAAATCAAAGGTGCAAAAAAGGAATTAATGGCTCAAGTCGCACAAGTGAATCAGCAAGTTTCACTATATAAAAGCATTTCCAAAGAATTAAAGGCAGCATTAGCGCAAGTGGATACGTCATCCTCTGCCGCAGCAGATGTAAAAGCGTTAATCAAACAAGCAAATACACAATTTAGTACCCTTGAAAAGCAAATCCCGCAGGTAAAAGAAAATCAATCGTATCAAGCCATTAAAGCTTCGTACAATGAACTTTCTGCGACCTTACAAGAAGGGGCGAAACAGGCAGACAGCTATGCCAAACAAGCGAAAGAAGCTAGAAAGCAGCTTGAAGCAGCTGATGCCTTTATCGCAAAAGCTTCTGAGCAGCAAAAAGTCTTGACGAATCAAATCGATGAACTCATTGCTGGCTTAGATGCAGTTGAAAATGGACTGGATCGAACGTCTAAAGGTCAAGGACAATTAGCCGACAATATGCCAAAGCTTGCAAATGGAGCGGGCGACATCATGAATGGCCAAAAGCAAATGAAAGAAAAGATTGGCGGCTTTGGGGATAACCTGACCAAGCTGACAGATGGCCTGAACAAAAGTGTAAATGGACTGGAGAAAATTTCGAGCGGCTTAATGGGTGCAGGCGACTACTTAGACGAACTGAAAAATGCACCAGATCAAGACATGGCCGGCTGGTTTATTCCAAAAGACGTCTTGAAAAATAAAGCATTCAAGCAAGTATTTGATTCGTACATGTCAGATGATCGCAAGATGACAAAGATTGATGTCATTTTAGAGAAAAATCCATATGGAAATGACGCCTTGTCGACGATTAAACAAGTGGAAGCTTCTGTCGAGCGGGCACTTCCTGAAACAAACCTAAAAGATGCTTCATTTGGCGTCTCAGGTGTCTCAAGTATGAATGCTGATCTGAAACAACTGTCAGACCAAGATTTCAATAAGACAGTGCTTTATATGATGATTGGTATTTTCCTTATTTTGGTGATCTTGTTCCGTTCGCTTGTCATGCCGCTTTACTTGGTAGGTTCACTCATATTGACTTACTTTACAGCAATCGGTGTAACAGAATTTATTTTCACCCATTTCTTCGGATATCCAGGCATTAACTGGGCTGTACCATTCTTTGGATTTGTCATATTAATGGCGCTCGGAGTCGATTATTCGATTTTCTTAATGGAGCGGTTCAATGAATACAAAACAAAAGACATCCAGTTTGCCATGACTGAATCGATGAAAAATATGGGGTCTGTCATTATGTCTGCTGCTGTTATTTTGGCAGGAACATTTGCCGCCATGCTTCCATCAGGTGTGCTGTCTCTCTTGCAGATTGCAACACTTGTCCTTACAGGACTTTTACTGTACGCACTCGTTGTGCTACCATTGTTCGTACCTGTGATGGTGAAATTGTTCGGATCAGCCAACTGGTTCCCATTTAAACGAAAAGAATAGGTATTCTATATAGAAAGAAGGAATCAATGTGATGAGTCGTTGGGCGCTGATAACAGGTGCCAGTGGCGGGATTGGGCAGGCAGCAGCGAAAAAGCTTGCCCAAGAAGGCTGCCATGTGATGCTCCATTATCATAAAAATGAACAGGCAGCTATGCGCCTCGCCGCTCATTTGGATGAGGCATATTCCATTCAAACGCACGTTGTTCAAGCAGATTTATCTAAAACGGGCGGAGCAGATGAGCTTGTCAGCCGTCTGCCGCTCTGTCCAGATATTCTTGTTTTAAATAGCGGCAGAAGCCATGTCGGATTGGTGACAGACACAGAAAAAGACGTATTAGCCAGTATGGTGCAGCTTCATGTCACAAGTCCATATGAGCTTACCCAATCCCTTTTACCCGCCATGATTCGAAAGAAAGCAGGCCATATCATTGCGGTCAGCTCGATATGGGGAGAAACGGGAGCATCGTGTGAAGTGCTGTACAGCATGGTCAAAGGTGCGCAAAATGCGTTTATCAAAGGATTAGCAAAAGAGCTTGCTCCAAGTGGAATTAGAGCAAATGCTGTCTCGCCAGGTGCTGTCAAAACAGACATGATGAATCGTTTTACGCAGGAAGACATCACAATGCTGGAAGAAGAAATTCCGCTTGGCCGGCTTGCATCCCCTGAGGAAGTTGCAGATGTCATTTGGTTTCTCGCCTCAAAACAGTCAAGTTATATCACAGGTCAAATTTTATCTGTCAATGGCGGCTGGTACTGTTAAAAAACGTGTATAATTCGTCTCTCCATGACAAAAGCTATGGCTGTAATTCATCTTTTCGAATGGAGGAATAGACATGTCTGTACTTGAGAACTGGGACCATTGGAAAAACTTTTTAGGTGATCGCTTAAATCATGCGCAGGATAAAGGTTTAGAAGATGAGACCATCAATAACCTTGCGTATGAAATTGGCGGATATCTAGCTAACGAAGTTGACGCAAAGAACGAGCAGGAAAGAGTACTTGCTGACCTTTGGAGCGTTGCATCAGAAGATGAGCAGCGTGCCATTGCAAATATGATGGTCAAGCTAGTTGAAAATAATAGCTCGCACTAAACAAAAAGAGAGGTCGATTGTGCCTCTCTTTTTATTTTAACCGTTTGACAACATTGTGCTTTCTAAAAATGTGAAAATGCTTTATGATAAAGGAAGGTAAAAATTTGCCACAATGAAGGGGGTAATATCATTTGGCAAAGCTCGAATGGTATTTTGAATATGAGATACAGGTAAACCGTCCCGGACTTTTAGGAGACATTTCTTCTCTAATGGGGATGCTTTCAATTAATATTGTGACAATCAATGGTGTTGATGTATCAAGACGCGGAATGCTTTTACGCTGTGACCACACAGATCAAATAAAGCGGCTTGAATCAATTTTAAATACAATGGAAACGATAAAAGTAACGAAATTAAGACAGCCGAAGCTGCGTGACCGCTTAGCTGTTCGTCATGGAAGATACATACAGCGTGATGCCGATGACAAAAAGACGTTCCGTTTTGAAAGAGACGAGCTCGGTCTTCTTGTTGATTTTATGGCTGAACTCTTTAAAAAAGAAGGACATAAATTGATTGGGATTCGCGGAATGCCGCGTGTCGGAAAAACAGAATCAATTGTGGCTTCAAGTGTTTGTGCCAGCAAGAGATGGCTGTTTGTATCATCAACTCTTTTGAAACAGACGATCCGAAGTCAGCTGATCGCAGATGAATACAGCCCAGATAACGTCTTTATTATTGATGGGATTGTGTCGACAAGAAGAGGTTCTGAGAAGCATTTGCAGCTTTTAAGGGAAATTATGAGACTGCCGGCAACGAAGGTGGTCGAGCATCCAGACATCTTTATTCAAAATTCAGAATATACAATGGATGATTTCGACTATATCATTGAATTGCGGAATAGCGCAGACGAAGAGATTACATATGAACACGCTGAAGAACCACAAGTGTTTGATCATTCTGGTTTTTCTGGCTTCGATTTTTAATATGGTAATGGTAGGTGTTTGTTTTGACTGAATTGGGAAAACGGCTCGTTGAGGCCAGAGAGGAAAAAGGGATGTCGCTGGAGGATCTGATGGCGGTGACCAAGATCCAAAAGCGCTATTTGCTAGCAATCGAACAAGGAAACTATGATATTATTCCAGGTAAATTTTACGTCAGAGCGTTTATTAAACAATATGCCGAAGCCGTTGGACTGAATCCTGAACAATTGTTCGAAGAATTTCGTAAAGATGTTCCAAGCACGTATAACGATGAAGTATCTGATAAATTATCGAATATTAAGCCGCAAAGAGAGCTGCCAAAGCCTGCCTCGAAAGTGCTTGAACTATTGCCGACAATTTTAATTATTGGAGGCATCATTGTGGTCATCGCCATCATTTATGTGATCGTGCAGGCGGTCAATCATGATAGCGGACAGAAGAATAATCAGGCGGCCCCTCAGCAATCAGAATCTAAATATGAAGTATCTAAGGATTCATCTCTTGCAAAAGATCAAAAGAAAAAAGAAAAAGCTTCGTCAGATGATAAAGAAAAATCATCTAAAAAAGATGATTCATCAAAAGACGATGAAACTGTATCATTAAAGGCGACGAATACAGAAGGCTCGACAACAACGTATGAAGTATCAGGTGCAGACGAAATGGAGTTAAAAATTTCTGCCTCGCAAGCTTCATGGTTGCGTGTAAGAGACGAATCTGGAAAAGTGTTGAAGATGGGCGAACTAAAAGATGGCGAATCGTTTAAAACAGACCTGTCTGATCTTTCTCAGGTCGATATCCGTCTAGGCAATGCGTCTGGAATTGATATCAAGGTAAATGACGAGACACTTAAGTACGAATTAGACCCTAAGAACACCATGACACAAAACATTGTGATTGTGAATAAAGGAAAGGAAAAGTCATCTTAAGCAAGTAGATGACTTTTCTTTTGTTCCTACTATTATATACATAAAAAAATTGCATTATTGGAGGATTGGATTTCATGTTTAACTTACCGAATAAAATAACCCTTTCTAGGATCGCCTTGATCCCTGTTTTTATGATTATTATGCTTGCACCGCTAGATTGGGGTGTTGCGCGCTTTGGCGACGTCAGCATCGAAGTGACGCACCTTGTTGGAGCGATCCTGTTTATTGTCGCTTCAACAACTGACTGGATTGATGGATACTACGCACGTAAGCTTAATTTAGTGACGAACTTTGGTAAATTTTTAGATCCGCTTGCAGATAAATTGCTTGTTTCAGCTGCTTTAATTATACTTGTTCAATACAACCTCACACCGGCATGGATGGCGATTGTGATCATCAGCCGTGAATTTGCTGTAACTGGTCTAAGGCTTGTATTAGCCGGAGGCGGTGAAGTAGTGGCAGCGAATATGCTTGGAAAGGTGAAGACATGGGCGCAGATCATTGCGATTTCAGCACTTTTACTGCATAACCTGCCGTTTGAACTTGTATCATTCCCGTTTGGTGATCTGGCGATGTGGGTAGCGGTGTTCTTCACTGTTGTCTCAGGCTGGGATTACTTTGCAAAAAACTGGGAAACTTTAAAGAATTCTAACTAAAAAGGACGTGTACGCTTTGAAGTCAGAGAGAAAAGCAGAAATTATTGCAGTCGGTTCCGAACTATTGCTAGGGCAAATTACGAATACGAATGCACAATTCATCAGCAAACAACTAGCTGAAATTGGTGTGAATGTTTATTACCACACAGCAGTTGGTGACAATCCAGAGCGTTTAAAACAGGCCATTCAGGTGGCGCAGGAAAGATCTAATTTTATTATCTTCTCGGGTGGTCTTGGACCAACCAAAGATGACTTAACAAAAGAAACCATTGCGAGCACGCTTGGGAAAGAGCTTGTACTAAATGAAGAAGCATTTGAATCGATTCAAGACTACTTTCGAAAGACCGGCCGCGTTATGTCACCGAACAACCGTAAGCAGGCACTCGTTCTAGAAGGATCTGATGTGCTCGTGAACCGTTTCGGGATGGCCCCGGGTATGTTTATTCAAGAAGACGATACGTTTTATATGCTTCTTCCTGGACCGCCAAGTGAATTGCACCCGATGTTTGAAAACGAGGCAAAGCCGCTGATTTCTGAGAAGCTTGGCTTAAAGGAAAAGATCGTGTCTGTTGTTCTGCGCTTCTTCGGAATCGGTGAATCGCAGCTTGAAACAGACCTAGAAGATTTAATTGATGCTCAAACCAACCCGACGATTGCACCACTCGCATCTGACGGTGAAGTGACGCTAAGGCTGACTGCTAAGCATGAGGATGAAAAAGAAACAGAGCGTCTGTTAAAAGAAACAGAAGCGCAAATTTTAGCGCGGGTAGGAGAGTACTTCTACGGATATGGTGATACATCACTTGTCCGCGAAGCGTCCAAAGCCTTGCACGAGCACGGGAAAACAGTAGCAGCAGCAGAAAGCCTGACTGGCGGAATGTTCTCCGAATGGCTGACAGATCTCGAAGGAGCATCATCCATTTTGAACGGAAGTGTGGTTTGTTATACAAACCAAGTCAAGCAGCAGGTACTTGGCTGCCGGGAAGAAACACTGTCTTCTCATGGTGCTGTCAGCAAAGAGTGTGCTTTAGAGCTTGCTGAAGGGGTTAGAAAGCTGACCGGAAGTGATATTGGCATTAGCTTTACGGGTGTAGCAGGACCTGATACCCAAGAGGGTCAGCCTGTTGGAAAAGTGTTCATTGGACTATCTACGAAAGACCAGACGGACGTGTTTGAATGGATGTTTACAGGTAGCCGGTCGGGCATTCGAAAGCGCGCTGTGAAATATGGTCTGCATCACTTACTCAACTTATTAAAAGAGAGTTAATTTTGTTTTTTGTTAGGTTTACTCCTTTATAAAAGAGCGTTTTTTCTAATAGAAAACACTCTTTTCTTAAAAAATCTGCCGAGAAAAAAATCGAATATGTGTTCGTTTTTTTCTTGGCAAATGACGTAAAACAAGGTATAGTATAGATAGTGGAATTGATAAAGGAGGAAACAATAGAATGAGTGATCGTCAAGCAGCCTTAGATATGGCTCTTAAACAAATAGAAAAACAGTTTGGTAAAGGCTCTATTATGAAACTAGGAGAGCAAACAGATACACGTATTTCAACAGTACCTAGTGGTTCGTTAGCACTTGATACTGCGCTTGGAATAGGCGGATATCCCCGCGGCCGTATTATCGAAGTATATGGTCCAGAGAGTTCTGGTAAAACGACAGTAGCCCTTCATGCCATTGCTGAAGTTCAGCAGCAGGGAGGACAAGCTGCATTTATTGATGCAGAGCATGCACTCGATCCAGTTTACGCTCAAAAACTAGGTGTCAACATTGATGAATTGTTACTTTCTCAGCCGGATACAGGAGAGCAAGCACTTGAAATTGCAGAAGCTCTTGTCCGCAGCGGGGCAGTTGATATTGTTGTTATTGACTCTGTAGCTGCTCTTGTACCAAAAGCAGAGATTGAAGGAGATATGGGTGATTCACACGTTGGTCTTCAAGCACGTTTGATGTCCCAAGCACTTCGTAAACTATCAGGTGCTATCAATAAATCAAAAACAATTGCCATCTTTATTAACCAAATTCGTGAAAAAGTTGGGGTCATGTTCGGTAACCCTGAAACAACGCCAGGTGGACGTGCGCTGAAGTTCTATTCGTCTGTTCGTTTAGAAGTGCGCCGTGCTGAACAGCTGAAACAAGGCAATGACATTATGGGGAATAAAACGAGAATTAAAGTGGTCAAAAACAAAGTAGCACCGCCATTCCGTATTGCCGAAGTAGACATTATGTACGGTGAAGGGATCTCAAAAGAGGGAGAAATCATCGACCTTGGAAGCGAGCTAGATATCGTACAAAAGAGCGGTGCTTGGTATTCTTACCAAGAGGAACGTCTTGGACAAGGCCGTGAAAATGCGAAACAGTTCCTAAAAGAAAATAAAGATATCATGCTGATGATCCAGGAGCAAATTCGCGAACATTACGGCTTGGATACTAACGGAGTAACGCAGCAGGAATCTGAAGAGGCGCTAGAACAATTAGAATTAGAATAAAAATAAAATTAGTATGAAATGATAAAAAAGGCTGGGTGAAAAAACTCAGCCTTTTTTATTTTGCAAAAAACTTTCGACAACTTTTTCAGTACTTCATCCGTCTAAAGTGTACAAAATGGAATTTATTTTGGGAGGAAAAAATAATGACAAGCCCGACCCGCAGAAGAACTGCCAAACGCAGAGGGAGAAAACCAAGTCAGAGGGGAAAACTTGTGCTTGTTTTTTTAGCCGCGATGATTTGCTTAACGATGTGGAATGTGCTTCATCGAACTAGTGAAGAGAACAACCCGTTTCAAAAAACTGCAGTAGCTTTAGAAAATAGCCAGAAAAAAGAAGTTAAAAGGAAAACCGCCAAAATATCAGAGAAACAAATCAAAACAGTGGACCGCAATCACAAAATCAGCAGTTATTTAAATGAGATCGGTTTCAGCGGAACAGCCATGATTGTTAGAAATGGAGAAATTGTAACAAATAAAGGTTTTGGTTATGCAGACCGTAAACGAAAAATTCAAAATAATCCATTAACATCTTTTTATGTCGGTTCGTCACAAAAAGCGCTGATTGCAACCGCTATTTTGCAGCTTGAGGAAAAGGGGAAACTTCAGACAAGTGCTCCGGTAAGCACGTATTTACCTCATTTCCCTAACGGACAAACGATTACTTTGAAAAATCTGCTGACACATACATCGGGAATAAACGGACATATTGAAGGAAATGGCGCAATTACTCCGGACGAATTAATAAAAGACATAGAACGTCAGGGAATTCATCGGCAGCCGGGCATATGGGGCTACAAGGATTCCAACTATTCTGTTCTTGCTTATATTGTGGCTGAAGTAAGCGGTGAGTCCTATGAACAATATATAACGAATCATATTTTTAAACCGGCGGGAATGACGCATGCAGGCTTTTACAAAACATATGAAAAAGAACCTTATCCTGCTGTCGGGTATAAGCTGAAAGGCAGCAAAGCGGTTACACCGTATATGCCCGATCTATCTCAGCTTTACGGTGCTGGAGATATTTATATGAGTGCTATAGATATGTACAAATTTGACCAAGCCCTGATAGACGGCAAACTGTATTCACAGAAGAGCTATAAAAAGATGTTTACGCCAGGAAGCAGCTCCACATACGGAATGGGATTTTATGTTGCTCCCGGTAGCTATTCAAACCATGGTGTCATGCCGGGCTTCAACATTTTGAACAGCTTTAGCAAATCTGGGCAAACCATCGTTGTTTTGTTCTCAAATATACAAAATAACACTAAACTGGGCCAAGTGAACAATAAAGTATATCAGCTGCTGAATCAAGAATAATTCTGATCTGCTTTTGCAAACGCTAAGATAGCTAGCTTGACAAGTATTTCCGACACAATTACAATGGGAATGTATCACTTGTTTTTCTTAACATGATTGATAACTAATTTAAACTTGACAAGGGCAGTGAGGATCTCATTCCCTGTGAAGGCCCTGTATGTTGAGACACAAAACAATGTACATGCCGACACTTTATTTGTAAAACCAAGTTCATAGCAAGAGGAGGTGAAAATATGTCGCCTACGATGTTTACGATCATCTCCATTTTGCTGAGCCTAATCTGTTTAGTTGTTGGCTACTTTGTTCGTAAAACCATTGCAGAAGCAAAAATATCCGGCGCAAGAAACATGGCCGAACAAATTGTTGAGGATGCAAAGCGTGATGCGGAAGCATTGAAGAAAGAAGCGCTCTTGGAAGCGAAAGATGAAATTCATTCGTTTCGTGTAGAGGCGGAGCAAGAAGTTCGTGAAAGACGAAATGAGCTTCAAAGACAAGAAAACCGTTTACTTCAAAAAGAGGAAAATCTTGATCGCAAAGACGAATCTTTAGATAAACGGGAGTCCCTGTTGGAGAAGAGAGATCATTCTCTGAATGAACGACAACAACATATTGAAGAGATGGAAAGCAAAGTGGATGATATGATTCGTTTGCAGAAAGCCGAGTTGGAACGTATTTCAAGTCTAACTCGAGATGAAGCGAAACAAATCATTCTGGATCAAGTTGAAAATGAGCTTTCCCACGACATTGCAGTCATGACGAAAGAATCTGAAAACCGAGCGAAAGAAGAGGCTGACAAAAAGGCGAAAAATATTCTTTCACTTGCGTTACAGCGTTGTGCAGCTGATCATGTGGCTGAAACAACGGTATCTGTAGTCAATCTTCCAAATGATGAGATGAAAGGTCGTATTATCGGACGTGAAGGACGAAATATCCGTACGTTAGAAACGTTAACAGGTATTGACTTGATCATAGATGATACACCTGAAGCTGTTATACTATCGGGCTTTGATCCGATTAGACGTGAAACAGCGAGGATAGCTCTGGACAAGCTAGTCCAGGATGGCCGCATTCATCCTGCACGAATTGAAGAAATGGTGGAAAAATCACGCCGTGAAGTCGATGATTATATCCGCGAGATGGGTGAGCAAACGACATTCGAAGTCGGAGTTCACGGTCTGCATCCGGATCTGATCAAAATTCTCGGACGCTTAAAATTCCGTACAAGTTATGGACAAAATGTCCTGAAGCATTCAATTGAGGTTGCACATCTTGCAGGTCTCATGGCTTCAGAGCTTGGAGAAGATGCAAAGCTTGCAAAACGAGCAGGTCTTCTGCATGACATTGGAAAAGCCATTGATCACGAAGTAGAAGGAAGCCACGTAGAAATTGGCGTTGAGCTTGCGACGAAATATAAAGAGCATCCTGTTGTCATCAACAGTATTGCCTCTCACCACGGTGACCAAGAACCGACATCTATTATCGCTGTTCTTGTTGCGGCAGCTGATGCATTATCTGCAGCACGCCCTGGTGCAAGAAGTGAGACGCTTGAAAATTACATTCGGAGACTTGAAAAATTAGAAGATATCTCTGAATCTTATGAAGGTGTTGAAAAATCGTTTGCGATACAGGCTGGACGTGAAGTACGTATTATGGTGAAGCCAGATTCAATTAATGATCTTGAAGCTCACCGTCTAGCAAGGGATATTCGTAAGCGAATTGAGGACGAGCTCGATTACCCTGGTCACATTAAAGTGACAGTCATTCGAGAAACTCGCGCAGTAGAGTATGCAAAATAGAGCGGTGCGCTTAGCGCCGCTTTATTTTTTTGTGTAAATATGCAACACTGATAAGAAGATCAATTTAAAAGAGAAAGGGTTCAAAAGCGCATGAAAATATTATTTGTTGGAGATATTGTCGGTTCACCTGGCAGAGACACACTGAAAGAATACTTGCCAAAGCTGAAGAAAAAATATCAGCCGCACTTTACCATTGTCAACGGAGAAAATGCTGCTCACGGGAAAGGTCTAACTGAAAAAATCTATCATGAGCTGCTGCAAGCAGGAGCTGATGTGCTCACAATGGGCAACCATACATGGGATAAAAGAGACATTTTCGATTTCATCGATGATGCAGCTAATATGGTCCGTCCTGCTAACTTCCCAGAAGGCACACCTGGAAAAGGTCTCACGTTTATTAAAAAACAAGGAAAAGAATTGGCTGTCATCAACCTGCAAGGACGTACGTTTTTACCGCCAATTGACTGCCCATTTCAAAAAGTAGATGAATTAATTGCGGAAGCATCCAAACGGACACCGTTTATTTTTATTGATTTTCATGGTGAAGCCACAAGTGAAAAGCAGGCGATGGGCTGGTATACAGACGGCCGTGCATCATGTGTCGTTGGAACGCATACACATGTTCAAACAGCAGATAACCGCGTATTGCCAAAAGGAACTGCGTATATTTCAGATGTCGGGATGACAGGACCTTATGATGGCATTTTAGGTGTTGACCGAGAAACGATCATTAAACGATTCAAAACAAGTCTCCCAGTCCGGTTTGAAATTGCAGAAGGCCGCACGACGTTAAGTGCAGTAATCGTAGAAATTGACGAACAGTCGAAAAAAGCTGTCAAAATTGATCGAATTTTGATAAATGATGACCATATTTTCTTTGAATAAATGTTCACATATTTATTTCAGAAAAATATTAATCAGAAAGAAGGAATATGTGCCCTCTATCGTGAATATAGTAAAAATGGTAGGTAGCCTGCTATTTTTGAAAAACATTTTGGGGATGGATTTTCAAAAAAATAGCATCATCTAACAAAGATTGTTCTAATGAACACTCACTTATCCATTGTAAATTTAAGGGGGAGCAGAAATGGAAATTTTAAAAGTTTCAGCAAAGTCAAATCCGAATTCAGTAGCAGGAGCATTAGCCGGCGTTTTACGTGAACGCGGTGCAGCGGAAATACAAGCAATCGGCGCTGGAGCACTGAATCAGGCGGTTAAGGCTGTCGCCATTGCAAGGGGATTTGTCGCGCCAAGCGGAGTGGATTTGATATGCATTCCAGCCTTTACTGACATTCTGATCGATGGAGAAGAAAGAACAGCCATCAAATTGATTGTTGAGCCACGATAATTCTAATTTTATTATTTTCAACCTGCTTACATCATGTAAGCAGGTTGTTTTTGTTTACCGCTATACATTTCTTATATAACATATTCAGTTCGTGAAATAGATAAAAATGACATATTAGAGCTTGCATTTTTTCACCATGATGATAAATTAAGATTAAGTTGAATTTACTTCATCAAAAATAAATATTTAAGTAGGTGAAATAATGTTCGAAGCTTTTTTGAAAAGAGGAAAGCTTGTTTTTATTTTATTTTTTATCGTTCTCATTGCTGGCGGCTATTTATTCGCGCAGCTTCCTAAACGAGAACTGCCAGAATTCGAGGCGAATCTCGTCACGATTTCTACCGTTTTTCCTGGTGCAGATGCAAAACAGGTGGAAAGAGATGTCACCAATAAGCTGGAATCAGCCCTATCTGATATCAACGGTGTAGAGAAAACGAGCTCGGTTTCTGCCATTGGTTTCTCAAATATTGTGCTTGAAATTGAGGACCAAGCCGACTTTCAAAAGGTGGCAAGTCAAATTAAGAATGAAACCACAAGTGCTGCGTCGTCTTTTCCTGACGGGGTGAAGGAGCCGGAAGTAAAGGATGAATTCGGCAGCGTACCGGTTGGCTCTTATATGATTGTGTCGAGTGAATCATCGGACTTAGCAAAGAGTCAGCAATCGCTGCGTGCATTGAAGGAAAAAGTAGAGGACATCAAAGGGGTAGACAGTGTCGTTATCAAAGGCTTCAATGACAAACAAGCGATATTAAACTTAGATTCAAACAAGCTGGAGGGTGAAGGGCTCAATGTAACTGATGTCACAAATGCTATCAATCAGGAATTTGACACATCTCCACTAGGCGATATTCGGGCAGGCAAAGAGAAGGTGAAGCTGTCCATCGATACATATGACGGCTTAGATCAGGTTAAAAAGATTGAGCTTTTCTCAAAAACGAAAAGAGAGCCGGTCACAATTAGTCAGCTTGGCAGTTTAAAAGAAGTAGAAAAACAGAAAAGTGATATTGTGTCGTATAACGGAAAGCCCGCTTATTCATTTACTGTGAATATGAAACCAGGGCTTGATATTCCTAAAATGTATGACAAAGTCAGTGATGTCATTGAGAAAGAAAAGCAGCTGCCAAATGGGGTGGAGTGGGTAGACTACTATTCACAAAAAAGTGAAGTGGATACCATTTTCAATGATTTAATAAAAGAAGCCATTGTTGCGGTCATTGCGGTCATAATTGTTACCACACTTGGACTCACGATTGGCGGGGCGTTTATCGTTTCACTCGCCATTCCGCTATCCATTACAATTGGAACGATTCCGCTGCCATTTTTACAAGTGGACCTCAATCAAATTTCGATCATCGGCTTTATCATTGCTTTAGGGATACTTGTCGATGATGCCATAGTCGTCAATGATAATATTTTAAGACAAATGAAAAAATACGAAAGTCCGCTTAAAGGAACAATTGCAGGGGTGAAAGAAGTCGCAGGGTCCATTTTGACATCAACACTAGCTGTTGTGTTTGCCTTCCTGCCGCTTGTATTCCTATCAGGTGCAAACGGTTCATTTATTCGGGCATTACCGTCTGTTCTAGTTACGACTGTGCTTGCGTCCATGGTGATCTCTCTGACACTTGTACCGGTCTATCAATATACTGTGAACCGGAAAAGAAAGAACAAAAACAGTCAAAAAGAGCCGGGATTCCTAGGGAAACCATTAAAAAGGCTGGCTGATTTCTATGCAGACCGTGTGCTGACAAACATTGTGAAGCGGCCGCTCGTTATTGGACTAAGTGGTTTGCTCGTTGCAAGCCTAGCCTTTTTACTTATTTTCGTCACACCATTTGAATTTTTCCCTGCGGCGAATAAGAAAGAAGTGGTCGTCACTGTCACGCTTCCAAGTGAAACAACATTAGACAAAACAAATGAAACACTAAAGAAAATAGAACAAGAGATCAAACAGCAAAAAGGCATTGAAGAAACGGCGGTTTTTGCAGGCGGCGGTGTGCCGAACCTGTTTAATGAAAGTATTTCAAACGCAAGTGACCACACGGGTCAGGTTGTCGTGAGAGTAGACAATGATCAGATGACAAGTAAGGTATTAATAGATCGTATGACCGAGCCTTTGCGAGAGACATTCAAAGAGGCTGAAATCTTTATGAATACCATTGTACAAGGGCCGCCAACTGGAGCGCCAGTGACAGTAACGGTTGCGGGTGACTCTTTTTCAAAGCTCATTGATGTCAAAGAAACGCTGACAAATGAAATGAAAGACAAAGGGGCAAGCTTGATTACGGACGATGTCAATCAGCCGGTGAAAACGATCTCCTTTGAATTAAACCGCGAGCGGATGGCAGAGGATGGGCTCAGTGCTCAATTTGTCAGCAGACAGCTTGGTCTTGTGACAGAAGGGATTCCATTAGGTACCTTTCAACAAGGAACAAATGATATCGATTTAGTGGTGAAACAGGATATAGGCACACATCAAAATGGTTTAAAGCTAAAAGAAATGAATGTGCCTGTGAAGACAAATGAGGGCGGTATGCCTCAACTTGAGCCGCTTAGCCGATATGTAAAAGAAAAAGAAACAGAGCAGTACGAAAGCATTCCACATGAAAATGGAGTGCCGACCATTACGCTGAAGGCGTATCCCGGTGCATCAGATTCGTTTAAAGACGATATGAAAGAAGTCGTCAATCAAGTGGGAAAAAGTGCTTCAGCGAAGGATTTGACCATTTCACAAGGTGGAGAAAATGAAAATCAGACACAGTTCTTTATTGAAATTAGTCTCTTATTTGCAGTTGTCTTGCTGCTCATTTATGTGACCATCGCATTCCAGTTCAATTCATTGATGCTTCCGCTGTTAGTTCTAGGAACGGTTTACTTAGCCGTATCAGGAGCCATTATTGGACTGTTTGTCACACAAACACCATTCAGCTTTATGGCAACAATGGGAATTGTCTCATTGGCTGGTATTGTCGTCCGAAATGCGGTCGTCCTCTTCGAATTTATTGAGCAGCGGCGCAAGCAAGGGTTTGATCAACAGACAGCTGTCATTGAAGCAGGAAGAGCAAGGATTAGACCGATTCTCTTAACAGCATTTACGGCACTTGTTGCACTAATGCCTGTTGCATTAAGTCATGATCCACTCTTTAAGCCGCTGGCCATCTGCATTGTATCTGGTGTCTTTTTCTCAACAATACTGACATTATTCATTGTGCCAGCCCTATATGTTGCCGTTTCAAAGAAACGCTGACGATGAAAGCAAATCTCCGCTCGAAAGGAGATTTGCTTTTTTTTTAGAAAAATATCCAAAAAAATATGTGGGGTGTTCATTTGTCTTTTTCTAGTAGACAGTGGTATTTACGACTAAAATAAGTCGTGTTAAAATCTGATTGGGAGAAGTTTTTTAACAAAGGGGTTGTACGTCATGTGTGGAACGATGAAAGCAATTGTTAAAAAAGAAAGCGCTTACGGAGCGGTGATGATGGAGATGCCGATTCCAGAAATCAAAGATCATGAAGTTTTAATCCAAGTGAAAGCCACTTCGATATGCGGAACAGACGTGCATATTTATAATTGGGATGACTGGGCTAAGGGAAGAGTCAAAGCGCCCTACATTTTTGGACATGAATTTACAGGGGAAGTTGTTAAAGTGGGGAAGCAAGTCTCACGAGCAAAGGTAGGGGACTTTGTATCGGCTGAGACGCATGTTGTATGTAATCAATGTTATATGTGCTTAACAGGGCAGCAGCATTTGTGCAGTGAAACGAAAATTTTAGGGGTAGACATTGATGGCTGTTTTGCTGAATATGTCAAAGTACCTGAACAAAATGTGTGGCACAATCCAGCTCAAATGCCGGTTGAGCTTGCCTCTATACAAGAGCCGCTAGGAAATGCTGTTCATACTGTAATGCACACACCTGTTTCAGGTAAATCAGTGGCGATTTTTGGCTGCGGACCAATCGGTTTAATGGCAATCGCTGTTGCAAAAGCCTCCGGGGCTGTTCAAGTGTTCGCTGTTGATAAAAATGAATACAGGCTCGATCTTGCCCGAAAAATGGGTGCAGATCATATCGTGGATATTGGAAAAGATGATCCAGTCGCCATGATTAAGCAGCTCACGCGGATGGAAGGGGCAGACGTGATATGTGAGATGTCAGGTCATCCAGCTGCCATTAATCAAGCACTCGAAGCTTGTGCAAATGGAGGAAAAGTCAATATACTAAGCTTGCCAGAACGACCAGTGACAATTGATATTACGAATCAAATTGTTTTTAGGGGATTAACCGTGCAAGGGATCACGGGGAGAAAAATGTTTGAGACGTGGCGTCAAGTATCTGAGCTATTAAGAACGAATACCATTGATGTAAAGCCAGTTGTCACTCATACACTGCCATTTGAAGAGTTCCAAAAGGGATTTGAACTTATGCAAAGCGGTACGTGCGGAAAAGTCGTACTGATGATGCCATCATATCAAAGGGGGAAGAAATGATGAAAGAATTCACGTATTTACAAGATGAATTGGAAACAATGAAGCAGCAAGGCACCCACCAAACTTTGAAAGAGATCGACTCAAAACAATCATCCACTGTTACATTAAATGAACAATCTGTCATACAACTCTCCTCAAATAACTACTTAGGGCTCACCTCACACCCAAGGCTGATGAAAGCAGCAAAAGAGGCAATCGATGAATTCGGTGCGGGTACAGGATCTGTACGTACCATCGCCGGCACAATGACGATGCATGAACGTCTTGAAAAAAAGCTTGCTGCATTTAAAAAGACAGAAGCAGCACTTGTGTTCCAATCAGGCTTTACGACCAATCAAGGGGTCTTATCCAGTATCTTGACAAAAGATGATATTGTCATTTCGGATGAACTGAATCATGCCTCAATTATTGATGGCATCCGATTAACAAAAGCAGATAAAAAGGTATACAGTCATTCCAATATGGAAGAGCTGGAGAAGATTTTGAAAAAATCAATGAATTACCGCGTCCGCCTCATCGTTACAGACGGTGTGTTCTCGATGGATGGAGATATCGCGCCACTTCCTGAGATCGTCAGGCTCGCAGAAGCATATGATGCATTTGTGATGGTAGACGATGCGCATGCCTCGGGCGTGCTTGGTGAGAATGGCCGCGGAACGGTCAACCATTTTAAACTCGACGGCAGAGTGCACATTCAGGTCGGGACACTTAGTAAGGCTGTCGGAGTGCTCGGCGGCTATGTGGCTGGTTCAGCGGTTTTAATTGATTATTTAAAGCATAAAGCAAGACCGTTTTTATTCAGTACCTCTCATCCGCCAGCTGTGACTAGAGCGTGTGAAGAAGCGATTGAAGTGCTGTTAGATGAACCGGAGCGAATCGATACACTTTGGGAGAACGCCGCTTATTTTAAAGAAAAAGTCATCAGCCTTGGATTTCAAGTCGCCCGAACAGAGACACCGATTATCCCAATCATGATTGGAGACGAAGCACTTACTTTTCGTTTCTCAAAGGCTTTAATAGAACGAGGCGTGTTTGCCCAAGGCATCGCCTTCCCAACTGTAGCAAAAGGCAAGGCAAGAATTAGAGCCATCATCACAGCCGAGCACACAAAAGAAGAACTAGACCGGGCACTGACAATCATTGAAGAAGAAGCAAAAAAACTAAACATACTTGATTGAGAGAGCGCAGGCTCTCTTTTTTCTTTTTGTGAAAAATGGTTATGACTAATAGGTAATTTTCATAGAAGAACCGTATATGATTTATTTTCAATTCATCACAAAATAGTCTATACTGTAGGGTGGAACTTGGTTTGAAAGGAGTACAAATTCATGAATGAAGAGCAGAGAAAAGCGAGCGGACAAGTAAGTTCATCGGACAAAAAATCCGAGAAGGACTACAGCAAATATTTTGAAGCTGTGTACATTCCGCCTTCCTTAAAAGATGCAAAAAAACGGGGTAAAGAAGAAGTCGAATACAATCAATTTCAAATTGACGAGCAGTTTCAAGGGTTAGGAAACGGCCGCAAGTTTTATATTCGCACATATGGCTGTCAAATGAATGAGCATGACACAGAAGTGATGGCTGGTATTTTTATGGCGCTTGGCTATGAACCAACAAACTCAACGGAAGATGCAAATGTCATCTTATTAAACACTTGTGCTATTCGTGAAAATGCAGAAAATAAAGTGTTTGGAGAGCTTGGACATTTAAAAGCATTAAAACGTGAAAAGCCAGATTTAATTTTAGGTGTCTGCGGATGTATGTCACAAGAAGAATCTGTCGTGAGCCGTATTTTGAAGAAACACCCGTTTGTTGACTTGATTTTCGGCACGCACAACATTCACCGCCTTCCAGAGCTGTTATCTGAATGCTACCTTTCAAAAGAAATGGTCATTGAGGTTTGGTCAAAAGAAGGCGACGTGATTGAGAACCTTCCAAGAGCCCGTCAAGGTAAAATCAAGGGCTGGGTGAACATTATGTACGGCTGTGATAAATTCTGTACATACTGTATCGTGCCTTACACGCGCGGAAAAGAAAGAAGCCGCCGCCCAGATGAAATTACTCAAGAGGTCAGACGTTTAGCGGCAGAAGGATATAAGGAAATTACCCTTCTTGGTCAAAACGTGAATGCATATGGAAAAGATTTTGAAGATATGGAATATGGTCTTGGCCACCTGATGGATGAGCTGCGAAAAATTGATATTCCGCGTATCCGTTTTACAACAAGCCACCCGCGTGATTTTGATGATCACTTAATTGAAGTGCTTGCCAAGGGCGGAAACCTTCTCGATCATATTCACCTGCCAGTTCAATCCGGAAGTTCTTCTGTGCTGAAACTTATGGCGAGAAAATATGACCGTGAGCGTTACCTTGATCTTGTGCGCAAAATCAAAGAAGCTATGCCGAATGCTTCATTAACAACGGACATTATTGTTGGGTTCCCAAATGAAACAGATGAGCAGTTTGAAGAAACACTTTCCCTCTATCGTGAGGTTGAGTTTGATGCTGCTTATACATTCATTTATTCTCCAAGAGAGGGAACGCCTGCAGCGAAAATGAAAGACAACGTGCCAATGCGTGTGAAAAAAGAACGTCTGCAGCGCCTAAATGCACTTGTGAATGAAATTTCTGCGAAAAAAATGAAGGAATATGAAGGGCAGATTGTCGAAGTATTAGTAGAGGGTGAAAGTAAAAACAACCCTGAGATCCTAGCCGGATATACAAGTAAAAGCAAGCTTGTGAATTTTAAAGCACCAAAAGAAGCGATTGGCAACATCGTCAAAGTGAAAATCACACAAGCCAAAACTTGGTCTCTTGACGGAGAAATGGTTGGAGAAGCTATCGAGGTGAATTAAAATGACACTTTATTCAAAGAAAGAGATTGTCGAGCGTGCAAGAGAGCTCGCTAAAATGATTTCTGAAACGGAAGAAGTTGATTTCTTCAAAAAAGCAGAAGCGCAAATCAATGAAAATACAAAAATTTCAACGATTATTAATCAAATTAAGGCGCTTCAAAAACAAGCTGTGAACTTAAAGCATTACGGCAAACATGAAGCCTTAAAACAAGTCGAAGAAAAAATCGATGCCCTGCAAGAAGAACTGGATGACATCCCAGTGATTCAAGAATTCAAAGAATCACAAATGGAAGTCAATTCCCTGCTTCAACTTGTGGCGCACACGATTTCAAATCAAGTAACAGATGAAATCATTCTTTCAACCGGCGGTGATCTCTTATTAGGAGAAACCGGTTCAAAAGTGAAAAACTCATCACCAAGTTGCTCCATTAAATGAGAAAACCCCGCAGATGCGGGGTTTTTTGCTTTCCTATTAACATTTTTTGAAAAGCACTACCCATTCTTTTTCATGCTTCATCGCCTCCAAACCTCTCACTCTCCAACTTTTCCAATTTTCAAGGCAAGTTTATGGGCGACCATGCATACACTGAAACAGAAATGAATTTAATTGAACATGAAGTTCAAAATCGTGACACACTAGACGAATGCCCAGCATAAGATAAAACGATCAAGAACAAGGAGGCATGCCGGAATGTCTGAATACAGAGAAATTATTACAAAAGCGGTGGTTGCAAAAGGGAGGAAATTCACCCAAAGCACACACACCATTTCTCCATCGCAAAAACCAACCAGCATCCTAGGTGGTTGGATCATTAATCATAAGTATGATGCTGAAAAGGTCGGTAAAACCGTTGAGATCGAAGGAACATTTGATATTAACGTATGGTACTCTTACGCCGACAACACGAAAACAGAAGTCGTCACAGAGCGTGTGAAGTATGTAGACATCATTAAACTGAGATATAAAGATAAAAATTTCCTTGATGATGAGCACGAAGTAATTGCGAAAGTATTGCAGCAGCCCAATTGCTTAGAAGTGACCATTTCTCCAAATGGCAATAAAATTATCGTTCAGGCAGAGCGTGAATTCATTGCTGAGGTAGTCGGTGAAACAAAAATTGTCGTAGAGGTCGATTCAAGCTGGAAAGAAAAAGATGATCACGAGTGGGAAGAAGAAGTGGATGAGGAGTTAGAGGATATTCATCCAGAATTCCTAGCAGGTGAGACAGAAGAGTAAGGAATGACTAGGGCGCATATCCCCCTAGTTTTTTTGTGCCTGATCTAGGAGAAAAAAGGTGATTTTTTATGCTATAATTAGAGATGTTATGAATTCGAAAGTAATATAGTGAGGGATTAGAAATATGGCAAGTTATACGCCCATGATACAGCAATATTTAAAGATCAAGGCAGATTATCAAGATGCCTTTTTATTTTTTCGCCTAGGCGATTTTTATGAGATGTTTTTTGATGATGCAAAGGAAGCCGCGCAAGAACTAGAAATTACGTTAACAAGCAGAGACGGCGGCACAATTCCAATGTGCGGCGTTCCTTATCATTCTGCTTCTGCATACATAGAACAGTTGATTTCAAAAGGCTACAAGGTCGCCATTTGTGAGCAGGTGGAAGACCCTAAAACAGCAAAAGGTGTAGTCAAAAGGGAAGTCGTTCAACTGATTACACCAGGTACTGTCATGGATGGTAAAGGATTAAGTGAAAACGAGAACAACTTTATTGCGTCTGTTACCAGCTTTCAAAATGGGTACGGTCTTGCGTTGTCTGATTTATCAACAGGTGAAAACATGGCAGCTTTCATCGATCGATTAGATGAAGTCGTATCAGAAATTTATTCTGTCGGTGCAAAAGAAATTGTGGTGTCAAAACAGCTGGATGAGGAAACAATCAAAACCCTTAAAGAACGCTGCCAAGCAACTATTTCATACGAAGATAGTGATCAATTATTAGAGGAAGCTGAGCGTCTCGTTTCCCATCTAGACGAAAAGTTAAAAACGTCATTTTTAACACTATATGCCTATTTAAGAAGAACGCAAAAAAGAAGTTTGGATCATCTTCAGAAAGTTCAAGTGTTTGAACTTGAACAAACGATGAAAATCGATCTTTACTCAAAACGAAACCTTGAATTAACAGAAACGATTCGTTCAAAAAGCAAAAAAGGCTCTTTATTATGGCTGTTAGATGAAACAAAAACAGCGATGGGCGGCAGACTGCTCAAGCAATGGATCGATCGGCCGCTTATTCGCCTTTCGCAAATTAATGAGCGTCAGGAAATGGTGCAAATCTTGATGGATCATTTCTTTGAGCGAGAGGATCTGCGCGAACGATTAAAGCAAGTATATGATCTTGAGCGTTTAGCGGGCCGCGTGGCATTTGGCAATGTGAATGCCCGTGATCTCATCCAGCTCAAAGAATCCCTAAAACAAGTACCGGATATTAAACAACTCGTTCATTCATTACCAGAGGAAATGGCAAAATCAAGAGCGAATGAGATTGATCCTTGTGGTGATTTGCTTGATTTATTAGAAGATGCACTTCATGAAAATCCGCCGATGACGATAAAAGAAGGCAATTTGATTAAAGATGGCTACAATGCAAAATTAGATGAATACCGTGATGCCAGCCGAAACGGAAAGGACTGGATTGCACGGCTTGAACAGCAGGAAAGAGAATATACCGGCATTCGCTCCTTAAAAGTCGGGTTTAATAAAGTATTTGGTTATTATATCGAAGTGACACGCGCAAATACACATCTGCTGGAGGAAGGGCGTTACGAAAGAAAACAAACGCTTGCCAATGCAGAGCGGTATATCACACCTGAATTAAAAGAAAAAGAAGCACTGATTCTTGAAGCAGAATCAAATATTAACGAATTGGAATATGAACTATTTACAGCTCTCAGGGAGCAAGTAAAAGGCTATATTCCTAGATTACAGCTGCTTGCAAAACAAATGAGCGAGCTTGATGCGCTTCAATGCTTTGCGACTGTCAGTGAAAAGCGCCGTTATATCCGGCCGGAATTCTCAGAGGATGACGTGGATGTCAAAGATGGCCGTCACCCTGTCGTTGAAAAAGTGCTGGATCACCAGGAATATGTACCGAATGACTGCCATATGGGAAAAGGCAGACAAACCTTACTCATCACTGGACCGAATATGTCAGGGAAAAGTACGTATATGAGACAAATGGCGCTCATCTCGATTCTTGCGCAAATTGGCTGCTTCGTTCCTGCGTCAAAGGCGACGCTTCCAATCTTCGATCAAATCTTTACACGTATTGGTGCAGCAGATGATTTGATTTCTGGTCAAAGTACTTTTATGGTAGAGATGCTCGAAGCAAAAAATGCGATGGTGCATGCAACGAAAAACAGCTTGATTTTATTTGATGAAATTGGACGCGGGACAAGCACCTATGATGGAATGGCTCTTGCGCAGGCGATCATTGAATTTGTTCATGATCATATTGGGGCCAAAACCCTATTTTCTACACATTACCATGAGCTCACTGTCCTTGAATCCCAATTAAGCGAGCTGAAAAATGTTCATGTGCGAGCTGAAGAGCATGAAGGCACGGTCGTTTTCTTACATCAAATCAAAGAAGGTGCAGCTGATAAAAGCTATGGTATTCATGTAGCGCAGCTTGCTGAATTGCCTGATGCCATCATTAATAGAGCCCAGACTATTTTAACGGAGCTTGAGAGCGGATCACATGACGTGACTCCAACCGTATCTGCGGCACCAAAAGCAGAAAAGACTGTAGAAAAACAGCAGCTTTCTTTCTTTGAAGTAGAAGAAAAACCGCAGCCAAAAGCTGCGCTAAAACAGAAGGATCAAGCGGTCATCGACGAATTAAAGTCTTACAACCTAATGGATATGACGCCGCTTGAAGCAATGACAAAGCTGTATGAATTGCAAAAGAAATTATAATGTAGGGTGAGGTGAGCAGAAATGGCAAAGATTATTCAGTTATCCGATGACCTATCCAATAAAATTGCTGCAGGTGAAGTGGTCGAGCGTCCGGCTTCTGTTGTAAAGGAGCTTGTGGAAAATGCGATCGATGCAAAAAGTACAGTCATTGAAATCGATGTAGAAGAAGCAGGTCTTTCTTCTATCAGGATTATTGATAATGGTGTTGGAATCGATGCTGAAGATTGTAAGCTCGCCTTCCAGCGCCATGCAACGAGTAAAATCAAAGATGAAAATGATCTGTTTCGTGTTAGAACGCTCGGATTCAGAGGAGAGGCGCTGCCAAGTATTGCATCCGTCTCTCACCTAGAAATGAAAACAAGTACTGGTGAAGGAGCTGGGACACACTTAGCTTTGCAAGGCGGGAAGATTATTTCAGAGAAAAAAACCTCTGGCCGCCGCGGCACCGAGATTGTGGTCACCAATTTATTTTACAATACGCCAGCCCGCCTAAAATACATGAAAACCGTTCATACGGAACTTGGCAATATATCGGATGTTGTCAATCGAATTGCGCTAGCTCATCCCGAAGTATCGATCCGTTTGCGTCATCAAGGGAAAGTCCTGCTACAGACGAATGGAAACGGAGATGTACGTCATGTACTTGCGGCCATTTACGGGACAGCTGTGGCTAAAAAAATGCTGCCGCTTCACGTACAATCACTTGATTTTGAAGTGAAAGGATATATTTCGTTACCTGAAGTGACAAGGGCATCACGGAATTATATGTCTTCTGTTGTAAACGGCCGATATGTCAAACATTTTCCGCTCGTGAAAGCGATCCATGAAGGGTATCACACGCTGCTTCCGATTGGCCGTCATCCAATTACATTCATTGAGATGAAGATGGATCCCATTCTAGTGGACGTGAACGTTCATCCATCGAAGCTAGAGGTGAGGCTAAGTAAAGAACAGGAACTTCATGATCTGATTAAACAAGGAATTAAGGAAGTATTTCAAAAGCAGCAGCTCATTCCAAGTGCTTCAGTACCAAAAAAAGCACCAATGCCAGCTGTGAAAAATGAGCAGCAATCCTTAACCTTTGATGCGAAACAAAGGAACGCAAGCCCAGCGGAAACACCGCTAACCTATCAGCCGGAGCCGCACGAGTCGGTCGTATACGAGACAAGTCATACCGATGCATACGGAATGCCTAAACAAGAGAAGGCAGAAGCATCATCCCCAGTATTTTATGAAGAAGCCTCATCTGAGCGTGTTCATTTAGAGGAATCCGCCGCTTCACTTGAATATGAAGAGACGGTACTGCATGAAGATGTGACAGAAACGATTCCTGAAAACGAACGCGTCCCTGTGATGTATCCAATTGGGCAAATGCACGGCACATATATTTTGGCTCAAAATGAACGAGGGCTTTATATCATCGACCAGCATGCGGCTCAAGAGCGAATCAAGTATGAGTATTATCGTGAGAAGGTGGGAGAGATCGAACAGGAAGTGCAAGAAATGCTCGTCCCCTTAACATTTCACTACTCTAAAAACGATATGCTGATCATTGAAGAGCATAAGGATATTCTCGCGAAAGTGGGGGTCTTCTTAGAGCCCTTTGGTTCAGGTAGCTACATCGTTCGGTCGCATCCGCAATGGTTTCCAAAAGGTGAAGAGGCTGAATTGATCGAAGAGATTATAGAGCAAGTGCTTGATGAAAAACGTGTTGATATCAAGAAACTAAGAGAAGAAGCGGCGATTATGATGAGCTGCAAAGGCTCAATCAAAGCAAATCGTCATTTGCGTCATGATGAAATCAAAGCCTTATTAGATGAACTTCGGCAAACGAAGGACCCATTCACCTGTCCGCACGGCCGGCCGATCATCATTCATCACTCGACATATGAGATGGAGAAAATGTTTAAACGGGTGATGTGATATAAAAAAAGCGCTCTAATCAGAGCGCTTTTTTATTTAGCATCCGCAAGGATCTGGCGGTGTGACCACAACTGGTCGTGTATTAATATCAATCGTATCTTCTGCATAAAATGTGGAACCGATGCTGATGGCTCGATTTTCTGCACGGAACGTGTATGTACCTGCAGCAGGAAGTACTTTATGTGAAAGCTTTAATGTATATTTGGAAATTCCAAGTAAATCCAGTCTGAGCGGAATACGAACGGTTTGTCCGTTGTTCAAAATATAGCTGTCTTTTAATGCTTTGCCGTTCATAATGTCTTTAGTTGTTGCCTGGAAACCCTTTGGCAGAGTGAACTCAACCGCACCAAGACTTAGAACAGAATTTGGGCTGTATGTCAGCTCAATGTCAGAAAAAGACCATTCCTGCTTACTTGCTCCTGTAATTTTTGCGTAAAGTGCAGCTGGTTTTGCATTAGTTGTTGCTTTGCCGGCTTCCTCAGCAGATGCAGAAAGCGGTACTGACAGCGCCATAACCAATGTGAGCATCCCCATCATAAGAATCGTCCATGTTTTTTTCATTTTTTCCTTCCCCCTTGTTGAATATAGGTAAATAATAGATGATTACACCCATTATTTACCTATAATGTTACCATATTACCATATGGTATTAAATGGGATATTATACCCTTATTTTGTCATTCTTTAGTAATAGCGGGGAAATAGCGCATTTGGTTGATTCATTCCGTAATAATGGCCTGGCATTTGCTGGTTTGTTGGCATCATCATATGCATATCTTGATAACCATATGGATGGTGTGGCATCATCCCATATCCACCATAATGGCCTAGATGATGGTGATCCTTCATTGGAACATGCTTTGAAAAGGTATCATGCTGATTTGGGAACGGTGAATAAACTGAATGATGATGTGGATGGTGCGCGTTATACACATCTTTTTTGCCGCTATGATAATGGTTTGGCATATTCATATGATCATGCATGTTTGGCGCGATCATATGCTCATGATTGGCTGTATACACATTTTCAAATGTGTGATAGGGATTTTCTTGGTGATAATGATTCATTTGGCTGTTCATATCGTTCATGTATATCTCATCCTTTATGTCAGGTTGCCATATCCTATGAGACAGATCTGCTTCATGAGCCTATCCATATGAAAGAAAAAAACCGGCTTTTCAGCCGGGAAAAGGAAAAGCAGGTAAAGCGTCAAGCGTTAAATTGTGTAGCTGTGTCTTCTTCTGCGACGCTTTTTACATCTGCTGCAGACACTTTTAGGAAAATAACAGGGATCGTAGCTTCGAGAGGTATCCCAAAAATCGCTCTCAAACCATTTATCTTTTTTATGACAAAACTTTTTTTCTTTACATGGATCCTCATGGCAATGATCGTCATGCTTTTTATGGCAGTGTGAGTGGGAATGTTTGCACTTGCATTTGCACATTGTCATCCCTCCTAAATGTGACTCAATGCTAGTATATGCAAGAAAGAGTCATGAGGACTGGATGCTCATGCTTCTTTTATAAAAAAAGGCTTTTTCTAAAAAAACTCAAATAAAAAGAATTGACTAGTGCTAAATTAACATGATAAAATATAAATTTTTATCCTCTGATGAAATGTGTTATAATGATATTGTGAATACTTTCGGAGGTGGCGGATTTGTTTCAAATAGGTGATAAAATTGTTTATCCAATGCATGGAGCCGGTGTGATTGAAGGAATGGAAGAAAAAGAGATTTTAGGTAAGACACAGGAATATTTCCTGATTCAAATGCCGAATATGCAGATGATGGTCCCAAAAGGCAGAATCAATCAACTAGGTATACGTCCGGTAGCAGATCAAGCAACGCTGAAAGTTGTGATGAACAATTTTGCAGAAGAAACAAACGACGACACGCTTACTTGGAAGCAAAGATATGATGAAAATCTGAAAAAGCTAAAAACAGGTGCGATCGAAGATGGTGCAGACGTTGTCAAAGATCTAATGAGACGAAATCAGAAGAAAGCGTTAAATTCAAGTGAAAAGAAGATGCTTGAAGATGCAAGAGGCATGTTAGTGAGTGAGATTTCACTTGCACAGGGACTGACGCAAGATGAAGTGATGACAGCTTTAGAGAATGAATTAAGAATGTAATGATGATATACAGAGACTAGCTGTAAACTGAAGGGGACTACTTCTTTGTTTACAGCTTTTTTGTTTGAAAAAAAGAGTAATATTGCCATTTTTGTAGGTGGTTTTAACTAAAATTGAAATGAGGTCATACGATTTAGTTTTTACGTTCACAACAAAAATTTAAAGACCTCTGAAATACCTAGATCATATGAAAAACAGGTAACTTCTCCTGATTCATTCAAATGAGCCGGACAACCTTTGAATTTTCTAAGCCATTGATAGTAAAATATTGCGGTAAGATGACACCTAAGAGAAAAAAGGAGCGGTGAAATGAAAAGGCTACTAATATGTGGATTCATCTTTCTTATTCTGTGTACTCTTTTAATGGTGAAATGCAGCCATTCTGTTCAAGAAAAAAAAGAGCAAAAGCAGCAGCATCAAGAGGTAGAAAAGTATCAAAAAGAGCGAAAACAAGGCGATCAATATGAAAGTTTTAAACAGCTCATGCGATATGAAAGAGACGGTTATGAGATAGAATTTCACGAAAAGGGCGGAAGTGATTTACTTGTATTTTCTCCTCATGGAGGTGACATTGAACCAGGAACAAGTGAAATTGTAGAAGCCTTTCAAGAAAGCTACTCTACGTATTTGTTTGAAGGTACAAAGCAAGACAATAACCGGGACCTGCATATCACGAGTACCAATTTTGATGAACCCATTTTGGTTCAAATGATTAAAACGTATCCTTTTTCAATTTCCATCCACGGCTATAAAAGTGATAAAAGACACACGCTCGTTGGCGGCACAAATGAAAAAATGCAAAGAGCAGTTGTACGAGAACTAAAAGATCGGGGATTTTCCGCAGAAATGGTACAAAAAGGCGAACGGCTTTCTGGTACAGATCCCAAAAATATAAATAATCGAAATGCGAGTGGTGAAAGCGTTCAGCTCGAAATTAGTACAGCGCAAAGAGAAGCTTTTTTTGATAATTTTGAGACGAGAAAAGGAAAGAAAAAAGCATTTAGACGCTATATTAATGCGTTAAAAGAAGTACTAAGAGAATTCGATCCGTCTGCGTAAAAAAGTTTGATGGGCAAAAGTGCTCTATTTAAACTTGGTAAAAAAGATAGGAATATGCGATTTGAACATAAAATATGTAATAACTTACAATTTGCCTTGAAAACATAAATTATGTAAAATAATAGTTATCAGTTTGATATGATAGAATGGGGCTGAAGTGGATGGCACACAAAATACCATCTTCCGAAGTAGGTGTAAAGATCAATCAATGGTACACGCATATTTGCAAATTTGAAGTTGAACAGGCAAACGGCATGAAGCGCCTTGTTGAAGAAGAAATTCATGATATGGAAGAGGATCAAGATTTACTCCTATACTATTCTCTAATGGATTTTCGCCATCAAATGATGCTTCAGCACTTAGCGCCAGTCCATGCAGGGAGTGAAACGCTTCAAGCAGTGTCCTTTCCTAAAGAAATTGACGATGCAGAAGATGAAATGACAGGCTTACTCGGCTATTATTTTCATTTTTTTCATGGAATGTATGCGTTTATCCAGCGCCGGTATATCGAGGCCATTTCATATTACAAGCATGCGGAACATCAACTGATTTTAGTGACAGATGAGATCGAAAAAGCAGAATTTTACTATAAAATCGCAGAAGTATACTATCATATGAAACAAACCTATTTCTCCATGCACTACGCTAAAAAGGCAAGAGACATCTACAAGAAACATCAGCTTTATGGAAAAAGAAGCATTCAATGTGATTTTGTCATGGCAGGTAATTGGATTGATGTTAATCAGTATCAAAAAGCGCTTCCTTATTTAGAAAAAGCGTTAAAGGTCTGTGAAGCAATGGAACAAAAAGAATGCACATCTTACTTTAAAGCAATGGCTCTTAATAACTTAGGCACTTGTCATTATAGTATGGGAACGTACCATACAGCGACTGTCTTTTTTGAACAAGCCATTTCACTTTATCAGAAAGATCAAGCATCCACGATGATCAAATCGTTGTTTTCACTTGCCCTTACTTGTTTTAAACTCGGAGATATCAAGCGGGCAGGCGAGGCCATATCTACAGGAATGAAAGAGGCTTGTGTATTGGAAGATGAAATTTATCAGTTGAAATTCCAATTTTTGCAGGCGCTCTATATAGAGAAAGACGGCTGTGAGCAATTGAGGTCGGCCCTTTTTGGTCTGAGAAATAAAAAAATGTTTGCTGATTTAGAGGAATTAGCACTTGATGCGGCTAATTATTATAAGGAACGCGACATGTACAAGGAATCCTCCACTTTTTTTGAGATTGTGATCGAAGCGCGTACGCACATTCAAAAAGGAGATGAGATGTATGAGAACGAAGCATAACATGTCAGCTGCTCAAGTAGATGAAAGACTTCACACTTAAAAATGAGACAAACAACACCCTTTACGCAAAACGTAAAGGGCTTTTTTCTTTATTCTTTGATTGCTTTTTCTGCGTCAACTGCACCTGCTCCATAAACCATCGGGTCATCCCCAGACCACTTGCTTGTATTTTCTTTTAACAGGGTTTTGACTTCATCCGGTGTTAAATCTGGTGAATGCTCTAGTAGTAGAGCGCAAATACCAGCACAAATCGGTGTTGCCATCGATGTGCCAGATAACGTTGTATAATCATGATCGACTCTGCTTGATTTATCAAGTTTATCCAAAAAGGACCTTGGTGATCTGAGAGAAACGATGTTTACTCCAGGTGCGAGGATATCAGGCTTTGCCTCCCCGTAAACCGTTGGTCCTCTACTTGAAAACGGTGCCACGACATCGTCACTTGATTCTGGTGTATTTCTGTCATCGTAGGCTCCGACCGTAATGACTTTTTGACTGACAGCAGGGCTTGCAATCGTCTGGCTGTTAGGACCAGAGTTTCCGGCAGCGACGCATACAACAATCCCTTGATCCCAAGCCGCATTGACAGCACGCACCATTGGATCGTCCTGTTCGTCATCATAACGCTGCGCAGCTCCGCCCAGCGACATACTGATAATATGAATCGGATCATCGGGGTTGTCTTCGTTGAATTGTATGCACCATTCAACACCTTCTATAATAGTAGAAAGTGATCCAGCCCCTTGTTTATTTAACACTTTCACGCCAATCAGATTTGCTTTTGGGGCAGGTCCTTTGTATAAGCCGTCTGAGGCGGCTCCGTCTCCAGCGACATCTCCCGCGCAGTGAGTACCGTGGCCATTATCATCATAAGGCTTTGTTTTTTGTTTGACTAAATCCACAAAATCTCGAATTCTTCCATCTAAATCTTCATGTGGATAAATTCCCGTGTCAATGACAGCGACCGTAATGCCTTCTCCGGTTAAAGTTGTCCCGTTTCGGGTGACTTCTTCAGCATGGCTCGCTTGTGTGGCTACATCCAGCAACGCATGAACTTTCCGGTCTAAATAAATTTTACGAATATGCTCACCGTTTGTTAATAGCTCCTCTAAAGCAGCAGGCGTTAAATCAGCAGCGCAGCAGTCGATATGTGAAAAATGCCGTTTTATATTTGTTTTTCTGCTTTTTTTCATGAACTGTTTTGTGCTTTGAATCCCTGCCTCGGCTGCACCTTCCTTAAATTCAATGATCACACGAAGCTTCTTTTTCTTCTTCAGCCTGCCTTCGAAAAAACGATGAAGAAAGCATGGCGTCCATTTAAAAGGTTTATAAAGGTGAAGAACGGTCTCTCTTAAAGGCTGATCTAGTTTACTAGCATGTGTTCTGACCATTTGCACCATAGAAAATCCAAACATGTGATGCCCTCCATTCCAGCTATCCATTCTCGTACACTCTTACGTTATGAGAATGAGAACTGCTTGGTTCGGATTCTTGTCCCTCCTTTTCTTTATATTGGCGGCTTGCTTATGTCTTTCAAAAAAAGAAAAGCGCTTACATTTTGTAAAATAATAGAAAAAGGTGGAAATCATATAGAATCTGCCGATGATAGGTGGGAGAGTTCTTCTGAGAGAACCAGTGAAACAAAGGATTTTGCAGAAAAAGGAGGGCTGTGGACAGGGTCAATGCTCATATAAATGTGACTCGTTACAGATGAAAAAAATCAAATCCTTATCAAAAAAAGCCGAATTAAAGAAAACAGACTGGATAGGACTAGGTCATATTAAACATAACGTCATTTTTTTGTCATACTATTCTAACTCTGTTTTCAAAGAGGAGAGGCGTTTCTGTGTATATAAATGCAATTATCTTATTTTTGAGGAATCTCATGATCTAGAGTGTTATGATCAAACGTGAAGAGAAAATGTGGAAAAAATGATAAGAAATGATGATTCAATATAAATCATAGAAACGGCTTAGAAATCTGTTAAAGGAGAACGGGAATGAAGAAGTTTTTTGCTTTGCTTCTCCTGCTTGCGATCGGATGGGGCGTTTATTATACCATGCAAGCACAGGAACATGATGAGCCAGTGTCATCAGGTGGGGAAGACGAAAGCGGTTCAAATGATATTTATCGAAATTTTAAAGAACTTGAAGAAAACGAATCAACAAGCAGCTATAACATTACAGCCAACCCAGTGCCTGGCAGCCGCCTTCTTGTGATGTCACCTCATGGCGGGAGGATCGAAGGCGGCGTGAGCGAGATCGTCCATTTTTTTGACAACGATTTTTCGACGTATTTATTTGAAGGTCTAAGAGAGAATGCATCAGAACTTCATATTACAAGTACAAACTTTGATGAGCCAATCGGCGTCGCGCAGGCAAAAGCACATGATTACATTTTAGCAGTGCATGGATACAAAGGCGAGGAAGGAATTGACCATACTCTCGTCGGCGGAACAGATTACGACCGTGCAGAGAAAATTGTCAACTCATTAGAGCGGAACGGGTTTTCTGCTGAACTAGCTGTCGCACACGCAACCCTGAGCGGGACAAGCAATCATAATATTAATAATCTTACAAAAACAGGGCAGAGTGTGCAGCTTGAGATTAGTAGAAGTCAGCGTGAAGCTTTATTTGACAGTTTCGATTTTCGGAGGCGGTCAAGTACAAAAAACGAGACATTCTATCGTTATGTCAGGGCGATTCGGACAGTGCTGGATGAAGAATATACATAAGGGCTGTGCACATGTTAAGACAAGCAGTGGAATTCTTGTTACACTATGAACAGTGATAACAAAAGGAGAGACGGATATGGCGCGTCATCATTTTCATCTTCAGGCAAGCTGGCCCGGTCTGCGTAACGATGTGGGTACAATCGCATGTGAACAATTAAAAACAAAGATTTCGATTCCAAAGGAAATGGACGGTCCAGGTATTGGAACCAATCCAGATGAGATGCTCTTAGGTGCAGCGGCTACGTGTTATATCATTACACTTGCAGCCATGATGGAGCGAAGTCAATTAGAGAAAGAGGATCTATCGATGAGCTCTGAAGCCGTCGTAGATGTGACAAATGGCGTGTTTACTTATGAGGAAATCATTCATCGTCCTGTCATCACCCTCAAAGAGTCCGCTTCCGCACATGATATTGAGCTGGCCCGAAAGCTTGCGCATAAAGCCGAAAGCTCTTGTATGATTTCAAGAGCTGTTCAGGGGAATGTGAACATTTCCTTAGAAGAAACCATTCAAGTCGGCCGTTAAAACAAAAAAGTCATTTTCTCTTGAAATATGGAGAAAATGACTTTTTTTATGACGTCCATTCGGTTTGATCGAGTTGTGCGTTGGTTTCGTTCTTTTGCTTCTTGGACTGATTTAAGACAATCACGCCGCAGATGACAAGTACAAGGCCGATGTAGCCTTTCGTGCTGATCGTTTCGTTAAACAGCACAAGTCCTACAAGAGCAGTGAGAGCTGTTCCAACGCCAGACCAGGTTGCATAGGCAGACGAGAGCTCGATGGTTTTAAGTGCCAAGCTCAGGAAAGTAAAGGCGCATCCAAATCCGATCAGTACCCCGATACTCGGCAGCAGCTGCGAAAAGCCTTGAGAAAGCTTCAGCATTGTACTGCCAAAAACCTCCGTCAAAATGGCTCCTGTTAAGTAGAGTATTCCTTTCATCATCTCCCACATCCTTTATGACATATTTAATAGTACGACCCCTGAGACAAGCATCGCCATGCCAATGACTGCTTTTTGGTTCAAGGTTTCTTTGAAAAAGAGCACGCCAAAAATAGCCGTGAGGACCGTACCAACCCCAGACCATGTTGCGTAAGACATGCTTAGCGGAATGATATTGAATGTCAATGACAGCATATAAAAAGCAAGTGTATAGCCAGCCACAACAACCGCGCTAGGCTTCCAGCGCGTAAAACCATGAGATAATTTTAACATCGCGGCGCCAATGGCTTCTGAGAAAATGGCCACAGCCAAAAAAAGATATCCGAGGATCATGATCATCCCTCCTCTAATAGGTGTAAAATCCGATGAAGTAAAAGGGTTTTTATCCTCTCTTTTCAGCGGTTCAAGCTGAAATATTTCTGAAAACCAGCATGCTCTGCCATCTGCTGAAGGGAGAGCTGTCTTAATCCTTCTTTTAATATCAGGCGGTGAGCTGCATCAAAATGGCTCTTTTGTGGTTTTAGACATAAAAAAAACACCTACTTTACTGAACAGTCGGTAAAGTAAATGTTAACCCATGAAAAAAGAGCGTGTCAATCGATTCATTTTATGAACGGATGTTTTCACTTAAACGTCAAATTTAATACCAAGGGTATGGTCCATATGGCGGGTATGGCGGCGGATAAGGGTATCCATAGCCATATCCTGGCGCAAGCAGAGATCCAGCAAGCAGGCCTCCAGCAAAACCTCCTAAAAATGGAGGTCCAAAGAATCCAGGGCGTCCAAAGCCGAATCCAGGTCTCCCAAACCCAAAGCCAGGGCGTCCAAAACCAAAAGGTCTTCTCATGTCTTCTTCTTGAATAAATGGAGGTGCGTCAAAATAATTCATAATAAAAGGCTCCTTTCTCATAAAATCACTGTAACTGACATCAGTGTATTCCAGTTGCCTACATATGTTTGGGTGAACGCCTAATATAAGGAGGAATGTTAGAAATGGGCCTGTATCCATCTGATTGGGCAAAGTGTCCGCCTCATGCTCATGCATATAAAGCACGTACAGATGTAACGGAGGGGCATTATCATTTAATAGAAGGTATTTCTCAGCCTGTAAATGGAAGCAGTACCGACCGGCATACTCATTTTTATCGCGGAATCACCTCCTTTGAAAGAGGACACTTCCACAGGTACTACGGTATCACAGGGCCTGCAATTCCGAGAGTGGATGGAACGCATTATCACGAGATTGAGGAAGTCACCTATTCTGCCTATCTCGATTCTGTTCCCATCCCATATGGAGGTGTCGTCTATAGTCCAGATGAGAATCGGCCAACCCATAAGCATCGTTTAAAAGGAAAAACGTATGAAGTGGTTGGAAATGAACCGCTTGGCTGGTGATGGGCAACATATAGGAGAGTAAGAAAAGTTATGCTATACTGTAGGCAGTTTTGTAAAAGTGAGTGATGTTATGAATAAAGCGAAGCAGCCAGTAATCGTGTTAGTAGGGCCGACGGCTGTCGGCAAAACCAAATTGAGCATTGATATAGCCAAAGCATTTAATGGAGAGATTATCAGCGGGGATTCTATGCAGATTTATAAAGGGATGGATATCGGAACAGCTAAAATCACTCCCGAAGAAATGAATGGCATCCCGCACCATTTAATTGATATTAAACAGCCGGACGAATCTTTTTCGACAGCTGAATTTCAGCAGCTGGTTCGTTCGAAAATCAGAGAGATTGCCGCTAGAGGGAAAACGCCAATGATTGTCGGCGGAACAGGCCTCTATATCCAATCTGTTTTATATGATTACACATTTACGGATGAGAAAAGTGATCCTGCTTTTAGAGAAGAAATGACGCTCTTTGAACAGCAGCACGGCGCGCTTTTGCTGCACGAAAAGCTAAAGGCAGTAGATCCTGATGCGGCAAACGCTATTCATCCAAATAACGTCCGCCGCGTGATCCGGGCGCTGGAAGTGATTCATACAACAGGTCAGAAAATGTCGGAGATGCAAAACGGGCATCAAGAAGTTCCTCTTTATGATACAGCCTTCATTGGGCTGAAAATGGATCGAGAGGTTTTGTACGAGCGCATTCATCAAAGAATTGATATGATGATAGATGAGGGCTTGATTGAAGAAGTGAGAGCACTTTATCAATCTGGCTTGAAGGATTGTCAGTCTGTTCAAGCCATTGGTTATAAAGAGCTGTATGCCTATTTTCAAGGTGACTGCTCACTTGATGAAGCCATCGGGCAATTAAAGCAAAATTCCCGTAGATATGCGAAGCGTCAGTTCACGTGGTTCCGTAATAAAATGGCGGTCACTTGGTTTGATATGACACCGCCTTGCCACTTTTCAGACAAAAAAGAGGAAATTTTCGCATATATAGCAGGAAAGCTTGGACTTAAAGCGAAACTGTAGTTATCAGAATCAAGGAGGACGAAACATGAAACCGATTAATATTCAGGAGCAGTTTTTGAATCAGATCCGCAAAGACAATACATTTGTCACAGTATTCTTGCTGAATGGCTTTCAGCTTCGCGGTCAAGTGAAAGGGTTTGACAATTTCACGGTGCTGCTTGAAACAGAAGGGAAGCAGCAGCTTATTTATAAACACGCCATTTCTACATTTGCACCTCAAAAGAATGTAAATCTAGAATTAGAATAGGATATGTTGTATTTAAAATAGCCCCATGCCTCTGCGAATAAACCGGCCGGAACCCGCTACGTTTTTTGTCAGTGCAGAGGGGCTATTTTGTATGCAATGAAACTTTTCTGCCAATTTTCCGTATAATTCCTTATTGGATATTAGAAGGGTGAGGGGATTCATATGGAAAATGCAGAGCTTGAATTAAGAAGGATTAGAGTGATCCTCCTTTTGATTGGAATTGTTGTCTTGTTTGGATCGTGCGCTATCTCAAACATTGAAACGAGACAAGAAAGTTGGAATAACCATTCTCATGAAAATGCAGATGGAATTTTACCATCATCTGCTGCACTAAAAAATAATCATTTTGCTGTTGTGAAAGATGATCAAGTACATGTGTACCGGTTTGATGAAAAAGAAGGAGAGCTGACTCTCGTTACAACGAAATACATAGATGAATGGGACGGCGAAGAATATGATGATGGCTCTGATGAAGAAGAGTAAGCACGTAAATTTACAAATGAATGTGAAGCCGCTACACTATAATCATGCATCAGACATCTAGACAGAAAAGGATGAGTTCATGACACATAAAATTAAAATTAATCATTGGGAACAAACTTGTGAAGACGATTCCTGTTTCGAATATGGAACGAGTGTTTCTGTAAATGGGAAAGAATTAGTGAGAGAAGCTTCAATCGTCTCTGCGCTTGAAGCGGTGCTAAAAGAATTAGGTGTTGAAGTAGAAATTACAGAAGTGTCAGAAGATTTACAGTGCGATGCCTACAAAAAATAAAACAAAAAGTCTAGTCTACTAAGCGATTTTTTTTCGTGTTATGATAGATTTCGGTTTCAGTTGAATAGGGAGTAGAGCAGTCTATTTTTAGATCCTGTTCTGCTCTATTTATTTGAACGTACGAGTTCGGCTATGAAGGTTCGGCCGGGTTGGTTGATTTTTTTCGTTTCGAACATCTATATGTTGTGTTTTGAAAAAACATAGTATACTATATATAGTGAATAGCGAAATGATCAACAATACTAAAAACTAGGTCGTGATGGAATTGATTCAAATCGTATTTGATTCAAAAACAGGAAATGTTCAACGCTTTTTGGACAAGACCCCTTTTACAGACAAACGAAAATTGACTGGAGAAGAGTTTTTGGATACGCCGTTTATTCTCGTCACCTTTACGACAGGATTTGGACAAGTCCCTAGTACCACTCAGTCTTTTTTAGAGAAAAATGCTCACCTTTTACTAGGTGTTGCGGTGAGTGGCAACAAAGTGTGGGGAGATAATTTTGCAAAAAGCGCCGATACGATTTCTAAACAATATCAAGTTCCTATTTTGCACACCTTTGAACTAAGCGGAACAAAAAGGGATGTTGAATTGTTTACACAGGAGGTAGAAAGAATTGTCACAAAATCAGGTTCCAAAGTGGATACAACTAAATAACGAGATTATGATTCAAAAAGAAGGAAAGTTTCAGTTCGATAAGGACAAAGAAGCTGTACATAGTTATTTCGTAGATTACATTAATCAAAACACGGTCTTTTTTCACAATCTAGAAGAGAAGATTGATTACTTAATAGAAAACGACTACTATGAGGAAGAATTCTTAAGACAATACAGCATGGCAGACATTAAAGAAGTCTTTGAAGCTGCATATGCCAAAAAGTTTAGATTCCCATCATTTATGAGTGCATTTAAGTTTTACAATGACTATGCACTGAAAACAAATGATAAAAAGAAAATCCTTGAACGCTATGAAGACCGCATTTCAGTTGTAGCACTTTTCTTTGCGGGTGGAGATAAAGAAAAAGCACTTGAGTTTGTAGAACTGATGATCAATCAAGAGTACCAGCCAAGTACACCAACCTTCTTGAACGCTGGACGTAAAAGACGCGGTGAGCTTGTGAGCTGCTTCTTGCTTGAAGTAAATGACTCACTAAACGATATTTCAAGAGCGATTGATATTTCCATGCAGCTGTCAAAATTAGGCGGCGGCGTCAGTTTGAACCTGTCAAAACTTCGTGCAAAAGGCGAAGCAATCAAAGATGTAGAAAACGCGACAAAAGGTGTCGTCGGCGTGATGAAGCTTCTTGATAATGCATTCAGATATGCAGATCAAATGGGGCAAAGACAAGGATCAGGCAGTGCCTACCTGAATATTTTCCACAGAGATATCAATGATTTCTTAGATACGAAAAAAATCTCTGCCGATGAAGATGTTCGCGTGAAAACTCTGTCTATTGGAGTCGTCATCCCGGATAAATTTATCGAGCTTGCTAGAGAAGATAAAACAGCTTACACTTTCTATCCGCATACAGTCTATAAAGAATATGGACAGCATCTTGATGAGATGGACATGGAAGAAATGTATGACGAGCTTGTAGAAAACCCGAAAGTCAAAAAAGAAAAAGTCAATCCGAGAAAGCTTCTTGAAAAATTGGCTGTTCTACGCTCAGAATCAGGCTATCCATATATCATGTTCCAAGATAATGTAAACAGAGAGCATGCCTTGAACCATATTTCACGAGTGAAATTCTCAAACCTTTGCTCAGAAGTTCTTCAGGCTTCAGAGGTTTCTTCTTACACGGACTATGATCAAGAAGATGAAATCGGTCTTGATATTTCTTGTAACCTTGGTTCATTAAATATCATGAATGTCATGAAAAACAAATCGATCGAAAAAACAGTCAAGCTTGCAACAGACTCACTAACGCTTGTGTCTGAAACAACGGACATTCGCAATGCACCGGCTGTTCGAAAAGCGAACAAAGCGATGAAGTCAATTGGACTTGGCGCGATGAATCTTCACGGGTATTTAGCTCAAAACCAAATTGCCTATGAAAGTGAAGAAGCAAGAGATTTTGCAAATACGTTCTTTATGATGGTGAACTATTATTCAATTAAACGCTCAAGTGAGCTTGCAAAAGAAAAAGGAGAAACATTCCATCGTTATGAAGGCTCTGGCTATGCAACTGGTGAGTACTTCAATAAATACGTGGAGAATGATTTCACACCAAAAACAGAAAAAGCAGCAGCACTATTTGAAGGCATGCACATTCCAACAAAAGAAGACTGGGCAGCACTCAAAGAATTTGTAGCGGAAAATGGCATGTATCACAGCTATCGTTTATGTATTGCACCAACAGGTTCCATTTCTTATGTTCAATCGGCAACAGCCTCTGTTATGCCAATTATGGAACGTATCGAAGAAAGAACATACGGCAACAGCAAAACCTATTACCCAATGCCAGGTCTTTCAGCGCAAAACTGGTTCTTCTATAAAGAAGCGTACGATATGGACATGTTTAAAGTGGTCGATATGATCGCAACAATTCAGCAGCACGTGGATCAAGGAATCAGCTTTACACTATTCCTAAAAGATACGATGACAACGCGTGATTTAAACCGCATCGATCTTTATGCACACCATAAAGGCATTAAGACACTTTATTATGCAAGAACGAAGGATACAGGGCAGGAAGGCTGTCTTTCTTGTGTTGTTTGATTAAAGGAGAGTTTAACGTGACAAAAATTTATGATGCAGCCAACTGGTCAAAACACGAAGACGATTTTACACAAATGTTTTACAACCAAAATGTGAAGCAGTTCTGGCTTCCAGAAGAGATTTCCTTAAACGGAGATCTCTTAACATGGAAATATTTAGGTGAAAAAGAGCGAGATACGTACATGAAGGTACTTGCTGGACTGACTTTACTCGACACAGAACAAGGAAATACAGGAATGCCGATTGTTGCTGAACATGTGGACGGCCATCAGCGTAAAGCTGTACTCAACTTTATGGCAATGATGGAAAATGCGGTGCATGCGAAATCATACTCCAATATCTTCATGACACTCGCACCAACTGAAACGATCAGTGAAGTGTTTGAATGGGTCAAGAAGAATAAATTCCTGCAAAAGAAAGCAGATATGATTGTCAGTTTATACCGTTCGATACAAAAGGACGATCCTATTTCTCTCTTTAAAGCAATGGTTGCTTCTGTTTATTTAGAAAGCTTCCTATTTTATAGTGGTTTTTACTACCCGCTTTATTTCTATGGACAAGGAAAGCTCATGCAAAGTGGTGAAATCATCAACTTAATTTTGCGTGATGAAGCGATTCACGGTGTATACGTTGGATTATTAGCACAAGAAATTTACAACAAACAAACACCTGACGTGCAAAAAGAGCTGTATGATTTCTCAATTGACCTTTTAAACGAGCTTTATGAAAATGAACTTCATTACACTGAAGATATTTATGACCAAGTCAATTTATCGCATGATGTGAAAAAGTTCATTCGTTACAATGCCAATAAAGCGTTAATGAACCTTGGATTTGCCCCTTACTTTGAAGAAGAAGAGATCAACCCTATTGTATTGAACGGACTCAATACAAAAACAAAGTCGCATGACTTTTTCTCAATGAAAGGGAACGGCTACAAAAAAGCAACAGTTGAGCCGTTAAAAGATGACGACTTCTTCTTTGGAGATGAATCATAAGGAAAGCGTAAAAGTCAAAACGCATTACTCGTTTTGGCTTTTTGCCATTTCTAACAATGTGTTACATACTGGAGGTTACCGAACATGGGAAAAATGGACGAAATCATTTTAGTTGCACCACGCGCACGCGTGTTCCAAAACGAATCACTTGCGTTTAATGGTGTGAACAGTGAAGAGAAAACAATCAGCACCATTATGAAAGAAATCGAAGAGCACTTCGAGCAAATGCGAAGAGGCGATGCAGAAGAAAATCCTGACTTCAAGCAGCCGATTCCTTATGTCGTGATTAAGCGTGAGGACGAAGTGTACGTATACGAAAGACTTCAAGGCGGAGGAGAGACTCGCTTACATCATAAGTTATCTCTTGGCTTTGGGGGGCATATGAATTTCATCGAAGGAAAAAACTTTGCTGAGATTCTAAAAGAAAATACAGATCGTGAGCTCGACGAAGAACTTTCTATTCAAGAAGAAGACAAACTTGAAATGAAAACCCTTGGTTTAATCAATGACGATGACAACAGTGTCGGCCGTGTGCACATCGGACTGTTATCAGCGCTTGAACTATCTCCGGGTGCTCATGTGGAAGTAAAAGAAACAGATCAAATCTCAGGAAAATGGATGAAAGCAGCCGATTTGAAAAAGCCTGAATACTTCGATCGTCTTGAAACATGGTCTCAATTTGTCGTTAACATCTTAGCATAAATGAATACACAACAAACCGGCTCAGCAGAAGACTTGAGCCGGTTTGTTTCGTTACAACAGCTTCAGCTTATTGGAAAACGAATGCGTCGTGACCGGCCTGCTTCAATCTTGCGACGAGATCATCTGCATTTTGCTTTGTACGGAAAGCCCCGGCTTGCACTCGGAACATGCCACCGTCTAATACAACAAACGCGTCAAAGCCTTTGGATTTAAGTGTGGCTGCTAATTCATCTGCATTGGCTTTCACTTTGAAAGCTCCTGCCTGCACTTTATAAAGATTACTTGCTTTTTTTTTCAATTGAAAGGCTTCTTCTAGACCAGTCGCATGAGCGCGAGCGATGCCTTGAAGGAAGGTTGCGTTGCGGAGCTTATTAGCATCAGCTGCCGTATCGATGAAACCATTCTCTGTTAAAATAGCGGGCATAGAAGTTTCTCGAAGAACGTGGAAGTTCGCAGTTTTCTTGCCGCGGTTAGCAAAATCAACCGAGCGGACAATTTCATCATGAAGGGCATTGCGATACGTGGTGGTCGGTGCTGAAACGCCAGGATACACATAGCTTTCAAACCCTGTGCCCCCGCCAGCATTAATATGAATAGACACGAAATAGTCTGCCCCCCAGCTGTTTGCCGCATTCGTACGCTGGGACAAAGTGACGGATTGGTCAGTTGAACGACTTAAGCGGACGGAAACCCCATCATATTCACTAATCAAAATGTCTCTCAATAAAAGCGCGATTTGAAGTGTTATATTTTTCTCCAAAAGTCCATTAGCACTAGCTCCAGAATCTGTTCCTCCGTGGCCAGGATCAATAAAAATTTTCACCATCTATTCATCACCTCGTCTTTATTTTATGAGAAAATAGAAGAATTGCCTGTACAAAATGCGGAAATCATTGAGACTCTTTTCTGCATGATTTGTGATCAAAAAGCTACATTTTTCTAAGAAAAAGCAAATTGTTGGTTTGTCCGCCCAAACGGGATGAATACAATGGAAATAGCACATCATTTCCTGGGAAACCGCAGAAATCCCTACAATATTCGGTATCTCGGGTCATTTTGACAGCAAACTTGGGCTTAAGCGGGCGATTGTCACGATTACAGCTCCACCCGAATAGAATAAAGAGAGAAGAGCGAGAGGTGAATACGTTGGAGCGAGCTGTCACATATAAAAACAACGGCCAAATCAATATTATACTTAACGGACAAAAGCAAGTATTGGTTGATGCAGACTCTGAGGCTGAATATCTGGAAGCCTTGCAGAAAAATGAGGCAAAACACAGCATCTTACGGGAAATAGAGCGTGAAATGAACAGCCTTGTCGGTATGGATGAAATGAAACGAAACATAAAAGAGATTTATGCTTGGATTTTTGTTAATCAAAAACGGCAGGAACAAGGGTTAAAGGTAGGAAAGCAGGCGCTTCATATGATGTTCAAAGGAAATCCTGGCACAGGAAAAACCACAGTTGCAAGACTTGTCGGGAAGCTTTTCTTTGAAATGAATGTGCTCTCAAAGGGTCACTTAATTGAAGCAGAACGCGGTGATCTTGTTGGAGAGTACATTGGTCATACAGCGCAAAAAACAAGGGATTTAATTAAAAAATCACTAGGTGGTATTTTGTTCATTGACGAAGCCTATTCTCTTGCACGCGGAGGAGAAAAGGATTTTGGAAAAGAGGCGATTGATACCCTTGTAAAACATATGGAGGACAAACAGCACGAATTCATTCTCATTCTTGCTGGCTACTCCAAGGAAATGGATCATTTTCTTTCTTTAAACCCCGGCCTACAATCAAGATTTCCAATCAACATCAGCTTTCCTGATTATACAGTCGATCAGCTCATGGATATTGCAAAACGAATGATGGCAGACAGAGAATATGTATTTACACAAGAAGCCGAATGGAAGCTGCGGGATTATTTAATGCACATTAAAAGTACCACAAGCCCGGCAAAATTCAGCAACGGCCGGTTTGTGCGAAATACCATTGAAAAAGCCATACGAACCCAGGCGATGAGACTGCTTCTTGTGGATCATTATGATAAAAAAGATCTGCTGACCATTAAAAGTCACGATCTTCAAATGAAAGAGGATACGCCTTCTTGAAATGGCGTATCCTTTTTATAAAGAGTCACTAAAATAAACCATCCGAATAGTGGTATACGTGTGATGTGTTTGGTATGATGGTACTACTGAAAACTTAAGTACAGAAAGGAAACAACTAACGTTGAATGAACATGAAATGACTGAAAAAGCGATCCTTGTCGGCTGCCAATTGCCGCATGTAACGGATGAACGCTTTCAATACTCAATGGAAGAATTAGCTTCCTTAACTAAAACGGCTGGCGGTGAAGCTGTCAGCGTGATGACGCAGAAGAGAAATAGACAAGACAGCGCAACGTATATTGGTAAAGGGAAAGTAGAAGAACTTGAAGTGCTTTGCGAGGAACTCGAATGTGATGTCATTATTTTTAACGACGAGCTTTCTCCGAGCCAGCTAAAAGCTTTGGCGACTGCTTTAGATGTGAAAATTATTGATCGTACGCAATTGATTTTAGATATCTTTGCAAAAAGAGCCCGTACAAGAGAGGGGAAGCTGCAAATAGAGCTTGCCCAGCTTCAGTATGCCCTGCCGAGACTAAGTGGACAAGGGATCAGCCTTTCAAGACAAGGGGGCGGAATTGGCGCAAGAGGTCCAGGTGAAACAAAACTTGAAACAGACAGACGCCATATTCGAAACCGCATTCACGAAATTAACGGGCAGTTATCTGCAGTCAAAGAACACCGCACAAGATACCGAGAGCGCCGAAAGAAAAATGGTGTGTTCCAAATTGCCATTGTCGGGTATACGAATGCCGGAAAATCAACTTTGTTTAACCAATTAACAGAAGCGGATAGTCATGAAGAGGACCTGCTGTTTGCGACACTTGATCCAATGACACGTAAGATGACATTAGAATCTGGCTACAGTGTGCTGATTTCAGATACAGTTGGCTTTATCCAAGACCTTCCGACCACACTGATTGCCGCATTTCGTTCCACCCTTGAAGAAGTGAAGGAAGCCGATTATTTGCTTCATGTCATCGACTCTTCTAATGAGGATTATGAAGGGCACGAACGAACGGTTCATGAGCTTTTAGAAGAATTAGAAGCGGACCGTATTCCGATGCTGACTGTTTATAACAAGGAAGATCAAATTAGACCAGATTTCATCCCATCTTCAAAGCATCGCCACATCTTAATCAGTGCTAAGCACAAAGAAGATGTAAAAAGGTTAAAAGCGGATATTATGGCTGAGCTGAAAAAAGCCTTTTTAAAGCCATATCATGTAAAGATTCCAGCGCATGAAGGCAAGCTCATCTCCGCATTAAAATCAGAAACGCTTGTGGAATCACTAGAATTTCAAAAAGAAGCAGAGATTTATGATATCACCGGATTTAGTGGTGAGGATCAGACCATTTTAGGTCAAATCAAGAAGTATATGTTGGAAAGGAATTAAATCAAGATGTTTCACACATTAAAACACGGCAGTATTTTAGAAAAAGCAGCAGCAGAAACAGAACAAGAGATTTTACACGTGCATCAGCAAATTGATCAAAAGAGCGAACAAAATGAGTGGCGGGTGCTTGAAAGCTATCGAAAGCACAAAGTCAGTGACTCTCACTTTAATCCGACGACTGGATATGGCTACGATGATATGGGGAGAGACACATTAGAAAAGATTTATGCGGATGTCTTCGGAGGAGAAAGCGGGCTTGTGCGTCCGCAGATCATTTCCGGCACACACGCAATTTCCATTGCCTTATTTGGTGTGCTGAGACCTGGCGATGAATTGATCTATATGACGGGAAAACCATACGATACGCTAGAAGAAATTGTCGGGATTCGCGGGAAAGAAGGGACAGGCTCATTAAAAGACTTCCAGATTGACTACAAAGCCATTGATTTACGACAAGATGGATCCGTCGATTATGAGAAAGTAAAAGAGTCGATTTCCTCTAAAACAAAAGTCATCGGCATTCAGCGTTCAAAAGGCTATGCGTCAAGACCATCCTTTACTATAGAAGAAATTGAGCAAATGATTTCATTTGTGAAAGAGATGAATGAAGAAATCATTGTGTTTGTAGACAACTGTTATGGTGAATTTACTGAATTACAAGAGCCGTGTCATGTCGGAGCTGACCTCATGGCCGGTTCACTCATTAAAAACCCAGGCGGTGGCCTTGCCAAAACAGGCGGCTACATCGTTGGAAAAGAAAAATGGGTAGAAGCCTGCTCTTATCGGATGACATCTCCAGGCATCGGCAGTGAAGCGGGTGCTTCGCTGTATGCGCTTCAGGAAATGTATCAAGGATTTTTCTTGGCGCCGCATGTTGTCGCTCAAAGCTTAAAAGGCGCAGTGTTTACGGCTCGTTTTCTTGAGAAGCTCGGATTCCAAACAAACCCAGCGTGGAATGCGAAAAGAACGGATTTGATTCAATCAGTCGAATTTGGAGATCCTAAAAAAATGATTGCGTTCTGTCAGGCAATCCAGTATGCATCTCCGATTAATAGTCACGTCACACCACATGCAAGCTATATGCCGGGCTACGAGGACGATGTCATTATGGCAGCGGGCACCTTTGTACAAGGGGCCAGTATCGAATTATCAGCCGATGGTCCGATCAGACCGCCTTATACTGCCTATGTTCAAGGCGGACTCACGTATGCCCATGTGAAAAATGCGATTTGCAGTGCTGTCGATGCCTTATTGGAACAAGGTTTTATTGAAGTACCTGCTCAATAAAAAAATCCATGTTAATATTCCTAACATCTTGTTGACACATAATATAACATGACATATAATAAATTTAAGCAAAGAGGAGGAGACAGTTGAGATGAGTGATAACATTCGCCGCTCAATGCCTTTATTCCCAATTGGGATTGTCATGCAGCTAACAGAATTATCTGCAAGACAAATTCGCTATTATGAGGAAAATGGTTTAGTATTTCCAGCAAGAAGTGATGGAAACCGCCGATTATTTTCTTTTCATGATGTTGATAAATTACTAGAAATTAAAAACCTCATCGAACAAGGTGTAAACATGGCAGGAATCAAAAAGCTTTTTGCCAAAGCTGAGGCAGAAAATCCATCGTCTGATACAAAGACGGATGAAAAAGCTACAGCTAAGCACAACTTGACAGATGATGAACTCAGGAAGCTACTGAAGAAGGAACTCATTCAGGCTGGACGTTTCCAACAAGGAACGACCTTTAGGCAGGGGGATATGTCAAGGTTCTTCCGTTAACCAATTAGCAAAAGCATTGCTATACACATTTTACCTTTTGTAGGGGAGGAGTTTTACGAAATGGCAAAGTACACAAGAGAAGATATCGTAAAATTAGTAAATGAGGAAAACGTAAAGTACATCCGTCTGCAATTTACAGACATTCTCGGAACGATTAAAAATGTTGAGATTCCTGTGAGCCAGTTAGAAAAAGCTCTCGATAACAAATGTATGTTTGACGGTTCATCTATTGAAGGATTCGTACGTATCGAAGAATCAGATATGTACCTATACCCAGATCTAAACACATTTGTTATTTTCCCTTGGACAGCAGAAAAAGGTAAAGTTGCACGCTTTATTTGTGACATTTATAAGCCAGACGGGACACCATTTGATGGAGACCCGCGTAACAACTTAAAGCGTATCTTAAAGGAAATGGAAGAACTAGGATTTAGTGATTTCAACCTTGGACCTGAGCCAGAATTCTTCTTATTTAAATTAGATGAAAAAGGCGAGCCAACGCTTGAACTAAACGATAAAGGCGGATACTTTGACCTTGCACCAACAGATCTAGGCGAAAACTGCCGCCGTGACATCGTGCTAGAGCTTGAAGAAATGGGCTTTGAAATTGAAGCATCTCACCACGAAGTAGCACCTGGGCAGCACGAAATTGATTTCAAATATGCAGGCGCGATCCGTTCTTGTGACGACATTCAAACGTTCAAACTCGTTGTTAAAACCATTGCGAGAAAACACGGTCTTCATGCGACATTCATGCCAAAACCATTGTTCGGTGTAAACGGATCTGGTATGCACTGTAACCTATCATTATTCAAAAATGGTAAAAACGCATTCTTTGATGAAAAAGCAGATTTACAATTAAGCGAGACGGCTAGACACTTTATCGCAGGTATCGTCAAGCACGCAACAAGCTTTACAGCGGTCACAAACCCAACGGTAAACTCTTACAAGCGTCTTGTACCTGGCTATGAAGCACCTTGCTATGTGGCATGGAGTGCACAAAACCGCAGCCCATTGATCCGTATCCCGGCATCACGCGGCATCAGCACACGTGTAGAAGTGCGCAGCGTAGACCCATCTGCAAACCCATACCTTGCACTAAGCGTATTACTTGCAGCAGGTCTTGACGGAATCAAAAACAAACTAGAAGCACCAGCACCAATCGACAGAAACATCTATGTCATGGACAAAGAAGAGCGCCTTGAAAACGGCATCTCTGACCTTCCTGCAACACTTGCAGAAGCACTCGAGCTGCTGAAATCAAACGAAGTCATGATCAACGCACTAGGCGATCACCTATTCGAGCACTTCATCGAATCAAAAGAAATCGAATGGGATATGTTCCGCACCCAAGTACACCCATGGGAACGCGATCAGTATATGTCTCAGTATTAATAAAGAAACGTTGATTTAACAAGGTTTTTAAAAAGAATTTGGTGGACAAATTTATAGTGTCCACAATCCAAAAAAGGTTTGACCACTTTTTGACCACCAAATTCACCAAAAAATTTCAACTCAGAATTGAGTTGATGTAATTCTCGAAACTGTCCACAGATTTATTTTCGAGTTTTTCACTTATATGAGCATACACGTCAGAAGTTATGCTTATATTTTTATGTCCCAATCTTTCTTGGATGAACTTCATGCTCTGGCCAGCTTCTAATAGAAGAACGGCGTGAGTATGTCTTAGTCCATGGATTGGGATATTTTCAATTTCAGCCTTTTTTAATATTCTTTTTAGAGCATTGAAGAGGGAGGACTTTGGTAAGGGATCTCCTTTTTCTCTGCAGAAAACAAGGTCTAGATCATGATCGTATATTTCATTAAAGACCATTTTGTTATCGTTGATCCACTTCATATGAGCATGAAGTTCCTTTGCGAAAGACTCAGTAATCTTGATTGTTCGTTCTGAGTGATATGTTTTTGTGTTTCCGAATACTTCTTCACCAGGGTCTCTTTGGAAGTCTAGTGATTTGTTTATGGCTATTGTCCGATTTTTTAGATCGATATCTTTTCGTTGAAGAGCAGCAGCTTCACCTTTTCTCATTCCAGTTTCAATCAAAGTCTTAAAGTAAATGTAATAGATATAGTTGTCCTGACGAGCTGTTTTTAAGAACTTTCCAATGTCCTCAGAGTTGATATATTCCAAACTGTGTTTGGATTTGGATCGATCTTTTTTGGGCAATACAACTCCATCGCATGGGTTTGATGAAATTTTTTTGAGTGGTCTAACAGCCATCGATAAAGCATGATACATTGTACCGTGTATGATCTCGATAGTTCTTGTGCTGTATTTACCTGATTCCTCAAGAGTATTTATGAATTTTTGGTATCTCATTGGTGTTATGTCTTTTAGCTTAATCTCTTTGAAGTAGGGGAGGATTTTATTCTCAATATTTCTTTTGTGAATGTTAAACGTGTTTTTTGCAACCTTTCCTTTTTTATAAACTTCTAACCATTCAATAAGAAAATGTTTTAAAGATGTTTCTCCACCTCCAACCTCTATATCACTTCTAAGTAATTCCTCATGTTTTGAAGCAGCAATTTGTGCTTCTTTTTTTGTACTAAATCCACCTTTAGAAAGCTCTGTTACTTCTTGTGTTACAGGATCCTTATATTTAATTCTATACTGCCATGTCGTACCTCTTTTACGGAAACTTGCCAATAAAATGCCACCTTTCGATTTTAATTATGATAGAGAGTCCTGAATGAACTCTCTTATGTAATTTACTATAATAAATTCGCTTGTAATGAGATCAATTGGTTAGAATATGTCATCTATTCACCTCCTTTTAAAACTTTAAATTTAGATCCAAATATCATCTGATGTATCTAAAGAACGAATTTTTTCTCTCAAGCGTGGTTTGCCAAAAGCAATCATTTCTTCGTTAATTCGATTTTCCTCTTCGATTAAAGTGTTGAGGACTCTCAATAATGCTTTCTCATCTAAATTGTATGGACTGATGTCTTTAAAGAAATGAGCAAAGAATAAAAAGAACTCTTTTTTGCTTTTCATGGCCTCGGTACAATTGTATAAACCCTCAGCGATATTAAATCCGTAGTAGCCCAAATCCAAAGCTGATTTTAAGTTGTCGGATATACGATCTATTTTATCTACGACAATTTCTTCATGGCTTTTTTGTTCTTCTATATAGTCTAAAACTTTCTGAGGCACATAGTCAGGATTATTTTGAGCCTCTTGATTTTCCTCTTCGATTTTTCTTTCTTGTTCTTCTTCCCAATGCATTTCAATTTCTTCTTCTAAAGAAGGGCTGATATTGAAATGTTTTAGCGCTGGTTTAATTTCTTCTTCGGGTAGACCTAGAATACGAAACATTTTTCGCATAGTTATATAATCTGGCTTTTTGTTGTATCCGTTTTCTATCTGACTTACATAAGATCTGTTTTTTCCTAAAGTTCTAGATAATTCAGAAGAGCTTATATTGAGATATGCTCTTTTAACTTTTAAGAACTGACCTAAATTATCTCGGAATTCGGAAAAATGATTACTACTTTTCAAATTTCTCACCTCAATATCGAATTATACATCATGAATCAAATATAATCAAACGCATCATAAAAAATAAAAAATGTGAAATATGTTGATTCATATGATGCAATGATTTATAATTGATTTATGATAATCGTTAAGAATCAACTCACGTTCTTTGACAACTGAATAACCCACAATTAAAAATTTACATCTAATTGGAAGCGAGGTGATTTATAATGAGAGATATGCAAAACTTCTCATCTTGGCAACTAGCACAAAACATAATGATGCATGAGTTCATAGCGCAGAATGACGATCTAATAGACCGATTTCCATTATGGCTTCAGCACAACAGGCGTATCAAAGAATTTGACTTGCTCCCAAAGAGTGAAATCAACAAGATGATCAAACTATTTGATCCTGCAGCTGATGTTGAGATAGATAGAACATTGCAATTCATATAGAGATAACTAGGGGGATTATTGGATTGAGCAAATTAAAAGCATTCATCAAAAGCAAGTGTGAAGACGATTCTTCGCTTGCAGCAAAATTGGCTTCTATTGCAGGTTACTCTCAAACATCAGGATTGTACAAATTTCTTAATATCAGTGGAAAAGAAACGAGTGACTTGCAGATGATCATTGATATGATAAAAGAAATTGATCCAGACAGAGAGATTGATTTGATGTGTGACTACATATTCACGCTTGATCCAGGTAAACAATGTGCAAGACAGGCTTTGGAATACCTGTCTGTTAACGCTCAAAGTGAAAAGCTTGATGATTATATCGAATTTGTTTTAAGTAACACTGGGAATGCTAAAACCATAGAGTGGGCTAAAACGTATAAGTTACAAAGAGATGCAGAAAAAGGTCTAGTGAATTTTGAAAATTTAATCAGATTGCTTGGGAACTTAAACTTAAAGACAGAGGAAATGAAGGTCTACAGTATGATCATCCCGATGTATCCAGCATTATGGAACAACTATTTCAACAGACTTGAATCATTATCAGAGAATGTTTTCATTGATAACCTGGAAGACTCATATGTAAAACAATCATTTCACAGTCGATTGATGTTACTTCTAGCCAACTGTGCTTTTAACCAAAATCAGCTTGATAGGGTTCATTACTACACAAGCTATGGCATCCTCAATTCGAACGTAAGAAGAATCACAGCTTATTCATATTTAGCTCAGGGTAACTCTCTAATGCTTTCTGATTACTCAACAAGCAAGCGTTGCTTTCTCTCAGCTTTAGAACACTCAACTGAAAATAGAGAGAGATCAATTCAAGTATTAAGAAGCTTGTGCTTCCTTGAAAACTTATGGAGTAAAGAAAATAAATGGTTGCAGCATGACTCAGAGGAAATTACTGATAGACAAGAAGTGGCTCACGCTTATATCCGCAAAGGAGAACTAGAGCTTGCTAAATCGATTTTAGATAGCCTAGAAGCCGAGGAACACGATGACAACCAGTTAGGTATGCATATGTACCTCAAAGGCCTGCTACATCGCTCAGAGGACTATTTCTATAAGTCTATTAGACACTTCAAATTAAGTGGTGACAAATTCTCTGTTGGCTTTCCATTGCTTGAACTTGAAAAGTTAGGTGCAGATAAACTCATTCTAGAAGTATTGGCAATTTAACAATAAAAACTTGTCACTTGAAGGGAGGTGAAAAAATGAAAAAAGTATTCGCACTTACTATTGTTGTAGGTACAATTTTCTTCGGAGGCGTTGCTACAGGTACACAAATTGATACGGCTTCTGACTACAGCACTGCAGGATTTGGTCGTGGCGCTTAATTAAATGCTTTACATATTAGAAAGGTGGGGAGATTGAATCCCTGCCTTTTTGATATATCAAGAAATGATCTGAAAAGGAGAACTTGAAATGATTTTAAATCTAACTTGTACGTGTGGAAACGAAGTGAAGTTTAACAAGGAACAGAAGTTTCATAGTGAAATTTCTGATAATGATTTTGGCCACAATGAGATACATCTATCATTTGATTCTGAGATTTACGGTACTGATGAAATAGGCGGAGAGCATTTCGCAGTTAATGATCTTTATGTGAATGATGAAAGTTTGGTCTTAACTTGTAACCGATGCAATTCGTCTTTAACTATCAAGAAATCTTAATGGAGGGAGGAGGAAGCGATTGGGCAAATTCAGAAGTATGGCTATTGCAAGCATGGCAGAGGATCTTGGGTTCACAACTGAATTAAAAAACAACGGTACATATTATAACCCTGAATTGAATGCGTTGCTAATCACTAATGGATTTGTAGCTGATTTAGTGAAATTAGACCACATCGAGTCAGCGATCATCAAAATGCCTTATAGGATGAATAAAGGTGTGTTTAAAAAAATTCTCTATCGAGAGTCAACGACTAATCTAAGAAAAGACATAGGTGTAATGATCAGAAGTATGAACTCATTCACTTCTGATGGATATCATAGAATGAACATAATCAAATGGAATGAAGAAGGCGATTCATTAATCGTTGCAAGTGAATACTGTCCTGAAGCGACAATACATATTGATTTAATTGAAAGCAGAAAGTTGAAATACATAAGGAAATTAGAAGTGGGTAAAACAACTCTTTTATGCAAATTAGATTGTGATGAAGAAAGGAGAGTTGTTGTCCTGCATGCAAAATAATAACCACTATTACACTGATCAAGTATTTGAGGACGAGAAGGACGCTGAAATACAGTTCCTTCAAAACAATCAATATGCTCTTGAAATTGGTTTGGGCAACACCAACAAAGCGTTAAAACACTTTGAGAATCAAATAGCAATGCTTACGGATTTTATAGCGGAGTTAGGGTTAGATGAGAAATACATAAAGTACATGTACGAAATTGCAACAGATGAACATAGCGATAGCAACTGCAGAGAGACAGCGAGATATTACATAGATATTATTACTGAAAAGCATGGGAGCGATAATTATAAAAATTGAAATTTTAAAACCAGGAAAACAATTCAAAAATTATAAAGTTATGTGCCAAGAATTAGGCATCGAAGTGAAAAAATCATCGGATACGAAGAAAGCTCAGTTTAGAGAGTTGGAAAGGTACTGTACATATAACAAAGTTGGACATCTAATTACCATTGATCAAGTTTATGAAACTCCACTTGAAAAGAGGAAGCGGAAAGGGAATAACACTGTTTATGGCGACATCATGCAAATTTTAATTCTTGATCTGTTAGCTCAGAAAAGGAATAGTGGAAACCTGATAATCAGCAAAAGTAAATTTCTAAGGGAACTCAATCTGGTGAATCTAAACTACAGTCATTGTTTTAAAAGGAAAAAAGCTTTATCTATATTTTGCAAAGTAGATAGGCAGGTGGTAAGTGACTTTTACTATACTACAAATGACTCTTTTAAAAGAGCGATTGAGTTGGCTTTAAAAACCCTTCAAAATAAAAGGCTGATTATTTGTAATACTGTAACAAAGGTAAGTAAAAATGGGATGCATAGTTTAGCTTCGCCGGACGAAAAGCGTCTAATTTTATTTTCTGAGAGAAGCACGATGCTATCGCTCGGTTATACAAACCTCAAAAATCTTAGAATCTCAAAAGACTGGAAGGAGTTTTGTAAAAAGTCAAAAAAACTCTTAAAAGAACTTGGAGGTATTGATTTTTATTATTCTGCATATGAAATCACACCGAATGATAAATACTTGAAAGAAGAGTCTGATAAATTATTGGATTTTCTGTTGAACAAATTAGACAGGCAACGACATCAAAATGAGCTTAATAAAAAAGCTTGTAAAAAATTAGCTGTCAATGGTTCTAAAAGACACGAAACTGAAAGTGAATTGCCACAACAAAAGGAATTTAGACTTGAACAGTCATATTCTGAGGATATTAAGAAATTAATAGATATTGTGATTAAAGATAATGCAAAGATTATCTCACAAGAGATTTTGGAACTTGAAGAAATTAATGAGCTGGATTTTGAGATTGAATACAGCTTGCCTGACGGACTATAAAATTGACGGTTTAGACTTCCTATAGAAATATAAGAGCAAAACGTTTCAATCCGTTATTTTTTCCAATGTACATATTAGAGAAAAACATTCTTTAAAAGGAAAAACAAAATCCCAATCACAGTCTGAAGGGGGTATGGGGGATGGTTGGCTGCACGATAGATAATTTGGAACGCAGTGGAAAATTGTCTGTCTAAAGCATCCCCCATGTATTATATAAACACTCACATGCAAAAGAGCAGTTGCACAAAGCAAGCTTTGTACACCTTCTCATCATGATTAACAAGTTAATCATTCTTCGTGATAGAAATAACAATTTGGAGGAGATTCATTGAAATCAAACTTATCAAAGCAAGTATACATTTACTCATTAGACACATCAGCATTTTTTACACCAGAGGAACAGGTCATCAATAATGAAAATCTTAGCTTGACTTACTTCGTTGAATTTTTGAAAGAAGTCAAAAGTAGTAATGCTAGTCTAAGGGTAATGGATACAATTGAACTAACGGAGAAGCAAGAAGGAGAAATGAAAAAACATCGGCCTGCCAAAAAAATAATTACTGATTATGTTGATTCCTTGAAGATAGTTGCCAAAAAGGATCTGGAAGGTTCAGAAGAAAAGCAGCTGAAGAATATAGAAGTGTTGCAGGATGAAGGTCTTACTAGAAGAAAGATTGTTAAATTATGTGGGATTGCTAATCTTATTAAAAACCAAAATAAGAAGAAAATGAAAAAATTAATGGCTGACTTTAAAAAGACAAGGGAACTCAATCTCGATGCAATCAGATACAAGAACACTGGAGATATCAATATTAACAAGGTTATTGGTGTTTTTGAATCAACCTTAACTAGAACATTAGGAATTGAAACAGAAAACGAACAACCTTCAGATGAAATTATTATTGTTGAAAGTTTTTATGAAGAAGTCTTCGGCAGTCTGATCAAAAAAGGATTTAAGTTCAATAAAAAGCAGTACGACTATTATGCCTCATCTGCTGGACAGATTCGTGATAAGAAAGGTGTTTTCATCAAGAGGTCATCGCTCAATAAGCACAAAACAACCTTAATGTGTGGACTTGATGAAAAATTGATCAACTCTAAAGGCGGTATGAATATCAATAAGTGGAATGCTTATCTTGCTTTATCCAATAGTGCAAGTTCTGTGTGGGAAGGCTTCGATATTGATAAAGCTATAGTTGTTCCAGACTTTGAGAATGAAATTGAAGGAAGCTTTGACTATATTGATCGTAATACATATGAAATAACTCGTAAGAAGATGACTATTCCAGTCGATCAGACTGATGGCTGCGGAATGATATTGCCAACTGTTGCAGATAAACCATTTCAATTCAGAGCACCATTTATGAAGGGAATGCTAGTACCTTTCGATTTCAAACAGTTTGCAAAAGAGCATGGTAAATCAATTATAAAAGACATTGATGGTCGTGAATGGGATGTGCTGGTAGACGATATTCACATGATCCTTACAAGGTCTCAATTTAAAATGTGGAGCTATTATGGCAACGAAAGTGAAAGTAAGTGGGATCACTACAAACGCTGTTTCAAGGAATATAATTGTGAAGCATCCAAACTAAATGAGGAAGAGGAAAATTTAAAGACAAGTAAGCTTAACTATCAAATGCTTCAAACATTAACGGACATCACAGACAGCGAAATGACAAGATTAACAAAACTTACGATTAATGAGATCAAAACACTTTATCAGAGCACTGATGCCATGTTAGATGTTATGGGAGCCGTTGAAGAAAATGAGAAACGAAGCAATCTCCAGGAAGCTCTGTTTGTATATCCTGGCTTATTAAAAGATAATCATGTGAAAGAAACGATCAAAGAAATTAAAGCGAGGATGATTAAGGAAGCTAAAGCAGGAAAAATAAAGTTAAAAGGATCACATCATACTTTCTTAATACCCGACCTGTACGCAGCTTGTGAATTTTGGTTCAATGGTGAGAAAAATCCAAACGGATTAATTGAAGATGGAGAGGTTAGCTGTAAATTATATGAAGACAGCTTAGAGATTGACGTGCTTCGTTCTCCTCACCTTTATAGAGAGCATGGCATCAGATCCAATGTGATAAACGAAAGAACGAAGAAATGGTTCATCACAAAAGGAATCTATACATCAAACAAAGACTCTCTATTTAGGTTATTGCAGTTTGATTTTGATGGTGATAAGGCTCTTGTTGTAAGCGATAAGGAATTTGTCAGTATTGCTAAAAGAAATATGAAAGTTGGCCAACATGATGAAATTCTTCCTCTTTATTATGAAATGGAATCTGCTCAGAAAGATATCATTGAAAATGGCAAAATATATGACAATCTGAGAAGTTCTTTCAAGGTCAACATCGGAGAGTTTTCTAATAACATATCAAAAGTTTGGAATAGCAAAGATGTAAACCTTGATGTAATCAAATGGTTAACGATGGAGAACAACTTTGGAATAGACTACGCAAAAACGTTATACCAGCCAACAAGGGCTACACATGCTAGTAATGAGATTGAAAAGTTCTTGAAAGTTGAAGAAGGTGATAAAACAAGAAGGCGAAAGCTGCCATACTTCTTCAAATATGCGAAAGACAAGGACGAGAAAAACGTTGAAAAGCCTAATGGTGCTATGACTGTTGATAAGATAGATATAATTATGCCGACTGCAAGAGAAACGAAAAGAAGTTTTGATAAGACGTTGGATCCATTAGAGTTTAATTACAGACTGTTCTTGAGTCCGAAATTACATAAGAAAAAACCATTAACAAAAGAAAATATTTATAAATTAGATCAACTCCTTAAAGAGTATAAAGAATTATACAAAGCGAAATATTATGAAAGTTTAAGCGCACCTGATCGTAGCCCTAGATTGCTAGAAAGGATTAGAAGATTAAACGAATGTGTAATGCTTGAATTGAAGATAAATCATGGGGATTCAGATTTATTAAAGATGGTTGAAGTGATCAAAGTGTACAAAATGATGGATACGAATAAATACAGATTAAGCAATCAAGAGAAAAAGGAAGAAAAGAGATCTGATAAAAAATGGTTTGTGTATAAGGTATTCACTAACGAACTATTGAATCTAAATGTGACAAAAACTGAAGTGGTCGATATCTTAGTTGAATATCTATTCTTCATTAAGAAGACAAAATTCAAGGATACATTATGGGGATGCTTTGGAAATGATCTCCTGTGGAATCTGAAGACAAATTTAAATGTGATTGCTGAATGTAAAAACCATCATTGTGAAAACAAGTTGAGTGATCTGAATGCCAGACGACATTACTTATGCGAGGATTGTTATAAAGATCACCGGAAACAGTTGGATGCGGATAGAAAAGCAATTGCGAGAAAAAACAGAAAAATGTCCGCTTGAATTTGATAACAGATTAATGGATACACGAAGAACCCTTGATACAACAAGGGTTTTTTATGTTCATATGAATTTCTATAACCGTATACTAGGGAATAAATAATTTCCCATTTAAAACATAACATAAAAATGAATGATAACGCAATGATTAAATAAATCTTGCGAAAGGAGTCGGGACTAGAATAAATGAATATCGAACGATTTGAATTAAGACAAGCTATGCAAAAAAGAAGAATAACCCAAGTGGAAGCAGCCAAGCATTGTGGTTGTACTCAGTCTCATTTAAGTAAATACTTCACTTTCGAGTGCGAAATTTCAAAAGAAAAATTAAATCGACTTGTCGAATTTGTTTATTCTCGCCCTGAACTCGTATGGAAGAAAAAGTAACAAATTTTTTGGTCGTCACTACAATACCGTTTGTTGCGGAAACAGCGAATAAGGGTTGTACCTAGCAATTTCAGCGACCTTACCAAAAACAAATGAATTTGCGTTCACGTTTTGTAGTTTTGTAATCATTTCATTTCGCCTCCAGAAAAACGAATGATTAGGTGAGGTTTGTAAGATACAGCCCACTGCCCCCGAAAGTTACAAACATTTTTATTTCTCCTTTTTGTATGAGTGTTGGGGCGCTATATGCGCTCCTGTATTCGTACAACTAAAAAAATTCAAACGATAATATCTCATATAAATGGATGGTGTAAGCCATGTTTAAACCAAAATGGGGAAACCCAAATCCCAATACAGATTTTCAAAAAATCTATAGCAAAATTGATCCTGTCATACTGGAACGAGTTGAACAGAATATAAAGAAAGAGATTTCTAAGACGAGTCTAGTCCCTCATTGGATAAAGGAGGTGACACGTCTAAATGAGTAACATTGAGAAAAACTTTTTGGATATTTACAGACTGATTTCATCTAATGAAAAGAATAATAGGTTCTTATTCTATAAAGAATCCCCATTATCTTCAGATCGTCCCGATGTAACAAATGATGATCAAATCCCCTTGTTAATCTACAGATCCCCCAAAACAGATGATCTGGAAGATGAAAAACCGATTGCTAGAATGTGTATGTATTTAGCGAACGGTACTCCCACAAATAACCTGCAAATTCAATCCCAAGATATCATGATTGACATCTATACCAGTATTGATGAAGTGGAACAAATTGAATTAAGAAACTTAAAGATTCAAGACAATCTTGCGCAGCTACTTTTTGATAGCAGAGCAACTGGCTTTGGAAAAATTGTGAATTACAAACGATTGCTAATTCCAAATACTCCAAAGGGTTATATCGGTTATAAGCTTATTTTTACTTTTGGTACAAGTAAATGAAATCAAATGATTTTATGCAGCTTTTTGGTACTGGTCAGCCTGTAAAAACACCTATAGGGGATTGTCACTTCATCAAGATTAAAGAGTATGTTGATTTCTCAAGTGATCTTCAATTGATGGCAGACAGCAAAGATAAAATAGCAGAATCTATGCGACAAGTTTTGAAAGATAAGCTTGATGCCCAGGACATTGAAGAGATGGTTAATGGTCGTAATTTATTTCAACTAATTTTGATGCATCCGCTGTATTTAGAAGCTTATCAATCTATACTTATCAAGGTTTTCAATGATGAAGGGATCATGTCAAAAATATCGGATGAAAACTTCATGGAGTTGAGAAGTCTTGTCTTGAAGATGCATCTAATTAACGAAGACAAGAAGTCACCAAATACAGAGATAGACGAGCTTAATCAGATTTCAAAGGAATTAAAATCAAGTGATGACGGTGCTGATTTATCAGACATGATTAGTGCGGTTGTAGCAACGACAGGCATAGACTATTCCGCTATTAATGAGTGGACACTTTACCAGCTTTACCTTACATATCACCGCATACAAAAAAAAGTAAATCATGATGCGTCTGTTATTTTTGCTACTGTCAGTTCAGAAGTGAAGATTGATAGATGGGACGATCATATTGATTTATACGCTGAGGAGAAACACCACTTGTCACACAAAGATTCAGAATCAATTAAAAATTTACTAGGCTGATAAATTCAGTCTTTTTATTATTTAAGGAGTTGTTTATTTAGAAATGGCAAAGCAGACAGTTATTCACGAAGTCGCTAAAGTGACAATGAAACAAATTAGTACAGGGAAAGTGATTGGATCGGCCGTAACACAATTAACATCCCTCGCACAGCAAGTTCAGCAGGACTTTTTAAAAGGCGGCTGGGGAAACAAAGATTTATATGTAATTAACTCAAGCAAAGAGGTTTCGGGTAACGTCAGAAACGCATTCTTTGATCTTGATTTCATGGCAATGCAGCAAGGAGTTTCCATTGAGAATGAAACTATTTCTGTTTACGAAGACGAAGTTCTAACAGTTAGTGATTCAAATGGTGTTACTTTGACAAAAACACCTTTAGAAGATTCAGAAGTTACATTCACAAATAAAGCCAATGGTGAAGTCTATCAGACTGCCGTTTCTGGAACGAGTTATACATTATCCAATACTTTTGCTAAAAAAGGTGAACAAGTTACAGTTCATTACTTAATTGAAGTTGATGCTGAGACTGTTGAAATCAATGGTGATAAGTTCTCAGAGAACTATTACTTAGAACTCCATACACTTGAATATGATCCAATTACATCTAAAGTTTTCAGTGACTTATACATTCAGTTGCCTAAAGTTAACTTCTCAGGCGAGTTCGATATGTCTCTTGAGGCTGGACAGGCATTTACACCAGAGTTAGGTTATAGAGCGCTTGCGGATGACAACGGAAAAATCGGACGTTTTGCAAGAGTTAAGCGTAATGAAGATGGCTCAAAAGGAGTAGCGCCTTCAACACCTGGCAATACAACGCCTGATGATAGTGGAGATTTAGGAGATTAATTTATTTGGGTGTGTGATAAATAATTGCACACCCCTTTATATATTCACACAAAAAGGAGAATGGAAAATGACAACAAAAGCAGTGAATTTAACGACATTGGGTGAACTCACCAAGAAATATGATGAGAAAAAGAAGGTTCAATTGAATGAAGAGTTCCATCTTTATATTTATCCAGAGTTTGCGCCCAGTAAAATTGCGGAAGTGTTAAAAGAGTTAAATACCGATTACTTCAATGGAGATAAAAAAGGTTTGAAGATTGATGAAATTGCTATGACAGATTGGTTGTATTTCTTAATCATCAAAAAATTTACAAACCTTAAAATCCCAAACAGCCTGAAATCTAAAATGAGTGCGTATATCAACTTAGTCGATAGTGGATTGATGGGACAGATTATGATGTCATTTCCTGAAGAAAGCATTCAGAAGGTGCTAGATCATATCAAGAGTGTTGAGGATGCTGTAGAGCAGCTTGTGGACAGTGATTTGGATAATAAGACGGAGCAAGTTATTAAAGCGTTAGATGAGCTGTAAGACGACAGTGGAATTAAAATTAGAGAGGATGATTTAATAATGTTTAAAAAGATCAAAAATAAAGAAACAATTCTTATGGATTGTGATAAATGTTTAGTGGAGCGATGTAGTACACCAGAAGGAATCTTGGAGACAGTATCTCATCTATGTCGTATTCTAGGTGGGAAATATACGTTCCAACGGTGTGATTCCTGTAAAGAAAACAACGAGAAATTAGTTGATATCGATGGATTCAAAAGAGTTACCAAAGAAATGTTAGATCATATTGCCAAGCTAGAGTTTGAGAATGATCAATTGGCCAATCATAGGTTAGACCCGTTTTATGAACCAAGTGAAGAAGTAAAAGAAACAGTTGATCACATTGTTGAGGAATATAAAGATGAGATTAATGAAGTTTTGTCGGTGAGTAAAGATGCCGTTGAATGTCTAGGTAGATTATCGTTTAAAGATGCAAATGAAATTAGAAAGCTATTATCACCATGAGGATTAATAGCTTTTGTGTTGTTTAGATATCTCTAAATTGTAAAAGGAACTCTTCTACAATGTTTATACAACTTGGAATAAATTCTTTTTCTAACTGGAATATCATTTCACCTTTATCATTATTACTAATTATTAAATCATGTGGGGTGACTTTTAATTTCTCTTTTAAGATTGATGAATTATGAGCAATGACATTTCTCAATTCATTATATGCCTTAATTGATTCCCAATTGCTAGAATTGAATGGTTCCGTAATGTTACAGACTTTAGTAAAATAACTCTCTGCTTTTCTAATGCCCTGACCATGTAAATCCTTATATGATACAGTGAGATTTCTTTTTTCTTGAGCTACATCACAAAGAATTTTCATATGGTTTTCTAGAGTAAAATAGATTTGTAAAAAGACTGTCTTCCTTATTAATTGGGGATATATTTGCTCATAATAATAAAATTCTAAATCATGCATTTCATAATATTGCTGTTTATATTCTTCGCTCTTTCCTTCTGTTCCTGTTTGATATTTTCTTTCTAAGTTTAAGCTTAATAAATCATTTTCGTTTCTAATTTCTGAGTCTATGTAAAAATCTTTTATATGAGATAACTCTTCAATTGCATAGAATAACTTCACCTGAGCTGACCTGGACAAATTAACACCTACTTTAACTTAATAGGTGAATTATAATAAATAAACAAAATTATGTAAATAAAAAGGAGTGTAAAGCAAAATATGTTAGATGAAAGAAAGATTAAATCGATCTCATTATTAGCTGAAGGAAGGAAGACAGTGCAAGCTATTGCTGATGAAATTGGAGTCAGTCGTAATGCATTATACTTGTGGAGAAAAGATAAAGAATACTCACTGGAGCTGGACAATGAGATACAAAACTTCAAACTTTTAGCACAGCAAGAAAGAAGCGCAAGAGCTAAAAATTGGTTTAAAAAATTGGAGAATATAGGCATGGATGATAGTCAAAAGACTAAGGATCAGCTAGACGCTCTCAAAACGCTGCTGGCATATTCAGAAGGTACTCCAACATCTAAGGTTGAAATTACTGAAACAAAGTCTAATGAAGTAGATAAAGAAACAATCGAAGATGAGATTAAGAAGTGGAAGAAATCTAAGGAAGAACAATAAAAACCCTCATCTATATTATACCATAGAGAGGGTTTGTTGCTCCTGTTTGCTTTCATATTCTTTAATGATTTTATAAAAAGTATTCTTTTTAAGCTGCAGTAATTCAGCAAACTGAACGCCTGTAATCTCAGAGCTTTTCCATTTAGGATAGTTTGTTTCAAGTGTGTTCTTTTGTTCCTTAGTTAGAGTGCCATAGCTCATTTTAGGTCTGCCAAGATGCTTTCCAGCTTTCTTAGCAACTTTAATTCCCTCCGCTTGTCTCTCCCTTGTATCATCTCTTTCTTTCTCAGCGAAGGCTGTAAGAAGTGTTAATACTATCTTTTGAATGGCTTCTTTTAGAATGTCATCTTGATCCTCACTAGTGTTAATCATTGGCTCTTTAATAAATCGGAGCTTGATTCCATTTTCTACGAACCAATCATACTCCTTTAAAGTATCCTTCATGTTTCTACCCATCCGAGTAATTGAATCAAAGACAACTGTATCTCCTGGTCGAACCATTTGCTTAAGAGTTATATAAGAAGGTCTGTCAAAGTTCTTTCCACTTTGTTTATCTATGAATAAGTCACGTTCAGCAATGCCTTCTTTAGTCATATTGGCAATTTGTCTACTTTCGTTCTGATCCTTTGAGCTAACTCTTATGTAACCGAATGTTTTTTGTGTCATATGGATCACCTCTCTTTTATTGTATTTTGATTATAACATAAATGTTTATAAAGGTATATAGATATTTATAAACGTTTATTAAATAAATAGATAACCTTTATAAATGCATAAAAAGATATAATTGGAGTGGTTGAAAAGGCATACCTATATAAACGCTTTATCTCTTAATGAATCAAAGAATGAAAAAGTGCGATCGTTTAGAAAGTGTTTAAAGCTCGTTATAGAAGCGATAGAACAGTTGATACAAATATATATCGAAGTAGATAACGTGGCTTAGAAAGGAAGCAGATAGGCTTTAACCCCCACCTTTCTGTTTTAGAAAATGCCCTCTTAAACGATAGCAGAGTACAAATTTTTTGCAGTATTTTTCAAAGTTTCGAGGTGATAAAAATAACCAAATCAATCAACATAAACACATCTGAAAATAGGATGTTTTTATATGAATATTTAGTCAAACAGGCAATCAGAGAGAATATGACTGAAACAGAAGCAGAAGACTTCGCATCTCATATGATGGTGAAGCGTTCAGAAGATTTATTCACTTATCATGGATTGGCTTGGGAATTAGGTCAGAAAAATCTTGAATTCTTCTGTTTATTTTTCCTGCAAGATACATTTAGAGCACCTGATACGTCTGAAATAGCTCCTATTCATAGAGAGATATGGGAAGACATTGAAGGAATGCTTTTGCGTAATACACATGATAAGCAATCGTATATTCTTCCGAGGGGAACAGGTAAAAGCGCTTTCGCAAACTTGCCAGCTGTTTCTTTTTCTGTTGCAAATAAGCTTAGAATTTTCACATTAGTATGCTCATCGACTGGTGACCTTGCTGAAAAGTTTATTAAGCAAATCAAAGAAGTTTTTGTAGGCAACGTTTATATTGAGTCTTGCTATGGCAAGCTTTTAGATCCCACAAACAAAAAATATATCTGTAATTCATCTCAACTTGAGTTTACAAATGGAACGATGGTTGAAAGTATCAGTAGTAAAACAGATATGAGGGGTAGGAAGTATGGAAACACTCGAATTGAGTTAGCCATTTTAGATGATTACCAAAACAATGACGACTGTGCTACTGATGCAAACAGAGAGAAAAAATGGAGTCGTTTTTCTTCAGATGTTAACTTTGCGTTCCAAAAACCACAATTTGATGAAAATGGGGAAATGGTTAGACAAGGCGGCATTATGATTGGATGTGGAACAATTCAGCATCCAGAGTGTTTTTACAGTAGACTTCAAAAGCTACCTACCTGGAAGGTTCGTAAAGAAAAAGGGATTCTTGTAGATGATATTGATGAATTGTTTAATTCTGGTCTATGGGCTGAATTTAAAGACATTCTTTCAGATTCTAAAAACGAGAACAGGCTGCAACATGCAAAAGAGTTTTATTATCAAAATGAAAAGGAAATGAGATTTCCGATTCTGTGGGAAAGTTACTGGAACCCATTAGAAATGGCTCTTGCTTATTATGAAAACCCAGTTGCATATAACCAGGAAGTTCAAGGTGTTATCACCTCTACTGGGCAAAAGAAATTCAAAACCATTATTACTGAATCTGCTGAGAAAATTGAAAGTCATGACTTTGTTAAAACCATGCTCTCTATTGATCCAGCAGGGACACGAAACAAACAAAAAAAGAAAAAAGACTATTACGCTTTTGTTGTAGGTAGTATCTCAGATATGAATATCAAATACGTTCGTAAAGGTAATGTTTTTAAAGGTGAGTATGAAGATTACATGGCTCACACATTGAAGCTGCTTAAGCAATATCCTGACATTACTTTTGTCAACATTGAGAAAAACGTATATAACGGAGCGGATGTAATTCAGCTTCAAGAACTAGTTAAAAAAGATCCTGTATTATCTGGCAGAAATATTGAGTGGTTGAATAATGCTGTTACTAAAAACAAGGATGACAGAATCAACACTATTGTCGGTGATGTGAATATGGGAAGAATCATTTTTAATGAAGAGGATGAAGAGGCCATTCAACAACTCAAGGATTTCGCTGGAGCGGATTTCTCTGCTTATGATGACTTTCCTGATGCAGTTGCAGAATGGTCAAAAAGAATAAATGAAGTAGAAGACGTAGGGTATGTTAAATCAATACCTAAAAACTGGTTCTTCTAAAGAGGTGCATGAGTATTTTTGATAAAGAAGAAATTATAAAAAAGTTGCTCGATGAATTGAAATTGACTAAACCCAATTATGATAAAAAGTGGCGATACTATAGTGGGGATCATGACATTCTTCATAAACGTATTGCCAATGACCCGATGAAAAATGATATGAGGGTTTACTTTAACTATTGCAGGAAGATGGTTCAAAACAGTGTTGGATATTTGTTGGGTAAACCAGTAAGTTATAACTCTAAAACAGACAACAAAGAATTTTTAAGTTTGATTGATTATAACTTTAACACATGGGAACACAACCATAACATTAAATTAAAAATTATATCTTCAATCAATGGTCACGCCTATGAGGTTAGCTTTATTAATAGCGAAGGGGATTTTCAGTGTGCTGTATACCATCCATCTGAAATGATTGTACTTCACGACAATTCTGTTGAAAATAGGATTACTTTAGCTGTTCGCAAATATAAAGTTAAATTTGATGAGAGTGAGTACATTGATGTTTGGGATGACACCCATTTCCGAAATTACAAAATTAATGATGGAACTTTTGAACTTTTACAAGAAAAGCCACACAGGTTTTCTCGATGTCCAGTAAGAGAACTTAAGAATAACGATTCTAAGAAATCTACATTTGAAGATATTATGAAGATTATTGACATTTACAACGCTATTCTGTCGGTGTCAGCTCAAGAAATCATGGATCATCGTAACTCTTATCTCGTGTTTAAAAATTGTAATATTGCAATGAAAGATGCTAAAGAGATGCGGGAAAACGGTATTATTCAGTTGCCTAATCCAAAATCTGAAGTGAAGTGGCTTACAAAAGACATCAATGCCACTTTCTTAAAAGACGTACTTCAATTGCTTCAAGATGAAATCTACGCTCAAAGTCATCAGGTTAATTTAAATGAGAATTTCCAAAGCAACACTTCGGGAGTAACAATTCGCTTGAAACTTCAAGAGCTTGAAAATCAGTCAGCAATCAGTGAGTCAGATTTTGATCAGTTGTTAAAATCAAGGCTCAAACTTTTCTGTGAATATTTAGCGCTTAAAGACATCAATAATGAGAAGTTTGATTATAAAGATATTGCAATCTCCTTCACACGAAATGTTCCAGTTGATGATGTTGCCAATGCTCAAATGGTAGCTACATTGAATGGAATAGTTCCCCATGAAGACCTTCTAGCTCGATTATCTTTTATCTCAAATCCTTCAGCAGCGTTAGAAAAGCTCCAAAAACAATTAGAAAATAGCAAAGATACGACATCTGGTAACTCAGATTTAATAGTAATCCCAGCATATGAAGACCCTGTTGAACCGACAGGGTTTTAATTATGCTTTAAATTTGGGAATCCTGTGAGCGGTTAGGGCAGGAATGTATGAATGTGGGTTAAACATACAACAAAACAAAACAGACTTTATGGCGAGTACATAAAGGCAAATTATATGGAGTGATATATATGAATTTAGAAGAAATTAAGCAATTTTTAGAGACTGACGATGGAAAGAAATTTCTTCAACCACGTTTAGATCAACATTTTACAAAAGGTTTAGAAACGTGGAAAGCTAATAATTTGGATAAGCTAGTTGATCAAAAGGTTAAAGAACTCAATCCAACTAAAAATCCACTTGAAATCAAAGTTGAAAAATTAGAAAAAACTCTCAAGATGAAGGAGATCAAAGAAAAAGCTTTAGAGAAGGCTCACCAAGACGGCCTACCGACTCAATTAATTGACTTTTTCCTATCTGATGATTCTGAGAAAACAGAAGCTAATCTCAACACTTTCAAAGATGTTTTCGATCAACATTTGCAAAATAAGACAAAAGAAAGACTTAAAGAAGATGGCATTGATCCAAAAGGCAGTCTACAACAACCAAAAACATTTACTATTGAGCAGTTAGAAAGCATGTCTGAAAGAGAATATTTAGAAAATGAAGAAGCTGTTCTTCAGCTTCTTACATCACAAAATTAATTATAAAAGGTTAAGGTGAATTAAATTATGGCATATGAAAAATTTTTCCCAGTTGTTTGGTCAACTAATTTAAACAGAATGTATAAAAAATCTTTAGTGTACGGGAATCTTGTTAATTCGGATTATCAAGGCGATGTGAAATACGGAAGCACTGTTAAGATGAACACGCTAGGTAAAGTAACAATTGGAAAGTACACAGAAAAGGATGGGGTAGGTGACCCAGAAGAACTTGATGCTGAACAAATGGAGCTTAAAATTGATCAGAGAGATTTCTTTAACTTTAAAGTTGAAGACATTGCTGCAGCTCAATCAAATATTAATATTCTAACGGAAGCTATGACAGAGGCTGCTTTCGGAATTGCTGAAAATGTAGATAAGTTTATCGCCAATTTGTACACTGGAGTAGATGAGAATAATATTATTGGTACTGATGCAGAACCGCAAGGAGTTCATTCAGGAAGCCTGTATAACCATTTGGTTGATTTAGACGTAAAGCTATCTGAAGCAAACGTTCCTAAAAAAGATAGATTCGTTGTTATTCCAGAAGCGGGTTATGGAATGCTACAAAAAGACGCACGTTTTACTAAATTTCCTGAAGTTCTATATGATGGATATATTGGGAATGTTAGTTCTTTAAAAGTTTACACTTCTAACAATTGTCCTGTAGTGGGTGGCAACTATAAGATTATGGCAGGTCATCGATCAGCAATTACCTTTGCTTCACAACTTAATAAGGTTGAATCATTCCGTCAAGAAAAACACTTTGCGGATGCAGTAAAAGGGTTGAATGTTTATGGAGCGAAATTGGCGAAACCGAAGGGGATCGCTGTATTAACTGCTAAATTTGATAACTATTGATAAGAGAGGGATTCCCTCTCTTTTTTTAAAACAAAGGAGCATGATATATTTGTGGATCAAAAATAAAGTTACAGGTTTGGTATGGAATGTAACAGAGGATCATTATGAATACCTTATTGAGAATTCGGATTATGAAAAACACACAGAAAAAAAGACTAAGAAAGCCAAAACTAAAGTTGAAGAGAATGAAATGGTAGGTAAAGACAATGAATCAGCTTAAAGATTTTAAGACTTTAATTGATGAAGAAATTGATGATGCCGTTTTACAGCTTTATATCAATGATGCGGAAAACTTCATCCTAAATCATTGTAATTTAGATGAGATTCCTAATCGATTATATTCAGCCCTTCTAAATATCGCAGTTTTTAAATTTAGACTGAGAGGATACGAAGGAGTCAAAAGAGAATCTATGGGAGCTGTCAACGAAACGTTTCATGAAACGATTCCTGCCTATATTATTAAAGAGTTGGATGACTATAATAACAACAATCAAACAGTTAAGTTTCTGTAAAAGGCCAAACCATGAACCTTAAAAAAACCTTCTACAAAATAGAAATTGAGGCTGTCCCAACTGGAAAGATTAATGAGATTACTGGGAAACCAATCATGGAAAAGGTAGAGAAACTTATTCCATACAAATGTGAATTCCAGCCTTTAGATGAAAAGATGTATCAGTCTGCTTTAGGTAGATTTCCAGATGTCACAGACTTGTTGATTTGTAGACCTTTAAAGTTTTTACAATCAGGCGCAGAGATAGTGTACAAAGACATTAAATATGAAGTTCTTTACCGTCCCAGAGATTGGGGAAAGCATATTGAGGTATTTGTAAAACCGAAAAAATAAGGAAAAGAAACGCTTCGACTACATTTTCGAGGTGTTTCTTTTTTTTATTTTTGTTTTATTACAAAAGGAGATGTAAAAGTGAGTGAGCAATTAAAAATTATTGTTACACCAATGGCTGACACCTCGAAAAAATCAGTCGATCAAATAAACAATCAAATTAAACAGTTGCAAGGCAAAGTAAATGGTCTTAAATTAGACATCAATCTTGGTAAAGATGTCTTGAAGAGTCTTGAAAATATTTCAAAGCGTTTTTCAGAGAATCAACGTAGCTTAAGAGATTTCAATTCAACAATTAAAGAGTTCGAGACTGTTTTCAAAAATGCAGATGGATCAATTAAAACAGTCAATCAGAAAATAAAGCAAAATGGAGAAATCCACGAAAAAACCCGAAAAGTCATTGATAATACAACAAAGAGTTTAAGAGAAGAAGCTAAAGAAGTAGCGAAGCTTACTCAACTTACGGAGCGACTTGGTCAGAAACAAAAAGAAGTAAACAAAACTGACGGCTCTGGGAGAAGAACAGGAAAAGTCGAAAAGTATAAAAACGGATTTGATGATGTTACATACGCTTCTGATAAAAATGGCTTAAAGTCTGTAAAAACTGTAACTAATTACGACCAGCAGCGAAAAGCTATTGATGCGTTACATGATGCATTGGAGAAATTGCGCCAAAAAGGAATAGTATCAGATGTTACTTTGACATCTTTAGGTAAGAAACTGAATCTGGCTCAAAGTGCAAATGAGATTGAAGCACTTCGAGGGAAAATAAAGCTTCTAGATGATAAGTCAGCAGCAGTAGCCAAGACGCAAGAATTACAGCGTCAAATTCAGTTGTATCAACGGCTTGCTGCAGTTAAAGCTAGTAAATTAACATCCCAATATGGCTCATCTATAAGTGATACAAACTCACAAGCAATTCAGCAATATCTCTCATCAGTAAATGCTTTAACTAGTCGCACACCTAAGTTTCAAAGTCAGATGCAGAGTTTAAATGTTCAGTTCAGAGAGCTTTCGGCAAATGTAACTAACTCAGCTCAGAATATTAATACATTTGGCGGTAGGTTAGGTGAAGCATTTACAAGGATGCCAGCCTATTTAATTACTGGATCGATATTCTTTGGTGCAGTTAGCGGTCTAAAATCTATGGTCGATAATGCAATCATGCTTGACTCTAAAATGACTGAAATTCGAAGAGTAATGGATGCTCCTGATTATAAGTTTAATGAGTTGTTACAACGTTCAATCGATCTAAGTAATGAACTGTCTAACAAAGTCGCTGATGTCCTTACAATGACATCTGAATTCGCCAGACAAGGTTATAAAGGTGACGAACTCCTCTACCTAACTAAAACCTCTCAAGTCCTTCAAAATATCTCACAACTTCAACCTGAAGATACCGTTAAGGCTCTTACATCAGCAATGGTCAACTTCGGTATAGCTTCAAAAGATTCCCTCAAAATTTCTGATGCTCTAAACGAAGTCGATAATAACTTCCAAACATCTTCATTAGATTTAGCTCAGTCAATGCGTAAATCAGCAGCGGCAGCAAAAGTTTATGGTGTAAGTATGGAACAGTTACTTGGCTATACAGCAAGTATTCAATCAAGTACAAAAGAGTCGGGTAACGTTACTGGAAACGCCCTAAAAACAATTTTTGCTAGGATTCAGACGAACAAACAAGCAGTTTCAGCTTTAGAAGGAATAGGGATAGCTGTTAAAGATGCAGGTGGGGAAGCTATACCTGTTGCGGATATCTTAGAAAAACTAGCTGGAAGATGGAAAACGCTGTCTCAAGCTCAAAAGCAACAGCTAGGTATTACAATCGCTTCTCAATTCCAAAATACAAGATTCTTAGCGTTAATGGAGAATTGGGAAACAGCTACTAAAGCAACTTCAATGGCCATAAACAGTCAAGGTAGCTCAATGAGGGAGCAAGAAAAATATTCTCAATCGTTAGAAGCTAGGTTAAACAATCTCTCCAATAAGTTTGTAGAGCTTTCTGAAGCTGCAAGCAGGGCTTTTATTAGTGATGGTCTAATCGCTGCTACTGATGTATTAGGCGACTTGTTAGCTGTAATTTCAGAAGTAGTCAATTCCATTGGTTTTCTTCCTACGGCTTTCCTAACAGCTAATGCAGCGGTATTTGCGTTTAGTAAGACAGCTAGAGCTATGCAGACGGCCTTAGTATTTGGCGTAGGTGCTTTGAGTGCAAGTCAAAAAGCTTTATTAGGCGTTGAAGCAGGGATGTCTAGAGCGGCACTAGCTACAAAGGCTATGACTGTAGCATGGAGAGGATTGATGTCTGCAACAGTAGTTGGAGCAGGCTTAGTTTTGATTGGAGTAGCCCTAGAAAAGATTGTAGGAGCTTACTCAGACGCTAAAAAAGCTAGAGAAGAATTTGAACAAACTCAAAATACAAATATTGAAGCACTTACAGTCAATAAAGATCAAACAGAAGAATTAATTAAGAGATATAAGGAATTAGATAAATCTAGGCGTGATGGTGGCCTTACAACAACAAATGAACAAGAGTATCTAAAGATAACCCAAGAGTTAGCTGACATGTTTCCTGCTCTTGTGGCCGGTGTAGACTCAACAGGAAGAGCGCATCTTGTTTCTGCTGAACGAGTCGATAAAGAAACTGAAGCTGTTAGAAACTTAATCAAAGCAAAAAAAGAAGAGATTAAAGTTAAAGCTTCTGACACTGCTCAAGATTCAATCAACAAAATCAAAGATTTAAACAAAGAATTAGAGAAGAAACAAAAAGATTTAGACAATCCATTTGTATCTGATAATGCCTTCATTAATGCAAAAGCACCTATATCTAAGACAGATGTTGATAGAGCTAAAATCAAAACGGAAATGGAGTCCATTCGTCAGCAAGTAGTAAGCGCTTCTTATGAAATGAAAGATAAGATCATTGAAACTGCTGAAGCGTTTAGCAAATTAACAATTAGTACGAGTTTAAAAGACCAAATTAAGCAGGTTGTTGATGCGCTTAATCTTGATGAATTGACTGATCCTAAAGATGTTGAGGAATTTGAAAAGAATTTAGGTAGAATCCAAGATGCATTACAAAGAGCATTAGATGATAATGATTCAGGTGGGTTTGAAAAAGCCAAAGAAGATTTAGAGGCATACCTGTCTAAATACCAGGTATCAGGTTCAAGCATTGATATCATGAGTATCAGTATGGACAAATTAAAGGGTGTAGTTAATGACACCTCTGTTACCTATGATGAATTTGGCGATGCGGTGGACGAAACAGGCAGTAAAGTTGCTGATTTAAGTAGTCGCCTTAAAGAAGCAGCAGGGGATACCAATGCTATTAAAGATGCACTTAAAGACGTTATATCTTCTGGTCAGTTTGATTTATTACCTGAAGCCTTTGGAGATATCTATGATCAACTTGCTGATCAAGTTTCCCCTCTAAATGGTTTGTTAGAAAAGATGGCCGAAGGTAAAAACATTTCTGCTACTGAAGCCACAAAACTGATGCAAAAAGAAAAAGATTTGATTGGCGCAATTAAAATTGAAAATGGCGTTGTAAGCATAAATAGAAATGCAGTTGTTAAACTTCGTGACGCTAAGATTAAAGCGTATAGAGATATGGTTGAGTTTAGTAACCAACAAACAAAGAACGAAGTAAACAACTCTATTAAGAAGATCAATGGCTATGGTTTTGAAGTGAGATCTCTTAAGACTCTCCAGGATGCTAAAGCAAGTTTAGCTGACATTGACAAAGAACTTGGTAAAACTTCTGGAATGGGTGAATTATCAGAAGAAAAAGCTGAAATGCACGCAACTAGAGAAAGGCTACAAGGCCTTGTTGATCTCACAAAAGAGATGGACGATTTCAGTAAATTGGCATCAGCAAGTCTTGGAGAAGTTGGCACATCAAACGAAAATCTATCTGACTCAACTGACAAGGCTTCAAAATCAACGAAAGATTCAATCTATGTTGCAGACAAATATAAAGAAGCATTAGAGCGAGTCAATAAACAAATTGAAGAACAAAACAGAAAGACAAACGATTATCCAAAATGGTCACAGAAGTATCGAGATTCAATTAAGAAGGAAATCAAGGCGTTAGAAAGAAAAGAGAAACTTCTCAAGAGTCAGATTAAGCTACTTAAAGAACAAATTAAATCTGGATACATTGCTCAAACGGGTATTGTTGATTCTTCTTCATCCTACTCCCCTTCTAGCTCTTCATATTCTGCTTCAGGTGGTTCTTACTCAGGGAAATACTCAAACATTATTAATCAAGCTGCATCGAAATACAATGTTCCAGCTGCGTTAATTGCTGCGGTTATTAAGCAAGAATCTAACTTTAACCCTAATGCTCGTTCATCGGTTGGAGCAACTGGTTTAATGCAACTTATGCCTGCTACAGCAAGAGGTCTAGGAGTTAAGAATTCTAGGGATCCTTACCAAAACGTAATGGGCGGTACCAAGTATCTTAAGCAAATGCTTGATAAGTTTGGATCGATTGAAAAAGCATTAGCTGCATACAATGCGGGGCCTGGTAATGTAACCAAGTATGGTGGCATTCCTCCATTTAAGGAAACCCAGAATTACGTTAAGAAAGTAAACAATTACTTTAAACAAATGGGCGGTTCACTATCCTCTAGTGGTGGATCGGCTGCTGGTTACTATGACTCAATGAGAAGAACATCTCATTTCGGTCAGCAAGAAAAAGGTTTACGCTCTGCTCCTCATAAAGGTTTAGATTTAGCAGCTAAATCTGGTACTCCTATCAAGTCTCTAAAATCAGGTAAAGTCCTTACTGCAGCATACTCTAAATCTGCTGGTTATTGGGTAGTTGTTCAACAAGATGACGGCACCGTAGCAAAGTATATGCATATGCAAAAAGGTCTCAATGTTAAGGCTGGCCAAAAGGTTCAAGCTGGTCAAACTCTCGGCAAGATGGGAAGCACTGGTCGTTCTACTGGCACTCATCTTCATATGCAGATTGAAAAAAACGGTAAAGCGATTGATCCAGAAGCATATATGCAACAAATCGGCTCAGATTTGTCTAGCTCTGAAGCTGAACGTCAACAAGCTATTTCACAAGCTAAATCAGATTTATTGGGACTTGAAGGTGACCTATCTTCTGTCAAAGACCAAATTCAAGACCTCCAATATGAAATCGTTCAGTCAAAACTTGATGAATTTGAAAAACGTAAGTCTGATTTAGAGTTGAAAGTTGCTCAAAACCAATCTAAAGCAAGTCGTTATCTTAATGACAGTGCTCAGTTTAGAAAATATACAAATGAACAACGTAAAGCAGTTGAAGCGCAACAAAAGATTCAGAGTCAAAAAGTAAGTTGGATTAACAAAGAGTTAAAGCAAAATAAGCAATTAAACGCTGCTCAACGTGATCAATTACGTGAAGAATTAAAACAAGCTAAACTTGACCTCATCAGCATCAAAGATCAGGTTTATGAGTTACAGGCTACTATTGTTCAATCTAAAACCGATCAAATTCTTAATAACATTGATAAGTCTGTTAAAAAGACTGAATCAAAGCTTAAGAACGTCGATATCAAGATCCAGACAACCGAAGAAGACAAAGATAAAGTTAAGTACTATAGTCAGCAAATCAAGCTGATTCAACAACAGCAAAAAGAAGCTGCTAAATACATAGCACAGCTTGAAAAACAGAAAAAAGCAGCTAAGGGATTCCCTGAAATCCAAAAGCAAATATCGGATGAAATCTCAACTTGGAAAGATAAGCAAAAAGATTTCAATCTAGAGCTTTATCAAACCAAGAAAAGTATTGAAGATATTTACAAATCGCTCGCAGATGAAGTTGTCTCTATTTATAAAGAGATGTACGAAAAGATGCGTGATATTGAGCTTGAAGCTCATCGTAAAGCTACTCAAGATATCATTGATGGCATTGACAAGGAAGACGATGAAGCTAAGTTCCAAAAGGATTTAAAAGATCGTCAGGAAAGCATTCAAAAGCTTTCAGATCAGATAAATCAATATGCGTTAGATGATTCAGAATTTGGTAAGTCAAAGGTTAAAGAGCTTACCGAACAGATGCAAAAAGAACAGCTTGATTTAGATCAATTCCTAAAAGATCGTGAAAACTCCAAACGTAAAGAAGCGCTACAAGATCAACTTGAAAAAGATGAGAAATCAATCAACACAAAATATGATGATCTTGTAAACGATGAGCGTGGGTTCAAGGATTTAGAAGGAAAATTGATGAATGGTAAGATTAGTGATATCAATAAACAGCTTTCTGAGTTTACTAAATTCATCAATTCAAATATGGAGTCAATCGGCAAGTCTATCTCTAACAATTTGATTGATAAGCTCAAAGAGGCTTCAAATGCTCTCGGTGTTGTCGTTAAAGGTAATACAACTGGACAAAAGATCGCTCGTTTTAAGACTGGTGGATCAGTTGGTAAAGTACCAGCCCAAGGAGCTTTAGCTGTAGTAGATGATGGAGAAATTGTCCTCAATAAACAAGACTCAGTTAACATGCTTAAAGCTGTCGAGTTGCTTAGAGAAACAAAGATAGAAGATCGAAGTATGGGAGCAATAGCAAAGAGCTACGAGTCAATACGAAGTATGTTTAACAACGTTGCTTCTTCAGTAGCTATCCCTAAACTTTCAGTTCCAGGATTTGAAGTGTTAGAGTCCAAAAATGTTACGAACAATTATTCAGTGAATATGCACATTGATAAAATGGTCGGTGATGAAAAAGGGGCTAATAATGCACTGCAAACAATTCGCAAAGGGTTAAAGCAAATGAAAGGTAAAGTATAAGAGTCTGTTAATCAGGCTCTTTTTTTTACAATCTAAAGGAGTTGTAATAGATAAAAGATGAATCTAGGAGAATTCACTTTCAAGCCAGGTACGCTTAAATTAGAGCTATGTAGAACAAATAAAAAGAAGATCGCAAATATTGTTGATTTCTCGAATGCTTCAGCCAACCTAAATCATGCGACCATTAATGATCTAACATTTAATATCCCTCTAAAAGCTAGATATGGTGATGAAATTAAACCAAACCATGTTGCTCAACTTATCAGGGAATGGTACTTGATTAAGGCCACTTTCTTAAATCGAACTGAATATTATGTAATAGATGGTATTACTGATTCGACAACTCAAGAAAAATCTGAGATCCAGGTTAATTGCCAGCTCACTCCTTACATGTTAAACAAACCTAAAATTAGACAATATGAAGGTATATCTAAGAACCTCCAGGAAATCGGTGAGGTTTGTCTTAAGGGAACAGGTTGGACAGTTGGAGAAATTGAAAGCACTCTTAATGAAAAAAGAAGGTCTTTCTCCATTGGATCAATTACATCAAGATTCGATTTTCTAAGGAATATATGCGAAACATTTGACGCTGTACCTGTATATGACACTATTAATGATAGAGTATCCTTCTTTGAAAAAAACAGCATATCTAAATTCAAAGGTGTTAAGATTTCATCTCATAACTTTATGATTGATATGACAGACACACGCAGTATGGATGAAGTCGTGACTAGACTACATGTGTCAGGGAAAGACGGCATTGTTATCAATTCTATAAATCCAACAGGGCAAGGGTATCTTGATGATTTCAGTTTCTTTTTATCTCCTTTTAAACGTGACGATAATAGAAATGTTTTGAAGAGAAGTGCATACATGAGCAATGAGCTTTGTCATGCTTTGTTAGACTACAATGAACTTGTCGACAAAGAATCAAAAAAGTTTAAAACAATGTTGGATGACAAAAAGAAAATCGAAGCCAAAAAGACTGCTCAAGAGAATGAGTTATTCGTTCTTAAAAACCTTGAGTTGCAACAAATTTTGGATCGGATTGAAGTGGTTAAAGAGACTGACGGAGACACTAAAGATTTAATAAAGCAAAGAGATGCGAAGCAAAAAGAAGTTGATACAAAAAAGAAAGAAATCGATAAAACTATTTCTGAGATTTCCGCATTAAATAGTCAAATTGAGCAGCATAGAAAACGACTAGATATGAGCAACTTTCTTGGCGAAGATAAGTCCAATGAGTTGTCCAAATTTATACTTGAAGATGAGTGGGCTAACGACAACATTTTTGATGAAACTGAGCTATACGAAAAAAGCTTAGAAGAGTTAGAGAAACGAAAATCTCCTCCTATCGACATTAAGACAAATATAGTCAATCTCTATAATGCAGTGAGTGAAAAAGATTATTGGGATAGGATTTCATTAGGTGACATAGTAAGAATTCAAAACAAAGAGTTCGGAACTGAATATAGAGCAACTTTGGCAGGTATGAGCTTAAATTTTGATGATTCATCTATATCAATTACTATCACAAATGGAAAAAAGGCTAAAGAAGAGGATGACTTCATTCAATTGTTTTATAAGGCTGATAAAGCATCTACAGAATTCAACACTCGTAAGATTGATTATGATAAATTGGCCACGAATTACAACGCACGTAATGACCGCATTTCAATTCCTCCTTCTCCTCCAACCATAGGAGTGAAATCCATATCGCACAAAGTAAATGAAAATGGTTCTGTCGATATCTCTGTATCGTGGGATTACCCAACGTCTGATGAAGATAAATACAATATAGACGGTTTCATTGTACATTGTTATCCTGATACATCTTCAGACACCTACTTGTTTGGTGCTTCGTTAGCCAAGGAGCAACGAATTTCTGTTAGATATGATAAGCGAATTGCTACATTTACTTCACAAGTTCCCACAAAATATTTCACCTTTGGGGTACAAGCATACAGAAATGTTGAAACCTCAATTAGTTCCAATGGTGTTTTGTTATCCGATATTGTTCAACCTCAAACGCCAAGTGAGAATCCGTATAGGCCATCTACTACCGTTGAGGTTAAAGGAAAAGTTAATGGATTGTATCAGATTTCTACAAGTGAAAAGCCCACAAATCCAGATGTAGGTACTATTTGGATTGATCCTGCGAACAATAAGTCTGAACTATATGACGGAGAACAATGGATTGTCCAATCTGCTGGCAGTGCAGACTCTTTAAATGGGATCGCTTCTGCTTTACATGAAGTGCCTAATACCATCCCTGTTAGAGATGACAACGGTGTGATTTCGGCATCTATTTCAGGTAATGCAATGAAGCTCGGTGGCTTAGAAGCAACTGAATATGTGTTGAAAACCGATGTCCTAAACAAAGTTAATTACATGAGTGGAGAATACCTTGGAGATGGAACAATAGCGAGACAGATTAATTTAAGTTTTACTCCTAAAACGGTTAAAATCTATTCGACTTCTATTGAGGATAGCAGCTTACATGTAACCTTGAATTCTTTCGGCTATATAAATCAATTAACAAATGGAAATTTGATTCTAGTGGGTGGTACAGAAGCATATGGAAGCATAGGTATAAACCAGTTTAAAACGGGAGCTGATAATCTTTTACGAGGCAATATACCAAATGTGAAGTATTTATGGGAAGCCTGGGGATAAGACAAACGAGTAAATAAATAGTCCTCTTGAAAAATCGAGAGGACTGGTTTGTTTATTTTAGACTAGATTATATTTGTACATAAATCTTTCGAATACCTTATAGAACTCTTCTGACTCCATTATTTCTTCTACGTGTTTCTCAATTTCCTCTTCAGTTAAATCTGTAACAATCTTATAGTTTTCGATTGATTCCTTTTTCTTTTTTGACTTGTTTTTGTGTTCGTTCATATTCATCACCCTCTTTAAACTCATATTCCATGCGGGCTTCTTCAATTATTATGCCTGCAATTTCTTTATAGAATTCTTCTTTTGAAACAGCATTTCCGTATACTTGAGGAAATATTGCTATAGAATATGGTTTGTCAGGGGGCGAAATTATTTTACTGATATTTTGTTGAGAATGTTCAAACACTTCTCTCCAATTTTCTTTGGTCAATTCAAGCATTTTGATCACTTTCATTTGCAGGACATTTCATACGTGCTTCTTTTATGATTATATTTGCTAATTCTTGATAGAATTGCTCTTCTGTCAGTGTTCCATAAACTTGAGGAAAGACTGCTATTGAGTAGGGTTTTCCAGGGAAAGTTAATATCTCTGTCGTATTCTTCTTGGTATGTTCAAAGATTTCCTTCCAATTTTCTCTATTAGTTTTGACCACAATAAAACTCCTCTAATTTAATTTCTAAAATTAATAATAAGAAGAATAGAGGAGGAGGTCTATATGTAAATGATGGTAATAAAAAAGACCTTCATTTGAAGGTCGTTAATTGAATTTCTTCTTTAATCCATCCATCATATCCGCAGCATAAAAAGATTGTAAAAGTTCATCTACATTGATTTTTTTATCCTTCTTGCTTAGAAATTGATTGATGATCTTTTCATATTCTTCTCTAGTGTTTCCTTCTATTTCTGAAAGGTTTAATTCTTCACCAAAGTGTCTAATGAACGCTAACCTTGTTATATCATATGCCTTTTTGTCTTCCTCTTCACAACTGCAAAATGCTCCTGAGAGAGTGATGAGGAATTGAACGTCTTCATCATCTAAACCATTGGCTTTTTGGAACTGAATGAATTGATTTTGTGACATATACAGTCACCATCCTTTTATCTAAAGTAAGAGTAGATCAGCAGTGAGAACAATGTATTCAACAACAAGTCCGATTGTATCAGCTACACCTCCATCTATATGTTTTCTAAGCTCTGCAGAAACAACCTCTCGAGCCCTACCAGCTGCATTTTTTGGAGTATCAAGAATTTTTTCTAATTCTTTAATGATCTTGTTTGCGTGTTTGACAGTACCATTTACAGCTTGCTTTCCAAAACGTTGTGATAAAACCCATTTTGCCCAGTCGTTATTCACTAAGCCTTTAATTACTTTGATTGCTGCCTTAATACCTGCACTTTTAGGGCCATTTGTAGTAGCAAGTGGATCATTGTTAGCATTCTCAATAGCTTTAAATGCTTGAAGCAAGGCTTCTTGTTTTTCTAATGGTACATCTCTTAAAGCAAGTTGTTTCTGAAGCTCAGTAGGATTGATAGTTACTACCAAATCTTCTTTCTGCTCAACCTTTTCTGCTGCATATGTAGCTGTTGTTGGAATAAATATTGCTGCTGATATGAGAACTAGCATCATCTTAACAAAAAACTTTTTCATTGGAATACTTCCTTTCTAATCATTTTTCAATAGTGAGGATATCACAAAATGAAATGAATTTTACATAAAATAGAAGAAATAGTATTTAAATCACACATAATTTGTCTTTGTTTTATTTGACTTGTTACTAATTTCTTACATCTTAAAAAGGGCATTTTTACACATGAAAAAACCACCTACACATCAATGTAAGTGGTCAATTGTCTATCTAATTTTTCATTTATCTGGTTGAATTCATCTTTTACTTCATCACTGAATTCAACAATATTGCATTCAATTTCTTTTAATTGTGCTGAAAGTTCTTGAATAGCATTTAGAATTTGTTTGGTCATTTCAATTTACTCCTGGACATTGCAATGGTTTTGTTTAACGAATTGAAAAAATAAAAAGCAATACTTTTGCTTAGGAGTCTTCCTCGATTATTTCAAGTAAATCATCTATTTCACATTCTAACGCCTTGCAGATTTTTTCAAGAGTGTCAAATTTTATTCCATCTGTTTCTTCATTGTACAGCCTTGTTATACCGTTACGATGAAGTCCAGTTATTCTCGAAAGTTCTGCAATATTGATTCTTCTATCACCCATAATTCTTGATAAATGAACTTTAATCAATAAGTTTACCCTCCTATAATTATTCCGTGTTTAAATTATACACTGCAATGAAAAAATTTAAAACTAAATGTTGACAATGCACATCGTAGTGTATACTATTAAATTATAAATAAACACTATAGTGTTAAAAATTACTACTGTGGAGGTGGTTGAATGAATCATATCACAATCGTACAAACGGAATTCAACACACAAGAAATTAACAACCTTTATTCAGCAATCATCGTTAAAGAAGGTTATGCAGTAGGGGAGTGTGAAGGCCAGATTGTTTTAGCTGAAATCACTCAGCGAACTGACGGTAACTACGATGAGGGAGCAATCTGGTATATAGGAAGAAACGTTGCATACGCAGACTTAGAAACGCTTGCTGAGGTCGTTACACATTTATTGAAACAGATAACACTATGGGAAGTCTTAACCGATTTGAAGATATTAGAACCGAAGAATCAAGAAACAGAATTTGATTGTATAATCCTTGATCCAACTAAACCAATTACAAAGGGGAAATGAACATGTTAAACTTTGTTAATCAAAACTGGAAACTATCTGTAGGTCAAAGAGTACAAACGTTATACGGACTAGGAACAATTGAAGAAGTACATAGCAATGATCAATATGGAGTCGCTGATGATGAATATAACATGCTTGATGTTTATAGTCGTGATGAATTAGCTGTAGTGGATGATCGTGGTGAGTTAGCTGTAGTGGGGTTAATTTAATGGGGAAGCTATTAAGAAGGTACATGGATGAATTGCTATTTGTAACAATCATGAGCTTAATAGGGATATTCCTACTGCTCATGATCGTCATTTCTAGCTGATTAGAAAAGTGTTGGCGCACTATCTAATCTGATGGGTTGGTACAAATCCCATGATACCAGCCCATTCTAACTTATTTTTAATCTATATTCAATAGTTCACATTACGGCCTCATTTAAACATAGGTCGTGCATTTCTTGAGGTAAGTAAAGTTTACCTCATCTAACTGAATAGAATCAGTCTATACTCCTGGATCAAGGTGTTGTCTTTAGTGATGCCTATTTTAAGGGTAAGACTGTCGTGGAATGCGCTAACACACGTTAAACTTGAAAGGGTAGTGACTCAGCCGATGCGATAAATGAGAATAGGATACCACTGTGCTTCCCTATTTGTACATGTATCTGAAAGGCGAAAGCTGCCATTAAGTGCTGAACGAAGGATGGGTGTATCGTTTCTGACGATGCAGGACAAGCCACAAGTATCAAAGCTCAAATTTGAGCGCTGAGAAACTGTTAGGGACACTTGACACAGTAGGCTTGTTTTGGGAATAACCAACGGCAAATAGGGTGACATATACGGATACCATAAGCTTGATACACTATCAAGTTAGTCAGTCGCCTGTCTGAGTTTGTTTATTTTTTTACAAGCAAATTCAGGCAGACAACTTGTCCAGCCGTTGTCCATTGCTTTCAACCTATCAAGCCAAAAAGCAAAATGACAAGTCAAGACTAATAGTGGAATAAAGTAAAATAACTTATAGAATCCAAATTTCACAGACGTTAAACGATGTAGTTTTAACCGAAATCCCATCTGTATGGTAGGAATACTGTTCCGGTCACCAGACTACTTGAAAAAATATTAACACTTTGACTGAGGATGGGGAAGTTTATTATTCCCCTCTTGATTCAGGGAGCAATAACCTTATCAAGTAGCAGCTTTAAATGATACTAAACTAATAATGTGTTACAATTCCAATATGAGGGAATTTTATAAATAGCTTGTAAAACATAGCTTGCGAAAGGTTTGTTGAAAATGACAATGTTGATAGTTATCTCAACAGATAATAGTATTATTATGACTGCTGATAAAAGAGTTACAACAACAGATGGTTTTGGGAAAGTTATAGAGGTTCAGTCGGATGATTATAAAAAAATAAAAATAATAAAAGGGGAGTATATTGTTTCTTTTGCTGGCAGGACAGCAATTGCGGAAAAAGCATTCAAATTCATTGATGAAAATATTGAATCGTTGGAATATGACATACATGTGTTTTTTAAAAAGGCATTTCAATACGGAAAAACCTGTTTTGAAAACAGTTTTCCAAATATAGAGCCCACATCAGTATTTTTTCTGGGTTATATTAAAGAAGATACTAGTTATTTAATAGGCTACTCATCTGACGATGATTACAAAGGCATGCCTATCTCTGCTAGTATAAAGGTTAGAGCGGAATCCCATGTTATGGAGGATCTCCTTTTTAATGAGACGCAAAATTTCATATCAACTAAAATATCTAGGCGACCATCTTTTTATCAGTCCAATGAAAACCTTACAGTTCTTTTTTCTGAATCAATTAAAAGAATGAATGATCAAATGATTGGAAAAACAACCTACTCAGTGATTTTAACATCAAATGGCGCAACGGAACTCCATAATTAACTTATTGACTGTAATAAGAAACAATTGCAAAATGAGCTTCAGGGTTAGTAAAAAAGATTAAATAAAATCATTCTTTTAATTCAATTATGGGGGATACAATGAAACTAACTTTATTAGACAACGGGATTGATTCAGTAAAGGCAGCATACAATGTTTTAGAGGATATTGAATTTAACGTTGATGAAGTAGAGCACAGAGTGAAAGATGCTGTGATATTTTTAAATCATGCAAATGAAATATTGTTTAAATTATTAATAAAACAGTCGAGCAGCGAAGCCCTAAACTTTGTTAATATCAATTCGTATATGGAAGCAAAGGAAAAAATGATTAGGCAAGGTAAAAACAATGTGTTTGAAATTGATGAAAATTTAAAAACTATTGGTTTTTTTGAAGCAATAAGAAGACTAGAGTTGATTTGTGACATTGAAGTTTGTTCATATCTAAAAGGAAGTTTACGATATTTAAATAAAAAGAGAAACCAAATTATGCACTATGAAATTCATTTAACAGAGGGGGAATTTTCAGATATCATTAGTAAATTGCAAAATTGTCAAGGGTATACTGTCAATTTCTTTTCAAAACATATTGAAAATTTTAATGAATTATTAGACGGTGCTAGATTTGAAATTACTGGAGAAGATCCTGATGTTGAAGCGATGGCTGATGAAGCATATTTTGATTATTTGAGTGAGCAAGCTGAGTCTTGAATCAATAATCTATATTATTCACGTTTAAAATAAAAGAAGTACTTGAAGGTGATCAAGTTTAATTCGCAGACAGGGAGATGTTACCCTGTCTGCTTGTTTTAATTAAACACTAATGAAGTTTGTTAAAAACAAAGGGTGGGGCATGATGCTAGCACCTTATTCGTCGTTCTGTAATTTTTAAATTGTCGTATATAAAATAAAAAATGAAAGTAGGAATTAAATGTTAAACATCAAAATTGATGAAGAAGAAGTTAGAAAACTTTACATAGATGAATTGGAGAAACACTTAAATAAGCTAGACAATGAAAAACTGTTTTGGAACACAAAGGAGCTTGAATATCAGACAAGTATGTGTATGAACACTATGCAAAAAGAGTTTTTCTTTGATAAAGATTTCCCAAAAAGAAAGATAGGGAACAAGTGGTATTATCCTGTTGCCCAAACCAAAGAATTCTTATTAAAATGGATCAATAATCAGTAAATCAATGGGGTTAATTTCAATGTGATTTTGACCACCAAATTGACCACTTTTTGACCACCAATGGATAATTTAAGATGAGTTAAGATGAAGGTTCTATTTGTCAAAACGTTGATTTAATAGGATTAAGAAGGTATAAATTACATATAATAAGCAATAAATTATGTTCCGCACCCAAGTACACCCATGGGAACGCGATCAGTATATGTCTCAGTATTAATAATAAAAACCCCTTGGAGCCAATGGCTTCAGGGGGTTTTTTGTATTTAACTCTATGATTGATGGGATGAATCGAACAAGAACAGTGTTATGTTGTGTAGCTCTTAGTTCATCAAGAGCTTTGTTATTTACCCTTACATATATGGGATGTCTAAGTCCACAAGATGCAAATAATTTGGATCGATATTGAGCGGTTTGAACAACAGAATTGTATCGATCTATCAAATATAGGTTACACGAACTTATCAATCTTGTAATGTAACAAGTGGTTAAAGATTTCCGATTAAAAAATTGAATTGATTGATAAAGTAAAGTAGTACTACTTCATTATAAGCACAAATACTGGTAGAATTGAGCAAGCAAACCATAAAATGCAACTGAGTTAAATCAGTATAGCCAGTATTCAAAAATAATTAAAATATGAGGGAGAAATTTAATGGAGTATGTATTAATGGAACCACCAATTATAATGGAATCCTTTGAAACTTTATCAAAAAAAGAGGCTGAGATTCTCTTTGATTGGTTTGTTAATCAGATACCACTACGGATTGAAGTTTTGAAAAATGTTACTAATGGAGAGGTGGACTTTAATTTCACTCCCGAATCACTTATAAATATCTATGGTTGGTTTTTATCTCAGGTGGAGATTTATGAACTATCAGAAGAAGAGATAGGTAGAGAATTAGAAGAATTAAGGCAATATCCTGATTTTATTTATGAAGATGAAAAAAAGAGCTTATTGGCTAATCCAGTTGAAATTGCAAAAGTGGACTATGCAATAGCAATGGATATCGGGATTTATTATGCAGAAGTTATTAGAAGAAACCATCCTCAAGTAAAGTGGACGTGCTTTACTAAGCCGAAATCTTAAACAAGCCTATTCTTCATTTCGAAGAACGAGACAGCATTTATTATGAGCGTGAACCTATAGATTTAATGATCATTCTGAACCAACGAATTAAAAAAGGAGAAGTAACAGAGCGTACACTTTATGAAATGTATTTTACAGATGAGAATTTGATATTGGGTGTAGACGAAGATCCTGAAGATGAAGATTAAAAAGAGTAACTTCTAACATGGAAGTTGCTTTTTCATTTTGTTTTTAGAAACTTTGATAAAGAAAGTATGTCTCAAATAAATTCTCAACGAAAATGATTGTTTGCTGATACTCTATAATCATAATACTAGTTGGATTTCAAAAGAATATGGAGATATGTTAAAGAAGGTTGGGATTTTTACAAAATGACTGAGCCTTATGCGTCTTTTGGTTAATTTAACAGCTGAAGATCCCTTTCAGTAAATACAACGTATAATTGTATTAAATTTGAAAATAAGTGAAAAGATACTTATGTAATCCAAAAAATAATTAATTTTTAAAGCCTTTAGAAATTGAGAGCTTTTTTAAATTAGGTAAGGAGACTATAATTTAGATGAGTTCGGATAAATTTAAAAGTATAAATACTATAGAATATACAGAATTAAAGAATGATCTGAGGACTGGTGACCTTTTATTATGTTCGGGTGAATATTTGGTAAGTAAGTTAATTAAACAAGTTTCCAATTCACTCTTTAGTCATGTTGGTATTATTGTGAAGTGGAAAGGGCTATTATTAATAATTGAAAGTGTTGAGGACGATGGTGTTAGAATAGTTCCTTTAGAACATTATTTGACTAACTATGAGAATACAAATAAAAGTTATGATGGGAAGTTATATATTGCACGGCACAAACAGTTAAATGAAGATGGTGGTGAAAAACAAAATACCATTATCGTTAAAGGTTTATCTTTATTAAACAAGAATTATGATAAATCTGAAATAGCACAGATAGTTGCTCGAATAGGATTGGGAGTAGGTAAACATAGAGATAATGAGGAGTTTATCTGCTCTGAATTTGTAGATGTATGTTTTAAAGAGGCAGATATTTGTTTTACCTCAGATACAAAAGGTTTTATCTTTCCTGAACACATTGCTGCTGATGAAAATGTTATTCCTATCGCTCGAATAGGTTAATATTTAATTCATAACAAACAGGCCTTCGACATGCGAAAGGCTTGTTTGTTTATGCAATTACCTGTTGATTTTTTTGTGATGGGCATTAAAACAACATTTTGTGAATTCCACTTTTAGAGTAGCCCTTCTAAAAGAACTCAGAATCCGTTCAGTTGCTTGTCACTTCTAATCAGCTTTTCTAAAGTCACTCATTCAATGTATTTGCGGGATACCGAAAATTTCTATTAAGGACAGTTTGTCTTTACATATGTTGTAAATCTAGTGTTAAAATATTATAAGGGATTTGCTTAGAAGGGGGTAAAGGGATGACAGAATTAATTGCCTCTCAGGAGGTAGGAAACATGTTAAACACCTGGAATCTTGCCATACAAAAAGGGGATTTGTCGGCAGCTATTGAAATGCAAGATGACATAGACAAGGCAATCGAGCAAATGGAAGAAAATCAAGATATTCTTTTGTATTATCAACTTTTAAGCTTTAGACTTAAGCTGAAACTTCAGAATATTAGCAAAAACCTAGATAAACCATTCTTCGAGAGGAATGCACCAGACGAAAAAGAAGAGAAGACAAACAAACTCATGTCCTATTACTTCTATTTCTATAATGGGATCTATCATGACTACTTACAAGATTATGATAAGGCGCTAAGTTATTTCAGAATAGCTGAAAAGAAGTTGGCCTATGTTGATGATGAAATAGAAAAAGCAGAATTTCATTATAAATTAGCTGTTCTATTTTATGATTTGAAAATGACTTTCTTATCTAAATATCATGCTCAAATTGCTTGTGACACATTTAATGCACATGAATCATATATCAAAAGACAAATTAACTGTAGAATGCTGCATGCGCTGAACTTAATCGATCAATTTGAATATGAGAAAGCAAGTGAACTTTTTAACGAAGCAGAGAACATGATCCGAAGTATCAATGACAATCATTTAATTATTCATCTCTATTACAGCATGGGTTTTTTGGAAAGCAAAAGAGAGAATGCTGAGAAAGCATCTGCATTTTTTAGACGCACACTGAGTTATGAAGAAATTGAGCAACAAATGTTATTAAAAATGAGATGTTTATATGAACTAGCCAGAATAGAAGTATCAAATCAAAGCAATGAAGTGATTGAGTGGGTTGATCTAGGCATTTCTTTGTCGGAACAAGTGAACCATCACATTTTTCAAATTAAATTTAAATTGTTAAAAGAACTATTATATGAAACAAATGACACTCAACAAGCCAATATCAGTAATTTGTGTGCAGAGCTTGAAGAAAGAAGAGTTTGGGTTGATTTAGAGGAAATATTGGTTGATGTGGCGAAATATTTAGAGGAAAAAGGCTTGTTGCAACAATCATTGAGTTATTATAAAAGAGCCTTACATGCAAGTCAATTTGTAGGAAAAGGAGTGAATTAAATGAAAAAGTCTTTTTTTATTCCATTATCAATAGCTGTGGTAGCATTAGGTACACTTTTCTTTACAAATGGTTTCATTCAACCTCAACATGATGATGTCCAAACCGTCGCATCAAGAGGGAGCTCTGGAGGATAATTGGTTAAAAAACGATAAAGTGGATTAAAGTGTAAGACTCCTTATGGTATTCTAGTAAAAGAATACGCCATAAAAGGAGTCTTTTTTATATGAAAATATTAGATGCTCCATCTTTACTTTCAGCTGTCGAACAAAGGTCAAAAGCCTATCAGGAGCTTCGAGACGAAATGCAGCATGTGAAAAAAGCATTAAAAAGTGTGTCGGGATTAGGTGATGAATTTACTGGAAAAGGTGCAGACAATATTAAAGCCTTTTATGAGGATCTTGCGCTTTACACAGACACTTATCTTGATTTTATTGATATGCAAAAAGCGTTTTTAGATGGGGTAAAAGGAAAGCTTGATGATGAATCGTTAGGCGGGAGTACATTTATTGATGAGCATTTCTTAGACGCTCAACTGAAACAAGGCATTCAGAATAATAAAGATATGGTCAAGGAACAAAAAGAAGCCCTATCCACTATTTTTGATGACATCAGTGATCTCATAGAACTGAATGTATTTTCAAGTAAAGAGGTCAATGAATATTTAGACGATGCGAACAAAAAAAGAAAAGAGGCAATTGATGCTGTACATAAATTAGATCATGCCCTAAAAACAGAGTACGAAAAATCAGAAGCGATTGAGAAACATCTTGCAACCTTTTATACAAAAATGATGGCTGCTACAGGAAAAGGGAAAAATGCGCAGCCCATGTATTACGATGCAAAAGCATTTCATGAGACAGATGTGTACAAGAATCATGATAAAATCGATGCACAGGTGAAAGCATATTTAAAGGTGAAAAAAGAAGAAAAAGAGAAACGAAGAATCAAAGAATTGAAAGAAAAACTCAACGATCCTTCGTGTATATCAGAAGAAAAATACTTTGAGATTGTAGACGAAATTGGATATGATAATCTTTCTTACGATCAAAAAATGTATTACAGCCAGCTTCTCCAGATCAAAGCGCAGGAAGAAGCATCAGAGGGGTTCGTTGATGTTGTAAAAGGTGCAGCAGTTGGTCTATATGATGTGGCCAAAGATACAGTAGTTGGCATCTATGATCTTGTGACAGACCCTGGAGGTGCCGTTGAATCGGTCGTAACGGCAGTTTCACATCCAATTGAAACATCGAAAGCGATTGGTAAGTCGATTTCAGACTCATTCCAAAAAGAAGTCATCGATGGTGATGCATATTCTCGATCACACTGGTTCGCCTATGCGACTGGTTCTCTAGCAGAAATCGTCTTTGGTTCTAAAGGGGCAGGTGCCATTACAAAAACGGGAACAACAGCGGCCAAAACAACGATGAAGAAAGGCCTTGAGCAAGGAGCAAAATCATTAGACAGAGTCTCTATTCCGAATCTATTGCCATACTCACCAAAGTTTCAAATGGCTGGTGAAGGGAAACTCCCTTACAATGTGTTTGACGGAGAAAACCTCAAAAATAAACTCCTCTCTATGGCAAAACGCCTGGACAATCAACCTGTATATGGAATCTCTAAGACAGGCAGACGCTTACCAGCACCAAAATCACCACCGACCGTTGTCAGTTATGGAGATCACTATGTGAGATGGAAACGTAAAAAAGTGTTAAAACCGAATGTTATTTATTCAACAAAGCAAGGATACACCTACGCAACCGATCACTACGGACGTATTGTCAAAGTCGAAGCAAGTGATTTAAAATACGGAGAGGTTAAAAGAAACCAATATGCCCAATCTAATTCAGGGAAACCAGATCGATTACTAGATGATGATGGAGGACATTTAATTGCGTCTATTTTCAAAGGATCTGGCGATATTGATAATCTTGTCCCGATGAATTCACAGATTAATAGAAGTGGCGGGAAATGGTATGAGATGGAGCAGGAATGGTTGGCAGCCTTGAGGAAAGATCCACCTGAGACAGTGTCTGTTTCAATAAAAGCATTTTATGAATCGGATTCGTTAAGACCGTCTGAATTCCTAGTCAAATATAAGATAGACGGAGAAGTTTATACGAACACGATATATAATAGAGCAGGAGGGTGAAAAAATGGAAACAAAAGAAATGGAAGTTTTACATAGAGAAATAGCTGAAGAATTAAATGGAATGATCCCAGTGGAATGGGATACAATTTGGATGTATGCAGAAATGTTAGATGATTCTGCATCAGCTCTCTTTTATTTTACAGTCCCTAATAAAGAAGAATATTATTATTCACACAATATCCCAGAACAATTTCAGGTTAGTGAAGACACATATGATAGTCTTTTAATTAACATACAAAGAAAATTAAGAAGATTAAGGGAAGAGTATGCTAAAGTACATTCAGATAAATGGACAACTGTAACAATGAAATTGACGGCATCAGGAAAAATGTCAATCAACTTTGGTTATGAAGATATACTTTCTCTAGGTATAAATATGCCAAAACGGATTGCAATATGGGCTTATGAAAATTTAGGAATATATCCAAAAAGAAAATCAGTTAGAGACTTTCTTGAAGAATACATAGAAAATAAAGAAGAAAACAACTAGCGCATTACCCTCCAAATACAGGAGGGTTTTTGTATTAGATGTGAATAGGCTATAGAAAAAGTAGACTAAGAAGATACAACTTGTTCCGACTGACTTACATAAAAAATGTACCCCATATTGGTGTAGCATCAGACTTAAGAGGAGGCTACTAAAATGAGTTTTAAACAGATTAAAGACAAACTTTATCAATACACTATTGATATCAGATCAACCAAAACAATTAGCTCATTATACGAAATGAAAGAAATAGAAGAAGAAAATGCTTATCACATTTCTCCTGATTATAAGAGTTTTATTAGTGAATACGGGGAATGTTGGATTGAGGACAATGTATATACCCATCTAAGAGAAAAACCAGTGTGGCTAGTTGGTGAATCAGTACCAGTCGAATTGTTTTATGGGTTGGAGCAGAATGATTATGATATACGAGAAGCCATAAAAACATATAAAGACCAATTGCCAGAACAAATAATTCCTATCGCAGATGCAGACGGCGGAGACCTAATTTGTTTAGATGTTAGTAAAATAAATCAAGGGAAAATTTATTTTTGGGATCATGAACTTAGAGATAGAGAACAGGATCTGTTCCTGATTGCTGATACTTTTACTGAGTTTATTGAAGGGTTATTTGTTGTTGAAGATGATGAAGATAGTGATACAGAAGATATTGATATCCAACTTAGTGACGATCTCATAAAAATGTTAAAGGAGAGAGATTAAAATTTAGACAAATCCTTTCAAGAAGACTAAACGTTTCTTCTATCTATAAGGAAATTCATTTTAATCTGAATAACTTTTAAGTTTAAAGGGTGCTAAAGTGCATCCTTTTTATTTTTTTAAAAAAACACTCTTTATGGGTGTTTTAGTTTGTATTAGCTATAGGATGTAATGCATGATTATGATCATCTAAAAGATAATCAGGATGGCTTTTAACATTGTATATTTAATTGTTTTATCAGGATTATCCACGAAGTATTATGTCATCAAAGGGAAGGCTTTTTATTATGGTGATGCATATTCTCGATCACACTGGTTCGCCTATGCAACTGGTTCTCTAGCAGAAATCGTCTTTAGTTCTAAAGGGGCAGGTGCCATTACAAAAACGGGGACAACAGCAGCCAAAACGACGGTGAAGAAAGGGCTTGAACAAGGAGCAAAATCATTAGACAGAGTCTCTATTCCGAATCTATTGCCATACTCACCAAAGTTTCAAATGGCTGGTGGCCCAAAGCTGCCGTATAACGTGTTTGACGGAGAAAATCTCAAAAATAAACTCCTCTCTATGGCAAAGCGTCTAGACAACAATTCAGGATATGGCATCTCTAAGACAGGCAGACGATTACCGGCACCAAAATCACCACCGACTGTTGTTAGCTACGGAGATCACTGATGGAAACGTAAAAAAGTATTAAAACCAAATGTTGTTTATTCAACAAAGCAAGGCTACACCTACACAACCGATCACTACGAAAGAATTGTCAAAGTCGAAGCAAGTGATTTAAAATACGGAGAGGTCAAAAGAAACCAATATGCCCAATCCAATTCAGGTAAGCCAGATCGATTACTGGATGATGACGGAGGTCATTTAATTGCGTCTATTTTTAAAGGATCAGGCGATATTGATAACCTACTTCCAATGAATTCACAGATTAATCGAAGCGGCGGGAAATGGTACACCATGGAGCAACGGTGGTTGAAAGCCTTGAATTCAAATCCACCTAAACAAGTAGCAGTGAGCATTGAACCTATCTATAAGGGAGATTCATTACGACCTGTTAGTTTCTCTGTGGAGTATAAAATTGGAGAACGTTATTCTCAAGTATTTATTAAGAATCAACCTGGAGGTTAAAACCCAATGGAAGAATTAGAAATAAATTATAAAAAAATAGCAGAATCAATTAATGAATTAATACCATGTGATTGGGATAAAGTTTGGATGTATGCAGAAATACTTGATGATTCGGCTGAGATAGTGTTTTATTTTAAAGAACAAAATGGAAATGAATATGTTAATGGACATCAAATTCCTCATAAATATAGTGTGAGTAAGTCAACATACATCCACTTATTATACGAACTTAGTGAAATTTTTGAAGCATTGAAAAAGGCATATATACAAAATGATTTAGGTGCTTGGACAACAGCTACCCTCCAATTAGATTATAAAGGGAAATTCTCTATTGAGTATGGATATGATGATGTTTATTCATTAGGCATAGACAATGTGCAAAGAATCGCAGTTTGGGAATATGAAACGTTCGGATTTTTACCCGACGATGAAGAGGATAAAGAAGCCGTATTAAATTATATAAAAAATAAAGACGATAACTAACGCACAATACCCTCCGAATAAAGGAGGGTATTTCTCATATATGTTTCATAAAACCTCATTTCCATTATCTAAACCGATAAACCGTCACCTCACAATCACCCAGTACCTCTTCAATCATCTCTTCCACAATCGTCCAATCGCCGCCAGCCAATCCGCAGCCGATCCCGTATGGAATGGCGATGGACGTTTGGTTTTTCTCCTCAGGTGATTGTGTCACTGTATCCTTTAGGTGTTGAAAGCAGCTGCGTAAGGCATCGTAGTCTGTTTGCTTTCTTGTTCTTCCGTATCCAGCTTGGGCAAATAAGTTGGCAATTGTTTTTCCGTCTTTTGTTGTGATGAGTTGAACGGAGCTTAACAAGTCATCTCCTTGTTCTTTACATAACTGTTTATAATCTTTGAACACATTCGGATATTTGCTTTTGATCTGTTTTGCTAATCCAGCTCCCATGACTCCTTTACAGTTCACTTGGTGACAAATGATGTCTTCGCTTGCCTCTAATATATTGCCGTCTACCGTTTTGATCATATGCAGTAACCCCTTTTTGATAAAATGCAAACTTATGTTCTATTATAGCAGTTTTGTTCCTGTGATTTAATAGCCTTTGATGAGTTTTTAGTTAGTACACGATGTTCAGGTGACAGCAAAGTGACAAACATATCATATGATTCCATAGTTTGTTCGTTCGATCGATGGAGGCAGACATCTCATTTCAATTATCCTTATCATAAATCAAGTAAAAAGGGATGAAATGAGATGCGGGGACTTAATGAAGATTTATTTAGACGGGTGAATGAGCTCAGTATCGATCATGGTTACTTGAATCCAATATTTATTGGACTAGCTGAATATACAGTGCTGCTGGCAGCGCTCGTGTGTCTGTTCGTATGGTTTCAAAATCGCAGCAGGTACAATAGGGCGATGGTTGTTTCTGCCGGACTGACCTTCGTACTCGCCGAGTTACTTGGGAAAATCGCTGGGGTGTTTTATTTTAATCAGCAGCCCTTTGCAGAAATGAGCCGCGTCAATCTTTTGATTCAAAAGGAAGTGAATAACTCGTTTCCGAGTGATCATACCATCTTTATTTTTTCGATTTGCGTGATCTTTTGGCTGTTTCACAAACGCCATATGTATTGGCTAATCATTGCGTGTGCTGTTGGTTTTTCAAGGATTTGGGTAGGTGTTCATTATCCATTTGATGTCTTAGCAGGAGCTGCTATAGCGTGTTTAACAGCCGTCGCCGTTGTATATTTGCCGATATGCCAAAAGAGCGTTGATGCCCTCTTGTCATGTTATGAATGGCTTGAACAAAAATTGGTAGGGAAGAGAACAAAATAATATTGTTGCAGCAAAATACCCCGATCTGTAAAGCTGAGATCGGGGTACTGTTTATTTTCGCCAAAACGTTGAACAATCCGCTTTGTCTTCGATATTAAATGCGATGATTTTTTTTAGGAGAGGATAATCAACTGGCAAGCTTTCTTTCATGCGAAACAGATTTTTTCCATGATCGTACCCAGCTTGTACAATGTCAGCTGAAAATTGATCAATGCCTTTTGCTTCTGGTGCGACAGAAATGTGATGTTTTGCCACGCTAAACCCAATAATAAATGTGCCGTGATCTGTGAACATGGGCTGATTCCAAGCAATTCTTGGCTCTAATTGAGGGAATGTGTCTTCTACCCATTGTAAGATGTCTTGAGTGCGCTGCTTCAGCTCGGGGTTACCGATTTTGCTGATATATTCTTCAAACACATGCATGATATTTTATCCTCCCAATTCATCTACCTCATAAGCCTCAGACGGGATTCGAACCCGCACTCCTTTCGTAAGCATAGGCTAGGGGCAACACGCTTCCCTACGGAATTTCACCGACAGGAATTTCACCTGTCTCAGCTCATGTGCTTTTCGGTGCTTCTGAAACCCTTGCCTTGCGACCCGCCAGCTACAATTTGTTTTACGGCGCTCTTCCCTTCTAGAGCTACTGAGGCGTGTAAGTGATTGATCATATTATATAAAGAAACTGGATAAATGAAAAGCTGCTATGAACCATCATAAGATTAGAAAGCCTCGACATTGGGCTTTTTTCATTTCATCTCAAGATGTTTATTTTAAAAAAAGGCGGAATTTTTTCGCAAATATCATTGACTAGGAGAAAGAAACGCACTTTCAATGGAAACGGTTATTGAAGATTCAAGTGATTCATATTAAAATGATGTCAAATGGACTAATTAGCAATTGCTAATAGAAGTTCCATATTTAGTGAAATCATGTGTTGCAGCTGAAGGTGATTGGGGGTGTAGAATGAGCAAAGTTCCTGTTGCGGAATTGGCATCACTATTAAATGACTGGAACATGGAAATCAAAAAAGATCATGCAGATGAGGCAGAACGGTTATTTGCCAAAGCGAAACAAGCGGTAGAGGAAATTGACGATGCGGATATTCTCATTTACTATTCTCTTCTTGAGAAGAGGCATCACATTCTGATGTACAATTTAAGAGGGCAAAAGGGCAATGTTTCAACGAAAAGTATAGAGGGTCATTATGGAAAAAAAGAAGATGACCTGTCTAACCGTCTTGCCTATTATTTTGATTTTTATGAGGGTGTGTATGAGCAGCATCAAGGTAATTATGAGGTTGCATTGCAAATGTATCAAAGTGCTGAAAAGCTCTTAGATAAAATTCCAAGTGAGATCGAACGTGCTGATTTCGATTTTAAAGTGGCATGGCTTTATTACCGGCTCAGTCATATCATGCTCTCATTAAGCTATATCCGCAGAGCGCTGCACGTCTATAAGCGGCACAAGCAGTATGAAAGAAGAACGGCCCTTTCATACTCTCTTATAGCAGCGAATCTAACGGAGATCGGCCGGTATGAAGAGGCGCTTGAGAATTATCGTCTGGCGGAAGAGGTTTTGACAAGCGAGCAGGATGATTTTATGCTGGCTCAGCACCATCACAATGTGGCCATTTTATATTCATTTTGGAACAAACCGAAGGAATCGATACGTCATCTTGAAAAAGCACTGTCCCATCAAGAGTATTATGATTCAGATTTCTTTTTCCATTCTACGTATCTGATCAGCCGGGAACTCTGTGTGATTGGTGAAAAGCAGCGTGCAAGCCAATATATAGAGGCTGCATATGCCAGAATAAAAGATGCTTCTCATGAAGTGTTTCAGCTAAAAATAGGCATCGTACATGATCTTTACTTAACGCATGCGCCACAAAGATTTCAGCAAATTGATGAGAAATTAAGAAAGTTAGAAGAGAAGAATGAATATCATGAAGTAAAAGAGCTATCACAATTTGCAGCAAAATATTGTGAAAAGCAAGCACTTTATGAGCAGTCTGTTTTTTACTTGAACAAAAGTTTAGAAGCGGATTTACATATGAAAAGAATGGGGTTGATTTAAGATGAAAACAGGATTAAAAGTATTATTCGTTGTCGGTTTAGCGGTCGCTGCGACTGTTCTATCGCAAGACGTTGCGGGTTCATTCGAAGTTGCAGAAAAAATCATTGGTGGTTAATACCTTTATCTCTCGCCCTTGTTGATGATCGTCAGCAAGGGTTTTTTTGTGTCTTTAATAGGCTCTTCTTATTAAACGCTGCAAGAACGTTTAATAAGAAGAATTCGCAACAAAGGGGGTGTGCAAATTTATTACCTGCTCCATTATTCTAAATAAACATAGGGCAGAGCAACAAGTTAAAAAGGTCACTTTTCTTTGCTTAATTTAATTTTTTGCAGGACTTTTCATTCAAATTTTATCAAATTGGTCTAATGTACATAGAAGGAATGAAAAAGCAGGAGCACCGCCCCATTTGTCATGCATAAGATGAGATAAGGTCTGATTCGAAGGCAGGTGATTGTATGTATCCACGGGTTTATGGTGGTTTTCATGGAGGCGGTTTTAGCGGAGGTGGGGCACATATTGGGCCGGTTGGTTCCCATATCGGCTTTGGCGGGTATTATTTGAGTCCTGGTGTATTCTCTGGCTTAGGCGGTTTTCCCGGGTACGGAGGATTCGGGACATTTTCTGGATATCCATATGGTTCTACGTTCATCATGGGACGCCCTCCTGGTTTTTATGTCAGGAGTTATTAGTGTAAGATCACAATAATTGAAATAGCCATCTAAAGAGAGGCTATTTCAATTGGTGAAATTGCTTCAATCCAGCAGTGATCACAATGATGCCTAGAATGATGATAGGCATCCAGATGATGATAAACGGATCGTAACGATCTGTGTATGCAGCAATAGCTGCACCTAGGCAGTAGAAGACAATAGAGCCTATTCGCATCAAGCTTACAAGCTGGATAGGGGCCTTTCTTTTCTCTCGGTATGATATACGCTGAGCTGCATCTTCAAATAGGTTAGCAAGTGTACTCGTGAGAACGGTTGTGGAAATGCCAGCAACATTCAATTTACGAGCGGCCGCCGTTTGCATGCCCATAGCCATACTTAAAAGGATGATCAGCATAAAGTAAGCACCTTGTGTATAAGGGAAAATGGTCATGAGAGCAAATAGAAGCAAAATCATCAATTCGATGATAAAAATGCGTGTTACGGCTTTTGGCCAAAACGTTTTCTCGTGATTTCCGCCTATCACAACTGCAATTAAAACCCCTAAAACGAATCCACTTAGCGCAATGATGGAATGAAGGGCTGTTAGCTGCAAGGAGCTTCCTGCTGCAATGCCAAGCAGCACAATATTACCTGTCATATTGGCTGTAAACACATGCCCTAGGCTTAAATAGCCAATCACATCCACAATTCCTGCGGAAAGACATAAGAAAATCAAAGCTGTATTTCGAAATGAATGTGCGGTCAAAATAGTCATCCCTTTCTTCCTCTCTAATGAATAAGTGTAACGCTTCATGACCGCAAATGTCCATCTGATGAGATGGTCACATGTGTGCAAGCTGATGTAAGACTTGTCTAAAAGCATCATCATTCACAAGGTGCCTCATACGGCGGAATGGATCGCCCTTTTCCTTTAAACGCTCTATAACAGCTGGCATCGTAAAAAGAGAAGGATGAAGCTCATCATGATAGAGTTCGTCCCATTCAAGCGGTGTCGCAACAAGCCCAAGCTCATTTCCTCTTGGAGAATATGGAGCGATGATTGTTTTCCCAGCATCGTGCTGAATGTAGTCTAAATACAAGCGATTGCCGCGTTTTTTCTTAAGACGTTCCAGAGTAAAAAGATCCGGTGCTTGCTCACATAAAAATTGGCATATGAACGCAGTGAATTGTCGTGTTTCTTCGTATGTGAAGGCGTTTTTCTTTAAAGGAATATAGACTTGAAGCCCTTTACCTCCGCTTGTTTTAATAAAGGCTGTGAGAAAAAGCCCGTCTAAAAGCGCTTTGATTCGTTTAGCAGCTTCTATGGCTAGATGAAACTCATTTACAGATGGCGGGTCTAGATCAAAGACGATTTCTGTCGGCCGATCCGTATCTCTTGTCTCAAAAGGGATATGAAATTCCATCGCCAGCTGGTTGCCAAGCCAAAGAAGCGTACGAGGATCATTACAGACCGTATAAGAAATATCATCAACTTCATCTGTTAAAACAAAATCCGGCGCATAATCAGGTGTCGACTTTTGATAAAAGAATTCGTCTCCAGTGCCATGCGGATACCGAATTAAAGTAAGACGCCTTTCACGTAAAAAGGGCAAAAGGTAGGGAGCCGCTTGTCTTAAATAAAGTAAGTAATCTGCCTTGTTTAGTTGAAGAGCCGGGACAATCGGTTTTTCAGGGTGAGTGACTTCTATAGCAGCAGGGAGTGGATACAGCTGTTTGAGCATTTGCTGAAATGTACATGCTGCTGGATCCGCATCCAGTAAAAAGGAAGTAAAACGCGGCTCTCTTAACGCCGATCCATCAAAGGATATACAAGCAATGCTGGCAACGATAGAAGGAGGGATTTCGTATAAAGATCCTCCTGTTAACTGGCCTTTTGTCTGAAATAGCGTACGCAGCGTTTGTTCTTCTTCTTTAGAAAAACCATGCTTGAATTGGACAACCTCGATGAGAGCCGAATCTTGATAAATGGAACCTTGAAAATAGCCATTTTCTTTGTCAAAACGGGTGACAATGACAGAGACATACCGCCAGTTTTTCATCTTAAGCCATTCTTTTGAACGAGTATTGTCATGCCATTTACTCGTCTTTTTTTTCGCTACTAGTCCTTCTGCTAAATACGTCGTCATCACGTTTTTCATGTGATCAGAGTCTGGGTCTGTATGAATGACCTGCAAAAGGGAAGGGTGCTCTAGCTGAACTGATGAGGGGAGCTTCGCTTCTTGGAATAATTGCTGCAGCTGATTTTTTCTTTCCATCAACGGTGAATCAACGAGGGGTTTCCCTTTGCAGCTTAATAGATCGAATGCAATGAAATGACATGGAAATCGTTCAGCCTGTCTTTGGATGGCTTCTTTGTTTTTCAGCCTGCCTCTTTGCTGAACCTTCGCAAACTCACTTTGCTGTTCACTTAGTAAAAAGACCAATTCTCCGTCAAGTGTCAGCGGTAAAAAAGGAGCAAATTGGTCTCTTAATTGTTCGCATTGATCCATCACTTCAGGAAATTGCTTATTTAGCCGTTTTCCGGTCCTGCTTTCTAAACGAATCTCGTCTTCTTCCCATACAAGAATAGCCCGAAAGCCATCATATTTTAATTCATATACCCAGTCTGCACCGGCAGGTATATCATGTGCAGGTGTTAATCGCATAGGTTTCATTGTGCATGTCACTTCCTTATATCATGTGTTCTTAGAGTGGGATGAAATTTTCAATCACATACATAAGTCTGATGAAAACATTACATAGTAAGGAGAAAAGAACGGAGGAAGCGCGATGCATACAGTATGGAAAGGCGGCATTAGTTTCGGATTGGTCAATATTCCAGTCAAGCTGTTTACCGCTACAGAGAACAAAGACATTAAATTAAGACAGCTGCATAAAGAGTGTCACACGCCCATTAACTACAAGAAAGTATGTGCCAATTGCGGTGAAGAAGTAGCGCCGGAACAAATCGTCAAGGCGTATGAATATGCGAAAAATAAATTTATTGAATTGGACGATGAAGAGCTGGAAAAACTGCGAAAAGAAAATGAAGAAAAAGCCGTTGAAATCATTGATTTTGTAAAAATTGAAGAGATTGATCCAATCTATTATGAAAGAAGTTATTTCTTATCACCGGATACCGGCGGAGCGAAGGCTTATTCATTATTAAGAAAAGCTTTAGAGGAATCGGGGAAAATTGGTGTCGCAAAGATTATGATCCGCTCAAAGGAACAATTAGCAATCGTTAGGTGCTATGAACATATTTTGCTGATGGAAACCATTCATTTCCCTGACGAAATTAGACAAGTATCAGATGTACCGAATATCCCCCAAGAGGAGAACATTGTAAAGAAAGAGTTAGATACAGCACTCCTTTTAATCGAGCAGCTGACCACGACATTCGATCCAGCGGCATATCAAGATGAATACAGAGAACAGCTGATGAATTTAATTGGCAATAAAATATCTGGAGAACATACCGTTCAGCCAGAAACGACAGGCAAAAAAGATCCTGCAGCCAATGTGACTGATTTGATGGCCGCACTACAAGCCTCGATTGACCGATCAAAACCAGCCAAAGCGAAAAAAGCAGCACCTAAGAAAAGAAAAACACCAGCGAAAAAAGAAAAGAATGCATAAAACAAGACCGCTGACAAGCGGTCTTATTGCGGCTTTAACACGTCCTGAATCGTCCCGTCTTTTCGGTGAATGACAACGGAAGTTCCTTTATTAGCTGAAATCTCCTTTGCACGGTCAATTGCTTCTTGTTTTGTTTCTTTGACCTCACTTGCTCGTTTCGCTTTCTCTGTTTGAATCGCCCAGCCTTCCGCGTGTTTCACTACATGCTGCGCATGATCCATGAGCTCTGGTCTTGCGGAGCTGCTGCTCTCTGAAGGTTTGACAGAACCATGAGATGAAAAATTCTCTACCTCTTTCTCTGTTGCGTTCTTTTTCCACTCTTTCGCTTGACTGATTGCAATTGGAATGGCTCTATTTTCCTCATATCCTTCCTGGATCATTTTATTGGCAATCTCAAGCGCTTTTTTTCGAATGACGTTGTCTAATGATTGAAATGAAGCTGGATAATCGTTCATCGTCCAAGGCATATGGACCGCTCCTTTCTTTTATTTTATTTGAACATCTTCCCCCATCTGCAAAGGGTCAAACATACAATGTCTCTCAAACTAATGTTAGGGATAAAATACATCGTTTTGCTGAGGCAGAATATCATCAACTCCTGCAGAATAGAAGGTAGAAAAGGAGTGATTTTGATGATGATGAAAGGTTTATATGAAGCACATTTACCTGTGAGTGACTTGAAGACATCGATTGCGTTTTATGAAAAATTGGAATTGACACTTGCTCATGAAAATGAACGAGTTGCTTTTTTATGGATTGAGAAAGGAAAGAGCTGGCTTGGCCTGTGGAAAGTAGATATGAACAATTTTCCATACCATCCCTCGACTCGGCACGTTGCCTTTCAAATTACAACGTCCAGTATCGAACAGATTAAGACTTGGCTGATTGAAAGAGGCATCAGCATTCACCCAATGTTTGGTTTTTCAGAAGAAAAGCAGCCTTTAGTTCTCGATAATCCGCCGCAATTTCATGCAGCGATCTATTTTCTTGACCCAGATGAGAATCTGCTTGAATGCATTGCGCCGCTTGAGCTTGATACAGGAGAAGACTACGATATCATGACATATGAGGACTGGGATCGAAAGAAAAATCCGTTTATTGATTGACAAAATCACTCATTGTAACTATATTAATTACAACGGTGGTGAAATATTGTGAAACAAATTAGCAGCAGGTATCCGATTGCTGTTCATATTGTGTCATTTATTGCAGGTGTTTCAAAAGAGTGTACTAGTGATTTTATTGCAGAGAGCGTGAATTCAAATCCAGCCATTGTTCGAAAAATGATGGCAATGCTCAAACGGGCGGGTCTCATTGAGATTCGCCGAGGAGTAGGCGGTGCTTATTTAAAAAGAGCAGCTGAGGACATTACGCTGTTAGATGTGTATCGTGCTGTGGATGTAAGCGAGGATGAAGAATTATTTAACTTTCATCAGCCCGTCATCGCATGCCCGATTGGTCAAGCGATGGACACGAGACTTCGGCATGAACTAAAAGAAGCACAAGCTGCACTTGAGAATCACCTAAAGCAAGTGACAATTCAGCAATTATTGACAGAGACGGAATAAAAAGCTCATACATTGGAGCTTTTTTTACACCTTTGTTGTAACCATTTTGATTATAACGTATGCACATCACCGTTGAACGAAAAATGAGGAGGTCAAACAAATGAAATTATTAGTAACAGGCGCAACAGGACAACTTGGATCGCTCGTCGTCAAGCATTTGCTCACAAAAGTACCGGCTGAACAAATTGCAGTCAGTGTTCGAAATCCGCAAAAAGCAGCACATTTGAAGGATGCTGGGGTGGATGTACGCCGTGGAGATTTTACTCAGCCAGACACCCTGACATCAGCATTTGAAGGCATTGACCGTCTGTTGATCATTTCAACGGCGGATGGAGACCGCGTCGAGCAGCATAAAGCGGCAATTGAAGCGGCGAAAGCAGCAAATGTGAGGTTTATTGCTTATACAAGTGTTGTCAATGCAAGAGAGAGTCAGCTTGTCCTTGCACATGACCATGCCAAAACAGAAGAAGCCATTTTGGCCTCTGGCATTCCTCATGTATTTTTAAGAAACAACTGGTATGTAGAAAATGAAAAAGACACGATTCTGGCCTCAGTCAGCGGTGCACCATTTTTAAGCCCTATTGGCGAAGGGAAGGTTGGCTGGGCAACAAGAAATGACTACGCCGAAGCGGCAGCAAATGCGTTAACACTTCCCGTACATGATCAGGAGATATATGAACTGTCAGGACCGCTTCGATCACACACTGAACTTGCACAAATTGTTAGTAAGGTGAGTGGAAAAGAAATCAAAGTAGAAAAAATAGATGTAGACACATTTGGAGACTTTTTAGCTTCAAATGGTGTACCAAAAGAAGCAGTGCCATTTGTCAAAGCCATTCAAAGCGGCATACGCGATGGTGCTTTAGCTGTCGAAAGTGAAGATTTCGAAACATTACTAGGCCGGCCGTTAACACCTATTGAAGAAAGAATTCGTGAATTGATTTTAAAATAAACATTGAAAACGCTCTTAAAAGGGCGTTTTCTCATGTGGATTATGCTTCAAGCATCATTAAGTTCCTCTCCAACTGTAGCCCTGTCAATATAACGTTTTTTTATATAAACAGATCAACTCAATGGTTAATCTCCCTCTTATTTTTTCTACTCTTACATCAGCTTTATACCCGTAGGAGTTAACAATCTTTTAACCAACAAAAAATAGTAAAAAAGTATCTTTTTTTCATATGATAATGTTGAACTCTAATTTTATTTATAGTAATATTATATAATAATAGGAGGAGGTGGTAATTGTGGGAAAAATTAATAGTAAACATTCTAAAATCCTAGCCGCTTTTGGGATGGCCTTTTTATCTATTTTAGTGATGTTTGGAACTATTGGGTCACCAGTGAAGTATAATCAAAACGAATTTAGTAATTCTAATATTCAGACTTTAGAAAAATCATCATTAGAAGTGAACCTTGCCAAAATCATTAATAAATATAGTAAAAAGACTACTTGGAACCAGGCTCAAAAAAAGGCATCCAAAATTGTCAACATGGTGATGACGGGGTCTGACGTTGCTTCGGCAATATCTATAGTGTTAGGTGCCTTTTCATTTGGAACCGTAACGGCTATCGCTTGGGCAGCAAGGATGTCATTAAAGTGGTATATCAAACGAAAAGGTAAAAAAGCAGCTGTTACATGGTAAGTAATGAAGAGTAGTTATGATTCTCATAACTACTTCTTCTTTACTAATTACGTATAAGGGGAGCCGTGTGATGAAAGGAATTGTAGAGGGCGTCAAATCATTCGTATCTGTATTATTTGAACCAATATCTTTATTTAATAAATTAATTGAAAAACCTAAGAATTTTTATCCGTTCATTTTAATTATGCTAATAGGAATATTTTTAGTGCTATCCACCTCACAATTTTTAATACAGGAAATTTCTCACCTGTTTGAATTAGAAGAAAAGTTGTCTAATTCAGCTATCATTATTGGTATTTTCACTTTTATTATAAGTGGGGGATTACTTATAGAGTGGTTGATTCAAGCAATTGTCATCTATTTTATGGTATCACTGTTTTCTACTGAAAACCGGGAATTCAGAGCGGTATCCAGTATTATCGGTTATAGTTGGGTTCCTATAGCCATTAAGGTGTTTTCTTTCTCGTTATTAGTTATGTTTTCTGGAGAATTGTACGAGATTAAAGGATTTTCTGGTATATTAAAAGATACCGATAATACTCTTTTAAGCAGCTTTTTAAAAAATATAGATTTTTTTGTTATTTGGCAGTACATAATCATGTATTTAGGTGTGAAAATTTTGTTAAGGGGTTCTAGTAAGTGGATGTCCATAATGATTATCGCTTTCACCTTCTTACTAAACACAATTTTAAAAATAATTCCAGAGATTTTCACTTCATTTATGTAATTGTTTTAACCCTATAATCAGTTAGTAGGATGTGATGAAATGTTACGAAAAGCCTCACTTTCTTATTTTATTGCAAGCATTATTACAATAATAGTCATTTTGATTGAAGTTGGTATCCGTTCAGCAGTTGTTTCTCCATTTGTTCTACTTGATTCGAACAAAGATAATAATCCAAAAGTATTAATCTCCCATTCCCTTTATCAAGGTGATTTTTTATTAACTTATCAAGAAGGTCACTCCAAAGATCGATCAGAAGCAGCCTTTCAATTGGGGGGAAAGCAAATACATTTCACGGAGATTCCATCTAGGGATGGAATTAGCACAATTGAAACTGACAAATTAATGAAAGATAAGGCAACAGTTTTTCTAAGAAGAGGTTTTGTACCTATTCATGATGATAAAATCAAGATGGAACAGGTATCGCAAAATCCTTTTTTCTCTAAATACAATCTAACGAATTTAACAGAAACTACTAAGGTCAAAACAGGTTTTAAGCATAATACCACATATATTATATTAATTACGTTAATGGGAATTCTTTTTCCAGCTATGTTATTTTTATTTTTTAATCTTCATGAATCTATGAAAAACCTATTCACATTATTTATTCCCTTTGTTTTAGCCATTTTTCTTCCCTTGGGATTAAATTATTATTTCTTAATGGGATATGTGCTATCAATAACAGGATCTTATGTATTAAGCATTATTCTCTCTATACTTGTACCTAGTTTCCTGTCAATTTTATTGACAGCTTATTCATTTGAGTATACTACAAAAGATACGCCTGAAGATTTAGAAGAAAATGAAGGCGCGTCAGGAAATTCGTTCTTAATGAATGTTAGGGAGCAAGTTGTTTTGTTTGGTGCTGCCACCTTATCTTTGTTATATTTCGGATCATATTTATTACTTCCTTTGTCGTTTCAAGCGAAGATGATGGATAACCTTTTTCTATTTTGTGGCTGGTACTTCGCCCTAATCCTATTATTTATTTTTGGTTACTCAATCATTCAAAAAATAATAAACAAATATGAACTTTTAAATACGGAAGCATTCATGAATATTCGCAAGGATATTGAGAATAAGACAAACCAAAAGGTAAATATTTGGGTGAAAAAAGACTCTCAACAGGATGTGAATGCATGGATATATTCTTTTAAACTTCCATTTAAAAGAAGAGTCGATGTGTATGTGACAGAAGGGTTGTTAGATAAGTTTGATAAAGATGAAATTCGTGCTATCTTATACCATGAAATGGGGCATGCGAAGTTAAAACATGCGCATTATACCATGTTTCTAACTTTGATCGTAACATTATTTATGGGCATCAGTATGTATTATGCCAGACAGGTTATGCTTGCTAACGGATGGTGGCAATATGTTCTTATTTTCCCAGTAGGAGTAATTCTCATGATTTTCATTACGGAATGGTTGCCAAAGAAAATCAGCCGGTTATTTGAGATTCAGGCTGATAACTTTGCAGTTTCCCATCTTGAGAATAAAACACTGTATCTCAATACTTTGATTAAATTAAGCAGTCTTATTGAAGAAGAAGAAGGAGATTATGGAAGAAAGTCTGAATGGCGTGAAAGTCACCCCTCATTTGAAAAACGAATTGAGAACATAAAGAAAACCAATTGATTCAACAAGGTGATTATATGAAGGCTAAACTGAACCATTCCAAATATAATTGGCTAAAACTATTTATAAAGAGAAATTTCCGGGTGTTGAAGTTGGCTTTATTAGTTGTTTTTATTAGCTTTTTCGGTACTATATTATTCTTATCGATTAACAATGATATCAACGTGACTACCATTCCCCTTAGTTATTTGGAGGAAGGGGTTAGTGATAGTGAGAATGATGGATTTGCTGTTTGTTTCTCAATTTTTTCGCATAATTTCATTATCTTGCTGCCAGCGTTAATTGGAGTTTTTTCGCTCGGTTTTTTATCAATAATATATGTTTCCTTACAAGGATATTTACTTGGAGTATCCATCTATAGCATCTCTCAAACAATGTCAATTTCAACTGTAATTACATTCACAATATTTCATGGGATTTTTGAGATGATTGCTATAGCTCTAGTCACTGCATTTGCTATAAAACCTGGTGAAATAACGATTGAATCCATTCGTGGAAATCGGAAATTTATACAGAAGCAGGACTTAATAGATATGGTTGTCCTACTTATTATGTATATTATTTTTTTATTCACAGCGTCATTGATTGAGGGAATAATACTCCTAAGTATATGATGTTAGTTTTAAATATCATTTTGATGTTTAGAGGTAGATGGATATGAGAGAAATTTATTTGATTAACAAATATAAATTTAGAAGCATCTTAAACAGATTTTTGTATATCCATAAAAATGGGGGAATGCATAGTGTTTATCTCCCATTTCTTGTAGGAAGTATCATCATCACTGTTACTTTGACTATTATTAATTTTTTTACTTCTTATACAGTTGAATTTATGCTTGAAAATTTAGAACCATTAACTAGAAAAGAGCAAAGTGAATGGGCCTATAGACTATTTTTATTAATAATATTGTTCATTCTGACTAGCAATGTTTATTCTAATGTGTACCGTATGCTAGAACTTAAAGACTTTAAGTTACTATCTTCTATTGTTCCATCTGTTAATAAAATAATACTCAGTAAGTTAATTGGGCGTGAATTATTTAAAAGTTTACTACTATTCGTAATATTCGTGCTCTTTTTCATTCATATAGCCACAAAGCTGAACTTTAGTTTAGCAACTGGGATGTTTTTATTTCTTTTTATAACTCCTATAATATTAATTGTAGCGACGTTAAAAATCTATATAGTGATGAAAATAATTTCGGCTAAAGTAAGTAAAAGAATTGGATTGAATTATAGCCTGTTTCTTTTATTCACAAAAATAATAATAACTATACTCTTTTTTTCTATTCTTTTTCCTTTTATTGAATATATACCTAGTAGCTTGGTGAGGGAAAATTACTTATTAATTTACAACCATTATATTATCCAGTCTTTACTAGTGTTCTTTAACCCATTTCATTTTATAAGTGATGAATGGACAATTCTCTCTATCTCCCTTTTTATAGGGATTTGTATTTGTTGGTTAATGGGTAAATCTTTAAAACATTTAGAAGTCTATACATATATTGTTTTTTTTCAGCGGAATAATTCCAATGTCACTGGAACAGAGATAAGAAACAGTTTATTTAATTTGTATTTGTCCAGATTGTCCATGGTTCTAAAATACCTTAAATTTATTCCAATTTTAACAAGGAAAATTGTTGAAAAAGATTATAAACATTTTCAAAGAATCCAGATGTATAGATTTAATCAAACATTTTTATTAATTATCTTTCAATACATATTGATATTTATACCTTATTATCTTTTAGCCTCCAAAAATATTTCTTTTATAGAGGGAAATCATTTATCGATCTTTGCTATTCTCCATCTTTCAGGAGCCGTCATGGTAATCCATAGACTCTTTAATAGATTTTCGCCTGACTTTGAAGGAAAAAGTTTCGTTTACCTTTTACTTACTCCTGTGAGAGTAGAAGAAATTTGCTTAGCAAAGGTGCTTAGTTTGTTAGGAGTTGCACTGCCTTTTTCAATTATTGTTAGTTCAGCAACCTGTTTAGTATTTGACGTCAATTTCTTATTAATTCTTCCTTTAAATCTATTTACTACGGTTGTTACAATACTAATTGCTCTAGTCTCCAGTATTACCTTCCCGAATTATGAAAGAGAAACCTATCTGGATTTGCCTAGTACAAGGTCCAGTATCATGAGTAAATTTTTGTCGAGTTTGTTTATTATCATTGGGAGTTTAATCATCATGCTCTCCAAAAATTCTTTGTTAACCGTAATATTATTTTCGTCCATGGCATTTATGATTAGCTCAATACTCTTCCATTTGTGCTGTAAAAAATTAACTAATTCGGAATTTAAAAACTTCTCATCTTTAAGTGAATTTAGTGAGTAAGGATGATTATATGTTAAATGTAGTGAATATTTCCAAGTCATATGGCAGTATATCTGCGATAAAAGAAATAAGCTTCCACATACGTTCCGGTGAAATTTTAGGCTTATTGGGTTCAAACGGTGCGGGTAAAACAACAACTTTATCTATATTATCGGGATTAATGAAACCTGACAGCGGATTTGTAAGTTTATATGAGGTTGAGGATCCCAATGAATATAAGTCACAGATTGGCTGTGTATTCGATGACTTAAGTCCATATGATTATTTAACAGGTAGAGAATACGTAACCTTCATGGGTGAATTAAGAGGAGTTCCTTCCAATCAAATTGATCTTTTTATATCCGATCTATCCCAACTACTCTTTCTTGAAAGAAAAATTGATGTCTTAATCAAAACCTATTCAAAAGGTATGCGTCAAAAAATTATATTAATGGGTGCCTTAGTTCATAATCCGGTTCTCTTGATTATGGATGAACCATTTACAGGATTAGATCCAGAAAGCATAAAGGCAATTAAAGATTATTTAAAAGCCTTTACTCATAAAGGAAACTCCATCATCTTCAGTACTCATATACTTGAAGTAGCAGAAAAATTATGTGACAGACTAGTAATAATTGAAAAAGGAAATTGTATTGCCACCGGTAGCTTAGAGGAAATAAGATTGCAAGACAGTCAAATGAATGGAAATACTCTTAGTTTAGAAGAAGTTTTTCATATGTTGACACATTCTTATAGTAATTTTAAAAAGTGATTGGTTTGAAAAATCACATAATAACATTGATTACAATACTAGTAAAAAAGATACATTCTTCATAAAAGGGAACTTAAGGATTTAAAAGCGCTTTTTCATTAACACCTATAATTAATTCCAAAAAATAAACATCAAAAACGCCCTATGAAAAGGGCGTTTTTTTCATTTAGTCACACGAACCATAAGTACAAATTTTAGACAAATCACTTCGTTGAAATTTCAGAAATTTGGGATTAAAATGAAATTAAGGCCTGTTATTTAATCATCAGATGATCAGAATGATGAATCAAAATGCAGCAATAGAAGGGAAGTTCGCCGATGAAAGTCCATTTATTCGTTACTTGTTTAGTTGACACGATGCAGCCAAATGTAGGAAAGGCGACAGTGGAAGTATTGGAAAGACTCGGTGTTGAAGTGGAATTTCCAGAAGCACAAGTGTGCTGCGGACAGCCAGCCTTTAACAGCGGCTATACAAAAGAGACAATCAAAGCAGCGAAGAACATGATCAAAGCCTTTGAATCAGCTGAATATGTTGTGACACCATCAGGTTCGTGCAAGGCGATGTTTTTAGAATATCCTCATCTTTTAAAAGAAGATCGAGTGTGGTCGGCCAAGGCTGAGGCACTTGCCGCAAAAACATATGAATTAACAGAGTTTATTGTTGATATATTACACGTGACAGATGTAGGGGCAAGCCTGAAAGGAAACGCAGCCTATCACACCTCTTGTCATATGACGAGACTGCTGCGTATTAAGGAGGCGCCTTTTACGCTGTTGTCAAATGTCAAAGATTTGACGATGAAACCATTGCCCCGCGCAGAAAATTGCTGCGGATTTGGAGGAACCTTTTCAGTGAAAATGACTCCTATTTCTGAGCAGATGGTTGACGAAAAAGTACAAAGCATAGAGGAGACAGGCGCTGACTATATCATTGGTGCTGACTGCGGCTGCCTGCTGAATATTGGCGGGAGGCTGAACCGTCTTGATAAACCCATCCAGGTGATGCACATCGCAGAAGTATTAAACAGCCGCGGACTTTAAGAGGGGGAACGGCACATGAGTATGAAAATTGGAGAAAAGGCCTTTAAAGAACGAATCGGGGAAGGTTTAGAAGACGCTGTTATGAGAGGTGCTGTTTCCTCAGCACAGGAACGCCTGTATAAAAGGCGGCTGACTGCAAGCGAGGAGCTTGGCAATTGGGAAAAGTGGCGTGAGCTTGGTGAGGAAATCCGGCAGCATACGCTGACGCATCTTGATGACTACTTATATCAATTAAGTGAAAGTGTAAGTGCACGCGGAGGTCATGTCTTTTTTGCGAAAACAAAGGAAGAGGCATCAGCATATATTCAAGAGGTGGCACAGAAAAAAGCAGCCAAAAAGGTTGTCAAATCAAAATCAATGGTCACAGAAGAAATCGAGATGAATCAAGCGCTTGAAGAGATCGGCTGTGAGGTGGTAGAAAGCGATCTTGGTGAATATATTCTGCAAGTGGATGACCATGAACCGCCTTCACATATTGTGGCACCTGCTCTTCATATGACGAAAGAGCAAATCCGGGAAGTATTTCATGAGAAGCTAGGGTATGAGATGTCAGAAACACCTGAAGATATGACGAGTTTTGTGAGAGCCATCTTACGTGAAAAATTCTTCGAAGCTGATATTGGTGTGACCGGCTGTAATTTTGCAGTGGCCAACACAGGATCCATCTGCCTTGTGACAAATGAAGGGAATGCGGATCTTGTCACGGCTATACCGAAGACAAATATTGCCGTTATGGGAATGGAGCGGCTTGTCCCAACGATGGAGGAACTGGATGTCCTTGTGGGTCTTTTGTGCAGAAGCGCAGTCGGCCAGAAATTAACTAGTTATATTTCTGTTGTGGGACCAAAAGGAGAAGGTGAAGTGGATGGACCAGAAGAATTCCACTTGATCATTGTGGACAATGGGCGGTCAAATATATTAGGAACCGCCTTTCAGCCTGTTCTCCAATGTATCCGGTGCGCAGCCTGCATCAATGTCTGCCCCGTTTATCGGCATGTTGGTGGACATTCGTACGGTTCAATTTATCCAGGACCAATCGGAGCTGTTCTTTCGCCTCTTCTTGGCGGCTATGATGACTATCAAGAACTCCCCTTTGCATCAAGTTTGTGCGCAGCCTGCACGGATGCTTGTCCAGTGAAGATTCCACTTCATGAGTTATTGATTAAACATAGACAGGTGATCGTTGAAAAAGAGGGGAGAGCGCCTAAAGCTGAAATGATGGCGATGAAAATGTTTGGCATGGGGGCATCGACTCCTGGGGTGTATCAATTTGGAACAAAAGCAGCCCCTGTGCTGATGAATCGGATGGCTTCAAACGGACAAATTTCAAAAGGAATAGGCCCTTTAAAGAATTGGACAGATATTCGTGATCTGCCAGCTCCAAATAAAGTAAGATTCAGGGATTGGTTTAAAAAGAGACAAAAGGAGGAGCAGTGATGAAGGGGACCATTTCTCACCGAGAGTCGTTTTTATCTCATATCCAGCATCAATTAGGTAAAAACTCTTGCCCATCTGCATCTATTCAACGGCCGGCATGGAAGCATCAAGTCCAGTGGGAAACAAACGGAAGTTTGTCTAAAGATGAATTAGTCGAGCAATTGAAAAAGCAATGTCAGCAAATTCATACAAGAGTAGTCGAAACAACACCGGAGAAAGCGCCCTCGGTATTACGATTGTTGATGACAGAATATGGTGAGGGTGCTGTGATGACATCGCGTGATCATCGCTTTGAACAATATGGTTTCCGCTCTATGTTTGACCGTTTGCAACAAGAAGGGATTTCCATCGCCTGCTGGAATACAGATGTATCAAGAGAAGAAAACATAAGGCAGGCAGAACAAGCGAAATATGCAGTTGTGTTCAGTGATTATACCCTTGCAGAATCAGGTACAGTTGTCCTTTCATCCCACCAAGGTCAAGGGAGAGCGCTGCATTTTTTGCCGATGATGTATATCGTGTGTATAGAGAAAAGCTCGATTGTTCCGCGAATGATTCAGGCTGTTTCGGATCTTAATCGCTCAGTAGAAGAGGGGGAGCAGGCGAAAGGTGCCATCCATTTTATATCAGGTCCAAGTAATTCTGCCGATATTGAAATGAATTTAGTGGTAGGGGTTCATGGTCCAGTTCAGGCCGTTTATCTGTTAATAGATGATGAATGAAGGCTTTCGTAATGAAAGCTTTCTTCATCCAATAAGCTGACGCCAGTTTTAAAAAATCATCTTGCCACTAGGTGAATGGACATAGTAAGATGACGACATATAAGATGAACTGCTCATCTACTGCTGATGTAAAGGAAGCTGCTAATGGAAATGAAGACAACTGCTCAAACGAAATCAATTGCACTGCCACTTGTCATTTCAATTATTGCTATTTCGTTTTCTGCAATCATTGTGAAATGGTCAAATGCACCTGCTGCTATTTTAAGTATGTATCGAATGATCTTTGCGGCGGCTCTCATGCTGCCATTTATCTTGCCAAGAAAAAAAGAATTTCTCTCAATAAAACGCAGAGACTGGTTTTTCTTATGTATGTCAGGATTCTTTTTAGGCCTCCATTTTGTGCTGTGGTTTGGCTCCCTGAAGCTGACGACAGTGGCAAGCTCTACCATTATTATCGCTCTACAACCGATGGTGTCCTTATTAGGCGGATTCCTTATTTTCCGTGAACGAACGACGATGTCTGCTCTATTGACGATGTGTGCAGCGATTGTTGGAGCCCTCATGATAGGCTGGGGAGATATTGGTCATAGTAAGGAAGCCATTTTAGGAGATATTTTATCTTTTTTGAGTGTGATCGCTGTTGTTTGTTATTTGTTAATAGGCCAACAGGCTGTAAGAAAAATATCTCATTGGATTTATAGTTTTTGTGTATTTGGCTTTGCCGGTCTTTTTTTAATTTTATTCAATCTGATTCAGCAAACCCCTTTTATAGGCTATCCGGGTAAAGAGTGGGGAATCTTTTTATTGCTCGCCATTATTCCCACGATGTCTCATGTCATTAATAATTGGCTATTAACCTATGTGAATGCGACAACCATTTCAATGAGTATTCTAGGTGAACCTGTTGGGGCAACGATCCTTGCTGTATGGCTGCTTGGAGAGAAAGTCACGCTGCTTCAAATGCTTGGCGGTCTGCTTGTTCTTTTAGGCGTCTTTTTCTTTTTGATGCAGCAGCGTCAAGGTATCGTGATGAAAACAAAAAAATCCGGTTAGCTTCCGGATTTTTTACTCTTTTAAATCGTTTTTTTCAATTACTTTGTTTAATCTTGCCTCGATTTTTTTCAATTCCATTCGTTTTCTTCTGATCATGCGAAACGCGATGACAATGATTGTCACAATAAAGGCAATGAATAGAAGAGAGAACACTTGAAATAGAAGATCTCCCATGTTGAATGCCATATTCTTTCCATTAGACATACGTAAAACCTCCTTTTCTGCCTATATATTACCATAATCAATAAAAGATTGAGATTTATCCATAATTTATCTATAATAGGTAAAATATCACTCATTAAAGGAGAACCAATATGAGAACTTTAGTCCTTTTACGAGGTCTCCCAGGCGTAGGTAAATCAACATGGATCAAAGAACAAGGCTTAGAGCCTTACACTTTATCAGCGGATCAAATCCGGCTGTTAACTCAGCCGCCGCAGCTATCAGTCAATGGGAAACTAGACATTTCAAGCAAGCATGACCACAAAGTTTGGTCTTTATTATTCGATCTACTCACAGCCCGTATGGAGCGCGGAGACTTTACTGTGATTGATGCGACACATATTTCAAGTAAATCGATTTCTCAATATAAGTCTTTAGCGACATCTTATCGTTACAGGGTGTATGTCGTCGATTTCACGCAGGTACCCCTTGAAACAGCTCTTTTGCAAAATCGCTCACGTGATTCTCACAAAGTGGTGCGGGAATCTGTTTTGTATCAAATGAACGAACGGTTAAAAACAGAAAAGGTCCCATCATGGGTGACTGTTTTGCAGCCGGAGGATTATCCGCAAGTGATGACTTATCAGCCTCGATCCTTTGATCAATATGAGGCCATTCATGTTTTCGGAGATATTCACGGTTGTTACACCGCACTTACCACCTATTTGCAAGGAGACATCAAAGAAAACGAACTTTATATTTTTGCAGGTGACTTGCTTGATAGAGGAATAGAAAACAAAGAAGTATTAGAATGGATGCTCGCCCATAGAGAATGCCGGAATGTCATCGTCATTGAAGGCAATCATGATCAGCATTTATACCGGTTTGCACATGGTGAAAAAGTTAGAAGCAATATGTTTAATCGTCATACTATGCCTGAAATCGAAGCAGCAAACTTTGATTTGAAGGAAGTACGAAAGTTTGTTAGAACCTTTCATCAGCTGACTTATTTTACGTACCATGATCAGACATTTCTTGTTACACATGGCGGGCTCGCTCATTTGCCAGAAGAACTTCTGCATGTCTCAACACAGCAGCTCATTCACGGCGTAGGAGAATATTCAGATGATATTGATCACTTATTTGTTCAAAATACAGCTGGGCTGGATATCATCCAAATTCACGGGCATCGCAATTTATACAGACTGCCCATTCACGCAGCGGAAAGATCTTATAACCTAGAAGGTCAGGTTGAATTTGGGGGGCAGCTGCGGGTGTTGAAAATCACAGCTGACGGGATTGAGACTCATGAAATAGACAATCCAGTCTACAGAGCGTCTGAGAAAAAACAATCGGCTGCTGTTCAGCCAGATATTTCACTGGATGATTTTTTAGCTCATTTAGATCAGCATGAATATGTACAGGAATTAAAACTTCCGCACCATATTTCATCTTTTAATTTTACGAAAAAGGCCTTTAGTGAACGGCACTGGGATGATGTGAATGTGAAGGCAAGAGGTTTGTTTGTCAATATGGTTTCTAAGCAGATTGTGTCTAGAAGCTACAATAAATTTTTTAACATTGATGAGCGTCCGGAGACAAGAATGCAGCATTTAGTGAACCATCTTCAATTCCCTGTCACCGTATATGATAAAGCAAATGGATATTTAGGAACTGTTGGGTATAACGAAATGGAAGATGAATTGGTGTTTACGTCCAAATCGTATACATCACATGTGAAACAAAATCAGCATGCTTCCTGGGTCGAAGAGCTATTTGATAAGACCTTCAGTGACGTGCAGGCTGACTACATCAAATCATACGTCCGTGACCACCATGTATCTCTGGTGTTTGAAGTCATTTTGCCAGAAAAAGATCCGCATATTATCACATATGAACAAGATCAACTCATTTTACTCGATATAGTGAAGCGGCAGTTAAGCTACGAAAAAGCACCATTCGCTGAAGTGAAAAGATTAAGTGAACAGCTTGGAATATCCAGCAAGCAGGAAGTGGCTGTTTTCCATGATTGGACGTCTTTTTATAAATGGTATCAAGCGGTCTCTCATGATGACACAATTAAAGAAGAGGGATATGTCATTGAGGACGCTCGCGGCTTTATGATCAAACTCAAGCTCCCTTATTATCAATTCTGGAAGCAGATGCGCGGGATGAAGCAGCGTGTTGCAGAGAAGCGTTCCTCGCAAAAATATATGCAGGCTTTGCAGACAGCGGAGCAAGCTAGATTTTATACATGGCTTCTTGAGCAAGAAGCAGATCATGTGAGGAATAGCTCAATTATTGAACTGCGATCACAATTTGAACAAAGCGGTACTGCCCAATTGAATAATGATGAAATAAATGCATAGTCTAACAAAGAGTCTTTTCTAAGGAAAAGGCTTTTTTTGATGCAATTGAAAGGTGGACACTTGCATGCCTGACCATATTGAAGTCATTCTTCGGACGATGTTTGCTTTTGCGATTTTATTTGGAGGAGCACGTCTTTTAGGGAAACAAACCATTGCGCAAATGAATATTTTTGATTTTATAGCAGCCATCAGCTTAGGTTCAATTGCAGCGAACCTGGCGTTTAATACAACGCTCCCGCTTCAGCACACAACGATTTCCTTTGTGTCACTTGTCATGATTATTTATGTGATTTCCCTGCTTGCATTAAGAAGCCGGAAGATGAGAGGGTTGATGGCGGGTAAACCAACACTTGTCATACAAAATGGAAAAATTCTTGAAGGAAATATGAAAGGGATGAGATATACCCTTGATTATTTAAATCAGCAGCTGAGAGAAAAAGACATCTTTGATATTAGCGAAGTTGAATTTGCAATGATTGAAACAGATGGGCATATGTCAGTGAAAAAATACCCTTCGTTTGAAAAAGTCACGCGGAAGGACCTTCATTTATTCATGGAGGCAGAGCGTTACATGCCGATTGAAGTCATCATGGACGGGAAACTCATCCAAAAGAACATACAAGAAAATCAATTAACAGAGCAATGGATAGAAGAAGAGCTTAAAAAAAGGCAGCTGTCCTTAAAGGACATTGTTTATGCTGTCCGTTCAAGTAATGGAAGCTTATATATTGATACATATGACGACCATATTCATTCCCCAATCGATCAGGAATGAATGTGTAGTGCTGATGACACCTGCATGACACACATTTGACAATCTTTATAAGTCCTTTGGATGTCATGTGACTAGGTATCATTTCTCAATTATTATTATTTTCAGAAAATGTAGTGACGGAGTAAAATAAGTATGTTTAAGTATAAATAGATGAAATTAAAATATTAATATAATATGCCACAAGCGGAATGAACGTTCATTCCTATATTTTTATAAGGAGGGGATGAAATGCCAGCAGTGACAGATAAACAAGAACAGATCATGAAGGCTTCGCTGGAACTATTTATTGAACGAGGCTTTGATGGCACCACAATGCCGATGATTTCAAAAAGAGCAAACGTCGGAGCGGGCACCATTTACCGTTATTTTGACAGCAAGGAGGCACTCGTCAATATTTTGTACCAGCGCAGCCTCTCAGCATTTATCGAAAAAATGAACACAAACAGTCCAGATCCAAAGTTAAGTATTCGGGCGTACTTTAAGCATGTATTTTATTGCTTGGTTTTGTTTACAAAGGAGAATCCAAGCGGGCTGTATTTCTTAGAGATAGATAAACGGTCTCATTACTTAGACGAGACGAGCAAAGAGAAAATGCAGCATTTGTTACATGAGCTATTCCTTATCTTTGAAGAAGGGAAAAAGGATGGGATTCACCCAAACCTCTCAGGCAGAACCATTTTATCTATTGTATTTGGTGCTTTTGTGCAGCTGCATAAACAAATTCTTGCAGAAGAAATAGAGCCAACGATTGAATTTTTGGAGGAAATTGAGCAATGTTTATGGCGCGCCATCAGCGTTGCATCTTAAAAGAAATAAAGGGAGTGGGCATATGAAGCAAACATCAATCATTCCAAAACCAAAAACATACGGACCTTTTAAAAATATTCCCCATATAAAAAAAGGAGAGCTTGCTCAAACCTTTTGGCGGCTGGCAGATGAATTAGGACCGATCTTTCAGTTTGAATTTTCAAATGCAACAAGTATTTTTGTTTCCAGCCATGAACTTGTCAAAGAAGTATGTGACGAGAGCCGTTTTGATAAATATATTGGTACTAGTCTGAGTAAAGTTAGAGCATTTTCAGGAGATGGACTATTTACAAGCTGGACAGAAGAACCGAACTGGAGAAAGGCTCATCAAATTTTGATGCCTGCATTCAGCCAGCAGGCCATGAAAGGCTATCATGAAATGATGCTCGATATTGCCACACAGCTTGTGCAAAAATGGCAAAGAACAGGCCGTGATGAAGAAATTGAAGTAGCTGAGGATATGACAAAGCTGACTTTAGATACAATAGGCCTTTGCGGTTTTGATTTTCGCTTTAACAGCTTTTATAAAGAAAATCAGCATCCGTTCATCGACAGCATGCTGAAAGGCTTAAATGAAGCAATGGAGCAGTCCAGCCGATTGCCAATTGCAGATAAACTGATGATCAAAAGAAGAAAAGAATTTGACCAGCATGTCGATTTTATGAAGCAATTAGTAGATGACATTATTCAGGAACGAAGAAAACAAGATAAAACGGGCGATGATTTACTGTCTCTTATGCTGCATGCAGAGGATCCTGAAACAGGTGAACGTTTATCCGATGAAAATATCCGTTATCAAATCATCACCTTCTTAATTGCAGGACACGAAACAACAAGCGGGCTACTATCATTTGCGATTTATTTCTTACTAAAGAATCCAGAGAAATTAAAGAAAGCCGTCCAGGAAGCAGATGAGGTGCTGCAGGGCGGGCTTCCGGCATTTAAACAGGTGCAAAAGCTAAGCTACACTCGTATGGTGTTAAATGAAGCTCTCCGCCTCTGGCCAACAGCGCCTACGTTCTCTCTTTATGCGAAAGAGGACACAGTAATCGGGGGGAAATATCCGATTCAAAAGAATCAAAGTGTCTCTGTTCTGCTCCCTAAACTACATCGTGATCAAGCGGTATGGGGCGAGGATGCTGAAGAATTTAAACCAGAGCGGTTTACGCATCCTGAGAAAATCCCGCAACATGCCTACAAACCTTTTGGGAATGGACAGCGAGCATGTATCGGTATGCAGTTCGCCCTGCATGAAGCTACGATGGTTCTCGCGATGGTCCTGCACAATTTAGAGTTAATTGATCACACATCTTATGAGCTTGATTTAAAAGAATCTCTCACAATTAAACCTAACGATTTTAAAATCAAAGTGCGGCCAAGGAAGCAGCAATTCTTTATGGCTCCACCGAAGGAAGAACCGAAGAAAAGCACTAAATCTAGTGAATCAAAAGTGGCGAGTCACGGTACACCACTGTTAGTTTTATATGGCTCAAACCTTGGCACAGCAAAGCAAATAGCGAACGAATTGGCTGAAGACGGGAAAGCAAAAGGGTTTGATGTGACCACTGCGCCGCTTGATGACTTTACACGCCAATTGCCAGATACAGGTGCTGTCCTCATCGTGACCGCTTCATACAACGGACATCCACCTGACAATGCGAAGCAATTCGTGGATTGGCTGGCGCAGGATGAGGAGCAGGATTTATCAAACGTGATATTTGCGGTCTTTGGATGCGGAGATCGAAATTGGTCGAGTACGTACCAGCGGATCCCCCGTCTGATTGATGAAGCTCTAGAAAGAAAAGGAGCCAAACGTGTAGCTGATTTAGGAGAAGGTGATGCAGGCGGTGATATGGATGAGGATAAAGAAATCTTCCAGAAAACAGTCTTCGAACAGCTTGCAAAAGAATTTAAGCTCACCTTCCAAGAAAAGGGGAAGGAAAAACCAAACCTATCAGTTTCTTATACGAATGAGCTAGTGGAACGTCCTGTAGCTAAAATATATGATGCCTTTTCAGCTGTTGTATTGAAAAATGAAGAATTACAATCAGAAACAAGCACGCGGCAGACAAGACATATTGAACTGAAATTGCCTGCTGACAAAGCATACAAAGAAGGGGATCATATCGGGATTGTGCCGAAAAATAGTGATGCACTCGTTCAACGTGTGACCCGCCGCTTTAAACTAGATCCAGAGCAGCGCATTAAGCTTTCATCTGATAAAGAGGCAAGTCATTTACCATTAGATCAGCCGATTCCAATCAAAGAATTACTCGCCTCGCATGTTGAGCTTCAAGAGCCTGCGACACGTACACAGCTAAGAGAGCTTGCAGCACATACGGTATGTCCGCCTCACCGCGTGGAACTTGAACAAATGGCTGGTGAAGCATATCAAGAAGCCATCTTAAAGAAACGAGTAACCATGCTGGATTTATTAGATCAATATGAAGCGTGTGAGCTGCCGTTTGTGCACTTTTTGGCGCTTTTACCAGGTTTGAAGCCACGTTATTATTCGATTTCTAGCTCGCCAAAGGTAGATGAAGAAAAAGTCAGTATCACAGTGGCAGTTGTCAAAGGTATAGCATGGAGCGGCAGCGGAGAATATGCCGGAGTCGCATCAACCTATTTATGTGGTCTGAAAGAAGGGGAAGAAGTAGCCTGCTTCCTGCATGAAGCGCAAGACGGATTCCAGCTGCCCCCTTCCTCAGACATACCGATGATTATGATTGGACCAGGTACAGGAATCGCTCCATTTAGAGGATTTGTTCAGGCAAGAGAAGTGTGGCAGAAGGAAGGGAAGCAGCTAGGCGAAGCCCACCTATATTTTGGCTGCCGTCACCCTCAGGAAGATGATCTGTATTTTGATGAAATGCAGCTTGCAGCGCAAAACGGAGTTGTCCATATCCATCGAGCTTATTCTCGTTACGATGAGCAAAAAGTATATGTCCAGCATTTGTTGAAAGAAGACGGCGGCATGCTGATCGAATTGCTTGATCAAGGTGCTTACCTGTACGTGTGCGGAGACGGAAAAGTCATGGCTCCAGATGTAGAGGCTACACTGATCGATCTCTATCAAAACGAGAAACAATGCTCGAAGGAAACAGCTGAAAATTGGCTGAAAGCCCTCGCAAATGACAATAGATATGTAAAAGATGTGTGGAGCTGACAAAGAGGAAAGACCGCCTATTAGGCGGTTTTTTCTGTTCTCATAGAAAGAGATCGATAGAATGAAGGTTGGGAAGATACAAAACACCTAATTTGGAAATGAAATATTTTGTAAAAAATAAGAATATTCTCTCATTTACTCCAATATGAAACAATCGTATGATTTTTGATATAGGACATAAAGGAGGAATATAATGAAAAAGGTGAAAATGTTACTCCCTTCTCTTCTCGTTTTTGGTGCTTTAAGTGTGCCTAGTTTTGCCCTTGCCGCATCGGATTCAGTACTAACGTCTGATTATGACATGGTGACTTCTGATGGTAAAGTGATTTCTTCAAGTGATTTCCACAATGATACGAAAGCCCCCTCATCCTTTGACAAAGTGGATGATCTTTCTTCTACTGTTGGCGAAAAAGTAAAACCACTATCAAAATATTTAAAAGATTTTCAAACGAAAGTCGTCATTGGAGACGATGGTAGAACCAAAGTAGCAAATACAAGAGTGGCACCATACAATTCGATTGCTTATATTACATTTGGCGGCTCAAGCTGTACGGGAACACTCATTGCTCCTAACAAAATTTTGACAAACGGACACTGTGTGTACAATACGGCATCGAGAAGCTATAGTGAGAAAGGGACTGTATATCCTGGTATGAATGATAGTACTGCGGTGAACGGTTCAGCAAAAATGACTGAGTTCTATGTGCCAAGCGGATATATTAATACTGGTGCAAGCCAATATGACTTTGCCGTGATCAAAACCGATACGAACATTGGCAATACGGTCGGCTACCGATCCATCCGCCAGGTGACAAACTTGACTGGGACAACCATTAAAATCTCAGGATATCCTGGTGATAAAATGAGATCGACTGGCAAGGTGTCACAGTGGGAGATGTCGGGTCCTGTGACGAGAGAAGATACGAATCTAGCGTACTATACGATTGATACATTCAGCGGAAATTCAGGTTCTGCCATGCTGGATCAGAACCAGCAAATCGTTGGAGTTCATAACGCTGGGTATTCAAACGGAACGATAAATGGCGGGCCGAAAGCGACAGCTGCCTTTGTTGATTTTATAAACTATGCGAAAGCGCAATAAAAATAGAGCTTGTTTCCTTCATAGGGGACAAGCTTTTTTGTATGAATCGATTTGATAGGATTCATATTTCTAACCTGAGAGATTTGAGATTGAGAGCCTCCTCATTTTTTTCTCATGGCATCTGCGCACCACTCATACATTAAAATGACACATTTCCTTTAAGTCAAGATGATGCTTAAGATGGATGAGGAGGTCACGCGCTTTTGAAGATGAAAAGAGGCTGGATCGCTGCTGTCGCCTTATGTTTTGTGATATGGATGGGCACGTTGTTAGGTGGATTTGGAGAGAAGCAGGCAGCAAAAGGGGCTGATCGATATGATCATGTCGTTCAATTTCCAAAGGAAAGGTACCCTGAAACAGGCAGTCATATTCAAGAAGCCATTCGAAAAGGGCATTCAGATGTGTGTACCATTGACCGAAATGGAGCAGATGCCCGCAGGCAAGAATCATTAAAAGGAATTCCGACAAAACCTGGCTTTGACCGGGATGAATGGCCAATGGCGGTTTGTCTTGAGGGAGGAAAAGGCGCAAGCGTACAATATGTCAGTCCATCTGATAATAGGGGAGCAGGCTCATGGGTCGGGCACCAAATCAGCGGGTTTCCTGATGGGAAAAGAATATTATTCATTGTGAAATAAATCGGAAAGAGTCTCCCTAGAGTGGGGGCTCTTTTGTTTATCATCAGAGCCTATTCGAGCTAGCAGGGACAAAAGATTCAGTGGTACAATCAATTTATAAGGTACAAAGACTGACAAGAAGAAAATGTGAAGGGACATTTGCTTATGGATAAGAACCGTGCATTATATGATTTTTTTATGCAGCATGCAGAGAAGCTGACTGAAACATGGTATGAATCAATTGAGGACGATGATCCAGAATCCATATATCGTTCAACAGATTCCAGCATCATAGCAGAGCTAAAACGGCAGAATCAAGATTATTACCAGCATTTTATACGAGCTATTATTGAAGATAAGACGTATTTACATACTGAATTTAAAAAATGGTCTGAGGATTTAGCCAGTGACCCAAAGCATTTAAATACACCATTAGATTATGTCGTGAGAGAATACATGTCCAATCAAAGAGTGGTTCTGCATTACTTAAAAGAATTTATCAAACAGCGTCAAGATGACATTGATATTGACCGCATCTTTTATTGGTATGATTTAATTTCCGAAGCGTTTAATATTTCAATCCATGTGTTTATCCAGCAATATGTGAAAAATACAACCGAAAAACTCGTGGCTCAAAGAGATATGATTTACGAATTGAGCTCACCGGTGATTGTCTTAAAAAGCCAGATTGCGTTATTGCCTTTAGTAGGTGACATTGACACAGCGAGAGCAAAGATTATTTTAGAAAATACGCTAAATCAGTGCTCGCAAAAAGGTGTTCAGCATTTATGTATTGACTTATCGGGTGTGGTCATTATTGATACAATGGTGGCTCATCAAATCTTTGATCTTGTCACGTCACTTCGGTTAATTGGAGTAGAGACGACCATTTCAGGGATTAGACCAGAAATTGCCCAAACAGCAGTGCAGCTTGGGCTTCCTTTTAATGAATTTCGCACAGCATCATCACTTGCTCACGCGCTGGACCGTATGACTGAATTTTCTTCAATATAAAAACCAGGCCGATGAATGGCCTGGTTTTTAATTTAGATGACAGCGTCAATTTGTGTGACTTTCCAATTTTTTTGTACTTTTTCGTACGTAACAGTTCGTTTTACTTTGCGTCCATCAAGTGTTGGGACAGTAAATTCATATGTGCGGACCGTTTGTTTTTTAGAAACAAGTTTAGGTGTGGCTTTTTCCCAATTGAGCATGTTGTCTCCATCACCGACTGGAACAGCCATTTTGCCTTTATGAACAATGAACTGATAATCTTTTAAACCATGTTTGATGGCATCTTGAGTGAAAACTTGAGATAGGTAGCTGTTTAATTTTTTCTTTGTATCAAATGTTTTAGAAAGATAGTTGTACGTCATATCTTTATAGGTAAATGATTTTAATTTGACATTAGAATGGTCTTTAATTTTGTAGCCTGACATTGCACTCCAAAAATGTTCTCTTGCATCAAGGGCAATATGTAACGCTTCTTTATTAGTCAAAGCGGCTGATTTCTTGGAAGCGGCCAATGTTGTTGTTTGTAATGAGATCATAAGCATAATAGCAGTTAATAAAACAAATAATTTTTTCAAGGCGATTGCCTCCTTTTCTCAATGAAAACTTCTTATGTTACAAATGTTACAATAATTACAGCGATATTACAAGTATTAAATCTAAATGTTTTTTTATTTCTTTTGTTTCTAATTATATAACGTTTGAGGGAGACAAAAAGTTTTCATTTTTTTATTTTTCTTCTTAATCATTATTTAACCGTTCTAAAGAAGAACGAAACGTCTTTTGGAAAAATTTCTATTTAGACGTTTAACACTCTTTTTTATTTAAGACATATACTATCGTGATGAATGTCTAAAGAAAGTGGTGTTTAATATGTATCATCCGTATGAAGGTGTGTATAATGGGTACTCATATGATAGGCAGATGCAAGGATTTCCATCTGTTGGTATTCCTCAAGGTGGAGGGTTTCCTGGGTTTCCGATCGGAGGAGGAGGTACTTGGCCAGGGCAAGGTTCAGGCGGACACTCAGCACCGCCGGCACCGCCGCAGCATATCATTTCCCAGTATCAGCAAGCACTCTCTCAGCCACAAAGTATGCAGTCGCTTATATCGGGGCAAGGTGTTGGCGGAGGCCATCAAACTGTACAATTTGCAGCGGGATGTAATAGAAGATGGACGATTGTGCTTTTGAGAAACGGTCAAGTATTTTTAATGTTCGTTCTTTCCTCACAGCCTTTTGGCCGAACAACTGGCTTTATATGGCCGAACTTTACATTTGGTTCCTTCCCAAGCTCAAGTATTCTTGCATATTCTTGTGCATAAGAAAAAGCCGGTTTTCATCAGCTGCTGATGAAATACCGGCTTTTTTTAATGAATATTTCGAAATACGCCAATCACTTTACCTAGTATACTCACATTCTGTAAAATAATCGGTTCCATTGATGGATTCTCTGGCTGTAATCTAAAGTGTGTATTTTCTTTATAGAAACGTTTCACTGTCGCTTCATCTTCCTCTGTCATGGCGACCACAATATCTCCATTGTTAGCGGTGCTTTGCTGGCGCACAATGACATAGTCCTTGTCCAAAATACCTGCATCAATCATACTTTCTCCCATAATTTCAAGCATAAACACTTGTTCGTCTGGTGCTGCAAAAGTCTCTGGAAGAGGGAAGTATTCTTCTACATTCTCAACAGCTGTGATAGGAAGGCCGGCGGTTACTTTTCCGATGACTGGAACGTTCATTACAGCACTCTTTGGAATATTCATTTCCTCTTCATCTAGTACTTCGATCGCTCTAGGTTTTGTCGGGTCTCTTCTTATTAAGCCCTTTGTTTCTAGTCTAGCTAAATGTCCATGGACCGTTGAACTGGATGCTAGACCGACAGCTTCTCCAATTTCACGGACGGATGGGGGATAACCCTTGCTTTTTACTTCATCTTTGATGAATTTCAGGATATCGAGTTGTCTTTTTGATAGCTTCGTCATCTTTTGCACCTCAAAACGTCAATTTTAAAGAAATTATAGCATGTTTTTCCTAACAGTACAAACATAGGTTCGAAAAAACGTTTGACAGAAACGTTTGTTCGTATTTATAATGAGAGACAGAAAGAGCGAACACACATTCTATTAGGAGAGATGACATTATGAGGTTAAAAGAATCTATTATTTTTATTGGGGTATTCTCATTCATCGTTGGCATATTTCTCTCACTTATTGCAGTCACAAGCCATAATGATTCAAATCAATATGTTAAAATAGAGGTTCAATCAGGAGATACTCTGTGGGGGTTGGCTGATCAAGTAAATGACAGCAAATCAATCGACAAAAATGCATTTATTGACTGGGTAACAGAACACAATGATCTTGCTTCAACAGAAATCCAGCCTGGAGACATTCTTGTCATACCCGTGAAAAAAGAGCATCCAGTCGTATATCAGCTTGCAACAGTACAGTAGAAAGGTCGATTGAAGACATGAACGCAATCATTTATGCGAGAGTAAGCACTGTGAAAGAAGAGCAGGAAACCTCGCTGAAAAGACAAGAAGAAGAACTGCTGGCTTTAGCTGCCATGCACAAGATGAATGTGGTCAAAGTCATCAAAGAAAAAGCAAGTGGATATGAGCTAGATCGTGATGGCGTGTTTGAAATGCTTGCTGCACTGAAGGAAGAGTCGATCGATGCCGTTCTTATCCAAGATGAAACACGTCTTGGAAGAGGACAAGCAAAAATTGCGCTTCTTCATTGTCTATTTAAAGAGAAGGTAAAGGTATACAGCGTGTTTCATAGAGGAGAGCTTGAGCTTTCAGAAGCAGATGAAATGGTCATCGAGATTGTAGGAGTCGTCGAAGAGTACCAACGGAAAATTCATAACCTGAAAATCAAGCGGGGGATGAAAAGGGCTGTTGAGCGCGGATATCAGCCTGAACTAAATTTAAGGCAGCAGGACCATGCACCTGGCCGTGAGCGTATTGAAGTGCCAATTTCAGAAATTGTTCGATTAAGAAAAAATAACATGACGTTCGCCGAAATTGCCGCAACTCTTCAGGCATTAGGTTTTGACATTTCAAAAGCAACAGTGCATAGAAGGTATCAAGAATATGAAAAAGGCCTTACCACCTAAAGCGTGATTTGTTGTCAAAATGATTGATATTTAGTAGTATGTAGAGAAAATGCTTTAAAGGAGTTTGTCATGATTTCTAAAGAACAGCTTGCAAGAATAAATGAGCTTTCAAAAAAGTCGAAAGAAACCGGTTTATCAGACGCTGAAAAAACAGAACAAAAGCAGTTGAGAGAAGAGTATTTGAAAGCTTTTCGTTCTTCTATGAAAAATACACTTAAAACTGTCAAAATCGTGGACCCTGAAGGAAACGATGTTACACCAGAAAAATTAAAAAGAGAAAAAGATCAGAACCTTCATTAAGGCTGTGATTTCTTGAATTTTGAAAAGATGGGAAGAATATTCTCGTCTTTTTTCATATTTGCATAACTTTTTAGGTGATCGATAAACTAAATGTGACAAAATCCTTCTTTTTCAGCGTGAAATAGTTGTGAAAAAAGGACAGTAGATTTATGATAATGGTGTACACAAGATACGGAAGGGGATTTATATGGAAACGATTGAATTGAAATCTATTGCAACAATACGTACTCTCTCCATAGACGCAATTGAAAAAGCGAATTCCGGTCACCCAGGAATGCCGATGGGTGCTGCACCAATGGCGTACGCTTTATGGACGAATCACTTAAACGTAAGTCCGCAAAATCCAAATTGGTTTAACAGAGACCGCTTTGTTTTATCTGCAGGCCATGGTTCTATGCTTCTATACAGCATGCTTCATTTAAGCGGATACAATCTGAGCATTGACGATTTAAAACAATTCCGCCAGTGGGGAAGCAAAACACCTGGACATCCTGAATTTGGACACACAGAAGGCGTAGACGCGACAACAGGTCCTCTAGGCCAGGGAATTGCTATGGCAGTAGGAATGGCACTTGCAGAAAGACATCTTGCGGAAACGTATAACAAAGACAACTTTCATGTTGTAGACCACTATACATACAGCATTTGCGGAGATGGAGACTTAATGGAGGGAATTTCCTCTGAAGCAGCTTCACTTGCTGGTCATTTAGGCTTAGGCCGTTTAATCGTTCTTTACGATTCAAATGACATTTCTTTAGATGGCGACTTAGATCGTTCATTCTCTGAAAATGTGAAGAATCGTTTTGAAGCGATGAACTGGGAAGTTCTTTACGTGAAAGACGGCAACAACATCGAAGAAGTAACAGCTGCTATTGAAAAGGCGAAGCAAAGCACAGACAGACCTACATTAATCGAAGTGAAAACAACGATCGGTTTCGGATCGCCAAACCGTGCGGGAACGTCTGGTGTGCATGGTGCACCGCTTGGCAGCGAGGAAGCAAAGCTGACGAAGGAAGCTTACTCTTGGACGTTTGAAGAAGATTTCCATGTACCTTCTGAAGTGTACGATCATTTCAAAGAAGCTGTCAAAGACGCTGGACAGAAAAAAGAAGCAGCGTGGAATGAACTGTTTGCGCAATACGAAAAAGAATATCCAGAGCTGGCAGCACAACTGAAGCTTGCGATTGAAGGAAAGCTTCCTGAAAATTGGGATCAAGAGGTTCCTGTTTATGAAGCAGGTTCAAGCCTTGCCTCCCGCGCATCTTCAGGCGAAGTGTTAAATGGCATTGCAAAGCAAGTACCTTTCTTTATTGGCGGGTCTGCTGACCTTGCTGGATCAAATAAAACAACGATTAAAAACACGGATGATTTCGGTAAAAATAATTATGCAGGCAAAAACATTTGGTTCGGTGTCAGAGAGTTTGCAATGGGTGCAGCGCTCAATGGTATGGCACTTCATGGCGGTCTTCGTGTATTCGGCGGAACGTTCTTTGTTTTCTCAGATTACTTAAGACCAGCAATTCGTCTTGCTGCCTTAATGGGACTTCCAGTCACTTACGTCTTTACTCATGATAGTATCGCTGTTGGTGAAGATGGTCCGACGCATGAACCGGTTGAACAGCTTGCTTCACTGCGTGCGATGCCTAACCTTTCCGTTATCCGCCCAGCAGATGGAAATGAAACAGCTGCAGCGTGGAAACTAGCTGTATCTTCAACGGATAAACCGACAGCACTAGTTCTTACTCGTCAAAACCTTCCAACGATTGACCAGGCTCCAGAGAAGGCATATGAGGGAGTAGAAAAAGGTGGATACGTTGTGGTTGAAGCAGCTGATGCACAGCCAGAAGCACTTCTACTCGCTTCAGGATCTGAGGTTGGTTTAGCCATTGAAGCACAAAAGGCACTTGAAAAAGAAGGTATCCGCGCGTCTGTTGTCAGCCTTCCTGCATGGGATCGCTTCGATCAGCAGTCAGACGAATACAAAGAATCCGTTCTTCCTAAAGCAGTACGTGCACGTATTGCGATTGAAATGGGTGCTTCACTTGGCTGGGAGCGTTACACTGGTCTTGATGGTGACGTGATTGCAATTGATAAATTTGGCGCTTCTGCACCAGGAGAAACCATTATCGAGAAATACGGCTTTACTGTCAGCAATGTAGTCAGCCGTGTGAAAGCGAAGCTGAATAAATAAACGAACTCCAAGCATCATGCTTTTTTGCTATCTGTTTGCAGAGCATTTTCATCCGCTCTGCAAACTTTTTTCTTTTTTCTTGTTTTTTTGACAAAACTAGTTTCTTCTTGCTTCATATATAGACAATTCTTTCTTTCACATTTTTGTATAATACAAGCAATAAACGAGATTGACGAAATGTGAAAGGAAGGGATAGACATGGAACGTCATTATTATATTTATTGGATTGAGGATGAATTTGCGCATCACTATTTTGGTAGAGAATCAATTTTGTTTCATTTGTTTGAGTCGTTACATTGGACGAACCGCACTGACGATGAGCTTGTAATGCTTGTGAAGCAAGTGGATTATGTGACGAAACGAATCCCTGCTTTTCATATGCACCAGCGTCTAATGAATAACTTAACGAACATTCACTATACACAAATAGGCTCGATTTACAGCGCCTCCTTACCAGATGGAAAAGGAACTGCAGCATTTATTATAAAAGACCGGTATATCCAAATGTCTGCCACTGGAAGTTATGAGGCAGAAGCGGTGTTTTTTGAAGTGCTGAGAAAAATCAGCCCTTGTTTTCTTGCGATGGACTTTAGTTCAAAAAAACACGGGTGGCTTAATCCAGTAAAAGTGAGGAATTTTGTTTAAAAAAATAAAATTGAACGTGAAATGTTGTATAATAGCCTTTTGTTTAGTACACTTTATACGAGACAACATGAAGGAGGAAGAATTATGGATTTATGGGTTGTCATCCTTGTAGGCGTTGTTGCACTGCTTGCAGGAGTTGCACTCGGATTCTTTATTGCTCGTAAGTATATGATGAGCTATTTGAAAAAGAATCCACCGATTAATGAACAAATGCTTCGAATGATGATGATGCAAATGGGCATGAAACCGTCCCAGAAGAAAATCAATCAAATGATGAAAGCCATGAACAACCAAGCGAAATAATACGTACGATATTATGATCATAGATGGAACATGGTTATAAAGGATGGACAAGCGTTGTCCTTTCTTTATTCAAATTACCTTCATCAGACGCTTAAAACCACTTTACTTGCATGAATGAAGCAGGGAAGGTGGTTTTTATTATGGCGTCAAGCAGCATGTGAAAAAACAAAAAACCCCTATGTCAGAGGTTTTTGTTTCGTTTATGGTCACCATATCAACTGTTCTAAATAATTGTGCGGCATGATTGATATCATGAAGTATGATTAGTTGGCTGAGTTTGAGTGTAAGTGTCGTTGATATTGTAAGAGGAGATGATCTAGCTGCTGGCTATGTTCGATGGTCACTGTTGATGTCATCCCATTATGCAAGACAACTTTCATCAGCTCTTCTCTTTTTTCTTCGATTTGAGTTAATAATGATGTTTTTACCAAAGTCATGTTCCTTTCATGCAAATCTTGATAAAAAGAATCGATTCTATTATATCCATTTTAAGGTTTATTTTCAAATTTAAAGGATTCATTATCTTGATGTCAAATTAAATTATATAAGGTTTTAAGAAAATAGACCATCTTTATTGAAGTGATGTAAAAAAAATGAAATGATTTTGTCATCTCTTATTGTATATTGTAAGAAGGGGGGTGTTCTTTTGACAGATTTGAATTACTTTTTAGCATTTGGAGCAGGATTTCTTTCTTTTATTTCACCGTGCTGTCTGCCGCTTTATCCAGCGTTTTTATCGTATATTACGGGCGTTAGTATAAATGAAGTGAAATCGGAGAAGGTGATGCTGAGAAGAAGAAGTCTGCTTCATACTTTATTCTTTTTAGTTGGGTTCTCTATTATATTTATTGCGATTGGCTTTGGGACATCGTTTGTCGGGAAGTTTTTTAATGATTATCATCAAGCGATTCGTCAAATTGGAGCCATCCTCATTATTTTCTTTGGTTTTATGACGCTTGGTGTATTCAAGCCCTCTTTTCTCATGGGCGAAAAGAGAATCCAGTTCAAAAATCGTCCTGCTGGTTTTTTTGGATCTATTCTCATCGGAATGGGCTTTGCCGCTGGATGGACACCTTGTACAGGACCTATTTTATCTGCTGTCATCACACTGGCGAGTAACAATCCTGAGTCGGCGGTTATGTATATGATTGCCTATGTATTCGGATTTGCCGTCCCGTTTTTTATTCTCTCCTTTTTCATTACGAAAATGGCGTGGATCAGAAAACGTCAGCAGCTCATCATGCGAATTGGCGGAATCATTATGATTGTGGTAGGGATTTTGCTGTTCTTTGATCTTCTGACATGGATTATCATCATGTTCTCATCATTGTTTGGCGGCTTTACAGGCTTTTGAAATCGTTTTCTACAGTCGCGGCGAATGGTTTTTTTTCGTCAATTGGAGTATATTATACATAGGCTGACCTTAAAGAATAAAGGAATGATTTGATATGATGATCTTGATCTCTTCTATAATTGCGGTATGTATGGCGGTGGCCGTCATGTTTATTCGCATTAAATCATCTGCAAAACCTGCAACTGCGAAAAAAATTATTTTACCTCCTATTTTCATGAGCACTGGTGCACTGATGTTTTTTGTTCCGATGTTTCGGGTAACTGGAGCTGAATTTCTAGAAGCGATCACAGTGGGGATGTTTTTTTCCATATTTTTAATCAAAACATCGAAGTTTGAAATTAGAGGTAATGACATCTACTTAAAACGGTCGAAAGCTTTTGTGTTCATTCTCATTGGACTTCTTGTCCTTCGTATTGGGATGAAGACCATCTTGAGTTCTTCTATTGATTATGGTTCATTAAGCGGGATGTTTTGGATTCTTGCCTTTGGCATGATCGTGCCTTGGCGGGTTGCCATGTATTTATCGTTTAGAAAGCTGTCTAAACAATTAGATCCGCAGCAGATTCAAATGAATTAAACCTCCTTTTTAAAAAGGAGGTTACATATTATTGACAAAGGGCTAAAATGATCTTTTATTTTAGCCCTTTGTCTTCTATTCAGCAGTCTCGAAAGGACAACTACCTTTGCGGAGCGAATTTGACATTCGTGAGCATCGGCGCGCAGAACTGACCGAATGCGAGGGTTTGTCTACATGCTGAAACCTCCTTTAAAAAGGAGGTTATTTTAATAACGATTCATATGGCGAGTGATCAATGTTTTTTTCTTGAAGGCGCTTCAGTAAAAACTTATGATCCCGCTTTGGTGTAGCCATAATGTAGCCGCGAATGATTAAGTCTAAATTAATGCTAGCAGCCTGTTCTTTTAATGCCAGCTCACCAATTTTACCCGCTATTTTTTCCTTGGCAACATCTCTAAACAGCTCGGGAACAGGTAATACGAGTTCATTTAACAGCTGTTTGTCCTCATCCCGCCATAGGTGAAGGCTCTTTTGAATATATTCATCCTGCCAATCAAGCTCTGATTTCCCATCTTCCTTTGGCAATCGTTTTAAAAATTTGCGAAACATAAAAAAGCCACCGATTGCGAGTAATCCGATCATCACTGTACCCCAAAATAAAATGAACCACAAAAACCAGCCGCTTAACATGTTCTCACTCCTTATACCCCTTATCTCTCTATTTTATATTACATGAAGAGAGGATAGAAGAAAATAACAAAAATGTATGTCTATGATCTCTATAAACGCCTTTTTTCATTGATACCCGCCCATTTACTAGAATGACCCAAACCAATTAATAGAAAAAGAATACATTATCATATAGCGACTCTACTATTTGGCCATGGTGGTTCGCAAAAGGTATTGACTTGAAACGAACGGGAAGAGAGCCCACCTATATAAAGGTGGGCTCTTAATGTTTGAAGTGCGGGATTTGAAAGGAAAATGCACCGTTTGGATGGTCGGAACATTTTTTAATTTTTATCGATATGATTCGGTTTTCATAATCTGTTTCAATGTCTTTGTCGTTTAAATAAAAAGGGAGCATCACGCTTTTTTCAATTGGCTGTTCGCCTTCACCATTTGGATGTTGTACTGTGTAAGTTAACGTCAGCTCATGTCCAGCGAAGGTCAGCTTTACATCAGTAATCGATAAGGTGGAGACATCAATTTCGATAATATAATCACGGCTTGTTTCATAAAGATCAATTGGGAGGTGTTCATCATACCAGGCAAATGGATCATCCATTAAAACATTGAGCCAATCATCTATTTCAATAAAATCAGAGGAATTCGATTGCTTTTCATTCTCCATAAACACTCCTCCATCACATCTCATAATAAATCATATGATGAAAATGGAAATGTGTGAAAGACCTAAAACATCCCGTGTGGTCACGGGATGAGAGGGGGATAATTACATATCATGATGAGAATTGTGCTTTTGTCTTGTATGGTTGCGGTTTTTCACTTTTTTACTGCCTGATAACGGCTCAGGCTGACCGCCTTGATGCTCCTTAGGAGAGTTTTGACGGATGTCTTTCCCTGTGTTTTTATTCGTCATGAGGTTTGGCTCCTTCTTATTGATTCTTTTTACGTTTTTTATTGTTTTGCCTTTGTTCTTCTGTTAAAACGAGCTGATCATCTTCCGTATAGCCTGCGCCATTACCCTGGCTTTTGGCTGCGTTCATGCCATTAATGACATGATTAGCTTTGCGTTTTGTCATGTTCTATCACCTCATTTGTAGTATGAGCCCACCCCGCTTCGTTTATGAAGAGTAATCATTTCCTAATGATAAGTTAAACTTATTGAATTTAATAAAAGCATTGTTATTTACTTATGTATGAATTTGTTTTAAGATGAAATTGTGAGAAAATTGTGGTGAAATACGACGATTTTTCTGAGAATTGAAATTGATCTTGATCATCAAAAGGGGGATTTTGGACATGTCGAAACAGCAGCAAGTCGCTAAACAAGACGCTTTTCAATCTAGAAAAACGTTTTCGACAAATGGGAAAACATATCACTATTATTCGTTAGAAGCACTAGAGAAACAAGGAATCGGAAATGTTTCTAAGCTGCCTTATTCCATTAAGGTACTTTTAGAATCAGTGCTTCGCCAAGTAGACGGTAGAGTGATCAAGAAGGAACATGTTGAAAACTTGGCAAAATGGGGAACTGCTGAGGTAAAAGAAATTGATGTTCCATTTAAACCTTCTCGTGTTATTTTACAAGACTTCACGGGTGTACCAGCAGTCGTTGACCTTGCTTCTTTAAGAAAAGCTATGGCAGATGTAGGCGGGGACCCGGATAAAATCAACCCTGAAATTCCAGTTGACCTTGTTATTGACCACTCAGTACAAGTTGATAAAGCTGGAACTGAAGATGCATTAAACATTAACATGGATTTAGAATTCGAACGTAACGCAGAGCGTTATAACTTCCTTAGCTGGGCAAAGAAAGCGTTTAACAACTACCAAGCTGTCCCGCCTGCAACAGGAATTGTTCACCAAGTGAACTTAGAGTATCTTGCAAGTGTTGTTCATGCGATTGAAGAAGATGGAGAGATCATCACTTACCCAGATACATTAGTTGGAACTGACTCTCATACAACGATGATTAACGGTATCGGTGTACTTGGATGGGGCGTTGGCGGTATCGAAGCGGAAGCTGGTATGCTTGGTCAGCCTTCATACTTCCCAGTACCAGAAGTGATTGGTGCTAAATTAGTTGGAGAGCTTCCAAACGGAACAACTGCAACTGACCTAGCATTAAAAGTCACACAAGTCCTTCGTGAAAAAGGCGTAGTGAACAAGTTCGTTGAGTTCTTCGGACCTGGTGTTGCACAATTGCCGTTAGCAGATCGTGCAACCATTGCGAACATGGCGCCAGAATACGGTGCTACTTGCGGATTCTTCCCAGTAGATGAAGAAGCGCTTGCTTACCTTCGCCTTACTGGACGTGATGAAGAGCAAATTAATATCGTTGAGGAATATTCTCGTGCAAATGGCTTATTCTATACGCCAGATGCAGAAGAACCAATTTTTACTGATGTTGTGGAAATTGATCTTTCTAAAATTGAGTCAAACTTATCTGGTCCTAAACGTCCACAAGATTTGATTCCACTTTCTCAAATGAAAGAGACGTTCCATAAACACATCGAAAGCCCAGCTGGTAACCAAGGGTTTGGCTTAGATAAATCAGAGCTTGATAAACAAATCGAATTTGATCTTGCAAACGGTGAAAAAGCTGTGATGAAGACAGGTGCGATTGCGATTGCAGCGATTACGAGCTGTACGAATACATCGAACCCGTACGTGTTGATCGGAGCAGGGCTTGTTGCGAAGAAAGCAAGTGAGCTCGGTATGAAAGTGCCAAACTACGTGAAAACGTCACTAGCGCCGGGTTCTAAAGTTGTAACAGGGTACCTTGTGAATTCGGGACTTCTTCCATATTTAAAAGACCTCGGATTTAACATTGTTGGATATGGCTGTACAACATGTATCGGAAACTCTGGACCGCTTGAGAAAGAAATTGAAGATGCAGTCTCTGAAAATGATCTGCTGATCACTTCTGTTTTATCAGGTAACCGTAACTTTGAAGGTCGTATTCATCCGCTTGTGAAAGGGAACTACCTTGCATCTCCACCATTAGTAGTGGCTTATGCACTTGCTGGTACGGTGAATATTGATTTAACAAAAGATCCTATCGGTGTCGATAAAAATGGCGAGAACGTTTATTTCAATGACATTTGGCCATCAATGGATGAAATCAACAGCGTCGTTAAAAGCACTGTCACACCTGAGCTATTCCGTTCAGAGTATGAAACTGTTTTTGACAACAACGAACGCTGGAATGAAATTAAAACGACGGATGATGCATTGTATAAATGGGATGAAAATTCCACATACATTGATAACCCGCCATTCTTTGAAAACCTATCAGTTGAACCTGGTAAAGTTGAACCGCTTAAAGGCTTGCGCGTCGTTGCGAAGTTCGGTGACTCTGTCACAACTGACCATATTTCTCCTGCTGGAGCGATTGGTAAGGACACACCGGCGGGCAAATACTTGCAAGAAAGAGGCGTATCGCCTAGAGACTTTAACTCATATGGATCTCGCCGTGGTAACCACCATGTCATGATGAGAGGGACTTTTGCAAACATCCGTATTAAGAACCAAATTGCACCAGGAACAGAAGGCGGTTATACAACTTACTGGCCAACTGGTGAAGTGACATCGATTTATGATGCATGCATGCGTTATAAAGAGGATGGAACAGGTCTTGCGATCTTAGCAGGTAAAGACTACGGAATGGGTTCTTCACGTGACTGGGCTGCTAAAGGAACAAACCTTCTTGGAATTAAATTTGTTCTAGCTGAAAGCTTTGAGCGTATCCACAGAAGTAACCTAGTCTTCATGGGCGTACTTCCTTTGCAGTTTAAAGATGGAGAAAGTGCAGAAACTCATGGTCTAACAGGAACAGAAACATTTGAAGTTCATGTTGACGAAACAGTTCGTCCACGTGATCTCGTTACTGTGAAAGCAATTGACACAGATGGAAACGAGAAAACGTTTGAAGTGGTGGTTCGCTTTGACAGTGAAGTCGAAATTGACTACTATCGTCATGGCGGTATCCTTCAAATGGTACTTCGCGAAAAATTAGCAAGCAACTAATACAGCAAAGAAGAGAAGGCGATCCAACAGCTTTCTCTTCTTTTTTAAAATAGTGGAGGATCAATCATGTGGAAAAAAGGAATGGCAAGCGCTGTTTTACTTGTGTTGATTGGTTTACTTGCGTGGAATTTATTTGGGCCAAAAGAGCCCGCAATCGGCCTTGAAAAAGGCGACCAAGCCCCTGATTTTGAACTGAAAACCCTTGACGGCAAAACCGCCTCGTTATCTGATTACCGAGGGAAAAAGGTGCTCGTCAATTTCTGGGCGACATGGTGTAAGCCGTGCAGGACGGAAATGCCGGATTTAGACGCGATTAGGAGCGAAAATGACCAAGTTGAAGTACTAGCAGTGAATTTAACGACCACTGAAAAGAGTGTGGAACATGTGGCAGCATTCACAAAAGAATTAAAGGTGAGCTTTCCTGTTTTATTGGACCAAAAAGGCATTCAAGCAAGATATCAGGTGCTTTCATACCCAACGACATACATATTAGATGAAAAAGGACGCATCATGTCTGTGAAGCATCAAATGCTGACAAAAAAAGAAATTGAAAAAGAGCTGGATCTATAATGATTCAGCTCTTTTGCTTATTTTCTAAATGTTTTGGCGAAAATGTAATCATACATATATGGAGGTGAGTGGAATGAGAAGAAGAAAACGACGCACATTTGAAGAGCTTGTGCTTGAAAATAAAAAAGAATTATTAAGCAATGAGGAATTTTTAAACCAGCTTGAAGAAAAGTTGGAAGAGCGATTTAGACAGAAATAAGTTATGAATTATCCGTTTTCGTTCATCCTAAAGAAGAGGGAGGGATGAATAATGGGTAGAGAGCATGATAAACAAGCGCAGTTTACACCAGACCATTTAGGGACAAAACCTGTAGCATACAAACGGAATAAAGGTAAAAAGATGCATAATAAATCAAATGAACAGCCTGATGTGATACAGACGAAGGGCGAATAAGGAGGGAATCATGATGAATGACAAGTCCTATCAATCCAATCCAGATGATCGTTCTGATAATGTTGAAAAGCTGCAAGATATGATCGAGAACACACTTGACAATATCGATGAATCTGAGGCAGCGATGTCCGTTTCGACAGAGACAGAAAAGCAAATGATCAAACAAAAAAACGAAAACCGCAAAATGAGTATTGACGCGATGCGTTCTGAGATCAAGGACGAAGAAGCAGCAAGAAAGAATGGCTATACCGAATAAACCAGGGATTCCTGGTTTATTTTATTGCCTCTTTTTAGAAGAACCATTTGGAATGTGGTAAAATGGCAGAGACAGACCTTAGGTTTTGATAGGAGAGCGATGAAAACGTGTATGTATCCAAAAAAGAAATAGAAGTCCGTTATGCAGAAACCGATCAAATGGGCATCGTGTATCATGCCAATTATTTAATTTGGATGGAAGTCGGCAGAACAGCATTGATTAAAGAATTAGGGTTTTCCTATGCGCAGCTAGAAGCAGACGGTGCTCTTGCACCTGTTATAGACTTGCAGGTTCAATATAAAAAACCATTGCTGTATGGTGAAACAGCAACCGTTCATACATGGATTGAAGAATATAATGGTGTCAAAACGGTGTATGGCTATGAAATTCAAAAACCTGATGGACAAACAGCGATTACAGGGACAACTTCACATATATGTGTGGATAAAGACACCTTTAGACCTATTCAATTTAGAAAAGCCTTTCCTGCCTGGCATAAAGTATATGAACAGTCGAAGAAGCAGGTTTAATTTATGGCTTTTGGTATTAAACGAAGTGATTTAAACGCTTGGAAATCAGCTGTCCAGCAAGGAAAAATTGCTTTTTTAACACACTACTGGCTCGATGACCGTTTTCCAAATGCCAATACTGTCACAAAAGCAGCCTGTCAGGATATGAAGCGGTTAGCTGAGTGGGGAGAAAGACATGGACTAAAAAAAGAATGGATTCATGACCGCGAAGGGTTTCCTCATTTTGACTTGATTGGTGAGCCGCAAAAAAGAATTCTGCAAAAGGAACGATCTTTAGGGAACATTCAGGAGTATGGGCTGTATATTGAAGTGTAAAACAAAAAAGATACCCGAGGGATGAGGTATCTTTTTTGTTTATTCATAATGAAATTCTGGTTCTTTCACGGACTCGTTATAATCAATATGCAGATCATGGTTGTCAAAGTACCAAATATCACTTTCCTCAATAAAGAAAGTAATACCTTCTATTTCAGCGGTTGCGCCGGCATTTTGAGGTTCATCTTTTGCGACGCCGAGAGAAAAGCCTTTTTGTACATTACTGCACCCGCCATATCTCACAAAAAAGCGAACTTGATCACCTTTTTCTAAATCTAATTCATCCTTGTACCAATTGAGTGCATCTTCTTTTATCGTTAATTTCAATGTGATCGCCCCTTTTTGAAGTCATGCTGTTTTTTAAAATGCAGGATGCAAAAACAGCTTTTCTTTACTTTTACCACATATTTAAATGGATGAAACGGCTAGAGCCATTTGATTTTCGGTTCAGTTTTGTTGAGAATTCGTTTGAGGTTGGCGATGTGTCTGTAGATCACAAAGCCAGCAAGAACGGCAACAACAATGATTAAGAATAGGTCTTTGGTGAATATGCTGTAAATGAATGTATAGATCCCGGTCAGCATAGATGATAGTGAAACATATTTACTAATGTATAAAAATAAGAAAAAAGCAGCGATCATCGTGATAAATAGGAATGGGGCATAAAATAGCAGCACACCGCCTGATGTAGCGACTGCCTTTCCCCCTTTAAATTTTGCAAAGACAGGAAAGCTGTGACCGATAACAGCAGCAACTCCTGCTAATAAGGGATGGATGTCCAGCTGCATGAAAAACGGTAAAGCTGAAGCAAGCGTCCCTTTTAGGATATCAGCAGTAATCACAATAGACCCTGCTTTTACGCCAAGTGTACGAAATGCATTCGTCGCACCTAGGTTTCCGCTGCCATGTTCACGGATATCGATACCCTTTGCAGCTTTCCCGACAATGAGACCGGATGGAATACTGCCGAGAAGATAAGCCAAAATAAACATCAAAGCAATTAACATCTGCATAACTCCTTTATATTCTCCCTCTTGTCTTACATTTTAACATGATCTTGTGAAAAACATGGGGAACTTTTTTTGAAAAAATCGAAAGCAGATGGATTCGGCTTTGTTTTTAAGCAGAAATTCGCTAAAATGGAGGAAAAGGAGTGTCTTGATGAACAATCCTACGAAAGAAGAAATCGGCCGTATTTTAAAAAGCAGTAAACGAATTGCTGTTGTTGGATTATCAGATCAGCCGCACCGGACGTCTTATATGGTGTCTAAAGCAATGCAGGATGCCGGGTATGAGATTATCCCAGTGAATCCAACAATCGATGAAGCACTCGGTGTGAAAGCAGTCGCTTCTTTAAAAGATATAAAAGAGCCTGTTGATATCGTCAATGTCTTTAGACGTTCAGAGTTTTTACCAGAGGTGGCAGAAGAATTTCTCGAAATAGACGCACCTGTTTTTTGGGCGCAGCAAGGCATATATCACGAAGAAGCGAAAAGGCTGATTGAGGAAAATGGCAAGGTCGCCATCATGGATTTATGTATCAAGGTGGCTCATGCGTTGACAAAAACTCATTAAATCGTCAAAAATCCTTGGTTTTTCAAGGATTTTTGCTTTTTTGTTGCAGAAATATATTTGCGATTCTGAAAGAAAGCGATAAAATAAGGCGACAGGGACATATCGGCGGCCTTGCATATCGAGAAAAAGAGCGATAAGATAAAAACGGAACATTTGTTCTGTTTTGCTAAAACCATCATATGATTGCATTTGGCTTATGAAACAGTCTTGTTTATAATGGACTTCTAGTTCTGATTGCAGAATGTAGAATGATTCTCATAGCTGTGCAAAAGAGCATGTATTGGTGAATTACACATGCATGGTGATGATGCAGCTTATTAAAGTGGACAGTAATGAGCAGCATGATCATCATTAAAATCTAGAGAGATCATTTGATGATTAGCCGGTTATGTTTGTTAGTGAAAGGGGATTAAGCATTTGGTTAAAAAGCAGCAAGTAGATTATAACGATGATTCTATTCAGGTGCTAGAGGGGCTTGAAGCGGTCCGTAAACGTCCAGGGATGTATATTGGATCTACGGATTCGCGCGGTCTTCATCACCTTGTCTATGAGATTGTAGACAACTCTGTCGATGAAGTGCTCGCTGGCCATGGAGATCATATCATTGTCAAAATACATAAAGATAACAGCATTTCCGTCCAAGATAAAGGGCGTGGAATGCCTACTGGTATGCATAAGCTTGGAAAACCGACACCCGAGATCATTTTAACGGTCTTGCACGCAGGCGGAAAATTTGGTCAAGGCGGATATAAAACAAGTGGTGGACTTCACGGAGTTGGGGCATCTGTTGTGAACGCGCTGTCAGAATGGCTCACTGTCACAATTGAACGTGACGGATTTATTTATCATCAGCGGTTTGAAAACGGCGGTAAACCTGTCACATCACTCGAAAAAATTGGAAAATCCAAAAAAACGGGAACACTGATTCATTTTAAGCCGGACCCTACCATGTTCAGTGTTACGACGTATAATTTCGATACATTATCAGAGCGTTTAAGAGAATCTGCCTTTTTATTAAAAGGGTTAAAAATAGAGCTGATCGATGAACGGCATGATGTACAAGAAACGTTTTATTATGAGACAGGCATTGAAGCCTTTGTTGCTTATTTAAATGAAGAAAAAGATGTTCTGAGTGAAGTCGTCTCATTTGAAGGAGAGCATCAGTCCATTGAAGTAGATTTTGCTTTTCAATTTAATGATGGCTATTCGGAAAATATCCTTTCCTTCGTTAATAACGTCAGAACAAAAGATGGCGGAACACATGAGTCTGGTGCCAAAACGGCCATGACGAGAGCCTTTAACGAATATGCTCGCAAAGTCGCTCTTTTAAAAGAAAAAGACAAAAATTTAGAAGGCACTGATATTCGCGAAGGACTGTCTGCTATTATTTCTGTCAGAATTCCTGAAGAGCTGCTTCAATTTGAAGGGCAGACAAAAGGAAAGCTTGGGACAAGTGAGGCACGTTCAGCTGTTGATGCTGTTATTTCTGAAAAACTTGCGTATTTCCTTGAAGAAAACCGGGAAACAGCCACTCTTCTTGTGAAAAAAGCGATTAAAGCGCAGCAGGCAAGAGAGGCTGCTAGAAAAGCCCGTGAAGAAGCAAGGAGCGGCAAGAAACGGAAAAAGTCTGAAGCCACTCTGAGCGGAAAATTAACACCTGCCCAATCTAGAAACCCAGCAAGAAACGAACTATACCTAGTAGAGGGTGACTCAGCGGGCGGGTCAGCAAAACAGGGGCGCGACCGTAAATTCCAGGCGGTGCTGCCGCTGCGCGGAAAGGTCATCAATACAGAAAAAGCAAAGCTTGCTGATATTTTCAAAAACGAAGAAATCAACACCATTATTCATGCAATTGGTGGAGGCGTCGGTGTCGATTTTAATGTAGAAGACATCAATTATGACAAAATCGTGATCATGACAGATGCGGATACGGATGGAGCGCATATTCAAGTGCTTCTCTTAACATTCTTCTACCGCTATATGAAGCCGCTGATTGAGCATGGCAAAGTGTTTATTGCACTCCCGCCTTTATATAAAGTCAGCAAAGGCTCAGGGAAAAAAGAAATCATTGAGTACGCATGGTCTGATGAAGAAATGGATGATGTATTGAAGAAAGTTGGAAAAGGATACACGATTCAGCGCTACAAAGGGTTAGGTGAAATGAATGCCGACCAGCTATGGGAAACGACAATGAATCCAGAATCGAGAACACTTGTCAGGGTCAAAATTGATGATGCTGCACGTGTGGAACGCCGCGTCACTACTCTAATGGGTGACAAAGTAGAACCACGCCGTAAATGGATTGAGAAGAATGTCGCCTTTGGACTTGATGAGGAAAGCAACATTCTTGAAAATGAAAACTTGTCGCTAGCTGAGGAGGTTTAAACATGGCACAACAAGAACGATTTCATGATTTACCATTAGAAGAAGTAATCGGCGACCGCTTTGGCCGCTATAGTAAATATATTATCCAAGACCGGGCGCTTCCAGATGCACGTGATGGACTAAAACCTGTACAACGAAGAATTTTATATGCGATGTACGCAGAAGGAAATACACAGGATAAAAACTTCCGTAAAGCCGCTAAAACAGTCGGTAACGTGATTGGTAACTATCACCCGCACGGAGACTCATCTGTTTATGAAGCGATGGTAAGAATGAGTCAGGAGTGGAAAGTACGAAATGTACTGATTGAGATGCACGGGAATAACGGGAGTATCGATGGTGATCCGCCTGCTGCCATGCGTTATACGGAAGCAAGGCTGTCTGCTATTGCTTCAGAGCTTTTAAAGGACTTAGACAAGGAAACGGTCGAATTTGTCGCAAACTTTGATGATACAAGTAAAGAGCCCGTTGTATTACCAGCGATGTTCCCAAACCTTCTCGTGAATGGATCAACAGGGATTTCAGCAGGGTATGCCACTGATATCCCGCCGCATCACTTGGGAGAAGTCATTGATGGCGTTATTAAACGAATCGAACAGCCGCATTGTACGGTTGAGGATTTAATGACGGTCATCAAAGGGCCAGATTTCCCAACAGGCGGTATCATTCAAGGTGTAGACGGTATTAAGAAGGCGTATGAAACAGGAAAAGGAAAGATTATGATTCGAGGCAAAGCGGAGATTGAAACCATCCGCGGGGGACGCCAGCAAATCGTGATCACAGAAATTCCTTACGAAGTGAATAAGGCGAACCTTGTCAAAAAGATGGACGAATTCCGGATTGAAAGAAAAGTAGAAGGCATTTCAGAGGTCCGAGATGAGACAGACCGTACTGGGCTTCGAATCGTTGTAGAGCTGAAAAAAGAAGCAGATGCAAATGGTGTGCTGAATTTCTTATATAAAAACTCAGATCTGCAAATCCCATATAACTTTAATATGGTAGCGATACATAATCGAAGACCGACCTTAATGACGCTCACCACTGTACTAGATGCATATATTGCCCATCAAAAAGAAGTGGTGACGAACCGCTCAGCGTACGAGCTTCGAAAAGCGAAGGAACGCCACCATATTGTCGACGGCTTAATTAAAGCACTTTCCATCTTAGATGAAGTCATTGCCACAATCCGCTCCTCTAATGATAAGCGTGATGCAAAGAACAACTTGATGGCGAAATATGACTTTACAGAAGCACAATCAGAAGCGATTGTTTCACTCCAGTTATATCGTTTAACGAATACAGATATTACGCAATTAAGAGACGAAGCAAGAGAGCTAGATGTGCGCATAGCAGAGCTTGAAGACATTTTAGCGAACGAGAAAAAGCTGCTGAAGGTCATTACAAACAGCCTGAAAAAGCTCAAAAAGACATATGCTGATGAGAGAAGATCCGTTATTGAGGAAAAAATCGAAGAAATTAAGATTAACCTTGAAGTGATGATCGCATCAGAGGATGTTTATGTGACAGTCACGAAGGATGGTTACATCAAACGAACAAGCCAGCGCTCCTATGCTGCCTCTAACGGTAAGGACTTTGGCATGAAGGATACTGACCGTTTGATTCATCAGTTTGAAATGAATACAACGGATGTTCTTCTGCTGTTTACGAATAAAGGAAGCTACATTTATTGTCCTGTTCACCAGCTGCCAGATATACGCTGGAAAGACATGGGGCAGCATATTACGAATATCATTTCGATTGATCGCGAGGAATCAATCCAAAAAGCCATTCCAATAAAAGAATTTGATGAAACATCATATCTTTTATTCTTTACGAAAGGCGGAATGGTGAAGAAAACAGAGCTTCTTCAATATAAAGCGCAGCGTTATTCGAAACCGCTTGTTGCCTTAAACCTAAAAGGTAACGATGAGCTCGTCGATGTTCATGTCACAACAGGACAGCAGGAATTGTTTATTGCAACGAAAAATGGTTACGGTTTGTGGTTTGATGAAGAAGAAGTAAGTGTTGTTGGACCGAGAGCGGCCGGTGTCAAAGGAATCAACTTGAAGGAAGGGGACGAGGTAGTCTCTGGCCAGATTATTGATCCAAAGAACGATGTCCTTGTGCTCACGACACAAAGAGGGGCTGTAAAGCGAATGAACCTCTCTGAATTTGATAAAACATCAAGAGCAAAACGCGGAGTTCTTATGCTGAGAGAATTAAAGAAAAACCCGCACCGTATTGTGGCTGTGATCGCTGCAGCGCTGCACGATACACTTGAGATAGATACCGAAAAAGGTACAACGATTCCACTTGATATTTCTACTTTAAGAGCAAATGACCGCTATAGCAATGGATCATTTATTGTAGATGAGGAAGAGCAGGGAGAAGTGACTCATGTCCTTCTGACACCTGAACCTGCACCAGATGATAATAAATAAGCAAACGAAAACCCCCTGCGACTGGCAGGGGGTTTCTTTTTATATACGGGCCTTTTAGCTTTCGTGGTTGCCAAACATGCTTGTAATGGCGTGCACTACTTCAATTCCTTGGTAGACGAAAAGAGAAAGTGAAGTGACAGAGAAAAGACCTAGAATGAAAATTCTTAAGAAAAATAACATCGTGTAAAACCTCCCAATTTTTGTTTTGATTTAGATGGTTGGGTTAAACACGAGCTTGTCGGAAATAAGAAGATTGATAGAACACTGCAAGTAAATGCTTCTTTTTCCGGTCAAATCGATCAGTATGAGTGATGCGTGCAAATCCAGCTGTCATACTGCCAATAATCAGCAGTGCTGTAAATGCGGCAAATACTGCGCTCACATGTTTTTGTTTCTTTTCATCGCCCATTGTCTGAGCGATTTTCATCTCATGTGATTCTTGATCGGCAACCACCTTAGCATGATGGTATACCTGAACGGAATGAGGCATTGAGAACAAATGAAAACTTGCAAGTGCTATGCATAAAACACCTAATTTTAATAGCATATTTTTTTTCATTTCTCTCACCCCTTCCTGGTTATTTTCATGATCTTACCACGTTTTCAGTTATTTGAAAAGTCTTATTTTTTTACTTTCCCTCTTTAAAAAAACGATAAACATCACGACATCTATAGGACTGTTTCACTTCATGAAAGGTTTCAATTTTATTTTTTAAATTTAAAAAAAGTGCCATGATCAAGGATCAGACACTTTTAGTGGCTTGTAATGAATGTGGTTTTGCTACAGCTTTAGTAAAGATTCCTGCAATACATATGGCAAATAGAACAAAAATAAAGGCATGAAGCAGTCCAACTTGATTGGCAAGCAGCCCTAAAATAGGAGGACCGGAAAGGGAGGCTGTGTAACCAGATAAGGTCACAATACTAACGCGTTTGACAGCGTACCGGCTATCATCGCCAGCTGCAGAAATGGTCAGCGGAAAGCCTAAAGATGCGCCAAGTCCCCATAAAAAGATCGATATCATACATACAACAAGTGAAATCTTCAAAATGACTAAGAATAGGCCGGCAGCTGCTGATAAAATCGCAACTCTTAGCAATAGCACTCTGCCAAAGCGATCGATCAAACGTCCGCTGATCAGTCTGCCGCTAATCATGCCGCACAAAAACAAAGCATAGATGACTGTACTCATGGAATGTGAAACTTGGTAGCCATCCACCATTGCAAGTGGAATCCAATCATTGGCCGAGCCTTCGACAAACGCAAGACATAAAGCGATCATCGCAAGAGATATCGTTCGTTTGTTCAGCCATGCCGTTTGAGTAGGCTCAACTGTATCGGACTGTTTCTCATGCTGATCCTTTCCTGTCCCGTGCGGAATAAACCGTGTACAAATCAATATGCTAAGGAAAAGCAGAAGGGCAATAGCGAGAAGGTGTATCAATACAGAGATGCCTAGGTGGATAAAAAGAATACCAGCACCTGCTCCAATTAAAGTCCCAATGCTAAAGGAAGCGTGCAATATAGGCAGAATGGTTTTCTTGATGCTGTATTCAATCTCTGTTCCTTCTAAGTTCATCGCCACATTACACATGCCAGAGCCTGCGCCAAAAAGAAAAAGACCAGAAGTGACGACAAAGATAGAAGAGAGCGTTGAACCAATGGCAAGAGTAGTAAATCCAAGGAACATCAAAAAACCACTGATCACAATCGCCACTCGGCCGCCTTTTTTGCGGACGAATACATTTGAAAGAACAAGCCCAACAATTGAACCAACGGATAAACCGAGTAAAATAAGTCCCATTGTTCCTGTGTTTGCTTGTAATAAGTCTCTCACTTCCGGTGTCCGTGAAAACCATGTAGAAATGGAGATACCAGACATCGTAAAGATCACAATAATTGCTTTATACCACTTTAATTCCATCTAATCCCTCACATTTAAAGATATATATGATATTGAACAAATCTACTCGATTATAAATGAGACTTGCTGATTCGTAAATAACTTGCTGGAGGAACAAGGTCAATTCTAGTCAAAAGAAATCATTCCTTCCCAATTCTTCTGATGAGAAGGTAAAATAAACATAAAGGGGGCGGTAGGATGTAATCATATCGCATCGGTATAAATAGAAGGGAGGAGGAGATCAACATGAAAAGTGAAAAGGAAAAAATGATCCAAGGAGAACATTATGTATCTAGTGACCAGACACTGATCGCAGATCGTGAAAGAGCAAGACAATTGACATACGCATATCAGCAAACCAATCAGCAAGAAAAAAGAACATCCATTTTAAAGGAATTATTAGGCGCTTGCGGAAATGATGTCGTTTTTGAAGGAAGACTGCAGTGCGATTACGGATACAATATCGAGATTGGCGAGCATTTTTTTGCGAATTTTGATGCAGTGTTATTAGACGTTTGCAAAATTACCATTGGACATCACTGTTTATTAGGTCCGAATGTACATATTTATACGGCTGGACACCCGCTTGATCCGATAGAACGTGCAAAAGGCATTGAATTCGGCAAACCAGTCACCATTGGAAACCATGTATGGATTGGCGGCGGTGCTATTATTAATCCAGGTGTCACAATTGGCGACAATGCTGTCATTGCATCTGGTGCCGTTGTGACAAAAAATGTTCCAGCAAATGTGGTGGTTGGCGGAAATCCTGCGAAAATCATTAAATATCTTGATGAATTAAAATCTGGCGAATAAACGGCGGATTTTGATTTTTTCTATTTTGTCTCAATAAGATAAGTATACTCAATTATGAGACAAAAAAATTCATTGTCGGTTTAACTTCCTAGAATATATATTATGTAAACTAAGAAATGAGAACGCATATTTGAGTGTCGATATTTAATTTCTGTACAACGAAGTAAACATGGATCCATTAATGAACTAAAAGTGGATCCATTGTTTATTACTGTACATAAATCTTCAACTTTCCCTACGGGTAATTTTCCATTAAGTATTATTGAGCTTAGCATCTCCTTTTAGAGTTCTGTCTTTCTCATATAATACCGTTTATTATGATGTTTTAATATTTCCCTATATACTGTTAGCCAGTGATACTTGTTACCATGATTCCTACAAATGTTCTGACTCTAAGAAAAATTCTACAAAATCACGTCCAAACTTGGAGATTTCAAAATTGTCTTTTGACTTAAATTTTGGCTCTTTTAATTTTGGTAATGAACGTTTAAACTTCGGATTTGTCAACTTGTCTAAAAAGGAGTGTAGTTCTTTAAATGCTTTTGAAATTTCCTCAAGATCATCCGTGATTTCCAAGTCGGTTCTTGTTGTTAACACTCCTATCCTAAGTAGATTTCTACGAACTGCTTTATATTGTTCATAGCTTATACCATGTCTGTCCATAATTTCCTGAAACGTTTCTTTTGATTCTTGATCAAATACAAAACGAGAAACATACATAAGTCTAAGGACAGATATATCCACCATTCTAAGTTCTTTTAAGACGTCGTAATAGGTTAGGATAAAGTCATTCGAAACATGGTGATGTTCAGTAATATTCACGAATCCATTTACCATATATCGAATTTTTTCTTCCTGTTGTTCGTCTATAACATAATCCAGCACATATTGAAATAACTGATCAATCTGTTCTTTTTGTTCAAATGTTTTTAATTCTAGATTTAAACGAATTTCCTCTATTTTAGATTGCAATTCTTCTGTGAATGTTTTGATGTTTCTTTCAAAACGGGCACGTTTATAACTTTGAACTGCACCTGAGATCCCAGGAATGAGTGAACTTGCTGCATCAACAAGAATATCACCTGTCATGCTTGTTATAGATTCCTTTGCTATATCAGCAGCTGTGTCACTACTAACATTTAAAAAAGTATCAAGAGCTAACTCACGCCCTGTTTGTTGGATATCTTTCCTTCTACTGTCATTCAAAAATAACCTCTCCTTTTGACTTAGATAGAACAATGTGCTTTCCTAGACATTCTATTTTTTCAGCCATGAATGTAATTCTAGTCAGACCTCTTTATATTCTTCATCAATCAACTTCCGAACTTCATTCGATGATTTTCCTTCTTTAAATTTAGAAATCGATTTAGCTGCGATTTTGTACAAGAAGGTAAATGTGGATCCATTGTTCTAACCTATCCATAGGCTGTTTCTAAAATAAGAAATGAAATATTTAGGTCCATCTTTAATTTTTATGATTCGCGAGCAAAATGTTGAATTGGGGTTAATCTGGGTTATTTCTAAATGTCTAAAAAAATTTTCAGCATACCTGATGTCCTCTTACAAACTTTAAAAAACCTCGAAGACTTAAAAATTATAAAGTCTTCAAGGTTTACATTTCATTGGATATCCTCATTGAGTGTCAAAAACATATTTAAGTTACTCCAAATTCTTTACAACAACCTGTTTCTCGTCTTATTAAAAATCAATATCTTTATAATGATTTATTAAGACGTTCTACTATAATTGCTCTTTCACTTTCAAATCACGACACATTCTAAATCTCTAAATGATAAATGTTTCCAATTTTTTTGCTAAATTCACTGCTTCTAAGGACTCTTTTTCTTGTCTAGGTACACTACTCAATAATTTCAACTTTCTTATTCTTAATACCACGATAGTTTGTTTAGTTATTTTTATGAGTCTCTATGGACATAATACGATTCGTCTATTATTTGATTCATCATTCCAGACCTTTTTCACTTCAGAAAGCGGGAATATCTTCACAGGTGTGTTGAATCCACCAGCTGGCATGGCAGCCAACAGTTGTCCTGCACCTTCAACTAGATCTTTTTTCGAGAGACTACCAATACCGCTTCCAAGAATCTCTATACCTGAGCTACGGAGAGAGCTTGCCGATATTGAAATCATCTCGCCAGCAATTGAACCGATCTGCACGTAACGAAGGCGTGGTTCTCCTGTAGCAGAACCACGCCCAGTAGTTGCTGCTGCAATTACTCGGCTTGCAGGTTCTCCCCAAAGATAATCAAGAACTACGTCAATCTTCTTAGAAAAGGCATAACGCAAAGCTTCATCAGCATGATCATCAAGTGGAATCTTTTCTACGTAAGATGGTAGTTGAGCTAACTTAGCTTTATCTCGACCAGTGGTGATTATCTTACTTGCCCCAAAATAATTTGCAATTTGAATAGCCAATGCTCCTGCGGAACCAGTTCCACCATTGATTAGAACAGTTTCACCACGCTGAAAATTAGCACGTAGCGTAAGCGCAACCCAAGAGGAAAGGCCTGCTGTAACAACCGCAGCTGCATTCTCATCGGTAACACCATCAGGAACCGGTACCACAGAGTCTGATGATACTAGTGTTTTCTTCGCCATAGATCCAAAAGGTGGCTTCGGAAATAAAAAATAGACACGTCGACCATTCGAATCAGTACCGACCCCACCAATTCCAGGTACAAACCCCGTTCCACTATTACTCGTATAATGCTTACCAGCAGAAATGCTTTTAACAATAGGACTAAGTGGTGCGGCATGTACATCAATTACCATTTCTCCTGCACCTGTTTGTGGATCTGGATAATCTCCCAAAACTGGTGGTGCACCAAATTCATTTATGACTGCAGCCTTCATTATAATTTCCCCCTTCTTGAAACCACTTCAAAATTTATCAAAAACATTAGAAAGCTCCCTTGAAAATATCTGATTAACGGTTCGGTACATGCACATCAATTAATGCAGTCAATACTTCCATTACTATGTCCAAATCCTCTCTTTTAAACAAAGAGGCAGTTTGAGAAGCATAGATCCTCCAACGTCTATTAATGATATTGAAAGTGTTTTGACCATTGGGACTTAATGCATACAATGGTGAACGCTTGTGCATAGGATTTGGGTACACTTCAACTAGTTTCTTTTGAATGAGTAGGTTCAGCTGTTTTTGAGCTCCCTGTCGTGTAACCCCCATAAGAGCAGCAATCTGTGGAGTTGTTAGCGGTTGATCGGCGAGTGCAAGAGCACCTAACATTCGCCATCGAGTACTGCTCAATCCTTCCGATGCCACAAAATTGTTTCCCCAGTCGGTTAAAGCACCGTTGAGCTGAAATACTGCCAAAATAAGATCGGTTAACTGGTCTACTTTTGTGGTCTCCATTGTCATAAAACTCCCCAATATTTAATGATCATTCGACAACATGTTACCAACAATGAAACTAGTTGTCAATTTTCATGATAAGGAAATTAATACGGACTGAAATACAGAATTGAAGTATAAGTAAAAGAAATAAAAATTACTACTATATAAAAAAGCCGTTTAAACATAAATATTTATGTTTAAACGGCTTTATAAAAGCTTACCACACTTGGGCAGTAGGTGTAACAAATATATCATTTATCAATACATCAGAAGGCTGATCGACAACAAAAGCAATTGTCTTCGCGACATGCTTTACATCAATAGCTACTTCATCCAGATTATTCAATACACCTTTCACGTCACTATCTGTGACAGTATCTTGCCAATTAGTAGCTATAACACCAGGGGAAACCATAGATGCCTGTATGTTATACTTAACAGATATCTCTTTTCGCAAACTTTCAGTTATTGCTTTTACTGCAAACTTTGTTGCGCTATAGACACCATGCCCCTCTCCTACTGCATGTCCTGCAATAGATCCAACATTTATGATTTGCCCTTTTCCTTGCTGTTTCATATGCGGCAGTACTGCTGCGATACCATACAGAGTACCTTTCAGGTTTAAGTCAATCATTTTTTCCCACTCATCTACATGTGCGTTGTCCCACATAGAAAACAACATGAGACCAGCGCAGTTGATTAGCGTGTCAACTCTATCGAATTTTTCAATAGCATAGTCGATTAAGGCCTGGACATCTTCTTTATTGGTAGCGTCCGTTGCTTTGTATACAGCGATCCCGTTATTACTTGAAATACGATTTGCAATCTGCTGAAGCTTATTTTCACTTCTTGCAGCCAATACAACCTTTGCACCATTTTCAGCAAGATACCTAGCTGTTGCCTCACCAATTCCGCTTGATGCACCTGTAACGACAACAACCTTATCTTCAATATATGACATTATAAAAAACTCCTTTTTGTATGTGATTCCTTATTTTCACCAACCCGTTTATCCGTGTAAATGAAATACCTTACCAATCACTTTCCATTCTCCATTAACTTTAAGCAACTGGTGATAGTCTGTATAGGACTCTCCATAAGCATCGTTTTCTAGGCTAATACGAGCTGTGGCAATTGTGCCTTCTACGTCTAAAACGTCGATCCTTGCTTTGAGATCCGGCGCAGCACCGGCTTTATCAACAAAATCCCATAAATTCTGAATAGGGCCTCCGAGAAAACCATTAGAATTATATCCATACATTGTCGCATCTCCGTGGAAAGCTGGCTGCATAACTTCTTTCTTTCCAGTCACAAGTCCTTCTACATACTTGCCTATCACCTCAACTATTTGGTTATAATCCTTGATTGGTGTTTTACTCATTTTCTACTTCCTCCTTATGTTATAGATTGGAACGAATTAAAAACGGAAACCATCAGTATACTGTTTTGGTACAGATATCTCTTTTCTCAATTGTTTAGCAGCTTCAAGAGTCCAGTAAGGATTTCTTAACATACCTCGTCCTACAGCGATAAGATCTGCTTCTTCATTACCGATGATCGCATTAGCTAATTTTGGATCATCGAGTCTCCCTACAGCGATAACTGGAACTTGTAACGCTTCTTTGATTCTTCTTGCAAGTGGAGCTTGGTAAGCTGCATGTGTTCCTGGTCGTCCCCAAGCAGCAATCTGTCCTTCACCACCAGAAGAGATATCAAACATATCCACTCCTGCTTCTTGATAGGCTTTAGCGAATTCAATGCTTTCTTCTATGCCATATCCCCCCTCAACATATTCTTTTGCAGAGATACGCATTAGTAATGGCATTTCGGCAGGCATTTCTTCTTTAGCAGCCTGAATGATTTCTCGACCAAATTTAGTCAGGTCTTTACCATATTCATCATCTCTTTTGTTTGTAAGTGGAGAATGGAACTGATGAATCAAATAGCCATGCGCCCCATGGATTTCGATCGTATCAAAACCAGCTTTGATTGCACGTTTTACCGCTAAACGGAATTTTTCTACCATTCCTTTCACTTCTTCGGTTGAAAGCGCTCTTGGTGTTTTAGATTTCTCATCAAAAGGGATTGCTGAAGGTGCAACCGGTACATCTGCATCTTCAGCTTTACGACCAGCATGCGCAATCTGGATTCCCACTTTAGCTCCATGCTTATGAATAGCTTCGACAATTCTCGCAAGTGCCGGGATTTGTTCATCGGACCACAATCCTAAGTCATAGTCGGAAATTCTTCCGTCAGGTTCTACATCGGTCATTTCAATCATGATAAACCCAGTTCCACCAACTGCACGGCTTACGTAGTGTAAATAATGCCAATCAGTTGCAACACCGTCTTTCTTGTCGACAGAGTACATACACATCGGAGACATGACAACGCGGTTTTTCAGCTCCAAACTCTTAATTTTAAAAGTACTAAATAGATCTTGCATGATTAAACATCCTTTCTTCCTAAAACAAATGTATGCGTCATACATATAAAGTAACATATGCATGCATCATGCATATAATTTATCTCTAAATCGTTAAAAAGTCAAATCAAAGAGCTTTTAAAATTTCAAGCCCTTTGACAGATTAAACTGTTTATAGTTCATTTATTAGCTCTTTCACTATTGTATCCAAGTTATGCTTTTTTAAATGCTTTTGTAAAATCTCATGGAAAACCTGAAGACTTTTCTGAAGTTTATTTTCCCCCAGTTCCGTCAATCTGGTATAGGTGCCCCTGCGATCATCTGAACAAATATGTTTCTCTAAGGCACCACAACTGTTGGCCTCCATGTTCCCCACCAGTCTGGAAAGAGCACTTTGGCTTAAACCTATCTTTTCCTGCAACTGTTGTAGCCTAAGGCTTTTGTCCGGTGACTTAGAAAGATAATAAAGAACATAGAACTCTTTAACCGAAAGGCTGAATTCAGCCTGTAATATACTTTCCAATTCCTTTTTTATTGTATTTTGTATAGTATCCAGCGATAACCACTGATCCATGAACTTATTTGTATTCATAACATAACTTCCCACCAGTCGCTCAAGTATATTTTTATTAAGTATATGACAAGCAGACTTTTTACTCAAATCTATAATTATATGTATGCAGCAAGCATATAATTTGATCCATTTGTATTCACATGGCATATTTGAATCAAAGGAAGGAAAATCTTCTTCCTTGGGATGTTATGCTAAATTTATTTGAAATGAGGGATTAATTTGAGCAAGGTATTCATTATTGGAGCGAATGGGAAAGTTGGTAAAAATCTAGTCAATGTCTTGAACGAGAAAAAAGAACATGATGTAGCCGTCGGAGTAAGGAAAGAAGAGCAATTTTCTTACTTTGAGGATAAGGGTGTTCAACCAATTCACCTAAATTTAGAAGACGATATAGAAACAATAACCAAAGCCATCAAAGGATTTGATGTTGTTGTCTTCACAGCAGGATCTGGAGGACATACAGGTCCAGATAAAACACTTATGATCGATTTAGATGGGGCAGCAAAGGCAATTGAGGCAGCTGAAAAAAATGCCGTAAAACAATTCATTATGGTCAGCAGCATTGATTCAGACCGGCGGAATTATTGGAAACCAGAGTCTATGAAACCTTACTTTATTGCGAAACATTATGCTGATAGAATTCTTAAAGAAAGCAATTTGAACTACACCATCTTGCGACCAGGTGTTCTTTCTGACGAAAGAGGAACTGGAAAGATAACCACGGATCCTGCTGGTTCAGAGACCTCCCGTATATCCCGAGAAGATGTGGCACGCGTTATAGAAGCATCAATTGGAAACGAGAAAGCATATAGAAAAATCTTAACACTCTTACAAGGAAATACCCCAATAGAAACATTGTATAACTGATAGCTATGAATAAAGAGCCCTTTACTGGGTTCTCTATTTAACATTCAACTACTATCCTGAGAAAAAAACCTACTTTCTGAGAGTGTGAATTTAAAAAAATCGTATTCTTTTAATGAGTGAAGTTTTAATATTAAATAAAGTAACCATGGAAGTATATTAAAGTATGAAAAGACCAAAAGAGTTTAATCTTTTGGTCTTTTCAACGCGTCTCTTAAAATGAAAAAAACTAGAGTACAATAATATGAGCAGCAGTAAAGTTTATTAAATTGCTAACCCCTTATTTCTCATCCAATAAACTAAGTAGTTCTTTGGCTAAAGTCTTTGAACCTGATACACCTTTTAAATATTTCATTTCTCCTTGAGTAGACCAATCAATTTTTTCAAGCTTGTGCAATAATGAATTTAAAATTTTTAAGTCTATTTGCATGGATTCTTTATTTAAACTTTTAGGCAAGATTTCTGATCCTATTATGGATAGAGCATTTATCCCAACAATATGAGTTAGTTTTGATTCTTTATAGTTACCCCAATCATCAGGAAACAGTTTTTTGATCTCGGCAAAATATATTAAAGACACTCTTAGTAATTTTTCTTTGGACAACTCAGATAGTTTGTTCTGCTTTGTTAAATAGACGAGAGTGTTATAAATGTTTTGTAAAGTAACACGTTTAGAAGTTGTTCTTAGGCCTACAATTGTTCCTAAATCATGAAATGGACTGTCTGGTTGGATAATAAGTTGTGCTGCCACCCAACTCAAATCTTCTGAGTCCCTTTTTAGGTATCTGCTTAAAGAAGACCCTATACCTTTAGCTTTAGTGTTGATAGTATCAAATAAACTGATCTCTTCTTCATCTTCTAAATAATGAAAAGCTAAAAATGGCACATTAATGAAGGCATTTGTTTCTTCTAAATATAACTTAATTCCACCTAATCGATGCTGACCATCCATTTGTTAAAGAGACATTTGAAAATGGTGACAAGTAATATCTAATCCAACTTTAAAGTAGAATCTATGTGCATCATGCCTATGAACACCAGAATCTAAATGAAATTGTTCACACTCATTTTCCTTTGCTTGACTTATTAGCCAATCCCATAGAATTTTTGCATACTCGATCATCGCAATCCACTGAATTGATGTCTCCTTTCACAATATAAAAGATATTATTCTCCAGTCTCAGCAAATTGTTTCAATCGATCTCCAATTTCATCTCTTACCCTTTGGAAAAATGACCACTTCTCTTCTTCTGTTCCTTCTGCTTTTGCTGGATCATCAAAGCCCCAATGGACACGTTCGACATGAGGTGGAGTCATCGGGCATTTATCAGCTGCATCACCGCATAGTGTGACGACTAAGTCAGCATTTTGCAATATGTTCTGATCAATCAGATCAGACGTTTGATTAGATATATCAATCCCTATTTCTTTCATTGCTTTTACAGCATTCGGGTTTAATCCATGAGCTTCAATACCAGCGCTATAGACCTTCCACTCATCTCCAAGATGTTTTTTAGCCCAACCTTCAGCCATTTGACTGCGGCAAGAATTACCGGTACATAAAAAGTAAATTGTTTTCTTTGACATGTTGATCGTCTCCTTTAATGTATAATCAATAGCCAGAAATACAAAGCTAAAAGTGTGATGAATAGTGTTGGTACAGTTAAAATGACTCCTATTTTGAAATATGTCCCCCAGGAAATCTTCACACCTTTTTGAGAAAGGACGTGGAGCCACAGTAGTGTTGCTAAGGAGCCAATGGGCGTAATTTTTGGTCCTAAATCTGAACCAATGACATTTGCGTAAATTAACGCTTCTCTCATCATTCCTTGTGTATCGGTACCGGATATGGCTAATGCATCGATCATGACCGTCGGCATATTATTCATGACAGATGAAAGAATTGCTGCGATAAATCCCATACCAAGAGTCCCTGCCAATAAACCTTGATCTGCTACAGCTTGGATCACGCTTGAAAGAGCATCAGTGAGCCCTGCATTTCGCATGCCATAGACAACAACGTACATACCTATGGAAAAGAAAACGATCGCCCATGGTGCTTCTTTTAGAACGCTTTTTGTTTGAACAGCAGGGCTTTTTTGTGCAATGACCAAGAATAAAATGGCAATCACACCAGCTATGACCGATACAGGTATAGATAAAAACTCGCTTGCAAAATAACCAATCAATAAAAAAGCTAATATATACCAAGATAATCTAAACATCTTTGGATCTTTTATTGCTTCACTAGGGTGCTTTAACTCAGTCAGATCATAGCGTTTAGGTATACTCTTTCTAAAGAAAAGGTACAGTACAGTGATACTCGCTAGCAATGAAAAAAGGTTTGGAACGACCATTCTGGATGCATATTCAATAAACGTAATGTTGAAATAGTCGGCTGTTACAATGTTCACCAAATTACTTACGACAAGGGGAAGCGAAGTTGTATCTGCAATAAACCCACTCGCGATAATAAAAGGGAATACAATTTTTTCATTGAAGTGTAATGCTCTGACCATGGCTAAAACAATGGGTGTCAAAATAAGTGCTGCACCATCGTTTGCAAATAAAGCAGCGACGATTGCACCAAGGATGGTCACATACACAAACATACGCAGCCCACTGCCTTTTGCAGCCTTTGCCATATGCAATGCTGCCCATTCAAAAAAGCCGATTCGATCAAGTATGAGTGAAATGACGATAATGGCAACAAAAGCTAAAGTCGCATTCCAAACGATGCCTGTCACGGTGATCACATCGTCAACATTCACAACACCTACGATTAATGCTAAAACGGCCCCTCCACATGCGGACCACCCTATGGATAAATTTTTTGGCTGCCAAATAACCAATACCAAAGTTAACAAAAATATGAGTAATGATAAAACGGCAAAACTCAAACCCATCCCTCCTTACGAACAAGAAATGTTTGTTGCTTTATGTTGTATACTTTTTAAAAGGTCATCTTCTTTATCAATTTGATTTAAGATGATACGAATCGTCTCAAATTCTGGAGACAGTGTATTGATTGAATAATAACGCCACTGCCCTTTTCTGTTCTCATGAACAAATCCAGCTTTTTTTAATTTTCGTAAATGCTGACTAATCGCTGGTTGACTCATTTCGAACATATCTACCAGTTCACAAACACAATATTCCTTCTCCAAAAACAATTTCATCATAATGAGTCTTGTTTGATCACTGAGTATTTTTAAACAATTCGACATATGTAACAAACCAATTGAAACATCTGAAGTCACAATGATTCCCTCCCTCTTTTAAATATTGGTGACGGTCCCTGTTATCAAATCCTCCAATATTATATAACTGAATACTTATATAATCAATTGATTATATGATTTGAACAAAAATTTATTCGCGTTAAAATTATTGATTAATGTTTTTTTCTTTTATTTTTTATTCATCAAAAAAATTGATTATTGTAGAATCCTTATTTGACTATTGTTTATAAAGCATAAAATGGATCTACATTTCTTTCAATGGTCTGTCATATGACAATTCCTATTCTTATATAAATCCCAATGGCTCATTTTGTTGATGCGCTAGCTCCATTCCTCCTACCAAATAGAGAGCGTTCTTTTTATCTATATCATCATCAGGCCAAGTGCGGATTAGTTGACGCAATCTAACTGCAACGGTCTTACACACATCTGGTATTAAGTAACTATCAGAATCCTAAAGATCCAGCAATGGAATGATGTCATCTTGATAGTTTTCAAATGGAAGTCGGTGTAAGACCAATCTGCTTCGCAATGGCGGATTTCCATATTTTCAAAGAGAGACAATTCTAATAGGGTTATTTTGATTTAATCCCTGCACCACAAAGAGGTATGACAATGGTTTCTTCTGATTCCTTTTGATATTTCATGTAGCCAGCAAAATTAACTGCAGATGTCACTTCCACATAAAATCCTTTCTCACTTAGTTTAGAGCGTGCATTTAGAATCTCATCTTCTTTAATATCAATAAACGTACCATTGGTATCTTGTACAGCTTCTAAAATTTGTTTGGAGCGAGCTGGGGCTGCAATTGCTATCCCTTCTGCTAAGGTCCCTTTATTCGTAACAGGCGATGCTAATCCTTTCGCATTTTGATAAGCTTTCACAAGTGGTGCACAGTTTTTCGCTTGTATGGCAACGATTTTCGGTATTTTATGAATGAGACCATTTTCAAATAACTCTTTAAAGCCATAATATGCACCTAGGAGGAGAGTACCGTTTCCAACCGGAATGATTAAAGTATCAGGTGCTCCTTTTAGTTGCTCATAGATTTCGTAGGCATATGTTTTTGTTCCTTCAAAAAAATAAGGATTATACACATGGCTTGCATAAAAAACGTTTTCATTGTCTACTGCCTTTTGTGCCGCAGCTGCAATTTCCTCTCGTGTACCGCGAATTTCTTTAATCGTTGCTCCATGTGCTTTTATTTGAGCGACCTTTTTAGGCGAAGTTTCATCGCTTAGATAGATGTCACAGACAATACCACAACGTGCTGCATAAGCTGCAATCGCCGTTCCTGCATTCCCGCTACTATCAGCAATCACTTTTGATACCCCGAGTTCCTTAGCTTTTGTCATCAAAACAGCGGCTCCTCGGTCTTTAAAGGATAAGGTCGGCATCATATAATCAACTTTTACATAAGTGTTTGGCTCATTAGGATCTAGAACGATTAAAGGTGATTGACCCTCCCCCATTGTGACAGTTTCCCAAGTCTTAGAACCTTTTGAAAATGGCATGGTTTCAACATAACGCCATAATGAGTTTGGATAGTGATCCCAAGCTGCAACATCTATTTTCGGAGTATCTTTCACCAGATTTAATACTCCACCACAATCACATTTCCATAGAGTTGGTGTCATCTCATACTTTCTCCCGCAATGGTTACAAATCAATTGATTCATCGATCATCTACCCCTTCGAATATTATTTTATATGAAATATAATTTTTTATATAGAGTAGGCAAAAAAATATCTTAAATATATGCAATGGCATCAATTTCAATTTTGAAACCAAAATGTAATTCATTCGTTGGTACAATAGTACGTGCTGGTTTATGTTCACCGAAAAAATTAGTATAAACAGCATCTACTTTGTCCCATAAATGAATATTCGAAATGTATAATGTCATGCGCAAGATCTTCTCTTTTTTACTTCCAGCAGCCTCTACAATCATCTCTACATTCTTAAGCGCTTGTAATGTCTCTTCTTCAATGTGGCCGAACTCTTTTTCTCTCGTTTCGGGATTGATGGCAAATTGTCCTGAAACATAGACCGTGTTTTGATGAATGGTTGCGAATGCATAGTGTCCGTTTGATTTTAGATTTCCTACCTCGAGTATGCTTTTCATTTTGACACTCCTTACCTCGATTTATTTTTGATTTCATCCAAATAGCTATAGACGGTTACTTTGGAAATGCCTAACATAGATGCGACCTTCTCAACAGATCCTTTCATTAAAAAGATGCCCTTTTCATCCATAAATTTAATTAGTTCAATTTTTTCATGGCGTTTCATGACTGGGTGAACGCTGTTTTGAATGATTTGTTGAATCAATTGATCTACTATTTCTTCCACATTTTCAAGATCATCATTTGATGTTGTTTCTTTCTCTTGAGCTTCCACTTGTGTAGAAAGAAAAGTATCCATAAATTGCTGCATTTGATTTAGTGCTTCAACATCAAAATTGATACAGAAAGCACCAATCACTTTTTGCTTTGAATCACGTATTAATGAAGTCGAAGAACGAATCGTACGCTTATCTTCTGTTACAAATGTATAACCAGCCAGATAATCTTCTTTAAAATCTTCTGATTGTAATACAGTCTTTACTAGATGATCAAATGATTGGCCGATTTCTCTTCCTGTCACATGGTTATTTACTGTAAACATGACAGATGCTTGAGGGTTCGTTAAATCATGAATAACTATTTCACAATTTGGTCCAAACATTTTTGCAGTAGATTTTGCTAAAGGAATATAGCTCTCTAATAAATTCTTCGTATTTTCCATGCCTAAGCACCTCATTTGTTTATTCCACTAGATTATATAATTTTTTATATATAAAAACAATATATAGATTTTTTTATACATGTTGAAAAAGTTGAGAAAATATAAAAAAAGCAGCCATTGACTGCTTTTTGCTTGTGCTCCTTTCTAATTGATTTCTTGCTGGATTCCATACAAAATGACTTCAATTCCCCACCTGAACCGTTCCATTGATACGGTATCACCTGCAAACATTTCTTCTTTCAGGCTATGGATGAAAGGAAACCGCGTTTTGTCTGCATCATGAAATGCTTTTTTTGTATCTGAAATCTGCGAAGAGTCATGTTTCTTCCAAGAGACCTTTTCGTATGCTACGGAAGATACGTATAACAGTAACAAGTCTACTCCCCATGCAGCAGATGTAGATTTGATCCCGCCTTCATGCAATGCAGCGAGAATAAGTTCGGTCAACTGTAAAAAGTTCGTTCCTTGCGGGATGGTGGAAAGAGAAATTTCAGCAAGACCAGGTTTTTCGAATAATAGTAGGAAATAAGTATGCAATATGTCAAATAACTGTTCTTTCCATGTGCCACCCGCTGAATCTGGGTAAACCATTTGGCCGAGACCATAATCCAATACGTAAGCACTTAGTTCTTGAAAATTGTTCACGTAGACATACAAGGATGCAGGTCCCGTATCGAGTGCTTTAGCCACTTTACGCATACTCATGCCCTCTACCCCTTGCTCCTTTAGTAGCTCATAGGCAGTTTTCACAATGAGTTCACGGCTTAAGGGCTCTTTAGCCGGCCGAGACCGACGACTTATAATACGACGATTTGAATTGTTCATAATCTCTTTATAACATGCCAAAGTCAAATAGTAAATTGAGCATCAATCAACGTTTTCTTGAAAAGAATTCATCATTTCAGCAAGCTTGACTGCAGCATCTTTTGAAAAACACAGCTTTAAACTTTTTTCCGATTCATGAGCTTTCTCCGATGAATATTCGTACATCCTGTCTTCGTATTCTTCAATAGCCTTTTCAATATGATGAGGATTTCGAACAATCGCAAGTGCAAGCTCCATTGCATCAAACATCGCCATGTTTACACCCTCCCCTGCGAATGGCGACATGACATGTGCGGCATCACCGATAAGCGTTACTCCTTTATGGCGGTTCCATTTAAAACCGACAGGAAGCGTATAAATCCGTCTTGGAATGATGGCATCTTCTGCATAACGAATATAATTTTTCAGCTGATCGTCCCAATCACTAAATAACGCTAATAATTGTTCTTTTGCTTCTTTCGCTTGATGAAACGGAATACCACAAGTCTCCATCCAGTTACGTTCTACCATAAGGCTTGCATACACTTTTATTCGTCCATCTCCGTTTAACTGACCAATCAGTCCTTTGTGGTCTGCTAACGCAAACATCTTACCACGTTTATTAAATGCAGCTAAATCAGGGTGGTTCACCTCTACGTTGAGGATATTCAATTCCAGCATCGTGAGTCCGGCGTATTCAATATCAATATCTGTTAACAGAGGGCGCACACGAGAAAAAGCACCATCTGCCCCAATTACAAGATCAACTGTCTCAACAACTCCGTTTTCAAAATGAAGCTCCGTCATGCCGCTTTCTAATGAAATGCAATTTTCTAGTTTATATCCATATTTGATGTTTTCAGCATTCATTTGATCTAACAGCAGTTCGCACAAAAGACCACGATCAATTTCTGGGCGGGTTCCTTTTTGATCTAATTCCGTTTCTTCATCTAAATAAATTCTTCCTGATTTATCAAGTAATCGGAAATCTTCTCCTTCATAGCGGGCGTTCCTTTGAAATTCCTCATAAACTCCTGCTTCTTTTAAAGCCTTTTGACCTGTTTCTTCATGAATATCCAGTGAGCCCCCTCTTTCAAGACTCTTGTCATGCATCTCTCGTTCATAGATGGTCGTTTGTATACCGTAATTTTGCAGAATTAAGGCGAGTGTTAGCCCCCCAGGTCCTCCTCCAATAATAGCGATCTGCTTTTGGTTCTTAGATAATGCCGTCATCGTATGCATCTCCTCTTCTTTATGGAAATCGTTTAAAGCCATATCACATTTATATTATAACGAACACCGTTCGTAAAGAACAGTGTTCGTTAAAAAAGTTTATTTCACGATTGTGTGTTTTAATGAAAAGAAACCAATCGTCCGCCATCATATGATACACTCCAACTAGGAATGTGAAAGGATGTCGAATCCTAACGATGATTCTTGAAATCAGTCGTTTCCATTGTTCTAATTCTGAGTGTAAGAGGTGTTTCTATGAATAAATTATTGGCAACGTTGATATTAGGATTGGGCTTTAGTGGTGCTGCTCTCATTCTTTCTGTCCCTTTGTTATTCAAGTCCAAACCAGAACAATTTGAGCTGGTGTTTACAGCTGGATCAGCGGGCGCTTTCGCAGTATTCGCTGTCTCATGCCTAGTTCTTCGAAAACAATTCAATCGCTAAAAAACCTAAACACAATCCGCCATTAGAACAACGGTCCAATTGATCCTGCAAGTTGACCCATCAGATGTACGGTTTTTTATGGAGAAGGAACTTCCGCGAGAGCAGTATCAAATGAAAGTAGTGCTCGGGGAACTCTATTTTACAACTTCAACATAAGGAGAATGACGATGGCATATTTATTACAGATAGATTTTAAGATGAAGGGTCCTTTCGGTGATGAAATGGCAAAAGAGTTTTCTGATTTAGCGAAAAGTATGAATGAAGAAGACGGATTCATATGGAAAATATGGACGGAGAATCCTGAGAAGAATGAGATAGAAACAAATAAAAAATCATCCTTCTTAGTTTCTACCATGGAGAAACTGAAAAAAGCCTAATTCCAAGGCTTTTTTTCATTTTATATGCTGTTATCTGGCCATGATAGCACCTGTCAGCCATGCAATAGACATGAGACCATCAGGTCATCCCTTTCTGCTCGTTTTCTTAATCAAGTCCACGCCATCGTATGACAGACTTTCCACATGTACAGGTTTTTGCAGAATGTAATGATCAAAAAAGGTCCCCGTATAGTCGGTGACAAGATTCCTCATCTCCATCGCATCGCGTTCGCCTCTCAGTTCTTCGTTCACACCGGTAAACAGGATGCCGCAAGGGCTTACGACCCTCAATCTTCTGTCCTCTTCATCTGAATATGGATGTCGGACAGCGACAATGGTATCAAAATCTTTATAGCCATTCGATAAAGCGCTGCCAATTGCAATGGCTTCTGCACAAACCGTTACCCGTCCGATATAGGCTTCTATATGGACAGCCGAGATCATTTCTCCTGTTTTCATGCGGATAGCGGCTCCTACATGGTGTTTATCTTCTTCATAAAGGCTCGTAATCTTCTTTTTTGCTTCGTCTATTAACTCTACATCTTTTGGAGTAAGATTAAATGTGTGCATTGTGTCCCCTTCGCCCTTCTATGCTCGTTTTGAATATAACCAAACTTCAGATAATGGGCGTTCTTGAAGGTGAAATGAATGGATACAAAAAAGCTGATTTTTGTGACCATCAGCTTTTTCGTTTTGCTCTTTTATAGCGGCCATACATATATCGAATGATTTTTGTGATGACAGAGGTACACATGCATAAAAAGGTCATCACCACGACCCAATACATATTTGACATGTCAAACCCAGTATAGGCAAATATGAAAATAGTGGAGACTGCAAATGTGATGATAAGAACGATGTAAACTCGCTTAAAGATGCAGTAGCCAACAATCCCCCATATCAAAGATAACAAAGGCAATGTAAATAAGATCAGCGCCATGGGATGTAGAAAAAAAGCACTCATCAGGTCACTCTCCTTTATGAACCAGTGAAGAACCGAATATGTATCATATTAATAAGAAATTTGCACGTTGTAAACAAAAATTGGAATTTAAGGAATATTTAATCTGAGGCGGATTGACATTCTAAATGTATGTCATGTTGAATGGAAAAAGACTGCTTTCAGTAAGCAGCCCATTTCGCAAAGCTTTCAAATATTCAAGTCGGAGCATTTTGATATGTGAAAAGAGAATCTAACTATTTATCACCTGAATGATTTTTTCCTGAGCGTCTTGTGCCTCAGGGATTGGCATGACGATAAATACATGCAGCATTTCTGGATAAACAAAGGTCTTCATATCAATTCCTTGTTCTGCTAGCTTTTCATCAAGCTTTAGTGCATCTGGATATAAAATATCATGTGTTCCAATAAAATGAGTGATCTTCGCAAGACAGTTAAAGTCACCGTGAATTGGACTGATTAATGGGTCAGTTACCTTTTTATCTGCTGCCCACATTTTTGTAATGACATCTATTCCTTCAGGGGCTAGAATGGGATCTTTATCGGCATATTCAAATATAAGAGGATTGCTTAAACTCATATCAACACAGGCAGATAATAAAATGATATCCTTCGGCTGCGGCAGACCTTCCATCTTTAAGAGGTGCGCAAGGCCAAGAGAGATATTTCCGCCCGCTGAATCACCCATGATCGTTAATTGATCGGTACTCTCAACCGTTTTTAGTATTTCTTTATATAGATTTAGGATTTTTGGATAGGTATCTTGGTAGCTGTAATGAGGTAATTTAGGGTAAATAGGAGCGATCACTTTGGCGTTAAGGGATTGAGCCATTTTATCCATGTACCACCAATGGAAATTGAGAGGCTGGTTTACCCAGGCACCACCATGTATATATAAAATCACCTTTTGCTTTTGCGACATTTGGTCATTCAATGTGAAAACCTGCATTCCTTCGAAAGTCTGCTCCTTTATCTCACTCTTTAATTTCACATCGTTTCCGATTGCATAAGGCTTTATATTTTCTATTTGAGACAGAAGATTTTTGGTTTTTTCGACACTAGCAAAACTTTCTTTATTACTTTGGGACGTGAATAATGTTTCAAATTGAATACTCTCTTCAGAACGTTCTCCATTAAAAATGTCGACACTCATTTTGTTTTCTCTCCTTTAAGCAGATATGTTTATTCGTCATCTTGATTCATCACATGAAATGATTTGAGATACACTTGTACTTCTTTCTCAGGAGTCTTTAATAAGTTAGATAGAAGGTCTTGAATGAGACGGAGATTGTTAATTTTCTTTTCAATTTCTTCATGTTTTTGATGTACAATTCTTTTTAAAGTATCTATTTCTATGTCTTGACTCAGCATTTCCAATATTTCTTTTATTTCCTTTAGTGAATAACCCAATGATTTGGCATCTTTGATCAATTGAATTTTCACAATATAATCTTCTGTGTATCGTCTATAACCGTTCGAACGGCGTCTCGGGACAGGTAAAATGTTGTGTTCTTCATAGTAACGAATTGCGGCAGGGCTTATTCCTGTTTGTTTGGCAAGTTCTCCTCTAGTCATCAACTCCATCGTTACTCCTTTTTCGTGATTTTGTCTTTCTATATTTATATTATAAAGGTTGAACTATACTTCAAGGTCAAGATATGTTTTCGTGAAAAATAAAACACCATCGAATGCAGCCGGTTAAGGCGCCCTGAGATGGTGTTTTACATCATTCAATTTGCTTTTATAGGTCTTCTCCATTTGATGCGATTACATTTTTGTACCAGAAGAATGAGTCTTTGCGGTAACGATTCAGTGTACCATTTCCTAGGTCGTCTTGATCCACATAGATCAAACCATAGCGTTTAGTCATTTGAGATGTTCCGCAGCTGATTAAGTCAATGCAGCCCCAAGGTGTATACCCCATTAAGTCAACACCTTCTTTTACGGCTTCTTTCATCTGTTCAATATGTTTTTTCAAATAATCAATTCGATAATCATCGTGTACTTTTCCGTCTTGTGTCAATGTATCCCTTGCACCAAGTCCATTTTCACAAACAAATAAAGGCTTTTGGTATCTATCATACAGTTTAATTAATGAAATGCGCAGACCCATTGGATCGATCGGCCAATCCCATTGTGATAATTCCAAGTGTTCATTTTTAATCGGACTGTCAAACGTACCCGCTAGCTCAGCGGCATCTTCACGTGCTTCTGCTACGTGGGACATATAATAGCTGATCGCAACAAAATCAACAGTGCCCTCTTTTAAAATTTGTTCATCCTGCTCTTTAATATCCAGCTTGATTTGATTATCAGCAAAGTATTTCACCATGTATGTTGGATATTCGCCTCTAGCTTGAACATCAGGATAGAACATATTCAATTGATTCGATTTGACTGCCTGCAGCTGATCCTCTGGTTTTGTTGTTTTTGCATAGGCTTCAATTTGGTTAATCATACAGCCAATTTGGACATTTGGAATGATTTCCTTCGCTGCCTTCACTGTTAATGCACTCGCCACAAATTGATGGTGAGATGCTTGGTAAGCAGCCTGTAATTTATGGTCTACTAGATCCTCTAAAATTCCAGCACCTGTATAAAGGCTATTGAGGTTCATATTCATTTCATTAAACGTAATCCAATATTTCACTTTGTTTTTATATCTTTCTAAAATCGCACGTGCGTATTTTTCGAACAATGGGACAAGCTCTCTACTCATCCATCCATTATATTTTTCTGTTAAAGTAATTGGCATTTCATAATGAGACATCGTTACTAGCGGTTCAATTCCATATTTCGCACATTCATCAAATACTTTATCGTAAAAAGCCAATCCTTCTTCGTTCGGCTTGTCCTCTAAGCCTGTTGGAAAGATTCTTGCCCATGAGATAGACAAACGAAATACTTTAAATCCCATTTCTGCAAACAGTGCAATATCTTCTTCATAACGATGATAAAAATCAATTCCGCGTCTTTTTGGGAAATCAAATGCATCAGAACTTTCCTTGTACTTGTTTAGTTCAGCTGAACTCACATCGAATGTAAAGTTGTTCACTTTTCCTTGTGCATAAGGATCTTTATATGCAGCGAAGTCTGAAGTTGACAGCCCTTTTCCGCCTTCTAAATATGCACCCTCTATTTGATTGGCAGCGGTTGCGCCACCCCATAGAAAATTATCTGAAAATCCTTTTTTTAATTCTTTCATTTCAATCATCCCTTCTATTATGATTAATGAATAAGCATTAAGAGTTTATTTTCTCCTGCGTTGACATAAGAGTCACCTGTATAGATAACATCCAGGTACTTCGAGGAATTAGTGACGATCATAGGTGTCACGACATCTAATCCTTTTGATTGAATTCCTTCTATATCAAATGATAATAAATGATCCCCGATGTTGATTTCATCTCCTTCTTCCACCAATACCTCAAAGAATTGACCATTTAGGCTGACCGTATCAATCCCTACATGTATTAATAATTCAACCCCATCATCTGACACCAAACCTATTGCATGTTTAGTAGGTGTAACGGTCACTACTTTTCCGGAAAACGGCGCTTGTACCACCCCCTTATCAGGCATAATCGCTACTCCCTTGCCCATCATTTCGCTTGAAAAGACGGCATCATTTACGTCAGATAAAGGAATGACTTTACCAGTTATAGGTGCTTGTACTTCATAAGGATTTACTTGTCTGGCAGCTTGTTGATTGACTGCATTTTCTGGATTTTTAGATGACTTTTCCTGTTTTTCCGGCTGACCTTCATCCTTTGTGGCAGGTTCCTTGAAGCCAAGAAACATAGTGGCAAGTAGTGAGACCAAAAAGCTCAGCGATATCCCAATTAAAGCCAGCTGGAAATTATTTGTGCCTTTCATAATGTAGGTTGGCAGAGATGTCATACCTGGAATTGAAAATGCTGTCGTTTTGACTGAGAATAAACCATAAAAACATCCGCCAACTGCGCCGCCTATTAATGAAGCATAGAAAGGCTTTTTCAGTCTCAGTGTTACTCCATAAATGGCTGGTTCTGTAATTCCAAAGAAACTCGGAAGCAATGTTGATAACGCCAAAGACCTTGTTTCTACTCGTTTTGTGCGAATGATGACACCTAAAACGGCACCTGCTTGTGCCATATTGGCAATAAAGTTCATCGGAAGCAGCATGACATCGTAACCAACTTTTTCAAAGCTGGCAAACGTGCTTGGGAAGAATGCGTAATGCATCCCAGTTAGCACAATTAAAGGCATGAGGCCTCCCATTAATAAACCTGCAATTGGTCCAGCAAAATGGAATAAAGAAGTGAAAAAGATCTCTAAATACTGACCGAAAACGTTTCCAATAGGCGCTATGAAAGCTAGTGTAAGAGGCGCTGTAATCATTAAACTCAGTACCGGTGTAAACACGATGCTTAAGGATTTTGGAATCACTTTCGTTATCCACTTATCGATAAAGCTAAGGAGCAGCACGCCTAAAATAATCGGTAGGACTGAAGAAGTATAATTATTTAATGGAATACTCAATCCTAAAAAACTAAGTGGATCGGCCTCTTTTGCTGCACCTTCCACCATCGTTGGATACAATAAAATCCCAGCGAGTGCCATCGCAAGAGATTCTCGTGTTTTAAATTTCTTCGCTGCAGAATACGCAATGAGGAAAGGTAAAAAGTAAAAGACAGCATTTGAAAAGATTTGAAGTACAGCATAGGTAGAGCTTTTTTCCGTCATCCAGCCTAAACTAACGAACAAAGCCATGATCCCTTTAATCAATCCACTACCAACAATCGCTGGTAAAATCGGTGTGAAAATTCCGCTAATGACATCGAATACGACTTCGATTGGATTCATCTTTGACGTATTTTTGTCAGGAGGAGAATCATTGCTGCGCTCACCAATCAGATGGTCAATTTCCTCATAGACCTCTGCGACTTTTGCTCCAATAATGACTTGGAACTGTCCGCTTTGGAATTGTGCTCCCAGCACACCGTCTACTGTTTTTAGTTCATCTACTTTTACCTGTTTTTCATCGTTGATATTAAATCTCAGCCTCGTAATACAATGCCAGCTTTGAGATATATTGTCGGTTCCACCGATTAATTTGATAATTTCTTGCGCCAATTCTTTGTTTCCCATGTCTTCACCCCTTCATTTTCACAAAAAAAACCTAAACAAAATCCACCATTAGAAAGACTTCTACTGGAGATTTGTTTAGGTTAATGCTTTTTCATAACACGCCTAAAAGAAATCATTTATTCTGTTGTTGTTTCTTTGTAATTCTTTCAATATGAATGACTAGAAAAACAAGTTCGTCTTCAGTGACATTCCAATTGAATTCCCGCTTTAACATTTCTTTAATAATTAAACCGCATGCATAGCTCTTCATATAACGATTCTGAATTAATTCTTTTAATGAATCATCCATTTGCTGCGACGGTTGATTTGTTTCTTGTCTGACAATAAAATATCTCAAATGAGTGATAAACCTCGAATAATCTATTGATGATTTATCTAATACCATCTCGAAAATGTTTTGAATAATCTTAACGATTTCCTTCGTGAGATGGGTCATTTTGATCGTATCTCCCATAGACTGACCATCTATTTGAGCGTTTACAAAATGAAGGGCAATGAGTGAAGCCTCTGTATCATGAAAAGTAATCCCCATCATTTTTTGAATAATTTTAAGTGCTTTTTTCCCAATTTGATATTCTTGAAAATATAGATGTGGAATTTCCCATACAATTGGGTTTTCATATTCCATTTTTTCCTGATGCCTTTGAATTGAAAAAGTAAGATGATCAGATAGCGAAAACAGCATGCTAGAACCTAATTTTTTATTCAACATCTCTTCGCCCATATGAATGATTTTTTCAGTTAATAAAAGAATATCAGTTGGGATAGCGGCAAGTTGAGATTCTAATGGAGACGTCTGATCAGAATAAAATGTCTTACTGACAGCGCTCTCATCAAGTGTATCACCCTTTTTCTTCTTAAAGCCTATTCCTGTACCAAAAACAACTACTTCATTTTGAGTGTCTGTTAGAGCTAATACGATATTATTGTTTAAAACTTTAACGACGGTGAACATCTTCATCCCACCCTACCTAAAACTGCTAAAAAAGCATAAAAAAAACACCAAAATCTCAGCAAACAACGTACAAATGTACAACATGTTTACCTGACTTGGTGGTGCCTGATGATATCAGTAACACTCCTGCATCGGTTACGATTTTATTGTAAACACAGGATAAACCAAAGTCAACTATTTTTTTCGGTAAAATAGATTTAAATACCTATATTATAGTATGTCGTTTATAAATTATTTTAAAAGGTAAACATTTTTAAGGTTGCTGTAAGGTTCAGATTAATACGGATTAAGGTTGAGGTAGTACAATGTGTTTGTAGTGAATAAATCATAGAGGTGAAACGTTATGAAAGGAAATAAAGTCTTGTCATCATTATGTTACTTCAGTATCTTTTTCGCACCATTTTTGTTCCCAATTATCGTCTATTTCTTAGGTCAGGACGAAGTGAAATATCATGCGAAAAAATCATTATGGACGCATGTCATCCCTTATTTGATTTTTGGTATTGGCATCCTTGGTTCAGGTTTACTTGGTATGAAAGATATCAGCCATGCGGGGCCTTTCTTAATTGCGACATATGCAGTGACATTCCTTGTTGCCATCTACTTCTTCATTTGGAACATTGTGAAAGGCATCAAAGTATTTTCAGAATAAATAATAGGTAAAAAAAACGGTTCTGTTGTTGATCAGAACCGTTTTTTTGTCTATTTTTATGCTGGTAGTTGGATATCAATTGTTGTTCCTTTTCCTACACTGCTGCGGATCGTGATGTCCCCGCCGTGCTTGACGATAATATCCTTTGCAATGGCCATCCCAAGACCAGATCCAGCATGCGAAACTCCTGTATTTGTCCCTCTGTAATAGCGGTCAAACACTTTTTCCAGCTCTGCCTCTTCTATTCCTCTGCCGTTGTCTTTAATCGTGATATGGGTTTCTTCTTTTTGTTCAAGCTGTACAATGATCGTCACATCAGGATCATTGTGAACGAGGGCATTTAAAATCAGATTGGTAACCGCTCTTCGAATGAGGATTTTATCAATATTCAGCATGAGTTTGTCTTCATTCGTTTGAAGCTCAATCGTCTGATCCGCATATCTTGAATCGTTCAAAATATCAATTAACGTTTCCCGCAGCAGTGACACGATGTTGACCAGCTCTTTATTGAGCATGACGCCGTTATTTTTCAGCCTTGTCGTTAAATTCAGATCCTCCATGACATCTTTGATATACAATGATTTATTCTCAATGATGCCCGCGTAATGTCTGATGTCTTGCTTTGAAAGAGGATACTTTGGGTCTTTCATGATTTCTGCATAGCCTTGAATAGAAGCGAGCGGCGTTTTAATATCATGAGAAATATGGCTGATCCATTCTTCACGCATTTGCTCTAGTTTGTCTTTTTCTTTTTTGCTTGAAGCGAGCTGCTCTGATAAGTGATTGACATTATAGAAGACATCTTTATAAATTCCTTTAGCAGGCAGATTTGTCGTGTAATCTCCGTTTGCCAGCCGCTGGATGCTATGAATGGCACGGCCGAGCGGTTTTGTGAGCTGCCGGCTGAATAAGTAACCAATGAGTAACGCTATAATGGCATCAATTGATAATAAAATCATCGTCCCGATATTGAATCTTGTTACTAAATCCTTCGTGTCAAACGAGAATAGGTATTTTCCAATGGAAGGGTCTTTAAATCCGATAAAGTAACTGTATTCTTTGCCCTTTACTTTTTTTCCGCCAGCATAAATGGTCGATAATAATTGCTTATCTTTATATTTATGTAAGTTCACGATGTCTATCGGTGTATATTTATTCTTTAATCCTTTAGGTGCCTGCGCATGATACACGTCCTGTCCATTTTCGTCTAAAATTTGAATCCATGCATTCTGTTGTTTTAAGGCTTTCTGCCCTTCTTTGTTTACGGTTATCCCTTGACCAGAAAAAGAGATGTATTGTTCAAATGATCTTGTAAAGGTTTCAGGCGTATTTTCCTCGTTATGCTGGCTGTTTGCCTGAAGTACGAGCCAAATCATAAATACGAATAAGTTGATAAAGACCGTGATTATGGTCACGATAATGACAGAGACCATATATCTGCCTGTTAATCGCCATTTCATCCTTACGCATCCTTTACAACAAATTTATAGCCAAGCCCTTTGACTGTGACGAGAAACTCTGGTGTTGACGGGGAATTTTCTATTTTTTCCCGAAGTCTTCGGATATGAACCATCACTGTATTGTCAGAACCGAAGAAGTCTTCCCCCCAAACAGTTTGATAAAGTGTTTCTTTACTGATGATGCGGTTCGGATGCTGCAAGAAGTAGGTCATCAGCAGAAGTTCTTTCGGCGTGAGCTCAATGACCGCGCCGTTTTTCGTCAGTTCTGCTTGCTGCTCGTTTAATTCAAACGGCCCTTTTTTGATCACGGGATCGGCTTGAGATGACTGTAAGTATGAGAGCCGTCTCAGCTGCGCTTTCACCCGGTAGGCGACTTCCTTTGGGCTGAACGGTTTTGTAATGTAGTCATCCCCGCCGATAGCAAGTCCTACAATTTTGTCTGATTCCTCTCCCTTTGCTGATAAAAAGATAATCGGAACATGGGAGGTCTCTCTGATTTGTCTGCAAATATCATAGCCTTCACCGTCTGGCAGCATAATATCAAGTATGACAAGATCGGGCTGTTCTTGATGAAATTTCGTGAGCCCATCACGGGCAGTTGAAGCTGTTATAACGCGATCAATGCCTTCTCTTGTTAATACTGTGTTGATTAATTCCAAAATTTCTTTTTCATCATCGATCATTAATACTTTGCTTTGATGCTTTGGCATACATTGATCACTCTCCTGAAGTCATTGCCATTATTATACCCAATGTAAGAACATAGTGAAAAAATCAACTTCCTATTTGCATAAAAAAAGCCAATTTTCTTTTGAAATGAGAAAATTGGCTTTTGGTGATTCAATTGATTTTTTAGCGTTTGACTACAAATGTTGTCACACTTTGAGCCGGGAGATGAGCCCAAAATTGATTACCTGATATATTTAAGTCTGTACCCGGCTGAAGGTTGCTGTTGCTGCTCGTAATCCATCTTGATGCTTGCGAAGCAGTTCCATTTTGCATCACAAAGTGCTGATTGACTCCTGTATTGTTTTTGTTAATCGCGACAATGACAACCTGATTGTTTCCTTTGTAGGCAGATACGAAAACATTTGGTTCAGGACTTTTCGTTGCATCAATTCTGACGTATCCTGGGCGTACAAACTTGGAGAAATGCGCCATGTTGTAACCGCGTTTACTGATCAGGCCATCTTCCTTCATAGGGCCGTAGGATCTGCGGATGTACCACCAAACATATGCCTGAAAGTCCCCTTCTACCATCGAATGGTGAATATGCTCTGAAACCCCTAATGCCTCAGGCCAGCGGTCCGCTGAATTGTTATCGCTATTCGGGTAGTAGACCTCTGTCATCCAAAGCTCCTTCCCCCCTCCTTTTTGTTTGAACAGAGGATACGGAAGCTGGCTGATTTGGGTTCCGTACAAATGGGCTCCGAGAATGTCCATATTTCCTAGCGCTTGCGGATCATTTAAGATAGGATCTGATATATTTTTAAGGTATTGAAAGGATTCTGGCGCAATCACGCGGGCATTAATGGAGCCGGCATTTTCTCTCATGAAACGCAGGATTTCCTGAGGAGTCCACCATGTCCATTCATGTGCATAATCGGGCTCGTTTTGTACGGATATCGCATAGAGATTGACGCCATTATTTTTCATATACGTCACAAAATCGTTCAGATGCTGAGCATATGCGGCGTATTGATTGTATCTCAGACGCTTTGCATTTGTACCATTACGGTTGAAAGTCTCAACCATATGGCTTGGAGGATTCCAAGGTGAAGCGATCACTAAAGCTCCATGCTCTATTGCTCTTTTGGCTGTGGCGACCTCTCTGTGCCAATTATTTCTGTTCTCATCTACAAAAATTCTTAGAATGGAAAACCCTAATTGATTCTGCCCATTGCCAAAAGCGGTTTCCCTTTGAGGTGCGGTCAAATCACCAATCCAAGCCGGGTGGTTCATTCCGCCAAAGCCGCGAATCACTTGTCTTTCTGCATTGATATTAATATTGGCATCTGCTGCTGAAACTTCAGTTGCGCCAGGTCCGATGAACATGACAGACAGCATGGTGAAGCAGATCAATAAAGTACAGATTGGTTTTTTGATCATTGACATCAAATTTTTCCACTCTCCTATCATTTTGTCATCCTTTGTTATTGAGTAAACCGCCAGGAATCAAACTGAAATAGGTTTGAACCTGTTCCAGTAAAGACAAAAAATACGTTGTGCACGCCAGCTGCTCCGTTTACTGTCGTTTCTACTTCTCGCCAATTGTTTGTTCCGCCTGTGGAAGGGACATTTAGTGTCCCAACGAGTCTGCCTTCAGGGCTTCCGAGGCGTACTTCTATTTTTCCGCCTGCATTTGATGCTACATTCGCTTTAAATGTTCTTGCACCGTTTGATCCGAAATCGACGTTACTGGCAGCCACCCAATCTCCGTTTTGAATGTTTGTGACATGCTGGTTATTGACCGGTCCACCTGGAGCTGAAGAGGCCTCTGTTAAAATGCGTCCATTCCATGCGAATGTTTCAGCTTCTACCCGCTGATAAGGATTCAGGTTGGAAAGCTGTTTGACCCCTTCAAAATTGGCTGCAACCTCTCGAAGGGAGCCGTCAGCATTATGCACAAGCTTATTTATATGTGGAGATCTGTAGCCTTTTCCTGCCCCGTATAAGGCAGAGCTGACCGTTTGGGTATGATACACGACATACCATTCGTTTTTAAAATTGAACACAGCATGATGGTTGTTACCGCCTCCCCCGAAAAATGCACCCGGATTTTTCAGGAAGTGCCCTCTATACGTAAAGGGACCCATCGGACTTGAGCTCGTCATATAACCGATCTCACCAGGTGGTTTATCTGCTGGGTGGGAGCCGCCAAAGTTGATGCAATAGGAATAGTAATAGGTTCCGTTATACTTATGCATCCCTGAGTCTTCAAACATAAAAGGAGCATCAATGGTCGAGGCGCTGCCCACAACACTTGTCATATCAGGCCCTAGTTTTAAGACTCTTGCTGTTTTAGGATTGGCCCATTGTCCCTGCGTTGGATTAGAACCGCCTGGTACGCCTCCACCGGCATATAGATAACCAGTGCCGTCATCATCTACAAAAACGGCTGGATCAAACAGCCATACAACCCCGGACATTCCTGGTGTATTTGGTGTGACGAGCGCTTTTCCGATAGGATCTGTCCATGGACCGATTGGGGAGTCTGCTGTCAGAACACCAATCCCTCCGCCGCTGTTCGCGAAATAAAGGAAAAATTTATCTTTCCCATTGATTTTTTTCACCGCCGCTGATGGAGCCCAGGAAGCACCTGCCCATTTAGCGATCCCTTTGCCGCCATTTGCTCCATTTGCTCCTGCTACTGGAATCGCGCCATGATCTGTCCAGTTCACCATATCTGCTGAAGAAATGACGAAGACCCTATTCAAATTGGCAAAAGAATTATCCTTAATCGTTCCGTTGCTGTGATATTCATAGTCATCACTCGACATATAAATGTACACTCTTCCGTTATAGGTGAGCGCAAACGGATCAGCGCCCAAGTGGTGGTCTATGAGCGGGTTTGCATTTCCTACACGTTTTGCAATTGTTGTGCTTGCCGCACTCGCATCATATACCGGTAAACAACTCAGTACCAAAGCAAAAATCAATAAACCAACGCCGCACTTCATCCTCGTCCTCATCGTTTCATTTCCTCCTGTTTTCATCTTCCTAATATTGGGGTTTAGGCCCAATTTCAAAATATGTTGATAGATACTGATGAAGAATGAATATAAAGAATGATTTCTAGTGCAAATCCTTGCTGGAATCACGATGAAAACCCTTACTTTTTGACTAGAAGACAACAAAAAATGCAGTCTCCCATGATGGACCTGCATTTTTTCTTTTTTGGAATGAAAAAGAGACTGCTTTCAGCAGCCTCTTCTTTTGAATTGATTATATTTTTTCAGGGACAAGTGATTGATGATAAAAGGCTGGACGTTCTTGGAGATGGATTGGTGTTGTTTCACCAGTTACTTTTGCTTTAAGACAAGCATCTGCTGTTACGGCAGCTACATATCCATCCCAAGCAGTAGGTCCATTTACTTCTCCTTTTAAGGAGGAATTGATCCAATCCTGCAATTCTTCGTCATAGGCTTCTTTAAATCGATGCTGCCAGTCTGTTAAGATATTTGTAGATCGTGTTGCCTGACTATGCAAAACGACACTGGCAGGATCAGGAAGACTTGCAATCCCTTTTTCACCGACAACTTGACACTGAATGTCATAGCCGTACTGACAATGAACGAATATTTCGCCATTGATGATGGTTCCTTGTTGCGTTTTCATAATCACTATTAAAGGATCTTGTAAGTGCTCAGCAGCTTGCTGCGTTTTTTTAGGTGCAATGACTTGTACGGATACGTATTCATCATTTAGTAACCAGCGGTGGACATCGATTTCATGAATGAATGTATCGACAATTGACATATCCCCTGTATATGTGTCAGGGACGGTTTGGTTTCTATGTGCAGCATGAATTATTAAAGGTTCACCTACTTGTCCTTCATCCAGTACTTGTTTTAAAGCGCGATATCCCGAATCGTACCGGCGCATATATCCAACCTGTACGAGTAATTTCCCTTTCTTCATTTCAGCCTCGACTATACGAATGCAGCCTTCTGCTGTGGTTGCAAGTGGTTTTTCACAAAAAACAGGTTTATTAGCTTCAATAGCAGCTAACACATATTCTTCATGTGTCGGTCCCCATGATGTGACGATAACGGCATCTACCTCATCTGATTGAATGAGTTGATGGCCATCCTCATAAATACGTGCATCAAGGCTGAATGCATCTACGATGGCTTTTGCCTGCTGTCTGTTCACATCAGTAACAGCCACCACTCTTCCTTTAGACAGCGTATTTGTAATTCGCTTCATATGATCTTGACCAATGGCACCAATACCAATAACACCAATCTTTAATTCCATCTTGTTACCTCCTGTATTTGTGCTTTTTCGCACAGCTGTTTTGAAGTTGATAGGAGTATGTTGTATTACATATAACGAGCGGTGACCATTTTCTTTCTAGTATAAAATTCAACACCGTCCGTGCCATTTGCGTGCAAGTCACCATAGAATGAATCTTTCCAACCTGAGAATGGGAAAAATGCCATTGGTGCTGGAACGCCGACATTAATACCTAACATGCCTGCATCAATATTCTCGCGGAATTCCCTCACACTTGATGCACTATCAGTGTAAAGGCAGGCACCATTTGCAAATTTAGACTCATTGGCAATTTCAATAGCATCAGCAAGCGATGAAACACGAACAATGGATAAAACTGGAGCGAAAATTTCGTCCTGCCAAATTTTCATTTCTTTTGTTACATGATCAAAAATAGTCGGTCCGATAAAGTATCCTTCTCCCTCTGTTTCACGATCTTTACGGCCATCACGAATGAGACTCGCTCCTTCTTCAATACCTGATTGAATATATTGAAGCGTTCGTTCTTTGTGACTTTCCCGAATGACCGGGCCGAGGAAAACATCTTCATTCATGCCATTTCCAATGACCATTTGATTGGATTCGGCGATTAATTTTTGAATGAGCTCGCCAGCGATATCTTCTTCTACTGTGACAACAGCTGCAGCCATACATCTTTCTCCAGCAGAGCCAAAGGCAGCACCAACAATTTGTTTGACGGCTGCCTCTATATCTGCGTCTTTTAGGACAATGGAGTGATTTTTAGCCCCTGCAAGTGCTTGGACACGTTTGCCATGCTCTGTACCTTTTTTATAGACGTATTCTGCAACTGGCTGAGAGCCGACAAATGAAATGGCTTTGACCTTTTGATGTTCAAGCAGACCGTTAACGACATCGTGAGCCCCATTGACTATGTTAAGAACACCTTTTGGCAGACCCGCTTCTTCAAATAGCTCTGCTAACCGTGCCGCAAGAACAGGCGTACGTTCTGAAGGTTTTAAGACAAACGTATTTCCGCAGGCAATGGCAAGCGGGAACATCCAGCAAGGAACCATCATTGGAAAGTTAAATGGCGTAATGCCGCCAATGACGCCAATAGGATAGCGATACATGCCTGATTCAAGTCCAGTCGCAATATCTGGCAGCTGTTTTCCCATCATTAAAGTTGGAGCACCGGCTGCGAATTCGACGCATTCAATGCCTCGCTGTACTTCTCCGCGTGCTTCAGTTAAGCTTTTTCCATTTTCGAGCGTAACCAGTTCGGCTAATTCTTCCCATTTTTCGACTAATAATTGCTGATATTTAAAGAGAATACGTGCACGTCTTGGTACAGGGGTTTTAGACCAGCTGGAAAACGCTTCTTTTGCTGCTTGAACTGCTCGTTCTACATCTCCTTTTGTTGATAGGGGAACTTCTGCAATGATTTTCCCTGTTGCTGGATTATAAACGGGTTCAGTTTGACTTGTTTCAGCATCTACCCATTCTCCTCCAATATAATTTTTTAATGTTTTGACAGTTGTTTTAGCCATGGTATTCTCTCCTCTACGATTAAATTGGTTGTGATTGTTCAACTTTTGTTTCGATCATAAAGTCTTTGATTTCTTTAACTGTGGGCATGGCATCTGATGAACTATGCTTAGAAATTACGATGGAGGCAGAAGCGCTTCCAAAACGCATAGCTTCTTCAATGGACATGTTGTTCATCAGTCCATAAATAAAGGCTGAAGCATATGAATCACCCGCTCCGAATGTTTTGAGGACCTTTGTTTTAAAGATGCCGCCTCGATATGACTGTCCATCCGGCGTATAAGCGATGGAACCATCACCCCCATGTTTAATAACAACGATTTTGGCATGGTGTGAAAACCATTTTTTGGCGGTTAATTCATCATTTGACGGTCCATCTGCTATGAGTTTTTCCATCATATCAAACTCTTCTCTTGTGCCGATGATCACGTCTGATTTTTCAGCAGCTAAGTTGTAATAAATCGCTGTTTCTTGCTCGGTTTGCCAAGTGTATGGACGATAATCCAGGTCAAAGAAGACAGTTACGTGATGCTTACGTGCATAATCAAGTGCCACAAATACTGCTTCTCTTGATGGACTTTTTGCTAGCGCAGTGCCTGAGATGAGTAAGGCTTTCGCCTTTTTGATATATTGTTCAGATACTTCTTGGACATCGATTTTTAAATCTGCTACATTGTCTCGGTACATTAAAATACTGCATTCTTCGGGACTCTTAATCTCAGTAAAAGCAAGACCCGTGACAGCACCAGATTGATCTATGACAATGCCGTCTGTATTGATGTTGTTCTTTTCCAAGTAGCTTGTTGCAAAACGTCCCATCTGATCGTTAGCGACTTTTCCAATGAATCCAGATTTCATACCGAGCCTTGCTAAACCAATGGCAATGTTGGCTGGAGACCCCCCGACGTATTTTGTGAAAGTCATCGTCTCTTCCATCGGCCGATTCAGTTCGTTCGCATTTAAATCAATACATAATCTTCCCATTGCAATAACATCAAGCTGCCGATCTTGTTTAAATGTTAAGTCTAGCATCAGCGTCCCTCCCTTTTCATACTCAATTTGTTTTTCATCACCCATTCATGTTCAGCATTGTTATGAAACTTCCAAGTTCTCACTGGCCCTGCCATGACATTCAAATAATAGATTTCATAGCCTGGTGGTGCTGACACAGGGTGATATCCTTTTGGTACAAGAACGGCGGAACTATCTCTTACAGCCATTGTCTCATCTAGTGAAAGATCATCTGTATATACTCTTTGTAAAACAAAACCTTGTTCTGGGTTTACTTTGTGATAATACGTTTCTTCTAAATAAGATTCGTGCGGTAAATTATCTTGATCATGTTTATGCGGCGGATAGCTCGACCAGTTTCCTTCCGGTGTAAATACTTCCACAACAAGCAGGTGGTCAGCTGGTTCATGTTCAGGTAAAATGTTGTGAACCTGTCTTGCAATATTACCAGCACCTCTATGTTCAACCTCTACTCGTTCAGGAAGAATGAGACGAGCCTGATATGTGCCTTTTCCAGGTGCACTACAAACGGCAATCTCAATATCTGTTATGGCTTCAATTTCGTAATGATCATCGTTTGGTATATAAATGGAGAAAGGAGGTGTTTTCTCGAAAACATTCATTCGTTCCCCAATTTCTTTCCATGTCTTTTCTTTCGTTTGGAGATGAAGTTTACCTGAGAGAATGACAATGCACACCTCATTTTCACCTGTTTTTTTACGAAGGTTTTCCCCTTTTGCCAATGTGTACACCTCAAAGCCAATATAGGTCCAACCTGCTGATTGAGGTGTGATGCTCAGCACCTTTCCCTCTTTGTCTCTTTTTTGTTTCGGTACAATTAAATCAGCCATTATGCACACACCTTTCATGTAGCTCTTCTTAATATTGTCTTGCTTGTTTTAATTTTTGCTGTTTTTCTTCATATTCTTTTTTGATCTGTTCTTTATCAGAGATTTCTGAGATACCTACGTTCCACCATGAGTCACCGTAACCTGCTGTCATAGTTTTTGGAAGTACCTTCACATCAATCAGGGTACTGACTGTCTGCTTTTTAGCATCTTCAAGCGCAGATTTCAGTTCATCGAGTGTATGAACTTCATATGTTTTTGCTCCATAACCTTTTGCTGATTGTGCAAAATTGATTCTCATAATCTCTCCATCAAGCTGTCCTGTTTTCTTGTTTCTTTTTCGAAATTCAGTCGCAAAACTGTCCATTCCATGGCCCATTTGCAAATTATTAATACAGCCAAAACCGGAGTTGTCAAAAAGAATGATATTCATTTTATAGCCCTCTTGAATGCTTGTGACAAGTTCACTATGCAGCATTAAATAACTGCCATCACCTGTTAAGGCATACACTTCTTTAGTTGGTTCAGCCATTTTCACTCCAAGTGCAGAAGCAATTTCGTAGCCCATACAAGAGTATCCATATTCAAGGTGATATGTGTTTCGCTCTTTTGTCACCCACATTCTCTGTAAATCTCCTGGGAGACTGCCTGCAGCACATGTAATAATGGCGTCAGATGGAATCCATTCGTTTAAACAGCCAAGTACAGTCGTTTGAGGTAGCGTTGTATGAAGTTTTTCCTTATATTCATCTAATTCATGATCAAAGTGGCTTTTGATTTCAGGTGTAAAGCCTGTTTCAGTGTACTGAATATGATGTAGCCGATGTAATTCTTGTTCCCAGTGCTGCTTTGCTTCTTTGATTTCATTTTGATAACCTGTTTGATAGTTTGCTAGTTCATCCTTTAATGCAAGGAGTGCCATCTTCGCATCAGAAATGACTGTTGTTGCATCTAATTTAGATGCATGATAATCGGATAGATTGATCGTTAAAACATCACTGTCTGCGTATAGCCGTTTAGATGATGTTGTAAAGTCTGTAAATCTAGTGCCGACGCCAATAATAAGGTCAGCCTTCTGAGCGAGTTCATTGGCAGCGCTATTGCCAGTGACACCAAGTCCGCCCACATTTAATGGGTGGTTGCTTTCAACACAGCTTTTACCAGCTTGTGTTTCACTAAAGGGTATATGAAAAGTTTCAGCAAATTGGACAAACTCGTCAGCCGCCTCTGAGTAACGCACCCCTCCGCCTAAAATCAAGAAAGGCTTCTTTTTCTTACGAATGAGTGCCGCTGCTTCTTGAATACTTCTTGCTGAAGGTGCATATCTGTCTAAAAAATGCGTCCGCTCTTGAAAAAAAGACAGCGGGTAATCCCATGCTTCTCCTTGAACATCTTGAGGAAGCGAAATTGTGACCGCACCAGTATCTGCTTGATTTGTTAAAACACGCATGGCGTTAATCAGTGCGGACATGAGCTGTTCTGGTCTTGAAACCCGGTCCCAGTATTTACTCACAGCCCGAAAGGCATCATTCGTCGATAAACTCAAGTCATATGTTTGCTCAATCTGCTGAAGTGCTGGGTCTGGCTGTCGTGTGGCAAAGACATCACTTGGGAAAAGCAAAAGTGGAATTTGATTCGCTGTTGCCGTTGCAGCAGCTGTGATCATATTGGCAGAGCCAGGCCCAACGGATGAGGTGCAGGCCATTACTTGTTTACGTTGCTTTTGTTTTGCGAAAGCCGTTGCAGCATGTGCCATCCCTTGTTCATTTCTTCCTTGATATACCTCGAGCCTTCCAGGGTTTTCTTGAAGGGCTTGACCGAGCCCCAACACATTACCGTGACCGAAAATAGTAAAGATTCCTTTGATAAAAGGCTTTTTTTCACCGTCATATTCAACGTACTGGGCATTTAAAAATTTGACCAATGCTTGACTCACCGTTAATCTGATTGTGTCCATTTTTTCCCCTGCCTTATCTGAAAATATTTTTGATATGTTCCTTCATGTTAAAGGTTGCTGACTTTCATCTTGCGAAGGAGCAACGATCCATTTGATATGATTCTTTTTGAAAAAGGTTGTGTAGGAGGTATCCAGAGAATCGTCAGTGATTAAGTAGTCGATTTCATCCAGCTGGCAATATGTCAACATCGCATATTTATTGAATTTTGTATGATCTACTAATAGAATCACTTCTCTCCCTTTTTTGACGACCATTTCCTTCATGCTTGTTTCTACTGGCGATGAATTTGTTACTCCATTTGAAATAGAAACCCCTGTTGAGGCCATAAACACTTTATCGAAGTTGTATTGAAGTACATCATTTGTATTAGTAATGCTGGAAAATGATTTCGTTTTCCGCTCTAATAGGCCGCCAGTTGAAATGACTTGAAGCTGAGTGTAAGGCAATGCTTGTACAATAAAGTCTAAGTTGTTCGTGACAACCGTTAATTCCTTTTCTTTTATAAAATGAATCATTTCTAATGTTGTGGTACCAGAGTCAATAAAAATGACATCGCCATCATCTACTAATTGAGCCGCATCTTTTGCAATCCATCTTTTTTGAAGTTGGTTTCGTGTTTGTCTGTCATGAAATGATTCAAGCCTTGCATGATTGGCTGCTACTCCCCCATAAACCTTTTGGATATGTCCTTCTTCAACGAGCTTTTGAACGTCTCGCCTAATCGTATTTTTTGACACCCCAAAGGTTGTGACAAGATCATCTAACGAGACAGACTGATGTTGGATCACATATTCTTTTATTTGCTGGATTCTTTTCGTTTTTATCATGCTTCATCTTCCTTTTCATCTTATCTATGGGAGTGTCTGCTAGATGTGATCAAACACGCTGACTTGATCCAAATTGTTGGATTTTCATCTTGACAGCTTGTTTAATGGCTTCTGTACCAGGTGTTAAAATTGTTTGTGGATCATTGGTTGCTTTGTTTTTAGTTAGTTGAGCTCGGACAGCTTGATTCCAAGCTTCCAAGCATTCAGTGTTGACATTGATTTTTGCATGACCAAGTGAGATAGCTCTTTGAATCTGATCAACAGGAATGCCTGAACCGCCGTGTAAGACAAGCGGAACGTCTGTGAGTTCAGCTATTTGCTTCATCTCATCAAATCCTAGCTTCGGTTCTCCTTGATAAGGGCCATGCACTGAACCGAGTGCTGCGGCCAAGGCATCAATTCCTGTTTCTCTAACAAGGCGCACACATTCGTATGGATCAGCATAGATGATATTTCCTACCAAGCCATCTTCCATTCCTCCAACAGAGCCAACTTCAGCTTCGACAGATACACCTCTTTTAGAGGCATAATGAACAACTTCTTTTGTCATGGCAATATTTTGTGAAAGAGGATAGGAAGAGCCGTCTATCATGACTGAGCTAAATCCTGCATCAATGGCAGCTTTGCACCGAGAGACAGTCATGCCATGATCTAAATGTAAAGAAACTGGGACACTGATCTCCAAATCTTTCATTAACCCTTCAACCATGCCTACAATCGTGTGAAAGCCGCCTAAATAATCAATGAGCCGGTCAGATGCTGCTAAAATGATAGGAGATCGCTCCTCTTTTGCCGCAAGTAAGATGGCTTTCACCCATTGCAAACCATTGATATTCATTTGTCCTACTGCATATTGTTTTTGTTTTGCTTCATGCAGTATGCTTTTCATTGAAATGAGCTTTGAATCTATTACGGTCATCTATTGAACACTCCTTACTGTTGAAACTCCATTTTCACAAATTGGTTCGACACCATCTTTGTTTTCATCCCTTTTATTTAAGACAGTGTTTGATGATCTGTTGTGATGTCAATTGATGTTTGATCGTGCTTACGAAAATTCATTTCTAGTTCTTCAAGTGTCAGCCCTTTTGTTTCCGGTAAGCACTTCACCACAAACAAAATAGACAGGACTCCGAAAGCGACAAAAACGAAGAAAGTCATCGAGAGGCCGATCTGAGCAAGTAATATTGGGAACGTCAAACCAATTAAAAAGTTCACCATCCATAGACAAAATACACTTACCCCCATACCAAGTCCCCGCAGCCGAAGAGGAAAAATTTCTGACAGCATGAGCCAAGTGACAGGAGAGATGGCGCCTTGCTGGAATGCAAGAAATGTAATCGTCAAAAATAAAATCAAATATGGAAGAAAGGCTGTTCCTGCAAAAAGATTAGAGCAAATGCCGATAGACAGTAATGTGAAGGTTGTTCCAATCAAGCCTGAAATTAACATAGGGCGACGTCCTATTTTGCCAAGCAGCCAAATTCCAACAAATGTAGCAAGGACAGAGATAACACCATTCCCGATATTCCCAATTAGAGCTGCTTTCGTTTCGAAACCTGCATCTTTTAAAATTTCTGTTCCGTAATACATGATGGAATTAACTCCTGTGAACTGCTGTACAACCGCAATTCCTATGCCTATAAACACAAGCCGCCTAATCCAAGGCGTGGATAAATCTTTTAAAGTCGCTTTATCTAAATTCACTTCTTCCCTGTAAGCATTCTCTATTTCGAGCAACTCTGTTTTCGCCGCTCCTTTTGAGCGAATGCGGTGAAGTACTTGAAGTGCTTCTTTGTTTTTCCCCTTTGTTACAAGCCATCTTGGGCTTTCTGGCACTTTTAGCATACCGAAGAATAAAATAATGGCTGGAATCGCCGCAATTGGTAGCATGATGCGCCATACATACGGGTTCTCTCCAAATAAATTTCCAATCAATGCATTACAGGTAAAAGCAAGTAATTGACCGGATACGATCATCAGTTCATTTTGTGTGACGATTCTTCCGCGATTTTCTGCTGGAGAGATTTCAGCTAAAAAGGCTGGAACTATGACTGAAGCTCCTCCAACTGCAAGCCCTAATAAGAATCGGAATAAGACCATTACTTCAGCGTTTGGTGATACAGTACATCCTAATGTAGAAAAAAAGAATAGAGCGGCTAAGTAAAAAATAGTTTTACGGCGTCCGAACCTGTCTGATAAACGTCCGCATATGACTGCACCTAATGCTGCACCTAATAATAATGCACTTGTCACAATCCCTTGCATCAATGCTGTTAAATTTAACTGATTCGGTAAAGACATGTAAGGTAATGCACCATTTAATACACCAGTGTCATAACCAAAAAGAAGTCCTCCAAAGGTCGAAATTAGGATAATAGATCTTAAATTGGTTTGTTGACTTTTGTTCATGGTCTTTTCTCCTGTTCTCTTTAAGAATGAATAGCCAAGTTTTCATCAATATACTGACGAGCCTTTAATGCATATTCTAAAGGATGGGCAATCGCAGGATTTTGTTCAGCTTCAATGACGATCCACCCTTTATAGCCATGACTGATTAACAAACGGTATACTTCATTAAAATCGATACAGCCATCCCCAGGTACTGTAAACAGTCCATTTAAGAAAGATTCTGAAAAAGACAATTCTTTTTGACGACAGCTTTCCATCACTTCTTTTCTCACATCTTTAAAATGCACGTGCTGGATACGGTCGATATGCAGCTTGAGCAAGGATAAATAATCGCCATCTGATACGTAAATATGTCCAGTATCATATAGAAGGTGAACATACCGAGGGTCTGTTCCAGCTAAAAGACGTGTGACATCTGATAAGGTTTGTACCCCTGTTCCGAGATGATGATGATAGGCTAGTTTGAGATGATAACTGTTTGCTATTTGACCTAATTCATTGAGACCTTCTAAAAGCAGAGCCCATTCCTCACCTGTGAAAGATGGCTGATGCTGATAGATGTTGATGTTTTCTTTTTGAATGGAATACGTTTGCTCTGAGACTACAGCTACACTAGCATGAATGTCTTGCAAGTACTGACAATGCTTTTTGAATGCTTGTATTGAAGCCGCTAAACCATCTCGTATCATGTAACTGCTAAACCATTTTCCAGCTATTTTTAAATTGCGAAGTTTTAGTTCTTTATTCAAGACAGCTGGTTCTGGAAAGAAACCACCTGCTTCAGTTCCTTCAAAACCAGCGACACAAATATCACTTAATAAATGAGATAGTGTGTTTTCAGCGCCAAGTGCTGGAATGTCATCGTTCCTCCATCCAATAGGCGCGATGCCCCATAAAATTTCTTCTTTAGACACGTTGTTTGTCACCATCCTTTTATTCATCATCTTTATTTCCACCAAACTTTATCACGAGTTAACCAATGTAGTGGTGATTAATTGGGTAACTAATGGTTAAGTTTGAGGTAATCATAATATTAAAAGCGCTTTCAGTCAATTATTTTTCTGAATTTTTTCTATTTATTTGTGATTTTTTGTATAAAAAAACCTGATGGCATTTGCACATCAGGTCTTGTTCCTTATTCTATAGATTTGACTTAATTTTAATGATAGATTCACCGTAATGCTTCATGGATTCTTTTAGATCTTCAATAAACTTTTTCGCATATGTTTTCATAATGAATGACTCCTTCGTTTTTCGGATTCTTTCATTATGAAGACAGTGTGTTTTATTTGCAAAACAGATGAAAGCGTCAACAAACTTTCAATTCATTCATTTGTCTCTTTTTCCTGTGATTTTCACCGACTCCTATTTTTTTAAAAAAGATTGATTGACATGATTAATTTGACGATGATGATGAAGCGCTATACTGTGTAGTCCCTTTGTAGGCTGGCAGTATATCCCCATGCGCTTCAATGAGGTCGTCGCAAAGATTCACGATGTCATCAATTGATAGTTCAGCGCTAGTGTGTGGATCCAGTAAAGCCGCTTGATAAATGTGTTCTTTTTTACCGCTGATTGCTGCTTCAATTGTCATCAGCTGTGAGCTGATATTCGTTCGATTGAGTCCAGCCAATTGTTCAGGTATTTCTCCAACATAGCAAGGCATAATGCCGCTTCGATCTGCCACACACGGTACTTCTACACAGGCTTTTTCAGGCAGGTTGTCAATGAGCCTGCCAGTGTTCAGAACATTTCCGCCAAATTTAAAAGGAACGTTCGTTTCGATCGCTTCAATGATCCGGGAACCATATTCTTTTGACCGGGTATGTGTGATCTGTGTGTTTCCCACAAGGTCATGCTTCATTGTATTCCAATTGTTGATTTGTTCCTCGCAGCGTCTCGGGTATTCATCGAGCGGAATGTTAAACTGACCGATTAGTTCTGGGTACCTTGATTTGATGAAATATGGATGGTATTCGGCATTGTGTTCTGAGGATTCTGTGACATAGTAGCCGAATTTATCCATCAGTTCAAAACGAACCATATCATGATGCCGCGATTGCTGTTTTTCTTTTGCTCGTCTTTTGATTTCTGGATACAAGTCTTTACCATCCCGTTTCACCTCTAATAACCATGCCATATGGTTAATGCCGGCGATTTTTTCTTCAATGCCTTCATGATCCATTTCAAGAGATTCAAATAGGTCCTTTGTACAGACTTGCACACTATGACAGAGACCAATCGTTTGAACCTGAGTATAGCGCAGCATCGCCCCAGTCAATGTGGCCATTGGGTTCGTGTAATTTAACAATAAAGCATTTGGGCAAACCTCTTCCATATCCTTTGCAAAGTCAAGCATGACAGGGATTGTTCGAAGGGAGCGGAAGATGCCGCCGATCCCTACCGTATCCGCAATCGTTTGTCTTAATCCGTATTTTTTTGGTATTTCAAAATCAATGACAGTACTTGGACGGTAGCCTCCAACTTGGATGGCATTGATGACATATTTTGCATCCTTTAAGGCTTCTTTGCGGTTGTGATAGGACTGGATGGTCACGTTTGCACCGTAATTTGCTTTTAAATGCGACAGCATTGTTTCTGATTCTTTCAGCCGGTTGTGGTCGATATCATATAATGCGAATTCAAAGCCTGCAAGGGCGGGAACAAACAGACAATCTCCTAATATATTTTTAGCAAACACGGTACTCCCTGCACCGATAAATGTAATTTTAGACATAGACACTCTCCTTTTTACATCCATATTGGGCTAGCCTTTGACAGAGCCTTGTGAAAGCCCTGCGATAAAATATTTTTGCAAAAGTAAAAACATCGTGACCATTGGCAGCATCGCAATGAGTGCAGCTGCCCCAACGAGCTGAAGCTGATGCTGATTTTGACCAAAAAAATGGGATAAGGCGACTGTGAGTGTATGCATCTCTTTATCTTGCAAAAAGAAGATAGCAAATTGATAGTCGTTCCAAATATACACGCAGGCAATGATTAATACAGAAGCGGTAATGGGCTTCAGAAGCGGAAAAACGACAGTGAAAAAAACTCTGAGTGTCCCTGCTCCATCAATACGGGCAGCTTCTTCAAGCTCCTTTGGAATTGTCGACCGGATAAAGCCTGCATATAAGAAAATTGTCAGCGGCAAAAAAGCAGCGACATTATTTAAAATAGCAATTTGATAGGTATTCATCATCCCGATTTGAACGACCATTTTATAGAGCGGGACAAGGGCTGTGAGTGGTGGAATGACCATAATGGCAATAAATAAAACATAGACCGCTTTATTCAGCTTTGTGTTCCTTCTTGCAAGCGGATAGGCTGCAAGAGATCCAAAGATAATGAGCAATACAGCGGAACTGAACGTAATGATCACTGTATTCAAAAAGGACTGGCCAAGCTGAGCCTCTGTCCATGCTGTGCGGAAGTTTTCAAGATGCAGCGCTTTTGGAAACAGCCATTTTGAACTAAAATCTCCTATCCCCTTTAATGATGTCGTCACCAAAATATAAAATGGAATGAGGTGCAGCAATGTGATCAATAGTGCGAGGACGGAGTACCATCTTTTCTTGCGTTTATAGGCGTTATCCATCACACCTCGGTCTCCTTTCGTTTGAAATAAATCAGCGCTGCGACACTAATGACAAGGATGATGACCGCCATGAATACCCCTTGCGTCGCTGCATAGCCTGCATCCTGACGTTTGAAATACAGATCATACATAAAGGTCGACATAGATTGCGAGGAATCTCCAGGTCCGCCGCCCGTGAGTGCCACAATGACATCAAAGAGCTTGAGCCCGCCAATGACATTCAGCACAACATTAATGGTGATCGACGGCATCAGCAGCGGCAATGTAATCCGCCTGAATTGCTGGAAGCTCGATGCGCCGTCTAATTGAGCCGCTTCATAATAATCCTTAGGAATACTTTGAAGTCCTGCTAAATAAATGATCATCGCAATCCCGACGAATTGATATGTGTTGACAAGCACAATGATCCATGTGTTTAATTCCGGGTTGCCGAGCGCATTTATTTGATCAAATCCAAAAAGCGTCACCACATCATTTAAGGCACCGCCTTGGTAAGCAAACACAAAATACCAAATATAGCCCATCGCAATCGGGCTGATCATGACAGGTAAATAGATGACCGTTCTTGTGATGGCTTTCATCTTTAAGCTTTGATTTAATAAAAGAGCATATCCAAGTCCGATGATATTTTGCAAGATGGTGCTCCCAATTCCATAGAGAAGCGTGTTTTTGACAACAAGCCATGTCGCTTGATCCTGAAGCAGCCTTTGATATTGCTCTAGACCAATCCATTGATAAGTTTGTGAGAAACCGTTCCAATTTGTAAAAGAAAGCAGAATGCCGTTCAAAAAAGGATAAATGATAAAGGTACTGACGACGAGAACAGCTGGCATGTACATCCACCAAAGTGAGGAATTCTGGCGTTTTTGTATGTTTTGTTTTGGTAAAGAGGTGAATGCGGCTGGCTGCTTTGCTTTTGTGATGTCATTCATTGGCTTCACTCCTGTTTCAGCATCCATCAGCTATTGTTTTTTCAGACGCTTATATTCCTCTTCCATTTTCTTTGATAACTGTTCTGGTGTGATGGAGCCTGCTAATAATTCTTGACCCGTTGTTGCCATGACTGCCCACATTCCGCTTGGTAAGTATTTTCGATCGAAATACGGTTCAATCTTCACCTGTTCGTATTGATCGTAAAATGTAGAGTAATAGTTTTTCGCTTTCACTTGTTTTAGAGCTGTTTCAGAGGATGTGCCCTCTGCGATTTTTTTTGCGTTTTCAGGTTTTGCTAAAAAATCGATGAATTGTTTTGCTTCTTTTAGATGCTTAGAGTCTTTCCAAGCAGCAACAGTAAAACGTTCTCCTCCAATCCAGCTTTGTTCATCTCCTTCATGAATGGCTGGAACAGGCATCGTACCTACTTTGATCGATGAATTCAGTTCTGTTGCTTCAGGTCCTAAAGATCCACCGACAAAGGTGAAGGCGATTTTGTTTTGTGCCATGAGTTCAGGCGCTTGAGAGAGTTTCGCTGTCAGGACATCCTTGTTTAAAAGGTCTTGATCCTTCAGATCTTTCATGAATTGTGCAAGCGGTGTATAGAGAGACCAATCAAATGATCCGTTTTCAAGTTCCTTTCCGTATTGATGCTTTTGATCGGTGATTAATAAAGGCGTCGCCAGCTCATCAAAGACCTGGGCAATATTTGAGTTATCTCCTCCTGGTATCCAGAGCGGCACAACATCTCCTTTGCTCTTTTCTTTCACTGTCAGCAAAGCAGATTTTAATTCATCAAGTGTTCTAGGGACTTCTATGCCATATTCCTTTAATAGATTGGCATTAAAGCTAAGCCCGTCTTTTGCTTGATTCAGCGGATAAGCGTACACTTTCCCATCTTGGTCTTTTAAAATCTGGTCGAGTGAAGGATCAAGCTGTTTGACCCAATCCATCTCTTTTAAATCAGCCACATACTCGCTATAGCGCAGTTTGGCCCAGCCATGTGTATCAAACAGATCTGGCATATCGTTTGCTCCCATTTTGACGCGGATCATATCTTCATAGCTGTTGCCTGGGAAATTAGCATCGATTCGAATCTGCTCATGCTCCTTCTCAAACTCGCGAATGACTTCTTCAAACGCTTTTCTTTCCCCGCTGTTGCTCATCGTTGAAAATAGCGTCAAGGTGACCTTTCCATTTGCTTCAGATGAGCTGTTATTACCGCAAGCAGACAAAATCATGGTCAAGAACATGGCTGCAGTCAGCAGCATGATTTTTTTATTCATGGTTTCCTCCTTTTAATCACTGAAAATTCAGACGATAATCGGTAGAATTCATGCAGTTGCGGAAACAAAGGAAGTCCATTATACTGGAATTCTATTCTTTTCTAAGAGATAAGAGAGCATACCGGCAGGCTGCCTTATGTTCAGCATGATCTGGCCATCATGCTATGCAGCTTGCTTTCTGCTTTTTTGTCTCTTTTTTGTGTGCTGAAATCTATGGTTCACCCCCTTTCATGGATGAGACAGGTACTGCCTCGCTCGATGAGTGTTGTTGGCACGACGACTTTTAGAGGAAGTTTTCTTCCGTTTATTCTCTCAAGCAAAAGCTTCAGACCGACTTCCCCCATTTCTTCTGTATATACTTTGACGGTCGTAAGCGGCGGGCTTGAAAATGACGCGGCTTCAATGTCATTAAATCCAACAATGGATACATCTGAAGGCACGTGTAGACCGGCTTCATGCAGAGCGCGCATTGCGCCGATTGCCATAGAGTCACTTCCAATGAAAAAGGCTTGCGGCAGTTTTCCCTTTTTGATCGCTTGCTGCATAAGCGTATAGCCTTCTTGCATGGAGTATTCACCAATGTGGATGTCTTCCATATGAAGAGCTCCCGCCTCCTGCATTCTTTTCATAAACGTCGTTTGTCTTTCGTCCTCAATCACAGCATTACCTTCGAAATAATGCTCCCGCTCTTTCCCGCCAATATAGCCTAGATGTGTATAGCCGAGAGATTGCAGATGACGAATGGCACGATCTGCCGCTCTGACAAAGTCCACATGTACACAATCATACAAATCTTCATCTGCATAATGATTGATAAAAACAATGTGTTCCATTCGATTTGTCATTTTTTCAACCGTATCGGGGCTGATTCGTCCAATGACGATCAAGCCGTCAATATCCTTTAGCATCGCCCCTTTATCCATGCTTCTTAGACGAAAGGTATGGAGAGTGGACAGGCCTTGTTTGGCATATTCTTTTTCAATTCCTTTTCGAATCGATGAAAAAAAGGGATCATTTAATTCTTCGTCAATGGATTGAGCGACAACAACACCGATGACTGGGGATTCAGATGGGCTTTTTTCTTCTGCTTGATCGGCTTTTCTTGCTCTCACTGGGGTATAGTTTAATTTCTTAGCAATGTCGAGGATGTTTTGTCTCGTTGTGTGTGAAACGGCAAGCGTTTGATCGCCATTTAACACACGGGAAACAGTGGAAACGGACACTTTTGCATCATGAGCAATATCTTTGAGTGTGGTCATAGGCAAACTCCTCATCGTTATTTGACTAAATATTTACTAAAGATATTTGAAGGATAACACATAAATAAAGCGCTTTCAATCATGGATTTGTGATTTTTATTTTGTTTTCGGGTAAGTTTTGGTGAATGAATTGTGTTTTAGTAAAATTTGCGTAAAAAAGAGGATGGATTTCATCCTCTTTTTTACTAACGTGATTCGATTGAGGCTGTTTCTTTTGCAAATATTTGCTTCATTCTTTCCCAAGCAGTGTCGAGTTCTTTATGAAGTCCAAATAAACCTGAGGTGCCGATGATGTAAATCTCATTTCCAGCCTCAGCAAGCAACCGGAACGTGCTCTCATTACAAGAGCCGTCTACTTCAATTGAAAACGAGTATCCTCCGTGTTTTTTGATATCTCTCACCTGTTTAATTTTTTGAAGCATTTCTTTAATAAAAGGCTGTCCGGCAAAGCCTGGATCGATCGTCATGATCGTCACTCTGTCTATTAAATGAATAAAGGAATCTAGCGCCGCAACTGGTGTGGCGGGATTTAGAACAAAGCCAACCTCACATTTTCTTTGGTGAATATGCCGGATGATTCGAAAGGCATCTTTTTGCACGACTTCTGGGTGTAAACAAATCATCGTTGCGCCTGCATCAATACATGCATCGATTAAAAATTCCTGCGGATGTTCGGCCATTAGATGAACATCAATCGGTAAATTTGTCAGTTTCCGAAGCTGTTCAATGAAAAAGGGTGATAACGTAATATTCTTCACATAATGTCCATCCATCACGTCGACATGGTACCGGTCTGCTCTTGTGTTGAGAAGATGAATTTGTTCACGGAAGTGCGTTAGATCCATGCACATCAGTGAAGGTGAAAAAATGGCTGTCATTCTCAGGCTCCTCCTTTTTACAGCTGAAATAAAAACTGGATCAATCCAATCAAGATTCCGATGATACCAAAGTCTGTATCTCCAAACGTTGTCCCTTCAAAGCCAAGGGCTCCTAACACAGGTAATAAACAGGCAGGTAAAAAGGAAAGAAGCAATCCATTTACAAATGCCCCAGCGACAGCACCTCTTACCCCTCCTGTTGCATTGCCATACACTCCTGCTGTAGCACCGCAAAAAAAGTGCGGGACAAGTCCAGGGACAATGACAGTTAAACCAAACAAAGGTAAAAGAAAAATGGATACAATGCCTCCTGCAAAGCTGCATAAAAAACCGATAATGACCGCATTTGGCGCAAATGGAAAAACGGTTGGCGCATCAAGTGCCGGCTTTGCCCCCTTCACGAATCGATCGGCAATTCCTTTAAACGCAGGCACGATCTCGCCAATGGCCATCCGTACCCCTGCTAAAATAATGTACACACCAGCAGCAAACGTAATCGCCTGAATGAGAATGAAGACAGCGAAGTTCGTGCCCCCGCTAATTTGTTCTATATAAGGAATTCCTGCAAACGGTGCAATCGCAAAGAACAGCAAAGCCATCGTAATCGAAATGGCAACAGATGTATCTCTTAGAAAACCGAGTGATTTAGGCACTTGAATGGTTTCCGTTGATTTTTCTGGAGATCCAACCCATTTGCCGATCATTCCCGCAGTAAAATAACCGAAAGTACTGAAGTGTCCGAGCGCGAGATCATTGCTTCCGGTGACTTTCCTCGTAAACGGTTGAAGGATTGCGGGTGCAATGACCATAGCTGCACCTAATATCATTGAGCCAGTGGAAATGAGCAGCCACCCGTGCAGGCCAGCTGTCGAGAGAACGACGGCGAGCATCGCCGCCATATACAACGTGTGGTGACCAGTCAAAAAGACGTATTTAAGGGGTGTGAATCTTGCAAGTAACAAATTGACCAGCATACCAAAAATCATGATGAGTGCTGTCTGTGTACCGAATTCCTTTTGAGCAATGGCGGCCATAGCATCTGTATTTGGGACAACCCCTTGAATGTGAAAGGCTGCTTCAAACATCTTTCGAAAAACCCCAAGTGAATCAGAGACGACTGTAGCGCCCGCCCCTAATATTAAGAAGCCCATGGTTGTTTTCAAGGTGCCTGACACAGTGTCTGCAGCTGATTTTTTCTGCAAAAGTAAACCGGCTAGTGCAAATAAACCGATGAGAATGGCAGGTGTGCCCAATATATCGTTCATGATTAGTTCTATCATGATGTGAATCCCCCTTTTTCATGACTTAAATGTGTTGACGAAGGACGTCTTTAATGGCTTCCTGGTCTAGTAAATTATTTAAGCCAGCCACATTTCTTGTGCCGTCATTCAGCTGGTCAATAATATCAGCTGCGCCGATATAAAGGTCTGCTTGTTCATTTTTACTTGTACTGAGATCGGTATGATCTACTTCAGCTTTAAGACCTAATTCTTCTAATGCTTTTTTGACATTCATTTCTACAATAAAGCTGCTTCCTAACCCGTTTCCACATACAACAAGAATTTTTTTCATTGTCTTACTCCCCCTTTATACTTGTGAAAATTGATCAATTAGTTTTTGGACCGATGCTAAATCTTCTGCTTCAATCAATTGTTTCGTGCGTTTCTCTTCACTTAACAGCATGGTCAGCTGTTTAAGTGCTTTCAAGTGGCTCATGCTGTCAATAGCGGCTAACACAATGACGAGCCGCACCTGCTTTTTTCCATCCTTTGAAAACGAAATGGGCTGGTTGAATGACATGAGCGTCATGCTCAATTTGTTCACGCCATCCTCGGGCCTTGCATGTGGGATGGCCACTTGTGGTGCAATGACAATATAAGGACCATTTTGATGAACAGACTGTATCATGGCTTCTACATAACTTGGTTTAATAGCATTTTGATCAAGTAAAGGCTGCGCCGCTTTTGTAATCGCCTCTTGCCATGTGTCTGCTGTTTGGTGGAGCTTGATGGTTTGTTCTGTTAATAAATCATTTAACACTGGGTTCCACCCTTTCTGATAGGATACATATGTGGGATGAAGCAGCTCCCGAATGTCATGAAGCAGTGCTTGTTTATTTTGAACGATGGTATGCTGCTGAATGATGTTGAATAGAGCGTTTACATACCCCTCGTCAATCTTCGTTTCTGAGCCTTTTCCGTATTGAAGTAATGTTTTTTTCTCATAGGCAGTTAAAATAGGATGAACGAGATGAACTGGTTTTCCTTTAAATGAAATAGGTGTTGTGGACACAACGAAATCTGCATCAACTGCTGCTAATTCTTCATATGCACGCTTTGATAACAGTCCGCGTACTTCGATGTAGCCGATTAATTCGAGAAGCTGAGTTTTCAGCATGTTACTTGTGCCAATTCCTTCTCCGCAGACAATGTATACAGAACGCCTAACAATGGATGAAATTCCTTCTCTTCTCATCCAGCTGCCAAAATGCATGGTGAGATATGCAATTTCATGGTCACTCAACTTTGAACAGGCCGCCTTTTCTAAATGACATGCAACTTTCTGAGTGATTTCAAACACTTCTGGCTGTGCTTTTTTGATAGAATCCGTCAGTTCGTTGATCATACCAATGTGATAGATGAGTCTGTAATAGGCTGGAATTAAATGCATTGTTAAGTTTTGCTCCAATGCTTTAGGTTCTTGAAAGGAAATACAAGCATATCGCTGAAAGTCCAATATCATTTGTCTGGCGATGGTGCGAATGAGATGTTCTTCTGGTTTTTTAATTGATGGAAGTTTTTGTTTTTTGGCACTGAGCCATAAGGTGCTAAGAAAATAGATCTCATCATCATGAACAATGAGACTGGCCTCTTTTTGAATCTGCGCCATGAAACGAATAGCAGCCAAGCATTCCTCTGTTTCTTGCAATGTTCGCTTTTCTTCGTTTGAAATGTGTACAGCATGCCCTAGCTTCATCCGCTTGAAGTAGAAAAAGAGATCCAAAGAGAGCTGATCCAGCATCTCATCTGCAAATTCAAGCTTAAGTTCTTGTTCTGACTGCTGGAGGAGATGGTGTACCCGTTTGGATGAAATTGGTCCCTTTAACCAAAACGACGGAAACGTTTTTTCGTTTTTTATCATGGTGCGAATGAAATGTATATAAGGTTTGAGTGCCAATCGAATGGCTCTTTCGTCTCCTGAAATGACATAGCCGCTTGCTGCCTGATAGCGGAGTGTGATCTCCTGCTTGAAAAGCGCTTCTTTTAGCTGTTTCATATCCTCAAGCAATGTATTTCGGCTCACCTTTGTCATTTTCATAAAATCATCAATTCTTAGGCAATGCTCGCTGCATGCAATGGATAAAAGCAAGATAGCCCTTCGTTCCTTTACACATGGTTCATAATCGTGACCAACAAGAATGGTATCAGCTTTTTGAAGAATGACTTCTTTTTCATGAGGATTTAAATAATAGCCAAGATGGCCTTTTCGCTGCACACCACTAAGCTGATGAGTTTCCAGCCAGCTGTTCATTCGTTTGATTTCAGCGTAAACGGTTCGAGTCGAGACATTCATTCGATTCTGTAAATCTTCTATTGATAGATAAGATGTCGTATGAAGCAGCATAGATAGTAACGTCGTGCCCCTTTTGGTTAAGTACAGTTGGAATTCCTCCTTTCTTCCCTTTGCTTATAAGTCTAATCAACTCACATGCATCAAAGAAGTCCAAATGTCTTCAGCACGTGCTGTGCAGCGATTGTGTGCTTTTTTCATAAGAAAAACACACTATAAGGCTTGTATACAAAGAGTCCTTTGTCTTTTTTACGTGATAGAAAACCTTTTAAAATGCCTTTTTTTGATCCTTCAATCTAAAAAATGTTCTTCTACAAAGGTATCGCTGTAAAAAAACGGACACCGATCAAGGCACTTAAAATGCTCAAGGCGATCAGTGTCAGTAGGTTCTGGCTTCTGGGCAAATTTTCACTCATTTTGTTATTTTATTTTCACTGCTTTCTCCCTTTGCTCTATTCATCTATCGGTTCTTCTGGTGAATCGATATTCTGATGATTCGATAGATTGAGAAATATGGAACTCTAGGCAAAATAAAAAGAGCCCATTAATGGACTCTTTGAATTATTACCAGCCTAAAGTCTGTCTGAATAGGTTTGGTGGTAATCCTACAAGTTGAACATCAAGTTTCAATGATCCTTCAACTCTGGAACTAGCGTTATGAATACGAGCAGAGATTGTCCAACCTTCATCAAGAACAATTAAAATCGTGTTATCTGATTCAGGCTTGAAATGAATATCATAAAATCTTGTTGGTAGTCTGAATTGCTGCATTTTTAGAGTTGGTCTTACGCCAAGAGATCCCTGATTCAATGTTCCTTGTAAGTTGAAACCTTGGAGCTCGGTTGTTCTGCGACCAGTTTTAACAATCGCTTTGTAGAAATCGTGTCTTCCCAATAAGTACGTCAATAATCTTTGAGGAATCTGACCACGATAAATCCCATCTAGTCTCCACAATTCATCAATTAACGCATTAAGGACGGGTATATAATATCGAGTAGCCTTATCAGGGATCTGGTTCCATAACGTACCTTGCGTTCTTAAATTACTTAGCTCTTTAAAGATTGGTACTATTTGGCGGAAATAATCAGCTGTTGAATTATAACCAAACCAGGAATCGCCTACATCAATTGTTGCTGATAAACGTGAATGCTTAAGAGCAGCATGATTATTCTTACAAGAGATTCCTATCTCCCAACCTTCAGTGCTCCTAACAGCTAGCACGTCACGAACATCACCAGCTTGACCTGCTGAATCAGGTAATATTGAAAGCTGTAAAGTTCCATTGTCATGAGTTAAACGTGGCTCTAATTGAAGAATGGTATTTATTCCTGCGTCAGCACCTTCACTCATTTTCTGTTGTGTCATCTGTGGAAGGGATAAAAAAGCGTTATGCGCTGTTTCTAACTGAGGAGAACCAATTACTTGAACATTAGCTCGTCCATTTAAAGATTGTTCAAGAGATTGTAAAAATGCAAACTCTAAGGACTTTCCATTTACTGTTTGACTTGCCATTAAATCACTACCTTCGTTTTCTCTCTTTCTATAGCTTTCTCGAGTGCTTCGGCAAATTTGTACCCAACGGCTTCGGCAAGTTTCGGTGGAACAGCATTTCCAATCTGCTTATACTTACTAGTTAAATCCCCTTCAAATACAAGAGATTCTGGAAATGTTTGAACAGCCGCAGCCTCCTGCCAGCTGAATCGTCTTGTTGTTCCTTCACCGAATTTCCATAAATCTTTTTCAAGTTTAATCATATCTGGTGAACTTGGATGTAGTGTTACTTGTTTAGCCATTGCTGGTATAGTGTAACTCACATTATCCCAATCACGTTTTCTGTTTCGACTCATGTATCTTGATGAATATGGATCTTGACAAACATCATTTGAATTTGGTTCTGGAAAATGTCCAATTGCCTCTCTAAGAGAAATTCGACCAGTGGGCTCGGGAAACTCAAACCCTTTATCAATATCTTGTCTGATTCCGACTAGAATTACTCGTTCACGATCCTGTGGAACTTGATAATCGGCAGCATTAAGAACTCGGTGATACAGATTGTAACCTTTTGAACTAAAGTCTTCAACAATTTTCTTTAAGATCAGACCATCTTCCATTGTTGTAAGTCCTTTAACGTTTTCCGCTAGGAATCCAATCGGCTGTTTAGCCTCTACAACTCTACAAAGTTCTAAATATAATTTATTTCGTACATCAAGAGCTTGGCGTGGACCAGCTGCCGAGAATCCTTGACACGGAAATCCACCGGTAACTATGTCAATATCGTCTGGAATTTCATCTGCACTAATATTTTCTACTTTGCCGGGTACTACAATTGCATCTGACCACTTCGAAAAAGTCTTACAAGCATCCTTGTCCATATCATTGGCAAAGATCGTCTGGAATTTTCCAGTTGCTTCTAATCCTAAGTCTAGACCACCAGCCCCACAAAATAAAGAGATTACTTTAAATTTTTTCATATTATTTACACCTCATAACTTGTATTATATCTTTTTTTATCTGCTTATCCAACCATTTAAAATTGGAATGATTACACGAACTCTTGTTCTCATTTTACTATATATGACCAAGCTTGTAAAAATAAAAAAGGAAGATTGGCACTTTTTGTTCCTTTTGATATTGAGGTATTAAGTAGATTGCTTCTCAATATCGATTTTTGCCTTGTAGATTTCACTATTTGATATGCATTCTTATCAAAATTCATAGTCGAAATCGCTTTTCCGTCATTTGTCGCATTCAACATTTGAACGTACAATGCCATTGTAGCTTGCTGATCCGTCTCTGACAGCATATTCATCTTTTAAATTTTGAGCAAGCTGCAATGCTTTTCGATTGCTTCAATGTCTCTTTAGAAACAGAACCCCTGAGCTTCATGTTACTCGTCTCTTGCCTAGTAAGCACCACCTTACGCTATTCGCTTAAATAGATTTTTCAATGATGACTACACTCCGAGAGGATGCCAAGTATAGTCAATCATCAAATATAATGAAAACTGTCCTCGATACGGCTGCCGGACCAGCTGCTATCCAGGCTCAGAATGTCCCTCTCGTATGGCCACATTCCTCACACCTTTGTTACGTATCCAGATACGCCATTGATAAGGGAAAGGCGCGTTTCCCAATAAAAAAAAGCGGACACCAATCAAGGCACTTAAAGTGCTCAATGATCAGCGACCGCAGGTTCTTCCTTCTGGACAAAATATTCACGTTCGTTTTCTTGTCTCTATCATACGATGATCCACTTAGGAAAAAAGGTTCCCTTTTTATTCCTAGTTTTTATCGGCTTTTTATCAGTTTTTTCTCGGTATGAAGTCCAATAAACATAAAAACCATGATAGGAATAAAGCCAATCATGGTTTTTTTACTTCCTACTATAAATCTTTTATTTTTCCTATACGTGACGATCAAAATTATTTGTTGTTTAAACTAAATCCGAAATCCAAATAGTTTTCAAATGAAAGACAGATACACCAATCCCCTTCTAATGATATAAAGTAGTGATGCTGTGGGATATCTAAAAAATAGACTAGTAACTCTTTTAAATGTTTTAATTCAAACTGGTACCCAAACTCTGTAAGGTTATCCCCTATGTAAATTACTTGTAAGTCATTAGCTAAATATTTTTCTTTTAATTCAGTTATAAATAGAAGAGCATCAGAAAGTAACGATTCATTATTTGAGCTCTTACTATGGTGTTTATTGGTTTGTAACCAATTTATTTTTGAACCAGCAAAAACAAATTTTTGTTCTATTAAATCTAAATAAATTTCTGGATTTTCATGTACTTTGACATATTTAAGTAGGTCTTTTAATTCCAAATCCTTTATTAGATCTTCATCATAAGAATTCAATAAAATGAACCCCTTTATCTAAATGTATTTATTTAACTACCTTCTTGTCAAAATTCATAGGAATCGCTGTGAGGTCTAACCAGCATTGATTATGGACAATATAGGAGGAGTCTCTCTTGTAAACCTTCCAAGATTTCTACAGGCATTTCCCTGACCTTGATATCATCGCCTAGGAAAAATAGCCAATTTGTCATTTCTGTTATTTCTTCTGAATGATTAACATCGATAAAAGTCTTTAAAATGGCTGTAGTTTGGTAAGGATTCGTATAAGAAATTGACATTTTGAAAGGATGGTATTTTTTGAACTGTGCAATTGCCTTTGGACCAAGTTCAAGGACAAGGTTGATTACTTCCTCCTGCTTACTTAGCTTTTTTAACATCTTTTTCCTGCTTAATCTATTTTTTGTAGAGCATGGTTCTACATCTGTGAGGTTGTCGACAGGCAAAATCCGTTTCTTCTCCTCCTTTAAATCAAAGCCTTCAATCAGCCACAGGCTTTTTTCACGATAAAGATTCAAGAGGTAAATAGGATAGGACTTTATCACGTTCTCCTCTCTCATCGTAATCAGTAAATATCGATCCAAAATAAGCAGTTGGATTAATTTTTCTAACATGGGATGAGGGATATCTGTCAAATCAAGCAGATCAGGATTATTCGGATTAGTCCCTTCAAATAGCAAGAGGCGATTTAACAGAACAAGGTCATCTTGCTGGGTCTCTGAGATGAGTCCTAGTAATTTTTCAGCTAAAGACTGTCGACTCTTTAAATAAGGGAGTTGTTGGTTTCTTGTGGCCATAAAGGCAATAAAAAGAGCTTTAATCTCATTATCGGTAAAACGAACAGTTGGCAGGACGGAATTGTTCATCACAAAATATCCCCCGTCCCTTCCGACTTCAGCGACAAGCGGCATCCCCATAGCTTCAATTTCTCTGATGTCTCTAATTGCTGTCGAACGAGAGATATGAAATTCTCTCATGATTTCAGAAATTGTAAAGTTGGCGCGGTTGTTAATATACCGCATGATGGTATTAATCCGTTCAACTTTTTTCATCTGATCCCCCTAAACAGTATCATTTTTTGACATGATTTAAGCCTATTATATATTTATCAATTGAAAAGAAAAAACATTTGATCAATTTTTCAAAAGGAAGTGTTGAATATGGCAGATTATATACTAGAAGAAAAAGACAGCTTTCACGTATTAGGTATTGGAACTGAACTTAAGAGTCATTACACAGACTATGCGGGCATCACGAAGGAAAAAGCAGACTTTTGGCAAGCAGTCACAAAAGAAGGTAAGCTTGACACCTTAAAAGCCATTGCCACAAATGACTATATTTTTATCGTAAACGAAGCGATAAATAACAAGCTGATGCATTATGTCGGGGTCATCACAGAGGAATCGTTACCAGAAGCGGACAGAGTGATTCAATTTCCTAAAGGGGAATATCTAATCGTTAAAGGGGAAGCTAAAACCGCTGATGACTTGCATCAAACGCTTACTGGTATTGCATTTGGTCAAGTCTTGCCTGAAGCAAAGAATTTCGCCTATGTTGGTGGACCAAATGCAGTGGTAGAGATGGGGCAGCGAAACGACTTATTACTTGGTGAGATGTGGATTCCTGTTGTACGAAAATAAGAAGGATATGGAGGGATAGAAATGGCCTATATCGTTGATTTTAAAAATGTGTCTACGATTGGTTTAGAGTCTTCACCTGTAGCAGAAGCACTTGCTGGCTTACGAGCGAATGAGGCTCGTTACTTTATGAACAAATATAAGCATGAATTGACAGTATTACCTGCCAGCGAAAGTCAGGATACCCTTGATTATGTGAACCGAGTGTTAAAAGAAGAACGTGAACTAGAGTTTGCAGCAAAACCTTTAGAAACGGCAAGTTTTCAAGTGGAAAATATCAAATGGACTTACGTTTTTTATGAGGATGGTCTTGCAATTAACGTCCTGTATACAGTGGATGATCCGAAAAAACGTGCTGTTGGTTTTAAGCTTTCTGAAGGTATGGAAGTACCAAAGGAATTAGAAGGGAAATTTAAATTTGCTAGGCAGAAGTCTAAACTTGCTGGAACGATTCGTGGGTCATTTTTTAAAATTAAAGGGGAATATTGAACTCGAATTTGTGAATCTGATTAAACAAAAAAATTAAAATTATTTCCCCCTTCTAAACAGAGCAGCATTCTCTATGCATTATTAGAGGATGTTTTTCTGTTTATTGTACCAACTTCATTTTCTTATGAAGAAGTTCGCCGTTAAAATGGCTTGGCGATTAGTCTTTTATATAAATGTCCTGCTATTTCATTGTTTAACATCTATACTTCTTCAAAGGAATTTCTGATCTATATCAAAGAAAAAGATGTAAAGTATCCCCCCTCATTCAAAAAAAACCACTATAAAAGCTGTGAGCGCCTAGTTTTGCTGGTCTTTATCATACGATGGGTTCCCATCCCTCTTTTGGTCGGTTTTTCCTCAATTTGAATTCCATAACACAAAAAACCTTGAGGGCATTAAGCAGGTCAAGGTTTTTTTGCGTAATCTCATTAAAAATGAACTAATTTGAATTCATTTTTGAAAGAAAGTCTTGAAGAACTACTTTTACTGGTGAATTCGTAGTAGTAGCCATTACATGATTTACACGTTTTAAAATTTGAGGATGCTTCAATATCAATTTCTTGCCTTCTTCAATTGGGAAGCTTCTCAATGTATCAATACAAATCTCAAATAATTCTTTATCATTAGTATTCAACAAATCTATTAAAATATTTAACTCATATTCATTGCACTCATTATCCAGGCAATAAGCAATTTTACGCTGCCACTCTATTGGTTTATTAAGCACCTGATTTGATAGTTCTTCCCAGTCATTTAGGCAAAAATCAGAGAGTATCTCACTAGCAATCAAACACCCGTCATCATACCATGAATCTACTGTTGTATCAGCAGATAAAAGATTATCTAATTCCTTAAACACATTTAAGACCTCCAATATAAATTAAAATCCTGATGGACGCAAAGCATTTTTTGTACCAGTCGGATATCCGCTGGTTACATCTCTCCCCACTTTAATTACATCAATTTCTACCCCATTTATACTTGCTCTATGCCAAGTCGCTCTATCTCTTAACCTTGATGAGATAGCATCTGTATCGCCTACGGCGGTAATACTTCTGAGAATTTGCTCATCTTTCCATGAATCGGGAAATAAAGTACTTTTTTTAATCTTGGAGATATTTCCATCAGAAAACTGTTTGGTAAATACAACATTTGTTGTACCATCCGCATTTGTTGATAACACTTCAACTGCAAATTTTTCATTATCATTATTAATTCTAGGCGAATGACCCCCTATTAACTGATTTTTGGGAACCTTCCGTTGCCCTTCTAGGATTTTAGCTTTAATTTCTGGGCTAATTACAGTTCTTCTAGCAGAATCTCCACCTGCACCCTGAATTCCCATCTTCCCATGAAACCCTTTCGCCCCAAACGGCAAAAGCATTCCAAGCGCCGCGTTCATGCTCGCTTCCTGCTGTTCTTTTGAGATCTTGTTTCCAAACATATCTCGGCCTGTGATCGCTTCGCTGAAGCCGTTGGTGGCGGTGAGGCCATATAAACCTTTTTCTGCGGCTGCCATGCCGCCTGCCGCGACTCGCTGTCCTGCGGTGAGTTCCTCGCCTGTAATTGGATCAACGCCTGTTGCGGCACGTTTTGCATCGTTCACGCCGGTCAGTTCATTGACAATATTTCCGCCATAATCTAGGGCTTTTTCATACCAAGGGCGGTTGGCGAGGGCTTCTTGTTCCTTTGCGATCTCGCGGGCCTCTTCTTGTTCTTTTTTGATTTTCAGATATTCAGAAGTTTGCTTCTCAATATCGCTTTTTGCCTTGTAGATGTCGCTATTTTGATACGCTTTCTTGTCAAAATTCATAGGCGAAATCGCTTTTCCGTCATTTGTCGCATTGATCATTTCAGCATACAATGCCATTGTAGCTTGCTACTCCGTCTCTGACAAAGCATATTCATCTTTTAAATTTTGATCAAGTTGCAATGCTTTTCGATTGCTTTATTGTCTCTTTCGAAACAGAACACTGTTAGCTGAATAAACACCACCTTACGCTATTCGCTTAAATAGATTTTGAAATGATGACTACACTCCGAGAGGATGCCAATTACAGTCAATCATCAATTGAAATGAAAAACTGTCCTCGATACGGCTGCCGCAGACCAGCTGCTATTCAGGCTCAGAATGTCCCTCTCGTATAGCCACATTCCTCAACACTTTTGTTCCGTATCCAGATACGCCATTGATAAGGGAGAGGCGCGTCTCCCAATAAAAAAAGGGGACACCAACCAAGGCACTTAGAGTGCTCAATACGTTCGTTTTGCTTGTCCCCTATCATACGATGATCCACTCAGGAAAAAAGATTCCCATTTTATCGGTTTTTTCTCGGTATGAAAGCCAATAAACACAAAAAACCTTGAAAGGCATATAGCCAGTCAAGGTATGATAACAATAACATTATATTTAGAAGTATCAACTACTTCACCTACTGATTTATCTGAGAGAATATCATAATTGTTTTATATTTATTTCTAATGTAATAAGGCTATTTTAAAGTAACTCCACTCCAACTTGTTTATAAAATTTAACTTTTAGCTTCTCTTCTTCGCCCACGTTCATTACCATAGCATTGTCATCTTTTTTTATACTTGTTACATTATTAAAATCACCTGTAAATACTATAGAATCATTAAATGTAATACTTAGACTACTCGTTTGCTTATATACATCTAAAGTTAAAATCACCTTGAAATTTTGGTCATCTTTGTAAGTATATATTAATTCTCCATCATCTATATTGCCTGTTATACTCACCGGCTCACTTTGAAAAAGTTCTAATAAATCATATTCATCATACTTGATAAACATTCGTATTCATCCTTTTATTAATTATTTCGGTATAACTGTGATAACATCGCCTGCTTCATTTATAATTACTTTGACATCCATTGTTTCATGAACAAACGTTCCGCTTCTATTACCAGGTATCTTTTTCGTATTCATTATAGCGTCTTCAATAACTGAAGGTGGAATATTTCTTGGATCAACATATTTTTTGATGAAATCACTAAATTCTTTTGTTTGTGGTTTAAATCCTAATTCTTCAGCTTTTTTAATTGCTCTACTTGTTAAAGTAGCTTTTACTTCAGGAATATCAGGTGCCATTCTTTCCAAAGCATGCTGAGAATACTTTCTTCCATTTATTTCTCCTCCACCTTTTGACATATTCCAACCAATTTCACCCGTACCTTTAATCCCCATTTTACCATGAAACCCTTTCGCTCCAAACGGCAAAAGCATACCAAGCGCCGCGTTCATGCTCGCTTCCTGCTGTTCTTTCGAGATCTTATTTCCAAACATGTCTCTGCCTGTGATCGCTTCGCTGAAACCGTTGGTGGCGGTGAGACCATATAAGCCTTTTTGCGATGTTTTTAAGGCATCAAAAGATTTTTGCGATGTCTTATAAATATCGACTGCCCTGACTGCGGCTGATGTGGCTTGGGTCGTTTTATAGACAGCTTTCCCGCCTTTGAAAATACGGCCTGCCCAACCCACGATAGGGATGTAGCCGGCTGCTGCCATGCCGCCTGCCGCGACTCGCTGTCCTGCGGTGAGTTCCTCGCCTGTGATTGGATCAACACCTGTTGCGGCACGTTTTGCATCGTTCACACCTGTCAGTTCATTCACGATGTTTCCACCATAATCGAGTGCTTTTTCATACCAAGGGCGGTTGGCGAGCGCTTCTTGTTCCTTCGCAATCTTTCGGGCTTCTTCTTGTTCTTTTTTGATTTTCAGATATTCAGAAGTTTGCTTCTCAATATCGCTTTTTGCCTTGTAGATGTCGCTATTTTGATACGCTTTCTTGTCAAAATTCATAGGCGAAATCGCTTTTCCATCATTTGTCGCATTCATCATTTCAGCGTACAATGCCATTGTAGCTTGCTGTTCCGTCTCTGACAAAGCATATTCATCTTTTAAATTTTGATCAAGCTCTCTTAGATCTTTGACTGTCTTTTTTCGTTCATCTTCCGCATCCTCTATTTTTTCATCAAAGGTTTGGCTATCAAATACCTCTAGGGAAATGAGGTCATCAATGTCTTGAAAAATCGTTTTGAGTGCCTTTTTTTGATCTTTCACAATGCTTTTGGCATTCTTGATGCCCATATGTACTGAGTTGTCTAAAAAGTGTTCTTCTACAAAGGTATCGCCGCCAAAGCTCGTATCATCCAGTGTCCCAGAAACACCTTCATGAAAGGCTTTTTGCTTATCAATGAAGCTGATAAACATGTCTACATTTCCAGCGAGCTCTTTATAGAAACTTTTAATATTATCTGCACCTTTCCCAGTGAAATCATCACCGAGATTGGCCACACCTTGTAATGCCTTTTTTAAATCTACCATTTGTTCGCGGAGTTCCTGGTAGTGTTTTGCCCTTGTGTCCATGGCACTTGTTAGTGCTTTTGCATCAAGTATCTTACCCAGAAGAATTCACTCCTTCCTATTCATTGACAAGGTCAATTTTACCAATAAAAATTTTGTCATTAAATAGGAATATTGATACAAAAAACAGTACTTATTATGTAAATAAACAATGTTTCAATAGAATACTTTAGCTCCACTTTTGTCAGTAATAATTATGATGCGATATTTAGAACATCTTTTAAATAAATATTTTTTTAAGCTACTTCATTATAAAATTGTTATAGAGCACTTCCATGGTAAGGAAGATGTCACTAGTCGAGGCAATCCCTACATGAATTAGGAATGCACTTAGAAAAAGCACACCCGCATCAGTGTACTTTTTACGATTTAGACTTAAGCAATTGCAGCTCTTGCTCCATGATATCTGCTGCTTCAGTTATAAATTGAATAATTAAATCTAATTCTTCTGGTTTGTATTCATTTGTGAGTTCCTTCGTTGATGTTGATAAGGATCGAAAGAGTTCTTTTACCTGTGATTTCCCCGCTGTTAGGGGAACAATGATGACTCTTCGTTTGTCTTTTGGATCCTTTTCTCTTTTGACGTAGCCCGCTTTTTCAAGCCGGTCAATGAGTGCTGTGACTGCACCGGAGCTAAGGCCTGTTTTTTCACTTAATTCCCCTGCTGTGAGGGGGCCGAGTTCATTTAATAAATCGGCGGATTTGAGATCTGTTGGAAAAAGGCCGAGCGATTGAGCGGCCGCTTGGTGGAACAAAACGGTTCGTGTGGCGAGGCGCCTCATTGTATATATGATCTGGGCTGCTCTGTCTTCAGCCTCGTTCTTTATTGACAACTTGTTCTCCTCCCTTTAAAATCAATTTATCTTGATCATCAAGATAAATGTTCTCTTACTTTATGGTTAAGTTGATCATAGCAAAAATAATGAGAGAACGTAAGCAGGAGGTAAATGAAATGAATCATGTGGATAAAGGAAAGGCATCCACTCGCTTTGTTGTCATCGGTTTGCTGTTAGGGATTTTTATGGCAGCGATGGACAATACCATTGTTGCAACAGCGATGGGAAGCATCGTAGCAGATTTAGGCAGTTTTGATAAATTTGCTTGGGTGACGGCTTCTTATATGGTGGCAGTGATGGCGGGAATGCCTATTTACGGAAAGCTTTCTGATATGTATGGCCGAAAGCGTTTTTTTCTGTTTGGACTTATTTTCTTTTTAATTGGATCAGCGCTGTGCGGTATCGCACAAACGATGGATCAGCTCATTATTTACCGAGCCATTCAAGGGCTTGGAGGCGGTGCACTTCTACCGATCGCATTCACGATTATCTTTGACATCTTCCCGCCTGAAAAGCGCGGAAAAATGTCTGGTATGTTTGGAGCAGTCTTTGGTTTATCAAGTGTACTCGGACCGCTTTTAGGTGCTATTATTACGGATTCGATCGGCTGGCATTGGGTTTTCTATATTAATGTGCCAATTGGTATTGTCAGTGTCTTCTTGATCGCCAGATACTATCAGGAATCGCTTGAACATCGTAAGCAGAAAATCGACTGGTCAGGTGCCATTACACTTGTCGTTGCGGTTGTCAGCTTAATGTTCGCTCTTGAGCTTGGCGGTAAATCTTATGCTTGGGATTCGGTGCAAATCCTCACACTTTTTGCTGTGTTCCTTGTGTTCGGTACGATCTTCTTTATTGTTGAGCGTAAAGCGGAGGAGCCGATTATCTCATTTTGGATGTTTAAAAATCGATTATTTGCAACATCTCAAATTTTGGCGTTTTTATATGGAGGGACATTTATTATTCTTGCTGTCTTTATTCCTATTTTCGTGCAGGCGGTGTACGGTGAATCTGCGACAAGTGCAGGGTTTATTTTAACACCAATGATGATTGGATCAGTCATTGGCAGTATGATTGGCGGAACGATGCAGACGAAAGTGCCTTTCAGACGTTTGATGACCATTTCTGTCATTTCATTTTTCGCTGGGATGCTGCTGCTTGCCAATATGTCACCAGATACAGCAAGACTGTGGCTCACACTCTTTATGATGATATCAGGCTTTGGCGTTGGCTTCAGCTTCTCCCTTCTGCCGTCAGCTTCAATGAATGATCTTGAGCCGCGCTACCGAGGCAGTGCAAACTCGACCAATTCATTTATGAGATCACTTGGGATGACGCTCGGTGTAACAATTTTCGGAACGATTCAAACCAATGTGCTGACAAATCGTTTAGCTGATGCCTTTAGCGGCATGAAAGGAGCCCCTTCTCAAATAAGCGATCCACAGGCTATTTTCCAAGAAGGTGCTCGCTCACAAATTCCGACTGATATTTTAAATAAAGTCATCGATGCGATGTCACAAAGTATTACGTACGTATTTTTGCTTGCATTATTCCCGATTGCACTTGCGGCGATTACGGTCGTATTTATGGGAAATGCACGGGTACGCACATCTAATGAAATGAAAGAAAACGAATAATGTGAAAAAGCAGAGCGATAGCGGCTCTGCTTTTTTTCTTATTGATATAACGGATGGGCTTTGCCCTCACTGCCCACGATTCGTATTTTCGATTGGACCATGTCTTTTGCTGCTTGTTTTGCTTTTTGTAAATACATACGCGGATCTAAGCTTTCAGGTTCGTTTGAGAAATGATCACGTATTGCTTCGGAATACGCATTTTTCAGTTCAGTTGAGACATTCACCTTTGCCATACCAAGTGTAACGCATCGCTTGACATCCTCATCTGGTACAGCGGAACCACCGTGCAGGACAAGTGGTACATCGACCAGCGCTGCAATTTGTTCAATGCGGGCAAAGTCAATATCCGGCACCCCTTTATAAATGCCATGGGCAGTACCAATCGCAGGCGCTAAAGTAGGCACCCCAGTTTCTTCTACAAATTGGCGGCATTCTGATGGAACGGCTTTTTCAGCATCCTTTTCGTCGACGACGATATCATCTTCTACGCCGCCTACCTTGCCTAGCTCTGCTTCGACATTTACACCGACTTTTAAGGCAAGATCCACGACTTCTTTTGTGCGGCGTACATTTTCTTCATATGAGTGCATAGATGCATCGATCATAACGGATGTATATCCAGCTCTGATACAGGTGAGAATCACATCAAAGTCTGTGCAGTGATCCAGGTGAAGACCGATTGGGATTTGATATTGATCAGCCGCCGCCTTCACTGTATCTGCAATCGCTTTTGCTCCAAGAGATTGAACCGTTCCAACCGTTGTTTGCAAAATCACAGGTGACTTTAATTCTGCAGCAGTTTCGAGCACCCAATAGATACTGTCAAAGGAGTGTACATTGAATGCCACAATTCCGTATTGTTCTTTTTTCGCAGCCTCAAGCATCGGTGTTGTTGAAAGTAAAGGCATGATCAAACATCCTCTCTAGTTAAAATATCCGTTTCTAATACAGCAAGCATGTCTTCATTTGTTCTTGTTTCCAGCAGTTTTTGACGTTTCGTTTCATCCATTAAGCCTCGTGAAAGGGCTGAAAGAGCTTTTAAATGAGTCGTCCCTGCTTCACTTTTAGGGATCAGTAAGGATAAGAAGAAAAAGCAAGGCTTCCCATCAAAAGCGTCCCATTCAATTCCTGTTTCCGTGCGGACGATCACAAGTGCTGGTTTCGTGATGGCTTCTGTTTGTGTATGCGGAATGGCAAATCCATCTTGAAATCCGGTTGTACTAAGTGCTTCCCTTTCCGCTAAGCCTTTTTTGACATCCTCTGGTGAGGTGCAAATACCTGCTTTATAGGCAATGTCTGCAATGGCTGCGAACACGCCAGCCTGTGAAGAAGCTGTTTCGTGAAGATTCATATAGATATGTTCCATCATTTCTCCTCCTCCCTTTTAAACTGCTGGTTTGTCTATTTTTTTACGGTAAAGTCCGTAGAGAATCGCACCTACGAGTGAGCCGATTAGTATGGAAAGCACCCATTGGAATGCGCCTGTGACGACCGGCAGAACTAGGAATCCACCGTGCGGAGCTGGAACCTGTACGCCAAACAAATATGTCAATATAGCAGAGATGGCCGAGCCAAACATGATAATTGGCAGGACAACGACCGGGTTTTTGGCCGCAAATGGAATGGCTCCTTCTGTAATATGTGTCGCTCCTAGAATATAGTTGATTGCCCCTGCATTTCGTTCTTGTGGCGTGAAATGTTTTCGGAAAATCGTTGTGGCAATCGCAATGATAAGCGGCGGTGTGATACATGCTGCTGATACACCTGCCATGAAGTAAAGGTTACCTTCTGCAAGTAAAGCCGTTCCTGTGACATAGGCTGCTTTGTTAAAGGGTCCGCCCATATCAAATCCACACATTGCTCCAACAATTAAGCCTAAAAGTAGCGGATTTGTGGATTGTACAGATGAAAGAAAGTCCATTAAGGAATTATTTAGCCCTGTGATTGGAACTAACAACGGGGTCATGACAGCCCCAATTAAGAAAATACCGATGACAGGATAGATGAAGATCGATTTTAATCCATCAAGTGATGCTGGTAATTTTTGAAGCAAGAATTGAAGCAATAAAATGATATATCCTGCTGCAAAACCTGCGATAATACCGCCTAAGAAACCAGCACCTCCATCATTTGCAAGGAGACCACCTATAAATCCGACGACCATCCCTGGGCGTCTAGCGATCGAATCAGCGATAAATGCTGCTAAAATTGGTACCATTAAGCTGAAGCCAAGTCCGCCAATGCTTTTCAAATAGGCAGCAAACGGATGATACGTTTCGTGCTTAGGATCAGCAGAGTAGATACCAAATAAGAAAGAAAGGGCAATTAAGACCCCGCCTCCAACGACAAATGGCAGCATGTGTGATACACCGTTCATTAAGTGCTTATAAATGGTGTGTATCCATTTATTTGCCGACTTTTGTTGAGAGGATGAAGGAGCTGATGGTTTCTCCGTTCCAGAACCTCTTCCTTTCACTTGATGAACGGGGGCATCTCCATTTATAATGCTCTGAATCAACTCAGCCGGCGTGCGAATGCCTTTGGCTACAGGCACTTCAATGAGTGGTTTGCCGTGAAAACGGTCTGTATGCACATCTTTATCGGCTGCCACAATGACCCCATCTGCCTCCATAATGTCTTGATCAGTTAAAGCGTTTTCAATTCCTACTTGACCATGCGTTTCGACTTTAATGTCGACCCCTAGTTGCTCAGCAGCGATTTTTAATGCTTCAGCTGCCATGAATGTGTGTGCAATGCCTGTTGGACAGCCGGTTGCAGCGACAATTTTTTTGCGGCTCATGTGTTATTCCCCCTTATATCTTCTGAATGTGTACTTGCTCAATCAATGAATCAATATCATGTAAATCACTTAAGCCTTTTGAAAACGCAGTAGAGGCCCCCGTTGCAATGCCGTAGCGTAAGCACTCTTCAGGTGAGTGTCCTTCAAGGTGTTTACTAAGAAAAGCTGCGAGCATCGCATCTCCAGAACAAGCTGTGTTTACGACAGTGCCTGTTGGTGCGTTTCCTTTAAACACTGCGTCCTTCGTAATGAATAAAGCCCCTTCCTCGCCTCGGGAAATAAGCACTTGCTCTGCACCCATCTCAATGAGCTTTTCTCCTGATTGAATGAGTTCTTTTTCTGACAAAGGATGTGTTTTGCCGAAAAAAGCAGCGATTTCTTCTTCATTCGGTTTTAATAAATAAGGCTTGTATTGAAGCGTCTCAAGAACTGCTGCTGAGCTTGTGTCTAGAATGAACTTGACCTTCTGTTGATGGCAAATAGCGGCTACTTCTGAAAAAATGCTGGTAGGAACGCCTTTTGGCAGACTGCCTGACATGATGAGAATGCCTCCCTGCGGGATAGCCGCAATTTTCTGACGAAAGGCGTGAAGCGCTTTTTCTTCAATTGCAGGGCCCTGATTCACGAGCTTGTATTCTTCTGTCGTATTGATAAAAACGTTAATGCGTGTGATTCCTTCAACCGAAATAAAATCGGTCTGAATGGAGAGGTCCTTTAAGGATTGTTCAATATAAGAGCCTGAAAACCCAGCGATAAATCCTAATGCAGTGCTGGTGAAGCCATATTTCTTTAGCATAATTGACACGTTCACGCCTTTTCCATTCGGCTGATAATCTTCATCTTCCGTCCGGTTGACTGCATTTGCCCGCATTTCTTTTAATGCAATATATAGGTCAATAGCAGGATTTAAGGTGCAGGTATAAATCAATTGGTTTCACCTTCTTTCTTTTCTCTAAAGAAAGTATCTCATACGATTCAGTGAAAATGTTTTCAGAATGTGTAAAGGTTTTCATGAGAAAAAGCCTTCCAGATCAAAGTCTCGAAGGCTTTCTTATTGGTTATTTCATTCGGATCACATAAGCATCAAGTAAAATGCGGGCAATGACATGAAGAGACAGGCGGGATCTAACTTCATAATCTGGGAAGAAAGATTGTTCCCCTTTATATCCGACTAGTGTCATATCTGATATTTTGCTTAATGTAGAATCTATTCTTGTTGTAACCGTAATAGTTGTGACTTGCTTCATACTGAGGTTTTGACACGCTTCAACAAGCTCAGCTGTTTCGCCATTTAATGAAACAAAGATGGCAAGCTCACTTTTTTCAATGTCTCGCGATTTCAGCCGAATGATATTCGGATCGTCGTGTACTTCACATGTTTTCCCGATGAGCTGTAATTTGATGGTCATCTCTTTGGCGATCATCTCTGAGAAGCCTCTGCCGAAAATATAAATTTTGTCTGCGTTATGTATTTTTTGAACGGCATCTTCAATTTGCCCAATACTTTGCAGCTGTATCGTTTTTAAAACCTCTTCTTCATTTTTCCGAATTGCTAGTTTGATGTCTTCATCAATATTTTTGAGCTGGTCGCTTGCATCTGTCATTTTCTTTTCTTGTTTCAATCGATATTTAAAGGATGTATAGCCGTTATAGCCAATTTTTTTCATCAGTCTGACAATCGTGGCCGTTGATACATTGGCTCTTTCGCTTAAAGTGACAATGGATAAGGTGGAGATATCCTCTAAATGCTGGTGAATATAATTGAGTAAATATCGTTCTGTTTCACTTAACGTTTGATATACATCACTTGGGATGTTAAATAATGATTCATTCAATTCGATTCCCCCTTATTCATTTCATACTATAATTAAATGCCCAATAAAAACAAGATGATTCTTTTGTCATGTATTTAGATGAAAGGCGAAAATGAGTGAAATTTTATTTTTGACATAAACTAAGGAAAAGTGGTGTCTATGTGAAAGGAGCTGATCCGAATGCTTCATCTTTTGTTTTTTCTGATCCTTCTCTATGTCGTTTATGTCTTTTTGACCGCATTTGTTTTGTTTTATTTACCGATCCAAAAAACATGCAAAGAACATTGTATCTATAAAGCCTCTTCGATCTCAGGCGACGATCAAGGCACAAATCAAGTGATGCTTCTTGATGATGGATTTGAGTCTGGTCAGGCCAGAATCCAAATGATTCGTGAGGCAAAGAGAATGATCCGCCTAAGTTATTATTCCATTCAAAAGGGAAAAACAGCCGAATGGGTACTAGGTGCATTAATTGAAGCAGCTGATCGAGGGGTAAAGGTTCAGCTGCTTTTAGACGGCATCTGCCACAGTTTGCGTGGACCTCTGAAGCATTTACAGTATGCCGTGGCAAATCACCCGAACATGGCCATTCGTTTTTATGAGCCCTTTCGGTTATTTAAGCCATGGACGTGGCATAACCGCCTTCATGATAAGCTGCTGCTGGTGGATGGCCGAGTGGCTGTGATGGGCGGAAGAAATATCGGTGATAAATACTTTGCAGATCAGCCTCCGAAAGATTTTGCATTTGACCGCGATGTGCTGCTTTATAACGACAAAAAAGGAAAAGTATTAGATGAAATGGAGCAATACTTCGTTTATTTATGGAATCATGACTTTACGAAAAGAACAAAAGCTGTGTTCTCCAAACAAAAAGCAAAAAAAGGCTTAAAACTAAGAAAGAAACTGCTTAGATCCTATCAGGAGGCAGTGCATGCGAAAGAACCTTTTGTGATGTCGTCCTTTAATTGGGCAGCAGATGGCACCTCAGTAAAGCAGATTGCATTTTTTACTAATCCTGTGGAGCGCTTCAATAAGCGTCCTCTTGTGCTCAAAAAACTAAACGATCTTGCTCACCGAGCAAAGCGTTCTGTGCTCATACAGACGCCTTATATTATCCCGACACGACCCATGAAAGACGGCCTCACTCCATTAGCTAGCGAGATTCAAACGACAGTTGTCACGAATTCTCTTACAGCGACGCCAAATCCGTTAGCTTTTGCAGGATATTTAAGCACGAAAAAGGAACTGATGAAAACTGGTGTTCATTTATATGAATATGAAGGTCCATATTCTATTCACGCGAAATCAATGGTCGTTGATGATTATTTAAGTATCATCGGGACATATAATTTAGATGCGAGGTCTAGTTTTTTAAATACAGAGTCGATTTTGGTCATTGATAGTGCCCCGTTTGCGCTATCACTTACTCAGGCAATAGAACGTAAAATAGCCTATAGTATTCTCGTCGCAAAGGACAAAGCAGCCTATAAAGCGGCGTCCTATGGGCAGAAAAAAAAGCCTTTGATGAAAAGGCTCCTTTTAAATGGGCTATCCGCGATAACCGTTCTATGGCGGCGGTTGATCTAAAGGGCAGCTACTCTTGTGGCAGCCCTTTTTCTTCTGATTGCTCCTCTTCTGCTGACTCCAATTTGGTCAATTTAAACACCAAGATCCCCGCAACAATCACAATGACACCTAATAGTTTTGCCGGAGAAAATTCCACTTTCTCTAACCCAAGCCAGCCAAGCGAATCGAACAAAAGCGCAGAGCCGAGCTGTGAAATCAGGACAATCGAGATTCCATAAGTCGGACCGAGACGTTTGATGCTTTGAACGAGGCAGATGACCACCCCTACTCCAATGGCTCCGCTCATCCAGTACCACGCTTCCATATGTCTTAATTGAAACATGCCGGTTCCTTCTAGCAAAAGACCCATCAAAAGTGAAGCAATAAAGCCCATACCTAGAACGAGAGTGGTCGTTGACCAAGAGCCTGTCTGCTCATTGACCTTACTGTTAAAAATGGTTTGTAAGCTGACGAGTGCGCCAGCCGTAATGGCTAATCCTATTCCTATGATCATGTCTGAATCCCTTCATTTCTTCTATTCATAAATGTTTCGCTCCGCTATTTCTAAGAGTCCTTCCCGGTCAAGAATCGTAATCTTCCCTCTTCGCCTCTCTATCAGCCTTTTTTTACAAAATTGCTGAATCACCCGGTTAATATGACGGTAGCTTGTACCAATTAAGCTCGCCGCATCAGTAAGACGAAGTGCGCTCGCGCTGTTATTCCCTGTTAACACAGACAATAAGTAGCTTGCAAGCCTGACCTCTACAGGATATAAAAGATGGAAGCTCAAATCGTTTGATTTCGTATAAAATTTGTTTGTGATGCCCTTTAGTAAAAAGGTTAACACGCGGGGGTCATCCTTCGCATGGCGCATGAGTGCTTGATGAGAAATCCTTAGCATATGTACTTCTGTGACAGCCTCCACTGTATTGACCATATCTGTCCGCTGAACGTATTCAATATCTCCAATCGCTTCAAGAGGATGTTTAAAACAAAGAATAAAGGTCTTCCCTTCTTTTGTGGTGGTGAAAATCTTTAATTTTCCTTTTACTAACAAGTACAAGTGCTCCCTCTGATCTCCCTTTGAACAAATCAGCTCACCTTGCTCATAGCGCCATAAGCTGACGTGTGATATGAGTTTCTGATGAAAGACGTTTTCTAATTCATGTGCCTTGAGATAAGAGGAAAATAGAGATTCATCATGGAGCTCCTCCATCTGACGTCCTCCTTTATAGCTTTAAAATGATGACGCCTGCGATCATCAATAGAATTCCTGCATAATGCGGCCATTTCATTTTCTTTTTCTGTACACCAAACCATCCTTTTGCATCAATTGCAAAGGTGAAAGCAAGCTGTGCAATGAGCAAAGCAGCAATGGTCAGTGTGACACCGATCATTTGAATCGCAGTCACTTCATTGAAAATAATAATGGCTGCAAATGCACCGCCTACTAAATAAAGCGGCTGCACCTTTCGATATTCCCTGAAGTGTCCGTCACGTACGATCAGTAAAATGATCAGTGCAATAATAAAACCGGTCAGCTGCGTGATGGTTGCCGCCTGCCATGTCCCGATATCCTGGCTGATTCTTGCGTTTGCTACGCCTTGCAGTGTAATACAAGCGCCTCCTAATAAAGCGAAAATAACACCTTTCATTCGTTCAAATGCTCCTTCTTTTTTCAGTCTAGTTCCATTAAAAGATAGATGCCCTCATGTTGAAAAGGACATATGTCCCACTTTGCGTATTATATCAGAAACTTTTTCTTTTGCAGTTTCATCGTTTTAGATTTTTCACAGTGGGTACAGTTTTATATCACCTGAAAACAGAATATTGAATGGAATCACATATTAAAAAGGAGACATGTCAGAATGAGAAAACAAGAGAAACATTTTATTAACGGAGAATGGATCGCATCAACAGGAAACGAAACGACGGAGGTCATCAATCCTGCTACAGAGGAAGTCATTGGCACCATTAGCTTAGGTACAAAAGAAGATTTAGATAAGGCAGTCAAAGCCGCTCGTGCCGCCTTTCCTTCTTTCTCAAAAACATCTCGAAATGAACGCATAAAGATGCTGGAAAACATTGTGCGCGGCTACGAAAAGCGTAAGGATGAACTAATAGAAGTCATGACTCAAGAGCTTGGTGCACCGCTGAAAGTATCAGAAGAGGTTCATTACAAAATGGGACATGAACATTTTTCTAAAGCAGCGGAAGCACTTAAATCGTATACATTTACTGAGGACCGCGGCGGACACACCATTATAAAAGAAGCGATTGGTGTCAGCGGATTAATTACACCTTGGAATTTCCCAACGAATCAAACATCACTTAAAATCGCGGGTGCCATTGCAGCAGGCTCACCAGTTGTCTTAAAGCCTGCGGAAATTACACCTTTTGCCGCAATGATTCTTGCAGACATCATTGATGAAGCAGGCGTACCGAAAGGCGTCTTCAACCTAGTAAACGGAACTGGTGATGTTATTGGTGACGGCATTAGCTCACACCCTGATATTGACTTTGTTTCATTTACGGGATCAGGTGCTGTCGGCTCTAAAATAATGGAAAATGCTGCAGACAATATTAAGAAAGTGGCTCTTGAGCTTGGCGGGAAATCCCCTCTTATCGTCTTAGATGATGCAGATGTGGATGAGGCAGCCGAAACAGCCGTTCATCATATTGCGATGAATACAGGTCAAGTGTGTTCCGCAGCTACACGTGTGCTGATTCCAGAATCAATGAAAGATGCATTTGAAAAAGCGCTGCTGAATGCCCTGCCGAAGTTTACCGTTGGTGATCCGCGAGAAGATCACGCCACTGGCCCACTTGTCTCCAAAAAGCAATGGGATACCGTACAGTCTTATATTGAAAAAGGAATTGAAGAAGGTGCTCACCTGCTTGCTGGGGGAACTGGGAAGCCGGACGGACTAGACAAGGGCTATTTCGCTAAGCATACAATTTTCACAAATGTGAAAAATGATATGACCATTGCGCAAGAGGAAATATTCGGACCCGTCATGAGTGTGATCACATATCAAGACCTGGATCATGCCCTTGAGATTGCCAATGATACAGTGTACGGTCTTGCTGGCTATGTGGTTGGAAAAGATGAAAAAACATTAAAATATGTAGCTGAACATATTCGTGCCGGTCAAATTACCATTAATAATGCCGAAACAGATTACTTTGCCCCGTTTGGCGGTTTTAAGCAATCTGGTATCGGAAGAGAATGGGGAGACTTCGGTATCGAGGAATATTTAGAAGTGAAAGCTGTGATGGGACTTCCAACAGCATAATTTAAAAAAGGAGAAAAACCTTAAGGTTTTTCTCCTTTTTTATGATAGAAAGAATCGGCCCCTCCTCCCTACTTATCCATCATGATTTTATATTTTTCGACCTTTGCTTTAGGAGGAAACGATTCTTGTAACTCATCAAACCAAACCTCAATCGTTTGACCCTGTGACAGCTCTTTAGAATCTACTTTTGTTAAATCCATAACAATGAGATCATTTTTATATTTTTCAATAAGACGATGAGTTTTCAATGAATCATCGCTTTTGAGAGGCGTTTTATTGTTTATAAGAAGTAAATTCGTCTCCCCTTTTCTTAGCAGGATGCCTTTTTTTGAAAAAGGTGCTGTTATTTTATTCTTATTGTCTGAATCCTTTATATTGCCCTTTGGAGAATGGCACGCTACTAATAAAATGAGAAAAATCAAGATGACAAGTCGAAAATATTTTATATTTTTAAACTTTAGCTGCATCAATTTCATACACCCCTTTTCAATTCCTTACGATCGCTTCTTCATTCAAAACGGCTCATTTTTCTTAAGGTGCTTTATCCAGTTAAACGATTCACCTTCATGTTCCTTCACCTTGCAAAGGTATTAGAAATCTTAATCATGACAATCAATATTATATATTTTACTTAATGGCAAACTTTCGGTAAAGTTCAAATTGAACCTATATATATAATTCCTATCGAATTAATCTATGTTTATATTCCTTGTGAGGTGGATATCGTTGCAACTTCATGTATTGAACAGTCCGTTTAGTCAGGAGCAGGCAGAACTGCTTAATCAGCTGCTACCGACTTTAACAGATCAGCAAAAAATTTGGCTTACCGGTTATTTATCAGCACAGGCAGCTTTAGCCGGATCAGAAAATACTGCCCAAACCCCTTCTCCATCTGCTGCAGCACCAGCGCAGCCTGTCAGCAAAGATGTGACCGTGCTTTATGGCTCGCAAACAGGCAATTCTGAAGGGTTAGCAAAAAAGACAGCGCAGCATCTTGAAGAGAAAGGTTTTCAAGTGACGCTCTCTTCTATGTCAGATTTTAAACCAAATAGTCTGAAAAAAATAAACAATTTACTGATCATCGTCAGCACACATGGCGAGGGAGATCCGCCTGATAATGCCCTTTCTTTCCATGAATATGTTCACGGCAGACGGGCACCAAAGCTCGATCATTTAAGCTTTTCTGTCCTATCACTTGGTGACAGCTCCTACGAATTCTTCTGTCAAACAGGTAAAGAATTTGATGAGCGTTTAAAAGAGCTTGGCGGAACGCGTCTTTTCGATCGAGTGGACTGTGATCTTGATTATGATGAGCCGTTTTCTGAATGGCTTCAAGGGGTGGCATCTTCACTTAGCGAAGGCGGAGCCGCAGCAACCCCGCAGGAATCAGCGGAAGCAAACACTCAAACGACTGCATCTGAATACTCAAGAACAAATCCTTTTTATGCTGAAGTGCTTGAAAATATCAACCTAAATGGCCGCGGTTCTAATAAAGAAACCCGTCATTTGGAGCTTTCTCTTGAAGGATCAGGGCTTGTTTATGAGCCGGGTGACAGCCTTGGTATTTATCCAACAAATGATCCAGCGCTTGTTGATGAATTGATTACAGCCTGCGGATGGAATGCAGAGGAAGCCGTAACCGTTCATAAAAACGGCGACACGCTTCCTTTAAAGGAAGCACTCACCTCTCATTTTGAGATTACCGTCTTAACAAAACCTCTTCTTCAAAAGATGGCGTCCTTTACAAAGAGCGAAGCCTTGCAGGTCCTTTTAGAAGAAGGAAACGAAGAAAAGTTAAAAGCATATATAGCAGGAAGAGATTTAGTAGATGCTGCTCGTGATTTCGGTCCTTTTGAAGGAACAGCGGCAGACTTCACTGCCATTTTAAGAAAAATTCCGGCTCGCCTTTATTCCATTGCAAGCAGCCTGAAAGCAAATGAAGAAGAAGTTCATTTGACGATCGGTGCTGTGAGATATGATGCTCACGGAAGAGAACGTCAAGGTGTCTGCTCAATCTTATGTGCGGAGCGCTTAGAACCAGGTGATAAGCTGCCTGTTTATATTCAGCACAATCAAAACTTTAAGCTTCCTGAAAACCCTGATGCACCGATCATTATGGTAGGACCAGGCACAGGCATCGCCCCTTTCCGTTCCTTTATGCAGGAGCGTGAGGAAGTCGGTGCAGATGGAAAGTCATGGTTGTTCTTCGGTGATCAGCACTTTGTGACGGATTTCTTATATCAAACCGAATGGCAAAAGTGGTTAAAAGATGGTGTGTTAACAAAAATGGATGTGGCTTTTTCAAGAGATTCAGAGGAAAAAGTATATGTCCAACATCAAATGAAGAAACAAAGTAAAGAATTATTCGAATGGCTGGAGCAAGGTGCATATGTATATGTCTGCGGAGATGAAAAACATATGGCGCATGATGTTCATGATACCCTTCTATCAATCATCCAAGAAGAAGGTGCGATGAGCAAAGAGAAAGCAGAAAGCTATCTAGCCAACATGCAGCAGCAAAAACGCTATCAGCGTGACGTATATTGATTGAATGCTTGAAAGAAAGGAGCTTTTACTTACATGGTGAAGACAGCATTAACAGCGCCGGATGGACCTCCGAGCGACGTAGAGGAAATCAAAGAAAAAAGTGATTATTTACGGGGTACATTAAAAGAAGTGATGCTTGATCCGATTTCAGCGGGTATTCCTGATGATGACAACCGCCTGATGAAGCATCACGGCAGTTATTTACAGGATGATCGTGACCTGAGAAATGAACGGCAAAAACAAAAGCTTGAGCCTGCCTATCAATTTATGCTGCGCGTCCGCTTGCCTGGCGGAATCGCTACATCCAAACAGTGGCTTGTGATGGATGAACTTGCTCACAAATACGGAAACGGTACGTTAAAGCTGACAACTCGTGAAACCTTCCAGCTTCACGGTATTTTAAAATGGAATATGAAAAAAACCATTCAAGACATTCATTCTACTATGCTTGATACGATCGCTGCTTGTGGCGATGTGAACCGTAATGTCATGTGTACGTCAAATCCTTATCAATCAGAAGTGCACCATGATGTATACGAGCTGGCGAAAAAATTAAGTGATGACCTGCTCCCGCAAACAAGAGCTTATCACGAAATTTGGCTTGATGAGGAAAAGGTAGCAGCAACACCTGACACTGAGGTTGAACCGATGTATGGTCCGCTTTATTTACCAAGAAAATTTAAAATTGGCGTGGCCGTCCCTCCTGCTAATGACATTGATGTCTTTTCGCAGGATCTAGGTTTCATTGCCATTATAGAAAACGATCAACTGGTCGGTTTTAATGTCGCAATTGGCGGCGGAATGGGTATGACTCATGGTGATACAGCGACTTATCCGCAGCTTGCAAGGGTCATCGGCTTTTGTACACCTGAACAAGTCGTAGAAATTGCCAAACAAGTCATCACCATTCAACGTGACTACGGAAACCGTTCCGTGCGAAAAAATGCCCGCTTTAAATATACAGTGGACCGCCTTGGTCTTGAGAATGTAAAAGAAGAGCTTGAGCGCCGTCTTGGGTTTACTCTTTTAGAGGCAAAGGATTATCACTTTGATCATAACGGTGACCGTTATGGCTGGGTAAAAGGCATTAATGGCAGATGGCATTATACGATGTTTGTAGAAGGCGGACGCATCACAGATTATGATGATTATCCGTTGATGACAGGCATCCGTGAAATTGCCAAGGTTCATACGGGTGATTTCCGTTTAACCGCCAATCAGAATTTAATCATTGGGAATGTGACAACTCATAAAAAGAAACAAATCGAACAGCTCATTCAGAAGTTTGGTTTATCAGACGGCCAGCAGCATTCTGCCCTGCGCCGCAGCTCAATGGCTTGTGTATCTTTGCCAACTTGCGGTTTAGCGATGGCTGAAGCAGAGCGCTACCTTCCACGATTGATTGATAAAATCGAAGACATCGTTGAAGAAAACGGATTAAGTGATAAAGAAATCACCATTCGAATGACTGGATGTCCAAATGGCTGTGCTCGTCATGCGCTTGGAGAGATTGGATTTATTGGAAAATCACCTGGTAAGTATAATATGTATCTTGGTGCCGCATTTGATGGCAGCAGATTAAGTAAATTATACCGTGAAAATGTGGGTGAAGACGACATTTTAAAAGAACTTGGCTCTATTCTTCCCCGCTACGCAAAAGAACGAGAAGAAAATGAACATTTCGGTGATTTTGTGATTCGGGCAGGTATTGTAAAAGAAACAACAGATGGCACGAATTTTCATGTGCAATAAAAAAGACAGGACGCTCTCCTGTCTTTTTTTTATGGACTTTGTTTCCTTTTCAAGTATTCGCAAATGCTGTTATACACATCAGGGTTATCTAGAGACGAAAGATCTGGTGAAGGCTGCTGTTCATAAGCTCCTTTTAATAAACGACGGACGATTTTTCCGTTTCTAGTTTTCGGTAAAGCTGAAATGAGATGAATTTCCTTTGGTGTGAGCGCTTTTCCCGCATATGAACCAACATGTATTTTGAGCTCTTGAATGAGTGCTGCTTCTTCGAAAGACTGTGAACTGGCCACAATGAAACAAACTAGTGCTTCTCCCTTCACCTCATCCTTTACTCCAATCACAGCAGCCTCATGTACGGCTGGATGCCCGACAAGAATGGATTCAATTTCAGCTGGACCAATGCGTTTACCTGCTGTATTAATGACATCATCCGATCTGCCCGTGATATGGAATGCGCCATCCTCTGATTGCATCACCCAATCACCGTGCGTCCACACCCCATCAAATCGTTTAAAATAGGTGTCTTCATATCGCTCCGGATCTTTCCAAAACCCACATGTCATGCCAACCCACGGCTTTTTCACAACAAGTTCTCCTACCTCATTCAGCACGCTCTCTCCTGCCTCATTATACACATCTGCCGCCATTCCTAAGATTGCCGCATTAAAAAGGATCGGTTTGATTGGACGAAGCAGCGTACTTCCTACAATACCGCCAGAAACCTCTGTTCCCCCTGAGTAATTTAAGATTGGAATGTGCTTTTGACCAATGGTATCAAAAAGCCATTGCCATGGTGCTTCATTCCACGGTTCACCTGTAGATATGATGGCTTTCACATGCGGCAGCTCAATGTCTGAAAGGTTTTGCCGCATCGCAGATCGAACAAAAGTAGGTGAAAGTCCAAAATGGGTGACTTTTTGCTCGTGGATGAATGACCAAAGGTGCTGTTCATCTGGATAATCGGGGGCGCCGTCATATAAAACAATTGCAGCACCATTGATCAAGCCGCCAAAGACGAGAAAGGGCCCCATCATCCATCCCATGTCTGTGAGCCAAAACAAACGGTCTCCTTTTGCAACGTCCATACAAAGACCGGCATCAAAAGCCGCTTTTACAGGAAAGCCTGCGTGTGTATGAACAGCCCCTTTTGGTGTACCGGTTGTTCCAGACGTGTATAAGATCATAAGGGGATCTTCATTTGAAAGATAAGTCGTTTTACTCAGTGGTTCCTCTTTTAACAAATCGTTTAGCTGAATATCCTCTTTATATCCAGTAGAAGAGGAAGCATGTACAATGACTGTTTGGACAGTCTTGGTTTTGTCGATCGCTTCTGCCGCACATTCACGCATGTTGATCGTCTTTCCCCGGCGCGTCACGCTAGAGCCTGTGACGACAATGGTTGCACCTGATGCACGAATACGTACGGCAAGAGGCTCGCTTCCATAGCCAGAAAAAACCGGGCTAAAGATGACACCAATCTTTGCAAAGGCAAGCATGACAGCAGCTGTTTCCGGAAGCATCGGCATATAAATGACCGCCACATCCCCTTTTTGTATTCCCTTCTTCAAAAAACCAGCAGCGAGACGGTTGACCTTTTCTTGAAGTTCGAGGAACGTCCATCTTCTCTCTTCTCCCGCTTCATTTCTCCACATCACAGCTGGTTGATGCTGGGTTTCTTCATTCTCTGCCCATTTGTCAACAGCCGTTTCGACCACGTTGAGCCGGCCGCCTTTATACCAATTGGGCCACATGAATGAATCTTGGCCTAATGCGGCTTCATACGGCTCCTTCCACACGATGCCGACCGCCTTCTCGGCTTCTCTCCAAAACCAATCGGTCCGCTCGATACTAGCTTGATAGAACGCATCATAAGTAGAAAAACCAAGTGAATGCATCCATTTGTAAAGGCGTGTTTGTTTCATCATCTGCTCTTCGGGTATCCACGCTGGTTTTAGGTTCATCATGAGGCCGCCCCCTTTAGACCGGATAAACCGGGTGTTTTCGTCTTGTAAATGTCATCTCTTTAGAGGTATAGGCTTGTAATCTATGACAAAGCTCATCTCGCAAATGGTCAAATGGGATGACACCATCGACTATCATTTCAGAGGCAAGCTCATATATATTCATATCTTCCTGGTATTCCTTGCGTTTCTCTTGAATAAATGCCGTTCTTTCCTCAGCAGGCAGTTCGGCAATTTTATTCGCATAGACCGCATTTACAGCGGCTTCTGGTCCCATGACAGCAATTTGTGCTGATGGAAGTGCGAGACAGCAGTCTGGTTCAAAGGCTGGACCTGCCATTGCATATAAACCTGCACCGTATGCTTTACGAACAATGACGGATATTTTCGGAACGGTTGCCTCCGACATGGCGGAAATCATTTTCGCCCCGTGCCTGATAATGCCTGCTTGTTCCACTTTTGTTCCGATCATAAACCCCGGTATATCGGCAAGGAAAAGGAGTGGAATATGAAAGGCGTCACATAGCTGAATAAACTTAGCGGCTTTGTCGGCTGAATCATGGAATAAAACGCCGCCTTTTACCCTCGGCTGGTTGGCAATAAGACCGACAGGCTGACCATTCATGCGGCCAAAGCCTGTGATCAATTCTGCGGCAAACAGTTTTTTGATTTCAAAAAAAGATCCTTCATCAATGAGTAAATCAATGAGCTGATACATATCAAAAGGGGTATTCTGCCCTTTAGGGATGAGGTCTTGGATGGTGATTTCTGATGGTTTAGGTGCGATTGCGGCTGCCCGTTTTGGTTTTTCTGTATAGTTGGCAGGCATGTAAGTTAAATAAGTGCGAGCGATTTGAATGGCTTCTTCCTCTGTTTTTGCTAAAATATCGCCGCATCCAGAAATGCTGCAATGCATTTTTGCTCCGCCCATTTCTTCAAGTGATACTTTTTCTCCGATCACCATTTCGGCCATTCGCGGTGAGCCTAAGTACATTGAGGCATTCCCTTCGACCATGACGACGATGTCACAAAAAGCAGGAATGTAGGCACCTCCGGCTGCAGAAGGACCAAATAGTAAACAAATTTGCGGAATACGTCCAGACAGCTTCACCTGGTTATAAAAAATGCGGCCTGCGCCCCTTCTGCCTGGAAACATGGCGATTTGATCGGTGATTCTAGCACCCGCAGAGTCGACTAAATACAGCATTGGGCAGTTGAGCTTTTCGGCTGTTTCCTGGATTCTAATGATTTTTTCTACCGTTTTGACGCCCCATGATCCTGCCTTGACGGTAGAATCATTTGCCATAACGCAAACAGTCTGCCCATTCATCCGCCCCGTCCCTGTGATAACACCATCTGCTGGTAAATGTTCATTGTGACACTCGGCAAACATGGCATCCTCAATGAAAGAATCCTCATCTAATAACAACTGGAGGCGGTCACGGACGAACAATTTTCCTTTTTCTTTGTTTTTTTGATGGTATCGCTCGGCCCCGCCTTTCAGAATCTGCTGTTTTTTCAGTTCATATTCTTCGATCATACCGATTCCCCTTTCTTGCTACCTGCCTCTGTATTGAGGCGTTCGTTTTTCTTGGAAGGCTCGAAGACCTTCCGTTCGATCTTCTGTCTCAATGAGCCGTAGATAGGCTTCGTATTCCTTTGTCAAACCTGTATGCAAATCGTGATCAAGACTTGATTGAATCGCTTGTTTCGCTTCTTTTAAGGCAAGCGGGCCATTTTTGATGATTTGTTTTGCAAGAGAGATGGCATCGTTCATGAGGGAATCTGCTAAAGAGATATGCTCAATGAGCCCGATTTGAATGGCTTCTTCTGCTTGTAATGATGAGCCTGTGAAAATAAGTTCTTTTGCTTTACCAAGTCCAATGAGGCGCGGAAGCCGCTGCGTCCCTCCGGCTCCTGGTATGATAGCTAGTCCTGTTTCTGGCAGGCCGAGTCTTGCTCCGGCTCGTGCAATGCGGAGATCACAAGCGAGCGCGAGCTCAAGTCCTCCGCCTAGTGCGTGTCCGTTCATCACTGCAATGACAGGTACAGGAATAGATTCAATCTCGATAAAGGTTTGCTGAATCGAAAGAACAGCGCCTTTCGCTTCTGCTTCTGTCATCAATCGTCGTTCTTTTAAATCTGCTCCAGCGCAAAAGACTTTAGAACCGGCTCCTGTAATGAGCAGACAGCGGATGCTTTTATCGTGTTTGATTTCTTGAATGATCTGATTGATCTCCTCCAGCATTGGAGCGGATAGGGAATTCGCTTGTTCTGGCCTGTTTAAGGTCATGATGCCGATCTGTTCATCTTGTATCGAAAAATGGACCAATGATGTCATGTTATTCATCCTTTATGAAGTAGTCTGAGAGTGAAAAGCGCGTAAACAGTGACTAGGCAGGGTTCGGTCTACTTTCGCTTCAATCCATTCTGCCGCTTGAATTAATGCAGGAAGGTGAATATTTGTCTCAATTCCTAGTTTTTGAAGCATATGCACCACATCTTCTGTCGCCACGTTTCCGCTGGAACCAGGTGCATAGGGACATCCGCCAAGCCCCCCGCTGGAGGAGTCAAATATCGCGATCCCTGCTTTTAATGCCGTATAAATATTGGCAAGAGCCATCCCCTTCGTATCATGAAAATGAAGAGCGATTTTATCAGCAGGAAAACGTTCAAGTAAAATGTCTAAGCGCCTTTCTACTTGTAGCGGATGGGCTTCACCGATGGTGTCACCAAGAGATATTTCATCAATGCCATAAGAAAGCAAAATATCCGTTAACCGCAGGACTTGATCCATTGGCACTTGTTTTTCATACGGGCAGCCAAACACGGTGGAAATATACGCGCGCGTGTTTTTTCCTGCTGCTTTTAAATCAGCTGTCATTTGTTTGATGACAGGAAGTGTTTCGTGGATGGATTGATTCATATTTTTCTTGTTATGTGTTTCACTCGAAGAGATAAACATAGCCCCTGTGTCAAGATTGGCTTCAAAAAAATGAGCTAAGCCTTTTTCATTGGGAATGAGTGCTGCATAGGTGATGTCGTCTTTTTTGTTTAAGGATTGGGTGAGTTCTTTAGCATCTTTTAAGGCTGGAACCCATTTAGGATGAACAAATGATGTGACTTCAATATAAGGGAGCTGGGCTGCTGCGAGCAGATCTATCCACGTTCGCTTCTCGCTTGTGTCCAGCCAGACTGATTCATTTTGCAGTCCGTCCCGCGGGCCGACCTCCCTGATAAGCACACTCTTTGGTAATGTCATCTGGCTCCCTCCTATTCTGTTAGTTCTAAAAGAACCTCTCCTTCATCGACAAATTCCCCCTCTGCCTTATGCACTTTGCTGATGATCCCGGCCTCTTCAGCAACGATCGGAATTTCCATTTTCATTGATTCTAAGATGGCAACCTCCTGTCCTTTTTGCACTTCATCGCCTTGTTTCACAAGAAGCTTCCACAAGTTTCCGGCCATTTGAATTGTGACAGTTTTCATGAACGGTTTTCCTCCCTTTTTTTCATGAGAAAATCGGTTGTGATGCTGCCTTGTAAGAAAGCAGAAGATCCGGCCATTTCCCTTAAAAGCGGTAAGTTGGTTTTGATCCCTTCTATTTCATATGCTTGTAATGCCTCTTTTAATCGTTCTATTGCAAGTTTTCGCGTATCACCGTAAACGATCATTTTCGCAATCATTGGATCGTAAAAAGGGGTAATGATGCTTCCATTTGTCACACTTGACTCATGACGGATATACGGAGCTTCAGGTGTGGAGAGCCGAGTGATCGTTCCTGGTGATGGATAAAAGGTGACGGGATCTTCCGCATAAATTCTAACCTCGATGGCATGACCAATTTGATGAATATCCTCCTGATTAAAGGAAAGCGGCTCACATGCAGCGATTTTCAGCTGCTCCTCGACAAGGTCAATGCCTGTAATTTCTTCTGTGACAGGATGCTCTACTTGTAATCTCGTGTTCATTTCTAGGAAATAAAATTGTTGATGCTGATCGACTAAACATTCAATCGTTCCTGCATTTTCATACCCAATTGCTTTAGCTGCTTTGACGGCCATCTCCCCCATTTGATGTCTCACCGATTCATCGAGACAGGCGGCTGGTGCTTCTTCAATGATTTTTTGATGTCTTCGCTGGAGTGAACAGTCGCGCTCAAATAAGTGAACCCCATGACCGAAGGAATCAAAAAGGACCTGAATTTCAATGTGCCGAGCGTCTTCAATGACCTTTTCCATATACAGCGTCCCATCGTTGAAAAAGCTTTGCGCTCTTTTTTGATTCCCTTCAAAAGCCCTATACAGCTCCTCGTCATTTTGCACGAGCTGCATGCCAATTCCTCCGCCCCCGCTTGATGCCTTGAGCATGATCGGATAACCGAGTGACTGCGCTTGACTCACCCCTTCTTCTGCATCATGCAGCGGAGCTGAAACGCCTGATACAATGGGGATACCTGCTTGAGCCATCGTTTTTCTTGCTTCAATTTTATTCCCCATTTGCTGAATGACTTGTGCGGATGGACCAATAAAGGCGATTCCTTCGCTGCGACAGCGTTCTGCAAAGGCTGCATTTTCTGATAAGAGGCCATATCCTGGGTGGATGGCATCTGTATTTGTCTGCTTGGCTACACGAATGATTGCTTCCATGTTTAAATAGCTTTCAGATACTTTCGCGCCTCCAATCGGATAGGCGCTGTCTGCTTCTTGCACATGAAGTGCATGCTGATCTGCTTCTGAATAAACGGCGACGGTGTGGATCCCGAGCCTTTTACACGTTCGAATAATGCGCCTGGCAATTTCGCCTCGATTTGCAATCAGTACTTTTTGAAACATCGCTGCCTTCACTCCTTTATTAGATCAAGCGCCTGCTTTTTCAGACGAAATTTTTGAATCTTCCCTGATGCGGTCATTGGATACTCGTCAGTGATGAAAAAATATTTAGGAATTTTGTAGCGTGCCATTTGCGACTGACAATAGCTGGTGAGTGTCTCAATTGTCACTGCCCTGCCTTGCTTGAGCCGAATGAATGCGGCGGCTTCTTCTCCATACGTCTCGTCAGGTATACCAACGACCTGTGCATCAAGAATGTCCGGATGAGTATAAAGAACGTCCTCAATCTCTTTTGGGTAAACATTCTCCCCGCCTCTAATGATCATATCTTTCAGCCGTCCTGTGATTTTCACATAGCCGTCCTCATCCATCTCTGCTAAATCACCCGTATGAAGCCAGCCGTCCTGATCAATCACTTCATTTGTGGCTTCTTCATTTTTATAGTAGCCTTTCATCACATGATAGCCTCTTGTACACAGCTCGCCTTGTTCTCCTCTTGGTACTTCCTCCGGTGTGCCTGGAACGGTGATTTTCACTTCGATGTGAGGAAGCGCCCGGCCGACCGTTTGAACCCGTCTTTCAAATGAATCATCCGTTCTTGTTTGGGTAATGACAGGAGAGCTTTCGGTCTGTCCGTACGCAATCGTGAGCTCCTGCAGTCCCATTTGTTCAATGACGGCCTTCATCACATGAGATGGGCAAAGAGATCCTGCCATAATGCCCGTTCGTAATGTGGACAGATCGTATTGGTGAAAATTCGGATGGTCGAGCTCTGCAATGAACATTGTCGGGACGCCGTGAAGGACGGTGCACTTCTCTTTTTCCACGATTTGAAGAACTCTCTCTGGATGGAAGGATTCAACTGGAATGATCGTTCCTCCTTTTGTGAGACAAGCAAGCACGCCAAGAACGGATCCAAAGCAATGAAAGAAAGGAACAGGGATACACATTCGATCCTTTTGGGTAAGCTTCATACAATCTGCGATTTGGCTGGCATTGCAGACAATGTTTGTATGGCTGAGCATGACTCCTTTTGGGTAGCCGGTTGTGCCTGAAGTATATTGCATATTAATGACATCATCAGGTGCAAGCTCATCCATTCGTTTCTCCCACTCATGATCCTCTGTTCTTTTGGCAGCTGTTTGAATACTGTTCCAGCTGCGCATGCCCTTTGGCGTGTGCTCACCTATATAGACGATCCTTTTTAAATAAGGAAAAGATGAGGATGTGATCTCTCCTTGATGAGCGTTTTGAAGCTCCGGTATGAGTTCTTCAAGCATTTTGACATAGGATGTCTCTTTAAACCCGTCTACGATAAACAGCATGCTGCTATCAGAGTGCTTGAGTAAATAGGCGAGTTCTTGTGCTTGAAAATTCGTATTTACGGTGACAAGAACGGCTCCAATTGACGCGCAGGCGAATTGCAGCATGAGCCATTCAGGTACATTGGGCGCCATGATGGCGATATGATCCCCTTTTTGAACACCTAATGCCATAAGACCTTTCCCGGTTTCCTTGACTTCTCGATAAAACGCTTCATATGAATAACGTAAAGAACGTTCTGGATACACAATGGCTTCATGTGCTGGATGCTGCTCCATTTTCTCTTTTAATAGAGAGCCGATCGTTTGTGGATGAATCGACATCATGGCTTTCCTCCTCTATTGATGGTAAGCGTTTTCATTATCGGATTACGCTAACAGTTGTCTTGCGATGACTAGACGCTGAATTTCAGAGGTCCCTTCTCCAATTTCCATTAGCTTCGCATCTCTCACAAGCCGTTCTACACCACATTCTTTCATGTAGCCTGTTCCCCCGTGAATTTGAACAGCATCAAGACTTGCTTTTGTCGCCATTTCAGAAGCGAAAAGTTTGGCATAGGCAGCTTCTTTTGTAAACGGCTTGCCGTGATCTTTCAGCCAAGCGGCTTTCCAAACCATTTGTCTGGCGAGCTCTATTTGCATCGCCATATCTGCCAGCTTAAACTGAATCGCTTGGAAGGAAGAAAGGGTCTGCCCAAATTGCTTTCTTTCTTTTGCATGCGAGAGCGAAGCATCTAGTGCAGCTTGTGCGATACCAACTGATAACGCAGCAATTGAAATGCGTCCCCCGTCTAATGTATATAAAAATTGTTTAAAGCCTTTCGCTGGGTCTCCTAAAATATTCTGGGCGGGTACACGTACACCGTCTAAAATGATTTCTGCTGTATCTGAACCGCGCACGCCCATTTTGTCATATGGATTTGTAATGGTCAGCCCTTTTTGCCCTTTCTCCACAATGAAGGCGGAGATGATTGGGCGGCCGTTTTCATCATGATCCGAGACAGCAGTGACGATAATGGTTCTGGCAAAATTGGCGTTTGTGATCCAGCACTTCTCCCCGCTAATGACATATTCTTGTCCGTCTTTGACCGCTTTTGTTTTCGTCCCTTTTGCATCTGACCCTGCATTTGGTTCTGTTAATCCAAAGGAACCGAGTGCTGTTCCAGATGCCAGCGGGACAAGATGATCCATCTTTTGCTCCTCTGTACCGAAATAATAAAGCGGGCTTGCGCCTAAGGAGACGGCTGCGGCATAACTAAGACCTGTACTACCGCACTGTTTTCCGATTTCTTCTACAGCCAGTGCATATGATATCGTATCTCCTCCTGAGCCGCCGTATTTCTCTGGAAAGGGGATGCCCATAAAGCCGAGTTCCCCCATTTTTTGAAACGTTTTGGCTGGGAATACGGCCTGTTTATCAATCGTTTGAGCGAGTGGTGCAATTTCTGCTTTGGCGAAATCTTTGACCATCTGGCGGATCATTTGTTGTTCTTTCGTTAATTCAAAATCCATCTTGCTTCCCCCTTTAGCTCTTTTCTATCATATTTATTAATCAAGCAGCTGCTTCATGCCAAGCTTGATTGAATTCAGAAAATTAAAACAAGAATAATAGAAAAAAAAGCATGAACGAAGAAAATCTCATTCATGCTTTTTCGTTATTTCACTATTCTTGTAGAAGGCTTGCTTTCGTGATGAAGACGATTAAGAGCCGAAATCTTGTAAGTAGCCATTTTCTTTTGATTGACTGGGAGGTCATTAATCGTTGTTATGGTTCCTTTTTCTTTTCTAACCGTTTGCAGCAATTCATATGTTCCTTTATTTGTTAATCGATAGACCGCATAATAGGATACGTTAGAATGCGGATCATTTTTGATTTGTAAAGCCGCACCATCCGATGTCTTTTTCACAGATTGAATGATTGGTTTTTTAGGTGCTTTCTGATGAAGCCAAGGCATTTCTGGAATGAGAGCTGGTTTGCGGTATGACTCTTCTATCAATCGATCCTTTACATTCAAAGGGTTGCGATTGATATCCTTCAGGCTGAAATGCATGCTTCCCTGCACGAGCTGTGACTGCCTGTTCAGCTCAATCTGCCTAAAATATTCTTCCGGGTCAGACCAAGCAGGATCACTGTTTTGATTAATTTTATATGCCGCCTGACCAATGTACAGGTGAACCGGCTCCCCTTTCACCTCATTTGACCACCATTTCGTCAGCACATCATAATCGGCAGCTTGAAAGCCGATGCTCCAGTAAATTTGCGGAGTAACATAATCAATATCGTGCTGCTGAATCCACTCTCTTGTATCAGCATACAAATCATCGTAGTTGGTCATTCCTGCTGTGGTGTTTGAACCAGTCGGGTCATCTTTTATGTTGCGCCATACACCGAATGGACTAATACCAAATTTCACATACGGTTTTTCTTTCTTAATGGTGTCATTGATTTGCTTCACCAGCTGATTCACATTATCTCTTCGCCAATCTTCTATATGAGTAAATGCTTTTTTTCCATATGTTTCATACGTTTCTTGATCTGGAAACGAGACACCGGCTATTTTATATGGATAAAAATAATCATCCATATGCACTGCATCAATATCGTAGTTTTTCACAACTTCTTCTATGCCGCCGACAATGAAGTCCTGCGTTTCAGGAATACCAGGATTGTAATAAAGCTGATTACCATAGGCAATCGTCCAATCAGGATGCTCTCTTGCAGGGTGATCGGCAGACAAACGGCTGAGATCAGTATGATTCATTGTGATTCGGTAAGGGTTAAACCAAGCGTGAAATTCAAGGCCGCGTTTATGAGCTTCTTCGATCATAAACTCAAGCGGATCGTACCCCGGATCTTTCCCTTGTGTTCCAGTCAAATATTCTGACCACGGCCCGTATGCTGAAGGATAAAAGGCATCTGCTGTTGGTTTAATTTGCATAATGACGGCATTCATATTCATCGCTTTGATTTCGTCTAACAAACGAATGAACTCTTGTTTCTGCTCTGCTACGGGCAGCCCCTTCTTTGAGGGCCAATCTAAGTTATAAACTGATGCAATCCATACCGCGCGCATCTCTCTTGTGCTCTCAAGCTTCCCTTTTGGCACTGCACGAGCTGCTAGACTGCTAGAAGGAATCAATAAAAATACAAACATCAACATCAGTGTTAAAACTGTCATACTGATCTTTTTCAGCATGTTTTGCATCACCTCATCTTAAGTTTATTCCGCTTTTTGTGATGGAATGCCAGCAGATGGTGTAAGCAGAATATTTTTCATTTCCTTGAGCTGGGATTCAGGGACTTTGCAGGCTTCAATTAAATACCGCTCTGCACTACCGTATGTCTCCAGCATTTCGTGCAGCACATCTTCAAGATAATCTTGCTGCACACCGACAAGCGGCTGAATTTGTTCTTTTGACACCCGGTATAAACTCATCAATCGGACAAATCGTTCCTGCCTTCTGATGAGCATTTGCACGCCTTCATTGGAACGCATGTATTCACTTAAAACGACAGCCAGCGGTACACCTGCTGTTAACTGAATCAGGGCAGATAAAAAACCTGTACGGTCCTTGCCACTCGTGCAGTGAAGCATCAGCGGATAATGGCTTTGATCTGAAAGCAGTGTGAACAGCTGCCGAATCTCTTCTTTACGCTCTGTCAGCATGCTTTGATATAACTCTTTCATGATCGGTGTAAATGAGAGAGACTTCCCTTCTGTTACCAGCATACGAAACATGGTCCATTTACTTGGCATCTTACTGTCAGGCTGCATCGGAATATGGACGATTTTGTCGTGTTCCTTGATCTTTGGCGGATGTGATTTACGTTCTGAGGCTGTACGGAGGTCACAAACGGTTTGAATTCCGAGTGCTGAGAATATTTCGATGTCTTGTTTCGACAAACGGGATAAGTCTGCGGATCGATAAATCATTCCCTGTTTGATCACCATCCCATCTGTTGTTTGAAGTCCCCCTACTTCTCTAAAATTCGCAAGCTTTGAAAATGGGTTGTTTGATTGATTCATAGAAGTGAAAGTCCTTTCTGGTTTCGTTCTTTTTTCTATCATACGCTTTTATATCAAAGGAGAAAAGAGAAACAATTGACCTAATCCCAGTAAGAGAATTTATTGGTATAATGGAGAAAGGACATTCGGATTGATTGGAGATATGAAGTATGATAAAAACAAAACGGATTCAGCAAATAAAAGAGTATGTGTTTGACCGGGAATCTGCCTCACTTGATGAGCTTGTGGCGCATTTTGGTGTCTCAAAAAACACGATACGCCGAGATGTACAGTCATTGGTCGAGTCTGGCGTGCTCAAAAAAGTGTATGGCGGAGTGGCTGTGAACCACTCAACGTTAGTGGTGTATCAGGAGCGAAAGATCCGTCAGCTCAGTAAAAAGCAATTGATCGGTCAGACGGCTGCCGCTTTTGTGGAAAACGGGGATATGATTTTTATTGATTCTGGTACGACAACGCTTGAGATGCTCCCCTATTTGACGGAGAAACAGGTGACCATTGTGACCAATAATGTGGATTTCATTACACAGGCGATGCCTTATGAAAATCTCACCATCTTTTCCACTGGCGGGATGCTTGAAAGAAAAACGAATTCTTTCGTTGGCTATCAAAGTGTTGAGCGCTTAAAAGCTTACAATGTCAATAAAGCCTTTATTGCGTCAACTGGTTTATCCATTGATCACGGCGTCACGAATTCGTCTCCGCTTGAAACCGATATTAAAAAGACGCTTGTTCAAAAAAGTGCCAAAACCTTTTTATTAGTGGATGATAGCAAATTCGATCATTACGCCTTGACCACGTTTTGTGATTTGCACGAGATTGATATCGTCGTGACCAATGAGGAGCCAAATGAAGATTATCTTCAATATGGAAAAGAGCATGATGTACGGTTTGTCACACCTTCATTAAATGAATAGATGGACAAAAAACGGCTCAGGAATTTGAGCCGTTTTTTGATTCATTGATTTCAAGCTGCATGATCATTCGGAATAAAAATTGGTACACGGCCGAGATGACGTCAATGAAAGCCGTATCTTCGTGGATGTCCTCAAGCTCAAGAAGTTGCAAATTCACATCAAATAAGCCATCTTCTCCATTAAATTGAAGCTGAGCACCATTTAATGGCGATAGCATGTCCTTTAGAATACCCGTGTCTTTTTTAGGACGTTTTAAACCGAATAGCACGGTATACGTTTGAAACACTTCATCCCATTCAATGGCCAAGCCATCCACTTTCACGACATCAAACCACTTTGATTCGATATAAATGAATTCTTTTTGATGTTTTTTCACATATGTAAGCGGTGTGTTTAGAAATGAGGCGTTTTCTGTTTGAATCATGTCCTCTGATTCCTTGTCTACACGTTCTATATATACATCGCCAAAGCGGGCTTCTTCTTTAATTCTCGACCCTTCTAATCTCCAATTATGGCGCGCCGCTTCATCATATTCGAAGTCTGTCAGCGCCTGTCCTTCTTTTAAGAGTTCTTGTAAGCGATTTAGTAACGACATGGCTATGTCTCCTTTCTTCTTCATGTGCATTCATTATTTTAGCATAACTCATGAAAAGAAAGATATGTCCTAGCATATGATGGTATGATAGTGTCAAAAGAAACATCTCGGAGGGGTACGTTTTGCTCACAATGACACTGGCAGAAAAAATCGTAGACGAGGTTAAAAAGGTGCTGACTGAGGAAATCATCATTGCACAAACAAACGGCACCATCATTGCAGCAACTGATCCAGCGCGCGTTGGACAATTTCATGAAGGAGCGTATCTGACATCTTTTGAAGGACAGAAACGAATTCTCACAAAGGATGACCAGCAGCACATGAAGGGCGTCAAAGCTGGCATCAATCTGCCTATTTATTTTAAGCAAGAGGTCATCGGGGTCATTGGAATGACAGGAGATCCTATACATGTGTCTCCTTTTGGCGAAATATTAAGAAAAATGACCGAGCTGCTTATTCATGAACATGAATTTTTTCAAGAAACTGAAACGGATGAACGTCAGCTCGAAGCGTTTGTATTCGACTGGCTTCATCTGCCAGAGACAGCGATTGATCTCACTGAAAAAGCGTCGCGGCTTCAGCTTGATATCACCAAGGAGCGTGCGGTTGTCCTGATCGATTGTCAGGATGAATCGTTTATGAAGCAGAATCAATACAAAGAATGGAAGGAAACGCTGCATCTCACTAGTCAGGAGATCATCGTCCGCTGGGGGCATGCCCGTTTTTTGCTCATGCTGCAGACAACAGCAGATGATCGTAAAGCCTTGCAGCAGCGCCTGTTTCACATCCATGCCTCCCTTACGGCGCGGGGCACACAGGGGGTTTTGATTGGAGCGGGAAAACCAGCAGCTGCTCATTTGATGAAGCAATCCTTTCAACAAGCCTTTCGAGCATTAAAAATGGCACATGCTGATACACCGATTGTATTTGATGAAGATTTAACGCTTGAACTTTTTATGGAGGAAGTGAGTCAGGAAACAAAAGAAGTGTTTCTTGATCGAACAATCGCCCCTCTTCTCCCCTATCCTGAATTAGTGAAAACATTGCGGGTGCTTATGACATCAGATTGCTCATTGAAATATACAGCAGAAGCGATGCATGTTCATATCAATACACTGCATTACAGGCTAAAACGCATCCAGGATTTAACGACACTTGATCCAAAGCGTATGCAAGATGCAATGCTCTTTTATTTAGCCTTCATGTTATTAGATCATGATCCAAAAAAACGAAGCGAACAGCCCGATATTTTGTAGAATCGTCCATAGGCATGAGGCGATTCTTTTTTTATACTGAAAGAAACGATACGTCTCATCAATAGGAGTTGAATGAGTATGTTACATTCTGAATTTTTAAATCAATTAAAAAAGATTGTCGGTGCGTCTTACATGCAGGACAGTAAAGCCGATCGGCTTGCCTACTCTTATGATGCAACACCAAATTTTCAGCATATGCCAGATGTCATCGTAAGCCCGCGCGCGGCTGAGGAAGTCCAGCAAATTGTCCGGCTCTGCTCCTCATATAACATTCCGATCGTGCCAAGAGGATCAGGAACGAACCTTTGTGCAGGCACATGTCCCACTCAAGGCGGACTTGTGATGCTGTTTACAAGAATGAACCAATTAATAGAAATAGATGAAGAAAACCTGACAGCAACGGTGCAGCCTGGTTTGATCACACAGGAACTCATTCGCCAAGTAGAGGCGAAAGGCCTCTTCTATCCACCTGATCCAAGCTCTATGAAAATCTCTACATTAGGCGGAAATATTAATGAAAATTCAGGCGGTCTCCGGGGGTTAAAGTATGGAGTGACGAGAGATTATGTCCTTGGACTTGAAGTCGTTCTGCCAAACGGTGACATCATCAAAACAGGCGGCAAGCTTGCAAAGGATGTGGCCGGGTATGATATGACCCGTTTGTTCGTAGGCTCAGAAGGAACGCTCGGGATTGTCACTGAAGCCACGCTGAAGCTTTTGCCGCTTCCAGAAACAAAACAAACGATGCTTTGCTTATATGAAAGCTTAGAGGAAGCCGCCGCTTCAGTATCGGCGATTATTGCCGAGCGTATCATCCCCGCCACATTAGAATTTATGGATCAGCCGACTCTGGAAGTCGTTGAAGATTTTGCAAAAATCGGTTTGCCGACTGACGTTCAAGCGGTGCTGTTAATCGAACAAGACGGCCATCCTGAGGCGGTTGCCCGTGATATGCAGAGCATCGCAAAAGTGTGCCAGCAGTACGGTGCAAAAGAAGTGAATATCGCTCATTCTGAAGAAGAAGCAAATGCACTTTTAACAGCGAGACGATCCGCTTTATCTGCCCTCGCCCGCTTAAGCCCGACGACCATTTTAGAAGATGCCACAGTTCCCCGGTCTGAAATTGCCAGCATGGTGCGGGCGATCGAAGACATTGCGAAGCAGTACAAAGTGAAAATCTGTACATTTGGTCATGCAGGTGATGGCAATTTGCATCCTACTTGTGCAGCAGATGCAAGAAATGAAGAAGAAATGAAACGGGTGGAAGAAGCCTTTCAGGCCATTTTTGAAAAAGCAGTCTCACTTGGCGGCACCATTACGGGTGAACATGGCGTAGGTCTTATGAAAGCCCCTTACTTAGAACTAAAGGTTAAAAAAGAAGGCATTGCGGCAATGAAAGCGATCAAACAAGCGCTTGACCCGGAAAATATCATGAACCCTGATAAAGTGTTTGGAAAAGCCGCAAGAAAGCGGGTGGTGGTCTCATGAGTTCTAAACAAACAGAGATTCAGCAAACATTTCAGCAGCAGATGGACGAAAAAGAGCTGCTCAATTGCATGCGCTGCGGCTTCTGCCTTCCTTCCTGCCCTACTTATATTGAATCTGGTCAGCAAGAAACACACTCTCCCCGCGGCCGAATTGCTTTAATGAAGGCGGTGAGAGACGGCGTCATTGAGCCAGATGAAGATGTCGAGCATTCACTGAATCTTTGTCTTGGCTGCCGTGCATGTGAACCGGTCTGCCCTTCCGGCGTCAAATATGGAAGGTTACTTGAGGATGCAAGAGACATCATTCAGCAGCACAAAAAACAATCCATTCCTGTCAAACTTGTAAGACGTGTCGTGTTTAAAGGTCTCTTTCCTTCACAAAGCCGAATGAGGCAAGCAGCAGGACTTCTTCGATTTTATCAAACATCTGGTCTGCAAACGGCCGCCCGTAAAACTGGCATGCTGAAGGTGCTTCCACCGCACTTACGCCTGATGGAACAGGCGCTTCCAAAGGTGCCGCGTCAACAGAAAAGCCGTTTGACGGAATACAAAGCCGCCGGGCCAGCGAGAAAACGAGTCGCCTTTTTTACTGGTTGTTTAATGGACACGGTTTTTTCCAGTACAAACGAAGCAACCATCCAGCTTTTGCAGCTGGCAGGCTGTGACGTCATCGTCCCTCCTATTCAGACGTGCTGCGGAGCGCTCCATGGCCATAGCGGTGAAAAAGAACAAGCGAAACAGTTAGCAAAGCGGAATATTGAAGCTTTTGAAGAGATAGATGCGGATGCCATTGTCATGAATGCGGGCGGTTGTGGCGCTTTTTTAAGTGATTACGATCATTTGCTTTGCGATGATCCGGATTTTCAAAAGCGAAGTGAAGTCTTCTCAAAGAAAATCACGGATATATCAGACATTTTAGTGGAGCTTGAATTTCACCGCCGCATGCCGCTTGCTTTGCCAGAGCAAGTCATCACCTATCAAGATTCCTGTCATTTGCGGAACGGAATGGGTGTACTGCATGCGCCAAGGGTGCTGATGAAGGCCATTCACGGTGTATCATTTAAAGAAATGAAGGATTCGGGCCGGTGCTGCGGCTCAGCTGGCATTTACAACATCTTGCAGCCAAAGATGTCAATGCAAATTTTAGATCATAAAATGACAGAAGCCAGCCAAACAAAGGCGGCTGCCATCGTTACATCTAATCCAGGCTGTCAGCTACAAATGGCAGCAGGCATCAAACGCTCAGGGCACTCGCCGAGCATGCGCGCGGTCCATTTAGCTGATTTATTATTAGAAGCTGTTCTATATGGAAAAAAAGCGTCCAGCCCATCAAGCTGAACGCTTTTTTTCATGCATATCTTTAGACAATTGGTTAGATAATAGAGGCAAATCGCCGAAGGAGCTGGTTCAAATGCTGAAGAAAAACAAACAACAAAAGGACTCAAATTCAGTATTTGAAGCATTATCACGTTCTGCTGATTTTACAAATGAGCTGTCTCGAAATGGAGATTTCCTGTATAGGATTTCCTTTTTTCGTTCGTTAATTAATGGACATCTTCTACATGAACAAATTCTCCCCTCCCTCAAACAACTGCACCTGACACCCACTCTTGAAGAGCTGAAAGAACGAATTCCCATTGAGCAGGCTGTCATCACGAGCGATCTTCAAAAAGTGGAAGAAGCCCTTCACCGGGGCAGCATTGCTATTAGACTTGAGACAGACTGGGGCAAAACGCTTCTTTTGCCGATTGAAGAAAAGAAAGGCAGACAAGTAGGTCCGCCTGAGATTGAATTTGGCATTATCAGTGCTCAGGAAGCATTTGTGGAGGTTTTAGATACCAATTTAAATTTGGTCAGGCGGCGGCTGCCGACGCCTAACCTGAAAGTTGAGGAAAAGACGGTTGGTACGCTGTCTCAAACAAAAGTAGCCGTGTTATATATTGAAGAAATCGCCAACCCGGAAAACATCGAAACGGTTCTTCAGCGAATTGAGGACGTTAATTATGATCAGATTTCAGATGCGAATTACCTTGCTCAAATGCTTTATGATGTGTCCAATACGATCTTTCCGTTGTTTTTGAATACAGAAAGACCCGACCGCGTGTCTTCAGGCTTATCAGAAGGGAAAATTGCCATATTAGTGGATGGTTCGCCTCATGTCTTGCTTGCCCCGACTATTTTACTTGAGTATTTTTCCACTATGGAAGACTACAATATGTCATGGATTGCGGCTTCTTGCTTTAGGCTGTTACGCATATTTGCTGTGATATTTTCCATTTTTGCAACACCTTTATATGTTGCCGTTTTAACTTTTCATTATGAGCTGATCCCAAAGGATTTATTAGAAACCATTGTGTCCTCGCGCTATCTTGTGCCATTTCCTCCGATCATTGAGGCACTATTTTTAGAGATTTCGATTGAATTACTAAGAGAAGCAGGGTCAAGGCTCCCGGCTAAAGTCGGGCAGACACTTGGGATTGTTGGAGGGATTGTCATTGGACAGGCTGCTGTAGCAGCAGGCTTAACGAGCAATATTTTACTCATTATTGTTGCCCTTTCTGCTCTTGCCTCATTTGTCACCCCTATTTACAAAATGGGCAGTGCCATTCGGTTGCTGAGATTTCCTTTTTTACTCGCAGCACAGGTTTGGGGCGCATTAGGTATTGCAGTGATGGGATCCTTTCTGCTCACCCATTTAATGAAATTAACTTCAATTGGCCGGCCGTATTTAGAGCCTATTTTTCCAATGCGCCTTGCTGATTTAAAGGGCAGTTTGATTCGTCCTCAGCTCCGTTTTTTGAACAAAAGGCCGGAAAATTTACGTCCGCAAAATGAAACCATCCATCGCTCTAAGCCTAAGCAAGGCCGCAAGGGGAAAAATGATTTTTATGAATAAGGAAGTGAAGGCATGAGCTCTTCTTCTGTCAAAGAGAAATTTCAAGTATCCCCTTATTTTGTGTTTTTTCTCATCAATGCCAATCAAGTCGGTGTCAGCATTTTAAACTTTCAAACAAACCTTGTTCGTTCTATCAATAATGATGGATGGATCGCCATTCTGATTTCTGGCATGAGCGTCAATGTCATGATCTTTCTCATGTACTTGATGTTTAAAAAGGCACCTTCGGATGAATTTGGTGAAATCACACAATATGTATTTGGCAAATGGATTGGGCAATTATTCAACATTCTTTATATCTTATATTTTGCTTCTTTGTCGCTGACCGTTCTTATCCATTACATGGATGTGATCCATGTATGGCTGTTTAAAGAAATCCCTGGTCTTTTGTTTGCATCCGTACTGCTGCTGCTTGTGTATTACATTCATACCGGCGGCTTTAGAACCATTGCTGGATGGGCATTTTTTAGCATTGTACTGACGTATTGGATGACGTTTATTTGTTTTTATGTCATGAAATATAGTCATATTCGTTTCATGTTCCCAATGTTTGATCATACATTTTCTCAGCTGCTTGTGGGAGTCAAAGATGCGTCCTTATCCATGTTTGGTTTTGGGACGCTGCTTGTCTATTATCCCTTTATTAAACAAGCTCAGACATCTCAAAAATTTGCTCACATGGGGGTATTATTTACAACATGCTTAAACTTGCTCACTTTTCTCGTCTCCATTGCATATTACTCAAGTGCTCAGCTCAAATTAACAAAATGGCCGACGCTAACGTTAACCAGCATTGTGAAGCTTCCGTTTATCCAGCGTTTTGAATTTATTGAAGTGTCTCTTTGGCTGATTTTGATCATTCCAAATATCGCGATTCCATTATGGGCTGCGAGCCGCATGGCAAAACAAGTGCTTCATACGAGCCAGCGCGTCACATTCATCGGACTCAGCATCCTCATTCTGATCATGTTTTCGTTTTTTGCCAGTGCAACTTCTTTTGAAACCTTTAATCAATGGGTGGAATTTAGCGGATTCATTCTGATCTATGGATTGATTGTCTGTATGGTCATTGGACTGATGCTGAAAAAAAGGTGGGTGAAAAAACGAACATGAAACAGTATGTACTCATAGGTCTCATGTTGTTTAGTCTTTTGTTAACTAGCTGTGCACAGCCCCGTCTATTAGATGAATTAAATATCTCCCAGGCGGCAGGATTTGATTTAATGGAAGATGGCGAAATGAAGGGCTTTTTTGTCTTTCCCGTCTTTAAAAGTGAAGAGCAAGGCAGCTATCAAATATTAAGTGCAAAGTCAAACACGATTAGTAATATCCAATTTCTCGTGTCAGAAAAATCGCCTTTTCCGGTGGTTATGGGCCAGGTGCTCGTTATTTTAGTCAGTGAAAAGTTAGCAAAAGAAGTCGGCATGATCGATTTAATGAATTACATTTATCGTGATCCTATTATTGGTTCACGCCAAGTGTTTGCGATTGTTGGCGGAGAAGTCGAAGAATTATTATACACAAAAATGAATCAAACGAACTTAAATATAGGTGTATATCTCTCTGATCTGTTAGCCCAAAATATGCGAAATGGCAATGAGCCTGTCACAAATCAGCATATTTTTATGAATCAGATGATGGCAAAAGGGGTCGATGCTTATCTCCCTTACATTAAAAGAACAAGCAATGCCATCAAGGTCTCAGGCGTTGCTCTATTTGATCAAGAAAAAATGGTGGGTCATATTCCAGGAGAAGACACGTTCACATTTAAAGCGATGATTGAAAATCATAAAAATGGCATCTATGAGTTTCAATTGCATAATCGAGCGAAGACTCATGTTGTCATTGAAAATATCAAATCACATGTGTCTTACCAGATCAAACCGACGAAAAGCCTAACAAAAAAGCCTCATATCACGATTGATATCAAACTAAAAGGCGAATTAAAAGAATTCATGAAGTCCAAAAAAATTGATAAACCGAATATATTGGACCAAGTCGAAAAAGAAGTTGAAAAACGTATCACTCAGCAAGGAGAAGATCTTGTACAGTCATTTAAAAAGCAAAACATAGACCCGCTTGGACTGGGCCTTAGGTATAGATCAAAAGACAAGGCAATGACACCAGAAAAATGGCAAGACATTTATCCTGATGCAGATGTACAAGTGAAATGCCACATGAAAATTGTTCAAACGGGAGTCAGCCAATAAAAAGGCTTATGCAAATATGTCTTGTTTGTTCTCCAAGATTTTGGACACTTTCATTTTCACTCGTGGAACCGGATCTTTTTGATTAACATCATGTAAAATCTTTTCTACTTCATTTTTATCCGTTTTAAGGATTTTAGGTGAATATTGTTCCACTAGGGCCGGTCTATTCCCTGCACAGTTTGCCATTGTATCTAGTGCAATTAAGCTGAAAGGTCTTCCTTTGTTTAGCCAAGATTTCATTCTCTCCCAGGTTGGGCAGCTGACGGCTGCCAGCCTTCCCCACTGATCGTGAAAATGGGTGCAATTTGACTCCATCCAATCCAATATTTTGTGAGAACGGAAACGGTGCAGGCAAATAAAAGCCTCTAACGGCAATTCTTTTTCACTGATCGATTTCAATTTTTCTAATATATGGTGTAATCCCTCATCTCTCGGCAAACTGCTGGCTGCTGCCCACGAAAGTGGATAAAGGAATTCTTCGTCCTCGTGATCCAAAAGTTCCCTGACCCATTCAGCGGCAAATGTATCGAGAACATCAGCCGCGATTTCTAACATTCGTGATTTCACTTCGGCATGCTCCGTTTCATAAAACCTACTTTGAATAGAATCCAAGATTTTTTGCTGATCGTGCTGCTTTAGCGCATCGATGACATCATCCTCAAGAAACCATCTAGTGATTGAAAAGTCTAATAAAGACACCAAATCACGCCTAACGGCTTCTAATGTTGGTGCTTTCTCACTTTTGGTAATGACGACGTCCTCCTTTAGTTGGAAAGCCTGTCCGTCCTCTCCATAAAAATCATCGCGGGAGTAAAAATTGTTTAGGAGAATGGAGAACAGCTAGGTTATACCATTCAATAGGCCGTAATGAATAGGTGAGTAGTCTTTCGTGGCATTGATAGCATAATTGATAAGGCTGTTTCGGTTCATCAGACGATTCTACAACGTTCATTTCGTTTTTTTGACAGGCTTCACATAAAGTAGTTGTCCCCATTGTTTTCACTGCCTTTTGCTGCTAATGATTGTCATTCGAGAAAGAGCGAGAACCATTTGAGCATAAGTTAATATAAAGATTATTCTTTCTACATTGATCCATGTTGAATCAATTGAAAAAATGACAATATTCTAATCTTCATCCTTTACATCGGGGTCTTCCGGAATCGGTTCATTTAAGATCTCTTGGACGAGCTCTTTATATTGTTCGAGCTGCTTTAAATGCGTTTGAAACTGCCCTTGATAAATAAGATAAGATTCCCCGTCAAATACGTAACGGATCTTTTTTTGCTGGATTAATTTTTCAATATACGATTCTGATACTTCCAAGTATTCAGCTGTTTCTGCGATTGTTAAATACATGTTTGTGCACCACCCGTTCGTTTCATCTAGCAAATTATATCATGTTCTGCTGAAAAAACGGATGCAGCCTATTTTTTTATGGTGACTATTTTTCACATAGCAAGTAGATCGTCTAAATGCCGGCAAATATGGTATGATAAAATCTGCTAGACGAGAGCTTGCCAACATAGACTTGATGAAAAAGCCAGGTTCAGTGGTGTCTGTATGAGCCGCAAGCCATGCTGGCATATATAGAAAGCATACTCATGAGAAAAGCAAAACAAGCATAGGCTCTTATAAGGATGCTTGAAGAAAAATCGTATTTAAAGGCAGAGTGAAATGAATGGGAACCTTTTTTAATGAAATTTTAACCTGGCTGACAAGCCTTGGTTATGTAGGTGTAGCACTAGGGCTGATGATTGAAATCATTCCGAGTGAAATTGTACTTGCCTATGGCGGATATATGGTGTCAACAGGCACAATTGGTTTTGTTGGAGCTGTGATTGCCGGCGTCATCGGTGGTACGCTTGCCCAGTGTTTTATTTACTGGATCGGTCTGTACGGCGGACGACCTTTTTTAACAAAGTATGGAAAGTATTTGTTCATCCATGAACATCATATCGCGACTGCAGAGCGCTGGTTTGACCGATATGGAACCGGTGTAGTCTTTACCGCCCGCTTTATCCCTGTTGTCCGTCATGCCATCTCGATTCCAGCGGGTATTGCCAAAATGCCTTTTTTGAAATTCGTTTTCTTGACAGGATTAGCTGCCATCCCTTGGTCTATCTTATTTATCTATCTTGGCATGCAGCTTGGGACAAAATGGGATCATATTCAAAGTGTTGCTCATGCTTATACAACCCCCATTATGGTCATTGCCATTGTCCTGATTGTTCTCTACTTTGTACTCAAAAAAATTCGGACGAATCGAAAACGGACAATCTAACCAAAACGCCTTTCACTGATCTGGTGAAAGGCGTTTTTTTATGAGAGTGCTGATTGTTTTTCCATATATCGAGATAACTCTATTATCATTGCACCCATTCTCTCAAGTGACGGGGCAAGAATTCGGTCTATTCCCTCTTCTTTTAAAGCTTCAGCAGTGACTTTCCCGACTGCTACTGCAAGCACGTGCTGCTCGAATAATGCTTGCAATTCTTCTTTTCTTCCCCATTCTGCGGCTAGTTTGAAAAAGGCGTGAACTTGGACAGCGGTTGTAAAACAAACGGCATGAACTTGTCCATCTTTCATTTCTTTCAGCAGCGTTTCAGCTGCCTCTGGTTCAGGAGGTGTGTGCTGATATGGTAAAAGCGGCAAAACATCTGCCTCTTTTTTATGTAAAAAATGAATGAGAGCTGGTGCATTTTCACCATGAAGCTGCACCATCACACGTTTTCCTTGAAATTCCTTGTCTTCAAGCTTTGAAATCAAGTCCCGAACCGTACCGTCTTCATCAGAGACCTCAGGCTGAATTCCGCGTTTTTTCAAAGCAGCAAAGGTTTTGTACCCTCTTGAAGCAATATGGGCATTTGATAGAATGTTCATAAATTCTTTACCAAGCTGCAGCTCTTCTGCACTCTCAATCAATGTATCTGTACCGATGCCTGTTGTCAAGATCACCCAGTCGGCCCCTTGTTTCACAAAGGTTTCTATGCCTGGCTTTAATTCCTCTTTGGCTAAAAATACGGTTCCTTGAAGAGAGCGAATAACGGCTTGTCCCCCTTGCTTTTCGACAAGTGTACGCATTTCTTCTGTTTTTCTCGTTCCACAAATGGCAATCGTTTTTCCAGATAAGCCCTTACTCATTTTATCCCTCTTTTTCTATCACATTTGATATGTATTAAATATAGATTTATTTGGAAGACGATGCAAGTGTCTACTAAAAAAGAGCTTGACGTTTCTATCGAATTCGAGTATCTTTTGTAAGTGCAAATTGTAGGAGGTCATTATGGAAAAACAGAATGTTCAAGCAATTCGATTATCAATTGCAGACCCAACACCACTTGGTTTGTTTGGTTTAGCAATGGTGACGCTCGTTGCGTCCTCACAAAAACTAGGAATCACAGATGGCACTTCCCTTATTTTACCTTGGGCTATCTTCCTTGGAGGAATCGCGCAGCTGATCGCGTCCATACAAGATTCAAAGCATCATAATATTTTTGGAGCCACTGCTTTTGGCGCATTCGGTCTTTTCTGGATGGGCGTTGGAACAACTTGGCTCATTCAAGCCGGCGTCTTTGGGAAAACGCTTGCGGGAGCAGCAGATCCAAAACAGCTAGGCTTTGCGTTTATTGGTTATTTGATTTTCAGCTTGTTTATGACGATTGGTGCAATGGAAACACATAAAGTGTTATTTTTGATTTTCGTCTTTATTGATTTCTTATTCATTGGTCTTTCCCTTAGTACATTTGGTGTGATGTATGATGTAACTCATACCATGGCTGGTATTGCAGAATTGATCATTTCCCTGCTTTCATTTTATGGTTCTGCAGCTGTTGTTCTTAATACACATTTTGGCCGTATTGTTCTGCCAATCGGACAACCATTTCGCATTTTTACAAAAGCTTAAATAAAAAAGAACTGCTCTGTGCAGTTCTTTTTTTATGTTTATTTTTCTTGTGTCTCTTGAAAAATTTCTCCGATGATTTCATACGAACGCATTCTTTCTTGATGATCAAACATATCCGAATTAATCATCACTTCATCTGCTTGTGTAGCTTCAATAAAGGCTTCTAATTCTATTTTTACTTTTTCTTTATCCCCAATGATAGTCGAGCTTAATTGTTCATCCACCATCGCCTTTTCATATGGACTCCAAAGACCGTCCATGCTGTCGACAGGCGCCTTCAATTTTCCTGGTGTGTTGCGAATAAGACTTAAAAACCGCTGATAATGAGAGGTTGCCAAGTATTCAGCCCGTTCTGTTTGATCTGCAGCAAAAACCGTCACACCGACCATGGCATAAGGCTCTTTTAATACATCAGAAGGTCTAAATGACTGTCTGTACAACTCTAACGCGGGAATTGTATTTTTAGGTGAGAAATGTGCTGCAAAGGCAAATGGTAATCCAAGTTCTCCTGCAAGTCTGGCGCTAAAACCACTTGAACCAAGGAGCCAAATCGGAATGTCCAGACCTTCTCCCGGAACAGCTCTTACATGTTTTTTAACCTGACCGGTCGGCTTGAAATATTGACGAAGTTCTTCAAGCTGCTCTGGGAAATCTTCTCCGTTATGAAGATTACGTCTAAGCGCTCTTGCTGTTAAATGATCCGTCCCTGGTGCTCTGCCAAGACCTAAATCAATTCTCCCCGGATACAATGTCTCAAGTGTGCCAAATTGTTCGGCAATGACAAGTGAAGAGTGGTTTGGCAGCATAATCCCGCCAGACCCTACTCGAATTTTTTCGGTGCCTCCCGCAATATATCCAATTAAAACAGACGTTGCAGAGCTCGCTACCCCTTCCATGTTATGGTGTTCTGCCAGCCAGTATCTATGATAGCCCCACTTCTCCGCCTTCTTTGCTAAATCCATACTACGATCAAAAGATTCTTTAATGGTACCTCCTTCTGTCACTGAGGATAAATTTAAAACGGAATAGGCTTTGCCTTGTAAAACTGATTGACTCATAAATGATGTCCCCATTTCTGTCAAAAATCATACTATTTTATACTTTCAACACCATAACACAAATCCATGAAAGATTTAAATGATTTGATTCGATGATTTTCGAAATGATGATTTTCTAGGTTTTACTTCCAATTTGAAAATTTGCACATAGAATGAAATATCAATTCTAGGAGATGGGCAATTTGTACAATCAATTCGAACACAAATGTCCCTTTTGCGGTAAATACCATGAACAGCCTCATTACAAAAGATCACGTCATGACCGTCCTCGAAAAAAAGACTGTCCATTCATTAAACAAGAATATCCAAAACAAAATATATCTCAAGGGAATCAACCTTGCCAGATTGCAAAAGGAATAAAACAACCAAAACCAAATCAAAGAGCTGGACCAAGAGGCCCAGCAGGTCCCCCTGGACCAACCGGACCTACTGGACCTGCTGGCGGGTTAACCGGCGCTCTTCCTTTTGATCCCTCACAATCACAAGATTACGATGCAGGGCAAGTGGTCACGTTTAATGGCAGTACTTACATTGCCAATGTTGACGCTCCATCAGGAATACCTGGACTCTCCCCCGACTATACCCTTTTGGCTGCTTCTGGAGAAACTGGGCCTACGGGGCCTACTGGGATCGGATTAAGTGGTGTTGAAGCCTATGATCCTGTTATGGCACCAACATACTCAGTAGGGCAAGTGGTCACTTATGGTGGTGGTACGTATATTGTGGATTCTGCACCACCTTCAGGTACACCAGATACGTCGTCAGATTACACACTTTTAGCAGCACCAGGTGAAACTGGGCCTACTGGTACCACAGGTAACACTGGATCAACCGGACCTATGGGGGCAACCGGCATCACTGGAGATACTGGACCTACCGGTGCCACTGGTATCACCGGTTCAACTGGACCTACCGGTGTCACGGGTATTACTGGACCAACAGGTCCTACTGGTGCCACGGGTATTACCGGTGCTACTGGACCTACGGGGGCAACCGGCATCACTGGAGATACTGGACCTACCGGTGTCACTGGTATTACTGGACCAACAGGTCCTACTGGTGTGACGGGTATTACCGGAGCTACTGGTCCTACTGGCGCTACAGGTATCACTGGTTCAACCGGACCTACGGGGGCAACGGGTATTACTGGGGCTACTGGTTCTACTGGCGCTACAGGTATCACTGGGGCTACTGGTTCTACTGGCGCAACGGGTATTACTGGAGCTACCGGTCCTACCGGGGCAACGGGTATCACCGGTTCAACTGGACCTACGGGGGCAACGGGTATTACTGGTGCTACTGGTTCTACTGGCGCTACAGGTATCACTGGAGATACCGGTCCTACTGGTGTCACGGGTATTACTGGAGCTACTGGAACTACTGGCGCAACGGGTATCACTGGGGCTACTGGAACTACTGGCGCAACGGGTATCACTGGAGCTACCGGTCCTACTGGTGTCACGGGTATTACCGGTGCTACTGGAACTACTGGCGCAACGGGTATCACTGGAGCTACCGGTCCTACTGGTGTCACGGGTATTACCGGAGCTACCGGTCCTACTGGTGTCACGGGTATTACTGGAGCTACAGGTATCACTGGAGATACTGGTCCTACCGGGACTACAGGTGTTACGGGACCAACAGGTCCTACTGGTGTCACGGGTATTACTGGAGCTACTGGTTCTACCGGCGCCACTGGTATTACTGGACCAACAGGTCCTACTGGTGTGACGGGTATTACCGGAGCTACTGGTCCTACCGGGGCAACGGGTATCACCGGAGCTACCGGTCCTACGGGCGCTACAGGTATCACTGGAGCTACCGGTCCTACGGGCGCTACAGGTGTCACTGGAGATACTGGTCCTACTGGCGCAACGGGTATCACTGGTGCTACTGGACCTACTGGCGCAACGGGCATCACTGGAGCTACTGGAACTACTGGCGCAACGGGCATCACTGGAGCTACTGGCTCTACCGGCGCAACGGGTATTACCGGAGCTACCGGACCTACTGGTGTCACGGGTATTACTGGAGCTACTGGACCTACTGGCGCCACGGGTATTACCGGAGCTACTGGCTCTACCGGCGCAACGGGTATTACCGGAGCTACCGGAGCTACTGGCGCTACAGGTGTCACTGGAGCTACCGGTCCTACTGGTGTGACGGGTATTACCGGACCTACTGGCTCTACCGGCGCAACGGGCATCACAGGAGCTACTGGCTCTACCGGCGCAACGGGTATTACCGGAGCTACCGGACCTACTGGTGTCACGGGTATTACTGGAGATACTGGTTCTACTGGCGCAACGGGTATCACTGGGGCTACTGGAACTACTGGCGCAACGGGTATCACTGGAGATACCGGTCCTACTGGTGTGACGGGTATTACCGGAGCTACTGGAACTACTGGCGCAACGGGTATCACTGGAGATACCGGTCCTACTGGTGTGACGGGTATTACCGGAGCTACTGGCTCTACCGGCGCAACGGGTATTACCGGAGCTACTGGTCCTACTGGCGCTACAGGTATTACTGGAGCTACTGGACCTACGGGTGCAACGGGTATTACTGGAGCTACTGGTTCTACTGGTGCGACGGGTATCACTGGAGATACTGGTCCTACCGGGACTACAGGTGTCACGGGTATCACTGGAGATACTGGACCTACTGGACCTACTGGCGCCACGGGTATTACCGGAGCTACTGGCTCTACCGGCGCCACGGGTATTACCGGAGCTACTGGCTCTACCGGCGCCACGGGTATTACCGGAGCTACCGGTCCTACTGGCGCAACGGGCATCACTGGAGCTACTGGTCCTACCGGGACTACAGGTGTTACGGGACCAACAGGTCCTACTGGTGTCACGGGTATTACTGGAGCTACTGGTTCTACTGGCGCAACGGGTATCACTGGAGCTACTGGACCTACTGGCGCAACGGGTATCACTGGAGCTACCGGACCTACCGGGGCAACGGGTATCACCGGTTCAACTGGAACTACGGGGGCAACAGGTATTACTGGACCAACAGGTCCTACCGGTGCCACTGGTATCACCGGTTCAACTGGAACTACGGGGGCAACGGGTATTACTGGACCAACAGGTCCTACTGGTGTGACGGGTATTACCGGAGCTACTGGCTCTACCGGCGC
>NZ_JBCPSO010000005.1:0-415440 GCF_051129925.1 Bacillus sp. Je.9.29.b
TTCTGTTCGCTCGACTTGCATGTATTAGGCACGCCGCCAGCGTTCGTCCTGAGCCAGGATCAAACTCTCCGAAAAAGTACAAAACCGAAGTTTTGCTTTTCGCCAGTTTGACTGACTACCTATGAAGTATCATAGGATTTTTTTATAAAAACTCGAATTAACAGGTACGTTTTGTCTTGTTTAGTTTTCAAAGATCATGTTCAAAAATGGAGCGGGTGATGAGAATCGAACTCACGACATCAGCTTGGAAGGCTGAGGTTTTACCACTAAACTACACCCGCGTGGTTTGTATTGGCGCGCCCGAGAGGAGTCGAACCCCTAACCTTTTGATCCGTAGTCAAACGCTCTATCCAATTGAGCTACGGGCGCTTAATCAGGCGACTTAATTATCTTAACATATCGTTTTTATTAAGTCAACATCTTTTTAAAATTTGTTTGCCGCATGCGTGTGAACGTCTGTGTTTCAAATACGTCATCAGCGACGAATAAAAATATACCATGAATTATATAAAAGGGTCAATACATTTTTCTAAAAAAGTTTCATGTTTTTTAAAATTGATTTTTTCTTAGATCAATAGACATGTAATAGCCCTATTTTCTTTTCTTTCTTCATAATTCTAATGATTCTTAAATAAAATCTTTCTAAATACAAAGGAGGACAAAACATGACCACATAGAATTTTTATTTATTGGAAAATTCTTAATATTTTTCCAATCAATTAAAGGAGGTAGGAGATGATGAAAAAGTTTATCGCTTTTCAAATCATGATCGCTTTGGTGATAGGAGCTCTTATCGGCCATTTCTTCCCTGACTTCGGAATGGCGCTCAGGCCAATTGGAGATGGATTCATCAGGCTGATTAAAATGATCGTTGTTCCAATCGTGTTCTCTACCATTGTTATTGGTGCAGCCGGCAGCGGCGGCATGAAGAAAATGGGCAGCCTTGGATTAAAGACAATCATTTGGTTTGAGGTCATCACAACCATCGTTCTTGGGATCGGGCTATTATTGGCAAATGGGCTAAAGCCTGGCGTTGGCCTCGATTTCTCTAAATTAGCTAAGAAAGATATTGGGGAATTAGATGGTTATACGGAGAAGGTCGTTGACTTTAAACAAATGGTATTAGATATCATTCCAACCAATATCGTCGATGTTATGGCTCAGAATGATTTACTTGCTGTCATTTTCTTCGCCATCTTATTTGGTGTAGCGGCAAGCGGCATCGGTAAAGCTTCTGCTCCTGTTCTCACCTTCTTTGAATCAGTGGCACAAATCATGTTTAAGCTCACACAGATGGTGATGGTGACAGCACCTATTGGGGTTCTTGCATTAATGGCTGCTTCTGTCGGTCAATATGGCATTGTTTTATTAATCCCAATGATGAAGCTTGTCGGGACTGTATTTTTAGGATTATTCATTATTCTCTTTGCTTTATTCCCTCTGGTCGCACTGATCTTCCGTTTTAACTACTTCGAAGTATTAAAAATGATTTGGGATTTGTTCCTTGTTGCCTTCTCTACTACGAGCACTGAAACTGTCCTTCCTCAATTGATGGAACGAATGGAGAAATACGGGTGTCCAAAAAGAATCGTTTCTTTTGTAATTCCATCTGGTCTTTCTCTCAATTGTGACGGATCAAGTTTATATTTATCGGTTGCCTGCGTATTCCTTGCACAAGCATTTGGTGTCGATATGAGTCTGTCACAGCAGCTTTTGATGATGCTTGTTCTTGTGTTAACGAGTAAAGGTATTGCAGCTGTGCCATCCGGTTCACTCGTTGTTCTTTTGGCAACCGCTCATGCAGTAGGTCTTCCAGCAGAAGGCGTTGCCATCATAGCCGGTGTTGACCGAATTATGGATATGGCACGAACAGGCGTGAATGTTCCAGGGCATGCCGTTGCATGTATTGTCGTATCTAAATGGGAAAAAGTATTCCGTGAGTCAGCGTGGGAAGTTCCTAAAGCTGGTGAAGAAACAAAAGGGATGTAATGTTATATGAAGGAAAGGGTTCGCCCTTTCCTTTTTTATGCTAAAAATGTTTGCTTTAGTACGGCTTTTCCTTGAGGATGCAGCTGCACTTCTGCATATGCCCCATTAATCAGTGTCATTTGCGGCGGGACATGTCCACAATCTATGTCGTAAAAAATGGGGATTTGTAGTTCCTTTTGTAATTCTTCATATACATCCTGATACTGATACCCTTCAACAGGCACATCTACTGCACTTCGCCCAAACATCATACCTGAACAGTGATCAAACCACCCTGCTAGTTTTAATTGAACAAGTGATCTCTTCACGCTTGCAGCATTTAATGCGCAGTTTTCGAAATACCAGAGAATCGGTTCATCTTTTATGAATGTTTTCTGAAAAGTTTTTACGTCCCCATAAGGTGTCCCTGCTAAGTGACGTATAATATCAATGCAGCCACCCATCAGTCTTCCCTTCACTGTCATTTCTTGTTGATCAACCGTATGCCATGCGGTCGATTCTGTTAAATGAAAGACATGTTTACTCGGGTTGTCATGCTGCCATTCCTTTTGATACATAGATGAAGAAAACTGGGTTATCTCCGTCTCCCCTTTAGCGGAAAGTGTTCGTTCCCACATGGCAGTCGTTTGATCCAGCTCTTCTCCTCTTAGATCGACTAAGTTCGGTCCATGCGCTGTGGCAATGCCTGTTTTTAATGTTAACGCCAGCAGAAGTGCACTCGTATCTGAGTAACCAAGAATCCACTTTTTTTTCATCGATGAGAAATCAAGGTGCTCTAATACTTCCAAAAGCAGCTGTCCTCCCCATGGCGGGATGATGTGATCAATCTCCTCACATGTCATCATGTACTGAAGTTCGTTTGCTCGTTCTATCGCAGGCGCAGATTTTGCCTTTTCCTGCTGCCAGACCGTCTCTCCACATATGACATCATAGCCTCTATGTTTCATTCGTTCACATGAAAGCTGAAACATGTCATGCAAAGATGGCTGTACACCTGAGGAAGGTGCTGTGACGCCAATTGTTTGTCCTTTTTGCAAATGCGGAAATTGTATCATTCTGCTTCCCCCCAACCTCTACTCTCTTCCCTGTCCATTTTAAAGAAAATGCCCCTTTTATAAGGGACATCTCTTCTTATTCCTTTTGACGCAGTACAGTATAGACTCCTGCAAAGATACATAGAATCCCAATGAATGAGCGTATCCCCATCTCTTCACCTAAAAGCAGCCAGCCGAGAGCTGCCCCTACGATCGGTTGAAAGAAAAAGAACAGACCGCCGCTCGAGGCATCCATCAATTGAAGCCCTCTATTCCACAAAAAGAATGCTAGAGCTGTTGAGATGATGCCTAGATAGAGAATGCCGCCCCAAATCTCTGGCCTTGCCATCTGCTCCACATCTAGATAAGGTAAACGAAATAAAGCAGCTGGTGTTAAGACAATGAACGCAATGATGATCGCATATGTGGTCGTCACGACTTGAGGGTATTTTCCTGGAACTCGTTTCAGCAAAACAGACATCAGTGCCCAAGTTAAAGCAGCAAAAACTAATGAAAGACCGCCAACAAATTCATCTGTTTGCACTGCGACTGGTCCAATCATGAGCCATACACCTGCTGTCGCAAGCAGGATGGATGCGCACTTTCGAACAGTCATGGCTTCTTTTAATAGAAAGAACGCAAACAGCACCATAAAAGCAGGGGTCGCAGATGTGATCACAGCTCCCATTTGTGCCGACGTATACATGGTGCCAATTTCTTGGGTCACAATTGATAGGAAATTTCCGATCAATCCGATCATGACAACAAGCGGGATATCTTTTTTATCTAATCGAAAGGAATAGCCCAAGCGCCAAATGGTGCACACCAGCACGATTCCTGCTACAGCATATCTCATCCATACAAGCTCAAGCGGCGGAACCACCGCTACTGTTACTTTGACAACAACGTACATGCCGCCCCAAATACTTGCAGCGATTGCTAGGTAAAGGGCGCCTATATATTTTTCCTTCATCTTTTCCCCTCCGTTACTGGATATATTGATCGCCATATCCACAAACGGAGATCACTCTCCGTTATGGACGGAGGGTGTTTGGTACATCATGTTCAAATAAAGGCTTCCATAGCATTGTCGTCACCTCATTTGTTTTTATTTTCAGACTACTTTATAACAAATTCTGGTTGACTTCAATCCTTTTTTGTCACCATTTTTCTTCATATAATAGAAGATAAACGGATATTGACATGCTGAATTCGTTTTCATATAGTAAGTAAAACTATAGGTGGCCATGCAGAAAAGGAGTAGAGGACGTTGGATATTGAAGCGAGGAAACACATTCCCAGCACGGAACACGAACCGTTTCTTGAGGGAATAAAAGATTGTGTGCCAACCCTGCTCGGTTATATGAGTATTGGGTTTGCCTTCGGAATTGTTGGAATTAGCGCACAGTTAAGTATATGGGACATTGCGCTTTTATCGATTTTTATTTACGCAGGTGCTTCACAGTTTATAATCTGTGCACTGCTTGTGACGGGTAGTCCCCTTTCTGCTATTATTTTCACCACATTTATTGTGAATCTGCGTCATTTATTGCTCAGCCTGACGCTTGCTCCTCATTTTACACGCTACTCTGTGAAACAAAATATTGGATTCGGTCTATTGCTGACTGATGAATCCTTCGGTGTAGCGATGAATAAATTAGCGCAGCAAGGAAGGCTGAATAACAGGTGGATGCACGGACTAAACATAACGGCGTATTTATGCTGGATTGCAGCCTGCATACTTGGCGGCATTTTTGGACACTGGATTTCAGATCCTGAAGCGCTTGGTCTTGATTTTGCTTTATCAGCGATGTTTGCTGCACTGCTAGTCCTTTCGTTACAGACAGTACCAAAAAATAAGTTAACTCATCGCCTGTCGCTTGTGTTGTATATGGTCGTTGCCATGTTTGTTCTGCTTCATTTTGTTCCATCACATGTGGCTGTTCTCATAGCTACTGTACTTGTCGCAACCATTGGGGTGGTGACAGATAAATGATCAATAGCTTTATGTTATGGCTCATTGTTGGTTGTATGATCGTCACCATCATTCCAAGGGTCGTACCCTTTATATTTGTACGGAGTATTCAGCTGCCTGAAGTGGTGCTGAAATGGTTATCGTTTATTCCTATTTGTATCTTTACAGCTTTGATTGCAGAGCATCTCTTCATCCATACAACAACTGGCACAGGCGTCACTATCCACTGGATGTATCTGGCTGTATTGACTCCTACTATACTCATTGCTGTTTGGACAAAAAGCTTGTCACTTACTGTTCTTGTCGACGTCATGCTGATGGGCACTGCTAGATGGTTTTTCTAAAAGAAAAAGCTTAACCGCATGTGGTTAAGCTTTGTTTCATTTGACGATTCCGTATACAAATCCATCATAACCTTTTTCCCCAACAGTTTGAATCGCTGTTGCCTCTATTCTCGGCTCTTGTTTGAGTAAATCGAAAAATTCACGAGTTCCTTGTACTCGTTCATCCCCATCAGAGTCATGAAGGACGGCTCCATTTCTGACGACATTGTCTGCAATAATGACGGTTCCTTTTTTCGAGAAATCTAATGCCCACTTCAGATATTTCGGATTGTTCGGTTTATCTGCATCAATGAAGATCAAATCGAATGGAAGCACAGCCCTCTCTTTTAACTGAGATAACGTATCTAATGCCTTTCCTTGCAAAATGCTCACTCGTTCCGATAAGCCCGCTCTGCTGATGTTTTGCTGTGCGATCTTTACATGATGGCTGACAGCCTCTAATGTGATGAGTTCCCCATCCTCCTCAAGAGCACGCGCCAGCCAAATAGTACTGTATCCACCGAGTGTCCCGATTTCTAAAATGCGCTTTGCATTCTTCGTTTTTGCTAATAAATAAAGCATTTTCCCTTGGGCTGGTGACACATCAATTTCTGGCAGACCTGCTTGCTTATTATGAGTAAGGGCTTGCTCCAATACATCATCTTTAGGAATCAACTTGTCTGTGATATACTCGTCGACTTTCTTCCACACGTGCTCCATTTCATCCATCTCCCTTGATCATGTCTTCTCTCTCAAGTCTACATGATGATCGTGAGAACGTATAATCAATTCTTTTCACACATCTATTCATTTTTTTGATGAAAAACATGTGATGAGGAATACATGAAGCAACGCACTAGTTTCGGTTCTACTGGTTCAGCTTATTTTTGACATCCCCTTTTTTATCTTGAAGCTTTCCTTTTGCTTGATCCTTTTTCCCTTCTGCTTTCAAGTTTTGATGATCGGTTGCTTCACCAAGCTTTTCTTTGACTTGGCCTTTGACTTGATTTGTTTTTCCTTTCGCTTTATCCATATGTCCTTTTTCTTTACTCATTTGTTCCACCTCCACGTTTGATACTATTCATTTAGCCTTTTTGAAAGATACAAAACATCTGAGTGTGCGATGTACACGTTTCAGGTATGATAGACATTAGAAGAAGGGTTGGTGTTCTATTTCATGATCGTCTCTGAAAAGATATTCACAGTTCGTGGGGTGACCTATCGTATCCGGTCCGCTTCAGCGGCTGATGCCAAGCAGTTATCAGCTCTCAGACTGAAAATCGATGGTGAAACAGAATATTTAGACCGTGAACCAGGCGAAGCCTTTCTTGATGAAAAAGCATTTGAGGCTTTGATTCAAGAGGATAGCAAGCAAAGCCGGCATTTATTTTTGGTTGCTGCTATTGAAGGAAAAATTGTCGGTTTTTCAAGATGCGAGGGCCATTCACTCAAGCGCTCTGCTCACAAAGTGACATTTGGCGTCGCCATCCAGAAAGATGCTTGGGGCTATCATATCGGGAAAGAGCTTTTAGCCGCTTCAATTGACTGGGCAGATCAGCAGGGCATTCAGAAGATCTCTCTTCATGTGCTTGAAACGAACAAAAAAGCCATTCGGTTATATGAGAACCACGGCTTTTTGATTGAAGGCGTATTAAAAAACGATAAACGGCTGAGTGACGGATTATATTATGATACTGTTGTGATGGGCAGACAGCGGCCAAGCTCCTGACTACTTACATCACATAGCCCCATATCATTGAAATCGCACTGTATATCAGAAGCAGCCCCATCACATACTGGAAAGGTTTTTCGTAAGCAGTCAAAAACCGCTTATACAAAGAACCAAATAAGCTCCAGCTGAATGTACCGAGAAAGCCAATGAGTGCGAGAATCAGCGTCCATATGACATACTGCATATTAGATTGTCCATATGGCAAAACAAATGTTGAAATCACAGTCAATCCATACAAGATCGCTTTTGGGTTGATGAATTGCAGCATCATACCAGGGATAAAATGATTGTAGCGATCAAGTGTTTCGTCATCCCCGCCTTTACTTTTCATGATTTTGACCGCTAAATAAATCATGTATGCAGCTCCGATGAACGCCATGACCCAGCCTATTTTCGGCATCACTTGATAAAGAATGAGATTAAAGAAGCAGCTCAAACACAAAATAACGAGAAATCCGATACCCACACCTAAACAAAATCGAAACGTTTGCTTGACCCCAAATTTATTTGTAAAGACCATGGCCATGATGTTGTTTGGCCCTGGGGTAAAGCTGCTAACAAAAGCATAGATCAACATGGATACAATCAAGATGCCGCCTCCCTTATACGTTATTTAGACTTTAATTACTTTATTACGTATGTTACGTTTTATTGTAACGTTCGGTCTTTATAAAGTAAATAGAGAAAGGAGTTTTTTTCATGGAAGACGTACAATCGATTATTTCTAAAAATGTGAGGCTTCTTAGAGATCAAAAAAAATTAAGCCTCGAAAAGATGGCAGAATTAACTGGTGTCAGCAAGACGATGATTGGACAAATTGAAAGAGGAGAATCAACCCCTACCATCACGACTTTGTGGAAAATCGCCAACGGATTAAAGGTATCTTTTAGTGAGCTCATTCACGCACCACAGCCTGAAATCAAGGTAGTACGCAAGGAAGATGCACAGGTTTTAACTGAAGATGATGGAAAATATCGTGTATACACGACTTTCCCTTTCGATGACCGGGGGAAATTTGAAATGTACCGAGTGGAAATTGATCGAGGCGGGTCGCTTCGTGCGAGTGAACACATTGGGGGAACAGAGGAATTGATCACTGTTTTTGAGGGAGTCCTTGATTTATCCATTGGTGATGAACAATACACCTTAAAAGCCGGAGACTCTATTCGTTTTAAAGCGGACCGGACGCACACGTATCAACAAGCCGGGGAACAAATGGTCCGGATGCAAATGATTCTTTATTATCCTCATGAAAAAAGCTGACAGGCTTGTCCACCTGTCAGCTTTGCGTTTTATTTAATTAAATCCTGGATCGCGTACCACTGTTCCAGTAAATGTGACTCTATATTTTCCTAATCCTAATTCTTCAATAGAGGTTTGTTTTAAAATCCCTACCCAGCCATCCTCTGCATATACAATACTTTCTGGGATGTTTGATGTCGTATATGTTCTTGTTACTGAAACAGTTCGACTGGCCTGAGCCGTTACTTCACTGTTTGTTTGCTCCTTTGCTTCCACTGGAGCAGCTGTGACCCCAGCACCCGTTAAGACAATTGCTCCAACCAAAACAGAAGACATGACCTTTTTCACAAAAAAATCCCTCCCTTTTTTGTTGAACGTATAAACTATACCATAATTTAGAACTTTTGTAAGTTTATTTTTTCATTTTTTGAAAATTATGATATCATTGTCTTATGCTGGATAGAGTGCGTTACATACTTCTATGCATTTATCCTCACCTCAATCTAGTGAAACAATTGTGAACGGAGGTGATTTCATGAAAAAATGGCTCATCTGTTTTCAACTTGTTTTCCTCTTCTCCTTGGCGATCACACCATTTGCTTCTGCTGCCAAATGCCCTACAGTAAAACCATGTATCACTGATCCTTAAGCATAAGAAAAGGCCGATCAAACCTATTCTCTTGATCGGCCTTTTTATTTATTTTTGCTCTGCTTCCCAGCGGGCAACCTCTTCTCTTACTTTAGGAGCCACTTCTTTTCCAAATAGCTCAATGGCTTTCAGCACTTGATCATGCGGCATTGAACCAACCGGTACATGAAGCATAAAACGTGTGATGCCTACATTTTTTCTAAGGTGAATGACTTTCTCTGCCACTGTATCTGGATCTCCTACATACAGCGCCCCTTCTAAAGTTCTCGCTGCATCAAACGTAGAACGAGTATAAGGTCCCCAGCCGCGCTCTCTCGCTAATGTGTTCATCACATGCTGTGTAGATGGGAAGAATTGATCTGCTGCCAGGTCTGTTTCTGCCGCAACAAATCCATGAGAATGTGATGCTACAGTTAATTTCTCAGGGTCATGTCCAGCGTGCACTGCCGCTTGCTTGTACAGCTGAACGAGCGGTGCGAACTGTCTAGGACTTCCGCCAATGATGGCAAGTACAAGCGGTAACCCTAGTAATCCAGCACGTACAACAGATTCACGGTTTCCTCCACTGCCGATCCAGATTGGAAGCGGATCTTGAACAGGTCTTGGATACACCCCAACATCCTGAATGGATGGGCGATGCTTTCCGCTCCATGTTACACGCTCTGACTGCTGTAATTTGAGCAGCAAATCAAGCTTTTCTTCAAATAATTCTTCATAGTCATCAAGGTCATAGCCAAAGAGCGGGAATGATTCAATAAATGAACCACGGCCTGCCATAATTTCTGCACGTCCGTTTGATAGTCCATCCAGCGTTGCAAAATCCTGAAATACACGAACAGGATCTGCTGATGAAAGAACTGTCACTGCACTTGTCAGACGAATATTTTTTGTTTGTGTTGCTGCAGCCGCTAAGACGACAGCTGGATTCGATGCGGCGAAATCCTCACGGTGATGCTCACCTACGCCAAATACATCGAGACCGACTTGATCTGCTAAAATAATTTCTTCTACTACTTCTCGAATACGCTGTGCGTGACTGACTGTTTTTCCTGTTTGAAAATCGGGTGTTGTTTCAACAAATGTACTAATTCCTAGTTCCATGATGGGAACCCCCTATCTTATAAATATGTCACAAATTCAGAAACTGGCTTTCTATAGCCTCTCGCTTGTCTGCTCTCTACTTTTTCTTTTCCAAGTGTAATCATTAACACAGGAACCAAATCTGATTGAATGTTTAATACCTTTTTCATTGCTTCGGGATCAAAACCGATCATCGGACAAGTATCCCAGCCTTTATTTTTAGCGGCAAGCATAAACAGCATGGCAGATAATGAAGCATTGCGGATCGCCTCTTCCTTCTGGAAATTTGCTCCTCTCTGCACATAAAAGCTCATGGTCTCTCTGACCATTTCTTCATATTGCTGCGCATTGATAATGCCTAGCATTTTTAGGCCTTCATATATGTTCCCTGCGTGCTCATAAGCGTTTGGATCTCCGAGTACGATGATCGCTGCTGAAGCAGAGTGCACTTTATATTGTCCAAATGCCGCTTCTCTTACTTGTTCTTTCAGCTCTTCTGTTTGGACGACAACATATTGTGTATGCTGTAAGTTAAAAGCAGATGGTGCCAGCTTGACCTCTTCAAATATGCTGTTAAGCTCTTCTCTCGAAATCGAGATATTTGGCAAAAAATTTGATGCGGATCGTCTTTCACGTACCAACGTATCAAAGCTGAGTGTCATCTTGTTTCCCCTTTTCGCGAAGTTGTTTTGCACCTAAACCGACTTTTTTCAGTAATTCAATCAGCTGTTCTTTTTCTTCTTTTTCAATAAAGGCTAGATTTTGCGAAATGACATCTGTGTGTTTAGGGAAAATGTCATCAAACAATTGCTTCCCTTTTTCCGTCAGCCGTACGTGGAATACCCGCTTATCTGAAGGCGCACATTGCCTTTTCACCAGTTCTTGTTTTTCTAGTTTGTTTACGACATATGTCATGCTTCCACTTGGGATTGACAGGATATCGCTAATTTTTTGAACAGGCTGAGGCCCTTTACTGTAGAGCAATTCAAGGATCTGAAAGTTTTCAAATCCGATATCATAACGTTCAATGTCTTTTTGGATATTTGTAAAAAGGGCTTGATAGGCTTTCATCCACACGCGGAATAGCCTTAAATCTAATTCATGATCATGCTGCACCATGGCAACTACTCCTTTTTCAATAAATCCTAAAACTAGGATAAATTTATCCTAACACTAGGATATTTTCTTGTCAACGAGTTTATTTCATAAAAAAAGACCACCTTGGTTCAGTGGCCGTCTTCTTTTAAGATAAAATGCATTTCAGCAATTTGTTTATATTGTTGTACTTCCTGTAATGAGAACCTAGATTCCAGATCCGCTGGCGAAAAGAGAGGAATTCCTCTTCCAATCATGACAGGTACGATTTGAAGAAAAAGCTCATCAACCAATCTTTCTTTTATGAAAGATTGAAGCAGTCCCCCGCCGCCGACAATCCAAATATTCCGGCCTGTTTCATTCTTTAATTTTTTCACAAATGATAAGATATCTTCGCGAATGATATGGGTTCCTTCCAGACTGTCTTGTAAAGTACGTGACATGATATAACATGTCTTTCCTTCATAAGGAAACTCATCTGGTGACAGCTGAAGAACTTGTTCATATGTATTGCGCCCCATAATCAGCGTATCGACTGACGCATAAAAGGTGTCATAGCTCGTTTCTTCTTCGCCCTCTGTCCCTATCAGCCAATCGAGCCGGTGATCCTCTCTCGCTAAATATCCATCGATACTCATCGCCCCATAAAAAAGCAGCTTCCTTTTCTCACTCAATCCCACCACTCCCTCACTTCAAATAAGAACATATATTCTATTTTATCAAAAAGGAAAGACAAAGGCTACATAACTTTTTACGATTTCTGTTCCACCTTGAGGAGAAGCTCGTATAATTTATGCGCGAGCTTGCCGGCATCAATGGTCATTTCTTCATGAATCCATTCCTCGAGTACACCCACGACCCCAGACACGACAAAAGAGGCCTCTATTTGCTCATTCTCTGTAATCGGCCGCTGATCAAGCTGCCACTCTTTCATGATTTTTTCTTTGAAAAAGGCTTTGAATTGGTTTGTCGTTGGGCCATTGGGTTTTACAAATAACGTCAACATATATTGATTCTCTTTCAAGTACTCCGTCGTTTTGTTTAAAAAGGAAAGCATATCAAGAGGGTCCTGACTTGGAAAGGTTTCATCATATAACCCCCCGAGCTGATCGAATAGTTCTTTCTCAAGCTGTTCATATAAATCAAACACATCTTGATAGTGCAAATAAAAGGTTCCCCTGCCTAAATCCGCTTTCCTTGATAGCTCTGATACTGTAATCTGCTGCACTTCCTTTTTCTTTAACAGTTCAAGGAAGCTTTCCCGAATGGCTCTTTTTGTTTTGATTGTTCGTCTGTCCTTCATGACATTCCCTCCATTGCTGAACAATCAGGCGCCAAATGTCTATTTATGTACAGGATTTCATCCATTGCCGGTGTTCGATTGGTTTACTTCTTATTATAATCAACACATGTTCAATAATCTATATATGTTCAGTAAAGGAGGGCCATCTTATGTTTCATTTCAGACTTGCTAGAGAGGATGAACTGCCTCAAGTGGCAGAGTTGTTAGATGATTCGTTTCAGGAATATTCATTTTTTGACCTATTATGTGAAAAGGTCTCAAATCGGTCTGCTTTCGCTCGTCAGCTGCATTTGGTCAATACAAAGGTGTATTTTCAGCATCAAATCTGTTTGGTCGGGGTTGAGAACGAGAAAATTGTGTCTGCTGCCCTTTTAAAGCATCCGCGTCTTCCTGAACCAGGCGTCATGGATTATGTGTTGTCAGGTGGGTTAAAGCTGCTCTTCACTGGCGGTATATCGGCGATTCAGCATATGTTCCGTGTGTTAAAGGAGGCGAAAAAAGCATGTTCTTCCTTAAAGCAGCCTTACTGGTATTTAGAAGCACTTGTCGTGGCAAAAGACCAGCAAGGAAAAAAACTCGGAAGCCGCATGTTAAAGCAATGCCTTTTTCCCTTTATCGCCCGGCAAGGCGGCGGACTGTTTACACTGATGACACACAACGAGGCCAATCGTCAGTTCTACCGAAAAAATGGCTGGATGGAGTTTGATGAAAGGGTACTGCGCGGAAAGGAAATGTCCTTGGAAAGCTGGAGCTATAAAACCGTGATTAAATAAGGTATCCTCTTCAGGTGATGATATAATAGAGTCAGTTCAATCAATGATCATACTTGGGGGAGAGACTGATGATACGACGACTTGATCATATCGTGTTGACTGTACAACATATGGAGGACACCATTCGCTTTTATACAAAAGTATTAGGGATGAAGGAAGAAACTTTTGGTGAAGGCCGTAAAGCGCTTCGTTTTGGTTTACAGAAGATCAACCTTCATGAAGCTGGTCATGAATTTGAGCCAAAAGCGGCTCATCCTCTTCCTGGATCTCATGATTTGTGCTTTATCACCGATTTAGACATGGACAGTTTACTGCTGCACCTCCGGAAGCAAGTGGTCCCCATTGAAGAGGGGCCGGTCAGACGCACAGGTACATTAGGTCCAATTGAATCTGTTTATATCCGTGATCCTGATCTGAATTTAATTGAAATCTCTCGATATATAGAGGAGGGTGATCCGTCATGACTCGTATATTTTTGAGACCGATTGAAGAGCAAGATTATCCTGGTATTCAAAGAGGATGCCAGCATGCAGAAACACTTTATATGACTGGCACACGCAAAACGTTCACACTAGAAGAAATTCGCTCCGCCTATACCCGCTTTTTGCAAGATGACAGCAGACGAGATTTCGCCATTTGTCTGCTAGACACGAAAGAGATGATTGGAGATGCGGCGATTGTGGACATTGATCCAATCAATCATACGGCAAGCTTCCGCATTGCGCTTCACGGGCCAGAGCATTTTCAAAAAGGCTATGGCACTGAAGCTGTTCGGATGGTTCAAGCATTTGCATTTGACACATTAGAACTCAACCGTCTTGAGCTTGAAGTCTTTTCCCACAATCCAAGGGCCTTTCGAAGCTATGAGAAAGCCGGATTTCAATACGAAGGAAAAAGACGCCAAGCGCTCTATTTCAACGGTACATACTCAGATGTCATCATCATGGGCATCCTTCGAGAAGAATATAACCACATGATGAATACAGATGCTCCTGCTTAAGAAAAGTCGTCTTTTTTAAAAAATTGAATCCCAGTGACGATGATTAAACAAATGATGGAAGAGAGAACGATAGAGACACTCGCTAGACTAAGCGCCATGCCTTCCCATCTGCCAATAAAGAAACTGACAATCAATAAAACCAAACCAAATAAAATCAAGCATATAGGAACAATGAACCCCGCATGGCGCTGCCGGCGTCTTTTCCCTGCCCACCATGAGAGACACAATACAACGATTGTAAAAAAGGCGGTTTGCAGCCAGAACATGTGATATCAACTCCTAACCCATAACAATGGAGGTACTTCAAATGAACATTAGACCCATTGAGCAAAAAGACAATCCGTATATCGCAGCGATTATCCGCCAGTCACTAGAATCAGCGAATCTAGCGATTGAAGGAACAGCCTACACTGATCCCCAACTTGACCAGCTTTTCGAATACTATCAATCATTGACTCATGCAGCCTATTGGATTGCTGAAGAGCAGGGTGACATTGTGGGCGGTGTAGGGATTGCTCCATTTACAAATGGAGTATGTGAATTACAAAAGCTTTATTTAAGTCCAAAAGCACAAGGAAAAGGTGCGGGCAAAAAACTGATGGATACGGCGCTGGAGTATGCCTCTACATACTACGAAGCGTGTTATTTAGAGACCCGCCGGGAATTAACAGCGGCTATAGGCCTTTATCAGCGGTATGGCTTTTCTCTTCTTTCAGAACCGCTTGAAGGCTCTGAGCATTCTGCAATGGATGCTTGGTATCTCAAAACCTTCTCATCTTGAACCATAAAACAATCGATAGGTTTTGAGCCTCTGAAAGCCTAACTTCTCTGCCAGTTTGATTGAAGCTAGGTGATGGACATCGCAATCTTAATGCGGTGTCCTCTTTTTTTCAAGACAGGTGCTGATCATATGCTGAGCTGCCAGCAGCGCCAAACCTTTTCCGCGATAAGACTCATCTGTCCAAATATCTATCTCCGCACGATCCATACTTGAAAAAATAGAGACGCATTCACTCACCACGTTCTCTCCATTTAAAATGGCAATCCCGATTCCCTTTGATAGAAAACGAGCTGTTTCTCCCCAATAGGCTTCGTAATAGTTAGGAGGAAAAGCCCTGCTTGCAGTCATCACCCGCTCATTTGTCCGCTCTACTCTATAGCCTGGATGAGGCTGAGTGGCATGAGAATATGCCTGTGAATAAACGTACGCATGTCTTTCCATTTCATTCAGATGTGACCCAAGACATTTTTTCATCATCGCATCTGTTAATGAATTTGCTGAAAATAAGGTGAATCGGCCGTTTTGTCTTTTCTGCCTTTCGTACATATCCACAATGAAGGCTGAGCAGCGTAACAGCTCCGCTTCACTCCTTCCTGCCACATAATAAATACCGCATGAAGCTTCGAGAAAATAAACAAGCGGATGCGCTTCATCATCTACATAAAGATGTCCTTGTATGACGCCATCCATGACCGCATCTACAAACACTGGATATGCCGGATCAATCTGCCGAATTCCTTTTTTCATTGATGGTGTCTTTTGCCGTTCCAAGAGATGCACGATTTCTCCTCCTTTCCTTCCATTATAAAGAAATTATAAAGAAAAAGCTGCTAACATTCAGGTCTCTTTTCAGCAAAAGGAATTCTTCTGCATCAATGGCGCAATTAAAAAAAGAGACCTTTGTTAAAAGGTCTCTTACTTCTGCATGACATTATTCTGCCGCTGCCTCTTCTGTCACTTTCCCCTTCCAAATCAGAGTTAAGCCTAATCCAAGAAATAAGACAACACCTGCGAATAAAAATGGGAAATGAATATTTTGATCGAATAAAATGCCGCCAAGTGCCGGCCCGAAAATCGTACCTAGGCTTGTGTAGGTGGAGTTCATTCCTGCGACAAACCCTTGCTGGTTGCCAGCGATTTTGGATAAAAAGGTCGTTAATGCTGGACGTAATAAATCAAAGGCAAGGAAAATGACACATGTGACAATCAGAACAACCAAAAAACCTGAAACAACAGTTGAAACGAAAGCAAGGACAGCCCCGATAATTAGACATAGCTGAATGACTCTTTTTTCCCCAAGGGCATTTACTAATTTACCAAACACAAGTACTTGGATGATGACTGCCACAATCGAGCTGACGGTAATGATCACGGCAATATCTTTTGGACCAAATCCAAACTTATGATTTGTAAACAAGCTAAAGACTGTTTCATATGCAGATAGTCCAAATGCGAGGACAAACACAATGATAAAGGCGATAAGGTAGCTTGGATGAATTGATTTTTTCAAATCTTTAAAGAAAGTCGATTCTTTCACTTCATTCATTTGCTTCTCTCGCTCTTCTTTTGTTAAAGGCTCCTTCAGCATAAACATAGACGAAATGACGGCAATAAACGCAATTCCTGCCGCAAAGAAGAATGGCAGGCGTACGCCGTATTCTGCAATAAACCCGCCAATTCCCGGGCCAATGATAAAACCAGTACTAATGGCGGCAGAAACATAGCCCATCGCCTTTGATCTTTCTTGAACGGTCGTAATATCTGCGACATACGCAGTGACAGCCGGCATAATAAATGCCGCACTAATACCGCCTAGAAGCCTTGCAACATACAGAACATACACGTGTGTACCAAGACCAAAAACGAGTTCTGATAACGCGAATAGAAACAGCCCGGTCACAATCATAATCTTTCTTCCGTAGCGGTCTACCCATCTCCCTGCAATAGGTGATGCGATGAGCTGAGCAACGGCAAACGCCGCCACAAGGTATCCCATCGTACTCCCTGTTAGATGCATCACATTCATGAATAACGGCATGACAGGAATAATAAGACCAATGCCTAAAAACGCAATAAATATATTACTTAATAAAATCACGAGTACTGCTTTTTGCTCTCGAATCGGTTTTTGCATGATGTTTGTTTCCCCTTTACTGACTCACTTGTTACTCATGATGGTTGATTCCGTGAATAAACAATGAGATCGCCTCTTTTTGTAACTCTTTCTTCTGCTCGATGGTGTCATTTTTATATAACACGTCTAATCCATAAAAAACGGAAAGTAATATTTTCACTTTTGACTCCACCTGCTGGATCGACCAGCTGCCATCTTTGTTTCCTTCAAGTAAGATATCTCTCATCACATCATCAAAATCGACATCAATCTTGTTCAGCCGCTCCATGACTTCGTCTGATGTAAAAGCACTGGCGCAAAATTCCTCACTCGCTCTCATTAATGGGTAGTTAATGCCCATTTGGCTGAGCAGTTCTGCAAACCCGGCAAGCTTGTCGATAGCTCGGTTCAGTGTTTTCTTCTCCTCATGCCACGTTTCCATCATCAAACGATGATCCTCTTCCATAATATGAAGAAACAAAAACTCTTTTCCTTTGAAATGATGATAGAGATTGCCTTTACTCACCTCAGCAGCCTCTAAAATATCACGCACGGATGTTTCTGAATAACCTTTTTTTGCAAATAAATCACGAGAAGCGGTGACGATTTTTTGCTTCGTCTTCTCACTCTTTCCAGCCCCGCTTTGTGTACTTGTCATGTGTCACAATTCCTTTCTACCCTGCATTTCTTCATACGGACAAAATAAAACCGACCAGTTGGTTTATTTTTTTATTATAAATGGATTTTCCTCATAATACAATGAAAAAGGCATTGGACTTCATAAGGAGTGATTCATGTGAAAACAAACAAAATAGTCATTTGCGCTATCACCAAAAAGGACTTATATGTATTTTTCTTCTGCGACCTTTTAATGGCTACTTTGGCGTACTACGTGTTCAAATTCAAACCAACGACACTTTATGAATGTGCAGGGGTCATGGGAAGTATACTATGTCCCTTTTTGATGAAAAAGTGGATATACCGGTGATCTCCCTTTCAAGTATATCCGTCATTCATTTAACTTTTCTTTATATTTAACTTCACTTAAATATAAAGATTGCCCATAATAGAAGAGAGGTGAGGTGATGTCATTGGATGAGGAAATCATTCATTACGGTAAAAAGATCATTGAATACTCGAATGCTCTAGGCTCAATTTATGTAGAAGAGTATCAGCGATTTTTAAAACATGAGTATGCAGATTTATCAGCCAAACAAGAGCTGACGCTTGAGCTATTGCGCACGAAAACGAGAACAATCAATGAATTAGCTGATTACTTTTCGATTTCTGCCAGCGCAGCTAGCCAGCTTGTATCAAAGCTTGAGCAGCTCGGCTATGTCAAACGAGAAATTAATCCACATAACCGAAGAGAAATCATTGTTGATTGTGCTCAAAAGGGCCATGACTATCACAAGAATACGGAAGACATTCAATTGCACCTTATTCAAAAATATTATGCAAAGCTTCCAAAAGAAGATTTAAAAACATTACTATCTCTATACGAAAAGATCTATCAGATTGCAAAAGAAGCGCCTTAATACGGTGTTTCTCTCACTAACATTTAAGTTAGCTAAACTATTAAGGAGATGAAAATATGCAAAGCATTCATTTACAAGATGGCCGGTACATTGGTTTGACTCAATACGGTGATCTTGAGGGGTTTCCAATTTTCTTTTTTCATGGAACACCTGGATCAAGAGTGATGTTTTTAGATGATGATCCAATCTCTCAAAAGCTCGGCATTCGCCTCATCTGTTTGGATCGACCTGGATTCGGTTTATCCACCCCTCTACCTGACCGTACAATTTTAGACTGGGCAAAAGACGTGCTGGAAGTGGCAGATGATCTTGGCATTCAACATTTTTCAGTGATGGGTGTATCTGGAGGCGGCGCATTCGCAGCTGGTTGTGCCTATCAATTGCCGAATCGCGTCCTTTCAGCCGCTCTGATCTCAAGTACAACCCCTTTTCAAGGCGGAAAACCGCCGAAAAGTATGCTAAAAGAAAATAAATTAGCCTTTTTCCTTAGTAAGAAGTTTCCTTGGCTATTGAAAGCAAGCTATCGTTCCCAGAAAAAAATGATTGAGAACAAACCAGAGAAATTTAAGAAGCTGGCCAAAAACGGGAACAAGCATTTACATCCGTGGGATCGGCAATTCCTTCAAACCGATGAGCAGTTAGAGATGATGATGACACATTTATACGAAGCGACTCGTCAATCGGTGGATGAATGTATTCGTGAACCCATTTTACTCTCAAAACCATGGGCATTCGATATGAAAGATATTCAAATCCCTGTTGAAGTCTGGCACGGAAAAGAAGATACAATGGCTCCATTTGTAGAAATAGAAAAAATTGCTCAGGCGATTCCAAACGTCAAAACCCATTATATAGATCAAGCAGGGCACTTTCTTACTGATGTAGACGATATTTGGCGAGATATTTTACTCTCTTTAAAGGAGCGTGCTGAACATCAGGAACATGCATAAAAAAAGACCCAATATGACTTGGGTCTTTTTCTTCATTAATACTGTTCATAATACCTCTGTACTTTATCTGGATCCTTTGTCTTCGTCAGTGCCAGCATGAGCAGAATACGTGCTTTTTGCGGGTTTAATGAATCAGACGACACAAAGTGATGTTCATCATCCGTTTTTTCATGGGTGACAATTCCATTACCCGTACGGCTTGATCTCACAAGAACCACATCTTTTTTCACTGCATCTGTTGCCCCTTTGATGGCTTCTGTTGACATCGTTCCATTTCCTGCTGCAGCCACGACAATCCCTTTCGCACCTGCTTTGACTGCGGCATCATACATATATTTTTGATCATTTTGATAGCCGTATAAAATATCAACTTGCGGCAATTCTTTTATCTTTGATACATCAAATTCACTTTCAGTCGTATGTTTTCTTGTCGGTTCGTTATAAAAGGACACCACTTCACCAGTAACTACTCCGATGTATCCTTGCTCAAGTGACTTGAAGGCATCGGTTGTGGTCGTGTTTGCTTTCGTGATAAATCGAGCCGAAGCAATTCGGTCATTTAATGTGACCATGACCCCCTTGCCCTTTGCTTCTTTGGCTGATGCAATTTTCACCGCATGATACAAGTTGAGCGGACCATCCGCACTGATTGCCGATGCTGGTCTCATTGAGCCAACGACCACCACAGGCTTATCACTTTTGACAACCAGATGTAAAAAGTAAGCTGTTTCTTCAAGTGTATCTGTTCCATGCGTGATGACAATGCCATCTACTTGATCATCTTTTAATAGTTCATTCACTCGCTTGGCTAATTTTAAAAGAAGAGCGTTATCAACATTTTCACTGCCGACATTCGCAACCTGCTCACCCGTGACATTTGCAATATCTTTCAGCTGTGGAACTGAATCAATGACTTTATCAATGCCGAGTGAACCAGATTTATAGCCCGTCGTATCTGTATCACTGTCTGAACTGCCAGCAATCGTCCCGCCCGTGGCTAATACCTTAATATTAGATAAGGACTTATTCCCTGTTTCAACCGCCTTGTTTTTCTCTTTTGTTGCACTCGATACGTTCTCTTTTTCATTTTGACTATTCTCTTGAGTGCCCGTGTTCGCACAGGCTGCTGTCACCAGTAATAAAACAGAAAGAAGGACAGCACCTAACCATTTTGTCATGTTCATTGGATCATCTCTTTTCCTCATTTGATGGATTCATGGCTAAACTCTATCTATAGGATTTACTTTATACCATACATTCATTCATCGGCATGAGGCTAAAGGTATAGTACCAAATACTGGGAATGACCTTATGTTTTTAATGAATTACTTTAAAATATAAACAAAATTATAAAAATAACCTAATTAACCTTAAATTTACCTTAACAAAATTATTTATATATGGAAAAAGTTAATTACGTGAGTAGAATATACTATAAAGGAGGTAATATGAAAATAAAGTTTATTTTTCTTTTCTTGTTCATCATATTCACTATTGTTTTCATTTACATACCTAAAAATGATCACAACATTAAAATAGCAGTCATAGATAGCGGTATTGACGTAAATCATGTTGATGTTTCTGTTATAAAGCGCTTTGATAATAAAAAAACAGAGATGGATTCTTTCGGACATGGTTCTGCTATTGCTGAAATTATTAATAAAAACAATGAGAACATAGATTTTTATGATGGAAATATTTTAGACGAGAATGGAAACACAAGTGTAGAAACTTTAATCAAAGCATTAGATTGGTGTATTGACAACAAAGTGAATCTCATCAATATGAGTTTTGGTCTTTCTGAGAATAATGTAAAACTTAAAAAAAAAATTGACGAAGTCGTTAGTCATAATATTTTAATTATAGCTGCTGCAGGTAATAAATTTGGTTTAAAAAGTGATTATCCTGCTCGTTATAATAACGTGATTTCTATTTCTGCTGTTGATTCTAAAAATAAGATATATAAATTTGCAGCTAAAGGAAAAATCGACTTTGTTTCTCTTGGTGTAGATGTAGAAACAGTGAAAATAAAAAAATTGGCTGAAGTTAAAGTTTTAAGCGGTACTTCTTTTGCTACAGCAAATGCTACAGGGTATATTTCCAAGCTAATACCAGATGACTTTTCGCTACCTTTTAAAGATATTCTTCACAGATTAAAACAGAAAACTCAAACGCTGAATTTTGACGAACGAGATTCAACCTATGGTTATGGCCTATTATTAAATAAGAATTAGGAGTTTATGATGTTTAAGAATATTATTAAAGTAATATGTTTAGTAATGATATTTTCAATTATTGGACCTAGCATTTCTAATGCGACTATGAATTCAAATGAACATGACGAAATTAATTCAAATGCTATTAACACTCTACAAAACACGGGAGAATTGCATAGTACAGAGGTCATTAAAAACACGAATAATGAACAGGAACTTGAAGTAAGTGTTGAAAACGAAAATTTATTGATCAACAGTAAAGTGATTTTATCTCAAGAATCAGAACAATTACCAATGGTTGAGGCTGAAATTGTTGATGAAGACACAAAAGAGACTGTAAAATATAATTTTGAAATAGCAGATATTGATGTTGCTGAAAAAAGCGACCCTCATCTCTTATTAGTGGATATTGAAACTGGCGAAGAGTACACAGTAAGTGACTCACAAATTCATGCATCATGGTATCCTTTAGTAGTCGTAGCAATCTATATTGCTCGTGTTGGAATTAACCAAGCAATAAAGAAGTTTGGTAAAACTGCTGTTAAAAATGCTGTTAAAAAACATGGTAAGAAAACCACTACTTCAAACGCAGTCAAAAAAGTGAGTATGTCACGGCTAGACTATCATTATAAGAAACACAAAAAAGAATTTGGTAACATTACCAAATCTGAGTATTTAAATAAAGCACGCAAACTATTAGGAGCAAGTAAGAGCAACAATATTTTAGAAAAGAAAAGCAAGAAAAAATTTAATGGTAAACACCGTTATTATAAATATAATAAAAAAACAAATGAATTTTTATCTGTAGAGAAACAAAAAGATAAAGATGTCATTATCACTTTTTTCAAGCCTAAAAGAGGAATTAATTATTGGAAGGACCAGTAGAAATGAATAAAAACGTTTGTTTAATTTGTGGCTATAATGAATTAGAAGAAAGACCTTACTATTCCGATTTTGCAGGTAGTAACGAGATTTGTCCATGTTGCGGTTTTGAGTTCGGAGTAGATGATTTTGATTGTGATGAATTTGATCATGAAGGGTTAACAGACCAAGAAATTGTTGAAAAATCCCATATCATTTGGAGAAAACATTGGATTGAAAACGGACTAGAATTGTTCAATCCTCAAATCTTTTCTCCAGAATTTCGAAACGGTAAATTTTTAAAAAGAGATTACTTAGAGATTCAAATGAAAAAGAATCTTGGATTAGATTTTAATGACATTTAAATGGACAAAGACCACTCAGGTTTTATTCTGAGTGGTTTTCATATTTTAATATATGTCTTTACTACAGCAAAAAAGCATTTAATGTGTTTATCTCATTTATTATGCGTTTTCAGTGATCCAAATACGCTTGACCCAGCAGACATCTTTCAATGCAGTGAACACTGTTAAACTGGTAAGGGTAGCCGACATACCTCTCCACATATTACATACGTCACCAGATCCCCCTCCTATGCTTGACCACACAGCCAATCATGCCATAAAAAAATCACTAAGGAAATCTACCTCAGTGATGAGAATTGTTATTTCATACTTGTACCAGCGTGTGAAAAGATCGGATCTTTTAATTCAAATTCGAATGTCTTTCCGTCCACAATACCGACTGTTTTTTCACTGTCATAAAGCTCAAGCATACAAGCTGCCATTTCTTTTGATGTATGATATTTCTTGAAATTGCCTTCATATTCAAATTCGTCAACATCCAATGAACGCTTTGCAAATTCTGATTCTGTCGCGGATGGCGCTAATACTTTTGCCTGTAATTTGGCTCCTTTTCCTTTCAACTCTAGGGCCAGCCCTTCTGTAAAGGCGCTCACGTAAAACTTCGTTGCTGAATAGGTGACGGCATTGCCGACGACTGTATAACCGGCTCGTGAAGAAATGTTAATGAGCTGCGCTCCCTCTACTTGCTCATAATCACGAACAAATAAAGTGGATAGAATCGTTAATGCTTCGATATTCAGATGAAGCATATCCCCAATTTTACTTAAATCTTGTTCTCCTATAGAGCCAAAGTGACCAAACCCTGCATTATTAATGAACGTATCCAGCTCATAATCTGACAATGACTCATAAAATGAATACACTTGCTCTATGTTTGTTAAATCGACTGACTGTATGACTACTTTGATATCGGGATATTGATCATGAATCTTCTCCTTCAATTCTTGGAGTTTATCGAGCCGGCGTGCAGCTAATATAAGATTTTTCCCTCGTGCTGCAAAGGCGAGAGCCGCCTCATATCCAATACCTGAGCTTGCTCCTGTAATGACTGTATAGCCCATTTTATATCCCCCTATTCGTGTCTTCTAACTGGTTAAATTATAACGACAGCGTTTCGCTCAAGTCAATTTTGAAGAGAGTCAAAGGGCATTATGTCTAACTTAGATACAGCTCCTCAGTCACTTCCTTTTGAATCATTTTGGAGGATGTCATGTTGAGATTTTTTTGTTCATTTTTGAAAAATCAATTGGTAGGAATGTTCAATTAACTCCTCTACAAATGAGGAGGGAATGTCTGCATCAAGGTAAATGGAATTCCAATGAGTCTTATTCATATAGTAGCCAGGGATAATTCCTTGAGGAAAGATATCTGACCCTTTTTACATTCACTTTTCTTTTTCAGAAACAGTAATAAAAGCACAGGCCCATTGTCTCCTGTGCTTTTGAGTCACTCTGCTTTTTTATTCAAACGCTTTCTTTAATTGATCCCCCATCAGATGCCAAGCCTCTTCAGCTATGGCTAAATCTCCGGCGTGCGTGAAGCCGTGTGGAACGCCTTTAAATTGTCTGTACGTGACGTCTACCCCAGCTTCTTTTAACTTGGCAGCATATTGCTCGGCTTCTTCAGCCAGCGAATCCTTCTCTGCTGTGATGACGAGAGCTGGAGGCATTTGTGCTAAGGATGAACGATCTGCAAAAACCGGAGAAACGAGCGGATTGTGCGGATCTTGGCCTTGAAGATAGAAGGAATTAAAGAGTCTCGCCAATTCAACTGGAATCGCTTCTTCAAACACTGGCTTTTGTGCTGGATCAGTGGCTAGATCAAGCGGCGGATAATCAAGCACTTGATAGGCAATTGGGAGTGTATTTCCTTTTTGAATATTCAATAGACAAGCAGCCGTTGCCAAATTTCCTCCTGCGCTATGTCCGCCAATAGCTAATGCATTCCGATCGATTTGAAGCTCATCAGGATGTTCATACAGCCACTTCAGTACATCGTAGCATTCATGAAGAGCGGCTGGGAAAGGGTGCTCGGGTGCAAGCTGATACTCGACATTGACAACGATACATTGCGCCCTGTCTGCAATAACTGGACACCATGGATTATCCATTTCAGCACTGCCCATGATAAATCCGCCGCCATGTAAATTCACAAAAACAGGAAGCAGCTGTTTTGATGTGTTCACTGGCTTAAATACCCACACCTTTGTTTCGCCAGCACTTGTTGGAATATCATATTCCATTTTGTTCACTTCAGGAGGATTTACTGGCTTTAGTTCCGATTGACTCGCTAATGAACCTTCAGATGGCTGGCGTAATGACGTAGCGATTTTGATTTGTTCTTCTAAGTTCATGATCTCAGACTCCTATCTTATTCATTTCTTAGTTACTCATTCGTTTCCTTTTCCTCTTTTCCTCCTACTGAACCAACAGCAAATTTTCAATGTTCATTTTTTACCTATCTCCCCGTTTTCACTCTCTTTGAAACAAGCATGAAGCAAATAAAAAAGCACTGCGGCGCTATGCCCTCAGTGCTTTTCATTTCTCTCATGATACTTGTTGTTCTACCTTCACTCGTTTAATGAAGAAAGCAATAATTAAACCAACGATGGTCATGATCACTGCAAAGATAAATGCGTGCTGGACGCCATTTGTAAAGGCGAGCAGCTGATTCACCGGATTTGCGGGATCAGACACATTTTCCATAAAGCTGCGGGCGCCTGAAGAAAGGATCGAGATACCGACCGCAGTACCAATGGCTCCCGACACCTGCTGCAATGTATTCATAATCGCTGTACCATGCGGATATAGCTCTGGCGGCAGCTGATTCAATCCATTTGTTTGAGCAGGCATCATGATCATCGCGATTCCGATCATTAAGGTAATATGAAGGGTTACAATGAATCCAATCGACGTATTCACACTTAGATTCGTAAAGCCAAACATCGTCGCTGCGACAATGACAAGACCTGGAATGACAAGCCATTTTGGACCAAACTTATCAAATAGACCACCCATGATTGGAGATAGCAGTCCGTTGATAATTCCACCTGGCAATAGCATTAAACCTGCTGTAAATGTAGAAAGCGCCAAGGACGTTTGCAGATACAATGGCAAAATCATCATAGCAGACAGCATCACCATCATACACACTAAAATCAGAAGTAACCCAATGACAAACATTGGATATTTAAACGGGCTTAAGTTCAACATTGGTTCTTTCATGTTCAACTGTCTTAAGGAGAACACAAGAATTCCTATGACACCAACTACAATTGCAACGATGACATGCATACTGCTCCAGCCGCCGCCTTCTCCGGCACTGCTAAAGCCATATACAATTCCGCCGAAACCAATGGTTGAAAGCACAATTGATAAGATGTCGATTTTCGGTCTTGTTGGTTCTGTAATATTTTGCATAAAAATAAAACCAAATACGAGTGCAGCCATTAATAAAGGAAGTGAAATCCAGAAAATCCAATGCCACGTCAGCGATTTCAGAATAAGACCAGAGACGGTCGGGCCGACAGCTGGTGCAAACATGATCACAAGACCAATAATCCCCATCGATCTGCCTCGTTTATGAGGCGGGATGATGACCAAAATCGTATTAAACATCAATGGCAGAAGCAATGCTGTGCCGACTGCCTGCACGACACGCGCTACCATTAAAATACTAAAGACCGGCGCAACCGCCGCAATAAATGTTCCGATGATTGAAAAGACGAGCGATGTAATGAAAAGCTGTCTTGTCGTAAACCATTGAAGAATGAGTCCTGAAATCGGTACGAGAATACCAAGTGTTAATAAATATCCTGTTGTCAGCCACTGAGCAGTCGTCGCTTCAATTCCAAAGTCTAACGTTAAACTTCTCAGCGCCATGTTTAATGCCGTTTCACTGAACAGGCCAATAAATCCAGCTGTGATAAAAGAAATAATAATGGGCAGCGTTCGAATGTCAGAAGCTGCTGCTTTCTGTTTGTTCATATTAAGTTGGCTCCTTTTCTTTTTCAATTTAGATGAACCTTAGGAAGTCAGGGTGGTCAGAAATGAGCCACTTTAATGTCTATTGAAAGACGGATAAAATCTGTTTTTCTGCAGCAAATTGAGCAATTTTTTCGATTGAATAGCCAGATTCATGTATATAAAACATGAGCTCAGGCGTCATTGGAGAGGACATACATAACGTTGTCAGTTCTATATCCTGTATGTTCGCTTCTCCCTTTTCTCTCGCTTCTTCAAGCAAATCACGAATGATTTGTCTAAGTGATTGACTGTAATGACTCTCATACACTTTACTTGTCTGCTCTAAATTCCCAGAGATTGTGAGCATCCGAATCCAGTCTAAATGGTGACCGACGATCAGATGAATTTCTTCGAGAACGTAGCGCAAACGTTCACGAACCGGCTGATCACTTATTTTGCTCAAGTAAAGATGCAAAGCTGGGATCAGCTGTTCAAATCTCTCCCCAAGGATAGAAAGGCACAAATCACTTTTATTGGCGTAGCGGCGGTAAAGAGTACCCTGCCCAACACCAGCTGTTTTCGCAATTTTATGCATACTGACATTTTCTACACCAAATTCTTGAAACAAGGAGAAAGCGATCTCTTCAATTTCCTCCCCAATATCCTTTTCCACCATGCTCACCTTCTTTACCTTCATCCACATGACACTCATCTCTATGTGTTAAATCAAAACACTTTAGGTTTTTCTTAGGACAATTGTCCCGATATTATCTTACGGACAACTGTCCGCAATGTCAATCATTATTTTTTACTTATGATCCTTCTTTCAATTCTATTAAATAATGCACACTGTTTATCATTATTTAGACCGATTTTCCCTTTTGAAAGAATCATGTATGATCAATAAAGAAAGCGCTTCCATAAAAGGAGAGGAGAATGCGAATATGTACCGTATGAAACGAATGTTGATGCTGCTTGTCACTGGATTAGTCTTGAGTTTGTCCACATTTACAGCTGGTGCCTCGGCACAAACGGGTGGATCGTTTTATGAACCTTTTAACAACTATAATACGGGGTTATGGCAAAAAGCCGATGGATACTCGAATGGAAACATGTTTAACTGTACGTGGCGTGCAAATAACGTGTCGATGACATCATCAGGTGAAATGCGTTTATCGCTCACAAGTCCCGCCTATAACAAGTTTGACTGCGGAGAAAACCGCTCCACACAAACTTACGGCTACGGGCTGTACGAAGTCAACATGAAGCCAGCCAAAAATGTGGGGATCGTCTCTTCTTTCTTCACTTATACGGGACCGACTGATGGCACGCCTTGGGATGAGATTGACATTGAATTTCTAGGAAAAGATACAACAAAGGTACAGTTTAACTACTATACCAATGGTGTAGGAAATCATGAAAAGATCGTCAACCTTGGTTTCGATGCAGCGAACTCTTATCACACGTATGCATTTGACTGGCAGCCAAACTCTATCAAATGGTATGTCGATGGACAATTAAAACATACCGCCACCACTCAAATTCCTCAAACACCAGGGAAAATTATGATGAACCTGTGGAATGGTGCAGGTGTCGATGAATGGCTCGGCTCCTACAACGGTGTTACCCCACTCCACGCACATTATAACTGGGTGCGTTACACAAAAAGATAACTCTATCAAAAAAACCTGTGATTTTTCACAGGTTTTTCTTCGTTTAATTAGAATGAGTTTTCAGTTGATGAGCGAGTTTTTTCTCATGATTGTGGATAATATCTTCATAACTTTCTATTTTGAAATCCAATCGTTTAATGGTCTCTTCGATTTCCTTTTGTTTTTGGACGAGTCTTTCTCGTTCATTGACCAAAATGTTTTTTCGCGAAGATAACGTATGATCATCATCCTCAAAAAATAAGGCTGTATATTCTCTAAGCGCATCAATCGAGAGCCCTGCATTTCTCATACACTTGATAAATTCGATCCATTGAAGATCATCCTCCGTATAATCACGAATCCCATGATCGTCACGTTTGATTTCCCTAATCAAACCAATATTTTCGTAATATCTAAGTGTCGCAGTGGATAAATCGAGCTGTTTTGCTGCTTGTGCTATTTTCATTGTGCCCTCCTTCTTTCTCTTACCTTCCGATCTCCCTTTCCTCATCATCTCCATTTTGAAAAAGAAAGCAAGATGCTTTTGGCTCAATTCTTGATATCAAGAATGTTGTAACAGCCTGAATTTATTATTACAGAAGGTTTTCTGTTGACTTATAGTTCACTTTAAGACGTACAGTATAGAGGAAAGAATCGAATCTTATTTTTGAAAGGATGATCAAGAATGTGTCAGACGCACCAATCAAACGTTTTAAGTGTATCACATGCCAAAGCGAATTTTGAACGGACGACCATTGAACGAAGAGCGCTTCGTCCACATGATATTTTAATTGATATTCAATTTAGCGGGATCTGTCATTCAGATATCCACAGCGCTTTTGATGAATGGGGCGGCGGCATTTTCCCGATGGTTCCAGGTCATGAGATCACTGGAGTCGTTGCAGCTGTAGGGGATGATGTGACGAAATTTCAGATCGGAGACCGTGTAGGCGTTGGCTGCTTTGTGGATTCCTGCGGCACCTGTGAATATTGTCAAAATGGAGACGAGCAGTATTGCACAAAAGGGGTCGTCCAAACGTATAACAGCCGTGACTATGACGGGGAACCGACTTATGGCGGCTACAGTCAAAAAATTGTCGTGACTGAACGATTTGTCGTCAGCATTCCTGATCAACTGCCCCTTGATGCCGCAAGCCCTCTTCTCTGTGCTGGCATTACAACTTATTCACCATTAAAGCACTGGAAGGCAGGCCCTGGCAAAAAGGTTGCTATCGTCGGAATGGGCGGACTCGGTCATGTTGCCATTCAATTCGCGAGTGCTCTGGGCGCTGAAGTGACGGTATTGAGCCGCTCTTTGAATAAAAAAGAAGAAGCACTGTCATTTGGCGCAAAAGACTATTTTGCTACAAGTGATCCTGATACGTTTCAGACACTAGCTGGTCAGTACGACCTTATTCTCAATACGGTCTCTGCCAACATTAATGTGGATGCCTATTTATCCTTACTCCGTGTAGATGGAACCTTGGTGAACGTCGGTGCACCGCCTAAGCCGGATCAATTCCACGTCTTTTCATTAATTTCCGGCCGCCGCAGCATAGCTGGTTCACTCGTTGGCGGCATCCAAGAAACACAAGAAATGCTCGATTTCGCAGCTGCTCACAACATCGCACCACAAATTGAAGTCATCAACGCTAATCAAGTTGATGAAGCGTATGAACGGGTGCTGAAAAGTGATGTGCGTTACCGGTTTGTGATTGATATTTCGACATTATGATCGGATTCTATTTTGAAAGACTGGCTCAATGGCTGGTCTTTTTATATTGCAGCTATTTAACATAATTTCCTCACAAACAGCTGTTTACGTTTGAAAGACTGGATGACGGATATAAAGGGTGGAGTCCGAGCAGTAATTGTGGATATCCTGTTTTTCTTATAGCGAGGAGGATATGTTCAAATGAAAAAAATCACATCCAAAATTCCCACAAAATAACCTCCCTTTTTTAGAACAAAATTTATTGACAACAAATAAATAAACATGTTATTATTAAAAATTTGATTATTTAACCTCTAAGTGTGGTACCCTTAAAGTAGATACATTATGGAGGTGGATGATATGTTTCAAATTGGTGATAACATTGTTTATCCAATGCACGGAGCAGGTATAATTGAAGCCATAGAAGAAAAAGAATTCTCTGATGAAAAACAACAGTATTATGTGATTAAAATGGCAATCAGTCATATGAAAGTAATGATTCCAACACGGAAAATGTCAGGTTCACGTATTAGACCTGTTACAGATATACTGGCTTTAAAGGATGTAATGCACATTTTCCAGCATGGCAAATCAGATCAATTACTGACATGGAAAGAACGGCATACAATTAACACAAACAAAATAAAAACGGGTAACATCCAAGAAGGTGCTGAAGTTGTGCGTGATCTGATGCGTATGAAGAAAGAGAAAGCACTCAATGCAAGTGAAAAGAAAATGCTGGATGATGCCCATGAATTTTTGCTAAGTGAATTAGAAGTCATCAAAGGGATCACAGAAAAGCAAATCAAAAGTTTCTGTTAAGAACCTCTTCCACACTCACCATTTTTGAATACATGTTCTCTACGGACATTTCCATCCTGCAATTTATTAAAGAAAAAAAGAATTTATTTAGGCAAATTCCGCATATTGTAAATCCAATATGCTATACTGTTGATAAACCTTTGAAGCATGAATTTTTTTACGATTACCTTGTAACATCTCCCTACTTGTACGCTGAGTAGGGTTTTTTATTGAAAAAATGCGTGAAAGCATAAAAAAACAGGCTCTCTACAGAGAACCTGTTTTAAAAGGATGAAGATTAAGCAGTTTTTTGAACGTTAGCAGCTTGAGCTCCACGAGAACCTTGCTCTACGTCAAATGTTACTTTTTGACCTTCGTCTAAAGATTTGAATCCGTCACCTTGGATAGCTGAGAAATGTACGAATACATCGTCGCCTTCTTCACGTTCGATAAATCCAAAACCTTTTTCTGCGTTAAACCATTTTACTGTACCTTGTTCCATGTTTGTTGCCTCCTCGTGCGTATACCACACAATGTATTATACTATCCTTGCCCAAAGTATCCTCAAGACGAAAAGTCTTTCTTCATGCTATCCTTTACGCCGAACAAAAATAATTATTCTTATTGTAACATGAATCGGAAATAATTGCAATTTAGGATTAGAAAGAACATCACACATGATATCGTGACACTAATTAGGCAGGAGGAGCTTAATGATGGAAAGATTTTGGTTAAAAAGAAGAAACTCCTTTTTGGCGAGTCCCCTTGTGCATAAAGTCAGTTATTTTGAACACCAAAAGAGAGAACCTTCTCTAAATTCTCTCTAAAATTGACTTAACAAAATCAGTTTTTCCCTTTGCGTATTTGTGTTTGTCATTTTTATTTACACTTGATAGGTTAAGTTTAAATTGCTCGTATATTCACTTCTTGCTAGTTCGTTACTTCTCAGGTAATCCCTAAAATTTATTTGTTCGAGTAGATATCTATTGCCCGTTCGATACATATGGATTTGGTGTGTACGTGGTTCTCCTTTGCTGAAATAGTGTCTTTCAGGTAACACATTGATCCCTCTATAAGAATAACCCAGCCCTTGCAAAGCTGTTACGCAATGTTCTCCGTCAAGAAAATGATTGATTTCAATTGCAATATCAATAATGGGTTTCGCACTCAAACCATTTTATTGCTGTACTTCCAATATGGTGTACATCCACTATGTACTTTCCGATAACTTCTATTATTTGTTTCTTTTCACTTTCAAATTCTTTGACCCATTCAATAGACCAAGGTACTAAAAAAACTTCCCCTCTTGGTAATCCAAGCATTTACTCAACCCCACTTTATGATTTTGTTGTTTGGAAATTTTCATTATACATCACATTAGTAAAGAACATCTTACTAATAGTTGTGTAGCATTTCATCGGATTTACAATATAACCTTCTAAACAGTATTAGTATGATTGGAATGCATTATATAAAAATATTATTCTCAAACAAAAAGTCCACTCACTTAAGATGAGTGGACATTCATTTAGATAAAACTTACTTAACATTTTCCGACTCAAGTCTGTTTAACCAGTTATGGACTAATGAGTTAAATACATCGGGTTGTTCGATTTGCAGGTTGTGGCCAGCCATATCAAGCACTGCAAAAGTTGCCCTTGGATAGTCTTCGATCAGCCGCCACGCATCGTGATATCCGACTACATTGTCTTGACGCCCTGTGATAATGAGCGTGGGATACTGAAATTCAGATGAAATGTCAAAGGTATAGCCATACCCATTTTGAAGAATGTTATTGATGAATTCATGATTTGTTTGTTTAGAAGGAAGGTAAATTTCATCTCGAAACCTCTCCCATTCCGTTTTTCCTTGCACAACGGCCATGGAGCAAAATTCATCCGTCTCCTCTGGAGAGAGTTGTGATATCAAGCTGCTGTCACTTTTTAGAACAGTCTTCTCCGGCACGACTCTTTTATCTAATACAGGTATAGTCATTGGGGCCACAAGTAGTAATCCACGAACGGTTTCCCGGCGTGAATGAACAATACCTCTAGCTATGTACCCTCCATATGAATAACCACAAACAATAAACTGTTCATCAGGGATAATCTCGTCCAAAAGACGCAATACCGCTTCTAACATATCATCAGAATTCTGAATAGACGGATGCGGCTCGGAACGTCCCATCCCCGGTAAGTCTATGTATATTCTTTTCCAACCGCTTTGTTTTTCAAATACCGGTTCCAATGCGTGTAACATCACTTGATGGTCAAGTGTCCAACCATGCAATATAACGATCGGAAATCCTTCTCCAATGACTTTATGATAAATTGACATCTATTTATTTCCCCTTTTCTAGGGCTTCCCTAGTAATCTCAAGATTTTTTGTTGTTTTTCTTCATCATAGCTTAAAGTGAATAAAATCTTTGTTAGGAAGCTATGCTATGATTTCCCAACAAACAAATTTCTCACGGCAAGTTAAATGGACTTTATTATGCATTTGATTTTTCTAATTGGTTTTCGCCCCATAAAAGAAGTTGTTCAAATATAGGGGTCAGCTCTAGTCCTGCCCCAGTCAATGAATATTCTACTCTTGATGGAACTTCATTATACTGAACTCGTTGAACAATTCCGTTTTCAATCAGATCCTTTAATGATTGATTGAGCATTGTTCCTGTAATTCCATACACTTTACGCTTTAACTCATTATATCGGATCTCCTTGTAACTACATAGTACAGCTAAGATTTTTAAATTCCATTTTCCCGCTAATATATTTAATGCATAACTCGCTGGAGCTATCGCTTTATTTAGTTCACTTTCAGTCATATTTTATCCACTCCTTAGTCAGTTTTTCCTTCCTTAATCAGTTTATATTGCGTACTTGTTAAATCAATTCCATTTATTATAATCAAATATGTAAACCTTGTCATCCATGTATTAGAGAGCTAAATTGATTATAAAACCCTTCAAGTTAATACTTTTTCAAGGAGATGGAGTGAGTAAATGAAAAATGAAAAGATGCGTGCTGCACAATATACTAAATATGGATCACCGAAGGTTCTTTTTGAAGATTCTATATCAAAACCTGTTATAGAGTCTGGAGAAGTACTCATTCGTGTACATGGGTCGAGTGTAAACTCTATGGATACGCTGTTTCGATCAGGCAAGTTGAAACTATTAACGGGTAATCAATTCCCTAAAGGGACAGGGGCAGATTTTTCTGGAGAGGTTGTTGAAGTAGGATCGAACGTAAAAAGTTATCAATTAGGTGATAAAGTGTGGGGAGTTCTTCCTATGAATCTCAGGAGCCAAATTGGTAGTGCCGCTGAATATGTAGCTATATCACCTGAGAAAATATCTAAAACTCCTACAAAGATTGATCTCTTACAAGCTGCGGCATTGCCTGGCGTAGGTGCTACTGCAATTATTGCCTTAAAATATAAAGCTAAACTTAGAAAAGGCGAAAAGTTACTTGTACGTGGTGCAAGTGGTGGAGTTGGAAGCATTGCGATTCAAATTGGAAAAATGTTAGGTGCTCACGTAACTGCTCTTGCGAACCAAAAACATCTTACTTTTCTTCAAGAGCTAGGTGCAGATGAAGTACTTGATTATAAAAAAACATATCCTACTGATCTTAAAAAGTTTGATGTAGTCATGGACACAGTTGCTACTGACCTCAAACATTATAGGCGCCTGCTTACAAAGAACGGAAGAATGGTTACTATTGGATTTCCTAGTTTTTCGTCTTTCATATATATACTAGCTTCAACTACTTTCGGTTCTCGAAGAGTTCGCACATTCAGCGCAAACCCGAAAAATGAAATACTAAAAGAATTAGCATCATATGTAGATTCCAACAAGGTCAGACCAGTTGTTGATAGCATTTATCTTTTATCTGATGTTGCCAAAGCTCATCATTCCTTAGAAACTGGAGGTGGACGAGGAAAACGTATCATAAATTTACTTGATAAAAAATAAACATCAATTGGTATGACATTATTCAATTTTTCTGTTGCAAAAGGTGCATGCTTGGTAGCCATTTAACTCTTCCAACTCTTCTAAAGTATTCAGCTGGTTCTAATGCAAAATTATCAATATCACCATAATTTGTCTACTTTTAAAGAATAAGAAACTCTGGGCCAACAAATGCTTATCTTCTTTTATATAAAGCCCTTGAAGAATATTAAATTTCGAAATATACTCAACATCATTATTCATTCGAGCCAAAGAAATACTCTTTTTCACATAAATCTTAGCTTCGGTCCTTCTGTTATCCTTGCATAAGACATGAGACATATTAATAGTATTAAAATCCTTTTTCTAATTATTTTTGAATCTCATGTCCAGAATAGATTATGTCAAACGAACATTATTTCTCCTTTCCTTTTCGAAAAAAATCCCTACATTTCAAATATTTTACATGTTATGATAGGTTTGTAACAAAACCAAACTTAGGGGGAAATATTATGAATAAACTTTACAAGGGATTAATTGTTTCAGTATTATCAATTACTTCATTAACTCTTCCAGCTTTAACAAATCAAGCTTCTGCGCAAGAACCTGCAAAAAGTCACAATATAGCAAAGCCTACAAATGAAATTGGAACAGTCGATTTCCATATGTTAAGAAACTCAAATGTTGGACTGCTGTATGGCTATACAAGATGGGAAATCATCTCTGGCAGTCACCTTATCAGCATTAGTTCTAGTGGTGTCGTATCTTCTTACTCATCACTTGGCACGGCGTTGGTTTATGCCTATGATATAAACGATAACTACGTCATTTTTAAGATTACAGTTGAACCTCGATAATAAAAAAAGCCCACTTACTTAAGGTAAATGGACAGATTCATTTTAAGGTAATAAAAAAACCAAAGGTCTACAACCTTTGGTTTCTTAGATGCGGCCGAGAGGACTTGAACCTCCACGGGTTATTCACCCACTAGGCCCTCAACCTAGCGCGTCTGCCATTCCGCCACGACCGCGTGTATGATGTGCTCATATATTCATAAGTGCACTGTTTGAAAAAACAATGCGGGTGAAGGGACTTGAACCCCCACGTCATAAAGACACTAGATCCTAAGTCTAGCGCGTCTGCCAATTCCGCCACACCCGCGTGACAATGGTGAGCCATGAAGGACTCGAACCTTCGACCCTCTGATTAAAAGTCAGATGCTCTACCAACTGAGCTAATGGCTCATCTGCTATGCAGAAAAACATATAAAAAATGGCTGGGCTAGCTGGATTCGAACCAACGCATGACGGAGTCAAAGTCCGTTGCCTTACCGCTTGGCTATAGCCCAACGAATCAAAAAACAAAACATGACCCGTACGGGATTCGAACCCGTGTTACCGCCGTGAAAGGGCGGTGTCTTAACCGCTTGACCAACGGGCCATACAATAATGGCGGAGAAGGAGGGATTTGAACCCTCGCGCCGCTTACGCGACCTACACCCTTAGCAGGGGCGCCTCTTCAGCCACTTGAGTACTTCTCCATTATGGCTCCGCAGGTAGGACTCGAACCTACGACCGATCGGTTAACAGCCGATAGCTCTACCACTGAGCTACTGCGGAATAATAAGACATGTTTCATTATATCTATGCCAGAAAAATGTGTCAAGAATTTTTAAGTGTTTCATTCCTGTCTCATTAGCGACGGCTTTTATAATTTAACATATACTAATATAACAGTCAAGCCTTTCTTCCTTCCTTTTTGTTTTCTGTTTAGACATGACAGAAAGACCCCGACCTCTAATTGAAAGACCAAGGTCTCCTTGCTGCTGCGCTCCCTATGAGTTCATGACAGCTTATACTTCCGCATCCATTTGTAAAAGGTGCTTCTTGGCACGCCTGCTGACCTCGCTGCTTCTGACACATGACCTTTTGTTTTGTGAAGTGCTTCTATCACTGTTTGCTTTTGAATGCGTTCCCTTAGCGTGAGTTCTTTTGGATTCTCGGTATATTCTGGTAGATGCAGCTTCTGCTTTTTCTGATCCATCGTCTCTAATACCGCCGCATATTGCGATTCACCAATCCATCCTCCTTTAGGAAACAGTACCCTTATATGTTCAAACAGATTAAAAAGCTCTCGTATGTTTCCTGGCCAGTGGTACGCTTCCAGCTTACGAAAAAATGATTCAGGAAATGCTGCATTCCATTGGTGTTTCTTTTGGTAGTAACGATATAAATCAACAATGTCTTCTTTTCTTTCCCTAAGCGGCGGGATGTTGATTGGATAAACATGAAGACGGTAATACAAATCTTCACGTATTTTTCCTTCCTTCAGCAGTTCGTTCATATTCCGGTGTGTCGCTGTTATGATTCTAATATCCAAAGGGATTTCGTGTGTCCCGCCGAGCGGTACGACTTTTCTTTCTTCAATGACCCTAAGAAGCGCCACTTGCATCGCATAAGGGATTTCGCCAATTTCGTCTAAAAAGAGCGTTCCTTTATGCGCCTGTTCAAATTTCCCCTTTGCTCCATGACGTTTTGCCCCTGTAAAAGCCCCTTCCGCATAACCAAATAGTTCGCTTTCTAACAGGCTTTCAGGTATGGCTCCGCAATTCACGGCAATAAACGGTCCTTTATGTCTTTCACTAGCTAAGTGAATCGCTCGAGCGGCCAGTTCTTTCCCTGTACCTGTTTCTCCCCAAATATAGACATTTGCATCTGTTTGTGCCGCTCGTTTCAATTCGCTGAGCGTCTGCTGAAATGTCGTACTTGTTCCAGATTCCCCGGGAAATTGAGCAAAAGAAACGGTTATATTGCTCTTCGCTGCTTCTTCAAGAGAAAAAGACATCCCAAGCAGCTTTCCGTCTTGTTCTGACTGAATGATCTGCTTGTCCCGTGTAACAAATGTATCAGCCATGAGCAGCTCAACATCCATTCCGTACCAGTCTGAAAATCGATCTCTAATCGGCTTACTTGCCAAAACAATCTGCTTTTTCTCATTACAGACAACATACGGCTCGTCCGCTTCTACCTGCTGGAGACAATGATTGATCAGCTCCATCTCTTTCCTTTTTTGCTGGACCTGAATTTCTCTCTCTATGGCATATGCAACTGTTGAAGCCATTCCAAGCATAAAAGGATGCCTTTGATCCGCCATACAGGAGATATCAATGACTCCTATGATCGTGCCGTCTGCATCACGAATAGGGGCCGCTGAACAACTCCAATGGTGGGAAGCGACTGAAAAATGCTCAGTTCCGTTAATCGCTACAGCTTCCCCAATGACTAGTGCCGTTCCAATAGCGTTCGTCCCCACATCGGCTTCGGTCCAGCGCGCACCCTCCATAAAGTTTATTTTTTTCGCTTCTACCAGCGTCCTTTGGCTTCCTGTCAGACTTAGCACATATCCATCTGCATCAATGAGTAATGCCAGCATGTCAGATTCTTTTAATTGCTGACTGATTTTATTTAAGTAAGGAAGAGCGGCATTTAGAAATAGTGAGTACTTCTTTTTTTGAATACTGAATAATTCCTTTTCTAACAACGACTGTCCTTTATCTAAATACGGGTTCACATTTGCCTGTTTACATCTGTGCCATGACTCCATCACTCTCTTATCCAGACGAGATCTATCAAGCAAACCTTCACGAACAAAACGTTTCCAAGTATTTAAATAGCAAGGCGTCGGATTCATTCCATCCTCTCCTCTGGGGGCTTTTTATCCATTATAGATAATTATAAAAGCGCTTTCAATTATTGGCTGACCCAGGAAGTCATTTGGATAGAAAGTTTCTTTATCAGCAGTGCACCGCTCGTCCATTTGTTTGCAGCAAGGCTTCGTGTATCGCCTCAGAGAGTGTCGGATGTGCCGCAATAAACTGCTCTAATGTATCAGCTGTCAACTCTGTATGCATCATTACCGCCGCTTGTCCAATCAGTTCTGTTGCATTCGGCCCGATGATGGATACACCTAAAATTTCTTGATATTGCGGTTCGACAATGACCTTTACTTGACCAGCTGGCTGATTTAAGATTAATGCTTTTCCATTTGCAGAAAATGCGAATTTCCCTATTCGAATCTCCCCATATTGTTTTCTAGCATTCTCTTCATTTAAACCGACACTAGCGATTTCTGGAGACGTGTAGATGCACCTTGGAATCACTTGTTCATTGACCTTTACATCTTCACCTGATGCATGTGATGCCGCAATCGTTCCTTCATGAAAAGCAGCATGAGCAAGCTGAACGCCGCCTGTCACATCACCGCACGCATAGATATGCGGGAGTTTGGTTTGCATATGCTCATTCACACAGATGCCATTCCTGTCAAATTCAATGCCGATCTGCTCAAGATTCAGCTCTCCCAGCCTCGGTTTTCTGCCAATGGCGACTAAACAATGATCGGACTTGATTTCACAGCGCTCCCCATGATCTTTCTCAACCACCACTTTTTTTGAGATTGCATCAAGCTGTTTGACTGCTGCTGATGTCAAAATTTCCACACCTGCTTTTTGAAGCTGATCTTGAAGACAGTTAGCTGTATCGTGATCTTCTTCAGGTAAAATGTGTGCTGCCTGTTCCACCAAGACAACCTTTGATCCCATTCGGCTAAAGATGCTTGCAAACTCACAGCCGATCACCCCTCCACCAATGATACAAAGCGAATCTGGTATTGAAGGGAGCGTCATCGCATCCTTACTATCAATGATCCACTCTCTATCAAATGGGGCGAAAGGTAAAGCAGCAGGTTCTGATCCTGAAGCAATAATGATTTGTTTTGCCTGAATGATTTCAGATTTCCCTTCACTTTCTATCAATAGCTCATGTGCTGAAAGAAATGATGCCTTCCCATTTAACACGCTGATTTTGTTTTTATTCATCAAATAACGAACCCCATCAGTCAGCTGCTTGACGACTGACCGCTTCCGCTTTTGAACGGCCTCCCAATGAATGATAGGCTCCTTCCCTGGAAGCTCAATTCCAAAATGTCCAGCTGATTTGACATGCTCGTACATATCGGCGCTTTGCAAAAGTGCTTTCGTTGGAATACACCCTTCATTCAGGCAGGTACCTCCTAACAAGCCTTGGTCGATTAGTACAACCTCTCTGTCAAAACGGGCGGCTGTTATTGCCGCCACATATCCTGCTGGCCCGCCTCCTATAATGACAAGCGTCATTCATTTCACCTTCTTCCTATAAAAGAATGGATACTGGATTTTCTAAATACGTTTTAACAGTTGATAAAAATTGTGATGCCGGCGCTCCGTCCAGCACGCGGTGATCAAAGGTCAGACTGAGTGGCAGGATCGTCCCTTTACATAATTCATTCCCATGATAAACAGGCATGTGATCCGTTTTTCCAACGCCAAGAATACCTGCTTCCGGCGGGTTCAAAATCGGTGTGAAATGTTCCACACCATAGGCACCTAGATTAGTGATTGTAAAAGTAGAGCCTTCAATTTCATCGTGGAGAAGTTTGCCTTCACGTGCTTTTTTTCCATACGATTTGATGCTCTTCGCCAGCTCAATAAGTGAAAGTTTTTCCGCATGCCGAATAACAGGCACTGCCAGACCGTGATCTAAAGCAGCAGCGATTCCAAGATGAACATACTCAAAAGTTTCGACTCTATCATTCTGATATTGACTGTTCATTGCAGGATGCTCTAGCAGGGAAAGAACCACTGCTTTGGCTACAAAATCGGTCATGGTTAATTTCATATCGTGTCGTGCTCCAGCTGTTTCGTTCAACTCAGACTGTAATGCTGTCAGCTTTGTCACATCCGCTTTCATCGTTATTGTTAATTGTGCACTTGTTTGCAGGCTTTCCATCATTCGCGAGGCAATGGTTTTCCGCATCATGCTGACTGGCTGATGCTTTGTTGGTTCATTGTGTTGTTTTTCTTTTTCTTTTTCATCAGGAAGTGCCCGAAGCACATCCGCTTTCGTGATTCTCCCATCTGGACCTGTTCCCACTAATGTATGAATGTCCAGATTAGCGCTTTGAGCAATCTTACGTGCCACAGGGGAGATTTTCTTTCTCTCTTTCTTTTGTTTTGGCGGCAGGTCTTTTTCTTTCTTTTCCTCGATCTGTTCATTTCCTTCACCGATATAGCAGATGACTGTGCCAGGCGGTACACCTTCTCCCTCAGGCACTTTTATATCCAATATGGTTCCTTCAGCAGGTGATTCGATCTCCATTTCAATTTTTTCAGAGTTGATGCTTGCAATGCTTTCCCCTTTATTTACAGTTTCTCCGATCTCTTTATTCCAGACAGATACCGTTCCTTCTTTCATTGACATGCCCAATTTCGGCATCACAACCTCGACAGCCATCTCCCTCTCTCCTTTCTTTAGTTCAAGATCTTGTCATGACTCTTTCCAACCATCTCTAAGACGGTGTTCACAACCTTATCAGGTGTCGGCAAATAGATATCTTCAAGCGGTGGTGAAAACGGAACTGGTGTATGAGGAGCCGTCACTTTTTTGATTGGAGCGTCAAGTAAATCGAAGCCTTTGTCCGCAACCAAAGAAGAAATATCTGCGGCAATTCCGCACCTTGGATTTGCTTCATCTACAATGACAAGCCGATTTGTTTTTTCTACTGAAGTTAGAATGGCCTCTTCATCGAGCGGTGACAAGCTTCTTGGATCAATCACCTCTGCTTCAATTCCACGTGCAGCTAATTGTTCTGCCGCTTCGAGTGCTGTATGAACTTGTTTGCCTACTGCAAAAATGGTCACATCTGAGCCTTCTCTTTTCACATCTGCTTTGCCAAGCGGCAGCGTGTAGTATCGCTCTGGAACATCTCCTGTAATATTGTAAAGCGTTTTGTCTTCAAAAAAGATGACAGGGTCCTGATCCTCGATGGCTGCCAGCAGCAATCCTTTGGCATCGTATGGTGAAGAAGGCACCACTACTTTTAATCCAGGGATGCTTGTAAATAGCGCATACAAGCTTTGTGAATGCTGGGCAGCTGCTCTAAAACCCGCCCCATGTGTCGTTCTGATCGTGATCGGTACCTCTGCTTTTCCGCCAAACATGTATCGGAATTTTGCTCCTTGATTTAGCACTTGGTCCAGACAGGTGCCGATAAAATCATTAAACATGAGTTCTGCAATTGGCCTTAGCCCTGTGGAAGCAGCTGCCATGGCCGCACCTACATAGCCAGCTTCACTAATCGGTGTATCAAGGACTCGCTCACGTCCAAACTCCTGAACGATTCCTTTCGTTACACCAAGCACACCGCCCCATGCTTCATCATCTTGTAAGTGATCGACATGAGCGCCTCCAGCAACATCTTCCCCCATTAAAATGACATTCTCGTCTCTTCTCATGGCAAGTTTAATCGCTTCATTTAATGCACTAGACATGCTGATTTCTCTTGTCATTTTCCTCTCCCCCTTCTGGTTTATTGATACGAAACATATACGTCGGTCAATAATTCAGTCTGATCTGGATATTCACTTTCTTCACTGAATGTAACGGCTTCATCTATCGCTTCTGCTACAGCCGCTTCAATATTTGATAGCTCCCCCTTCGTCAGCAGCTGCTGCTTGATCAATTCATTTTTAAAAAGAGCGATCGCATCTCTCTCTTCTTGGTGTTCTGTTTTTTCTTGATTGGTTTTATAACGCTGGGCGTCTCCTTCGAAATGGCCATAATTTCGATATGTCATGCATTCAATTAATGTCGGACCTTCTCCATTTTTTGCTCGTTCAATTGCTTGTTCTGCGGCTTGATAAACGGCCATCACATCTTTTCCATCTACTTGAATCCCAGGAATGTCATAACCGGCCGCTCGATCCACGATTGATTTGCAGCTCGAAGCATAGGAAAATGGTGTCGCTTCCCCGTACCCATTGTTTTCTGCAATGAAAATGACGGGCAGTTTCCAGATGGCCGCAAGATTGATTCCTTCGTGGAAAGTCCCTTGATTGTTTGCACCATCCCCAAAAAAGCAAACGCTTACATTTTCTGTCTTTTTATATTTAGCTGTGAGGGCTGCCCCGCACGCAAGAGGAAAGCCCCCTCCAACAATTCCGTTAGCACCAAGCATTCCTTTATCAAAATCTGCAATGTGCATGGATCCGCCTTTGCCTTTACAGAGACCTGTTGCTTTCCCATAGATTTCTGCCATCATTCCTTTTAGATCACAGCCCTTCGCTATACAGTGGCCGTGGCCCCGGTGTGTACTTGTAATACTGTCTTTTTCATTCAGATGAGCACAGACTCCTACGGCAACAGCTTCTTCGCCAGCATAAAGATGGACAAACCCCGGCAAAATTCCTTTTGTAAAAAGCGTGTGCACCCGGTCTTCAAATTGGCGGATTTCCTGCATCTTTTGATACATCCATACGGCTTTTTCTTTAGTCAATGCCATTTCCATTTGGTAAAACCTCCTATCTTTTTTGCTTGCACTTCTATACAAGCAAAAATCGTGCCAACATGACGACGCATGAACACTTAGGATTTGACCGAATCACACCGATGAAAAAAGAGACAAAATGAGACATGCGTCTCTTTTTGTCTCAATATGTCCACACATCTATTGGAACAAAAAAAGCATCCCCATAGAGGAATGCTTATCACAATGAATCGGTTGTGCGCAGCCACTTTAATTTCCCTTTGCAGACGCCGCATACATAACGAGAGGTATCAAACCGTCTTTTCCTAATAAAAGACCGGCCGCATCCTGTGCAAATATATTCATGGCGTTTCTCCGCACGGCGCTTATTTTGCATGGTCTTTAGCGGTGTACAAAAACGCGGTGCTCCTACTTGTTTTAATAAGGCTTTAAAATCACGGTCACGATGCTGATAGCCCTTTCCCTCAAGGTGCAGATGATAATGACACAGCTCATGCTTGATGATCCCGATTAATTCTTCTCGCCCATGCTCCTCTAGGTATCGGCGGTTCAGTTCGATGTTGTGTGTACAAAGTAAATATCGTCCGCCTGTCGTTTTTAGACGGTCATTAAAAACAGCCTGATGGCGGAATGGCTTGCCAAAGAACTGCTGGGAAATGTGCTCTGTTAACTGCTGTAACTCTCTCTCGTTCAATCAAGATCGTTCCTTTCTATAAAAACCTCGAACGGGACAATTTCCCCTATGCATACATTGAAGGTACACCCACTGTTTCGATCAAAGGAGGAATGGGCGATGCCCAACTGGCTGAAAAATCAGATGCAGAAGGCATTTTATGAGAAAAATCATTATCAAATCAAATTGCTGAATCAATGCTGGTACTTCTATAGAAAAAAACATTCAGTCACATCAAGGCACACCCCATCCTAAGGTGCGCCTCGTTTTTTTGTTTACTCTGGTTTCAGCATGGAGAGGGCAACACGACCTTTTGCCTGGTCAACAGAGTCCACCCATACGGTCACAATGTCACCAACTGATACAACATCAAGCGGATGCTTCACAAAACGGTTGCTTAGCTTGGAAATATGCACAAGCCCATCCTGCTTTACACCAATATCAACGAATGCGCCGAAGTCTACAACGTTTCTCACCGTTCCTTGCAGCTCCATTCCTTGCTTCAAGTCTTCCAATTTCAACACATCTGTTTTGAGCAGCGGCTTTGGTACTTCATCCCGCGGATCACGCTCAGGTCTTGTCAGCTGATCAATGATATCTTGAAGTGTAATTGTCCCAATGTCTAGCTGCTGGGCTGCTTTGTCCAGTTTAACCTCAGCAATTTTCTCTTTTAACTGCTCTGTGCCAAGGTCGTCTGGCGTCATGTTAATCATGCGTAAAAACTGTTTTGTTTCTTTATAGCTCTCAGGGTGAATACCTGTACGATCAAGTGGGTCTTGTCCATCTGTAATGCGAAGGAAGCCGATACACTGCTCATATGTCTTAGCACCGAGCCTTGGGATATCCTTCAATTCTTTTCTGCTTGTGAATCTCCCAATCTCTTCGCGGCGCTTGATGATATTCCCTGCGACAGCTTTTGAAAGGCCTGATACATATTGCAGTAGCGCCTGTGAGGCGGTATTGACGTTTACACCGACTTGGTTGACGACTGTTTCTACCACAAAGGTTAACGAGCTGTTTAATTGCTTCTGGCTGACGTCATGCTGGTATTGGCCCACACCAACAGACTTCGGATCAATTTTCACGAGCTCTGCTAAAGGATCTTGTAATCTTCTAGCGATTGAGATGGCGCTTCGTTCTTCGACTTGCAGATCTGGAAACTCTTCTCGCGCAAGTGCTGATGCGGAGTAAACACTTGCTCCTGCTTCATTCACAATCAAATAAGACACCGGCTGATCCAGTTCTTGAATCAAGTCTGCAATGAATTGTTCTGTCTCTCTTGAGGCTGTTCCGTTTCCAATCGCAATGACTTCGATGTTTGATGATTGAATGATCTCTTTCACTTTTTGTTTCGCTTCCGCTTTTTTCTGCACGGGCGGATGCGGGTAAATAACGCCAATATGATGGACTTTGCCTGTATCATCCACGACAGCTAATTTACAGCCTGTCCGAAATGCGGGGTCGACTCCAAGTACACGTTTCCCTTTCATTGGCGGCTGAAGCAGCAGTTTTCTTAAGTTTTCAGCAAAAATATGAATTGCTTGTTCCTCTGCTTTTTCTGTCAGCTCTTTTCGTATTTCTCGTTCGATGGAAGGCTGAATGAGGCGTTTATACGCATCATCGATTGCCGCTTCAATAAACGGTCTCGCCGTCGTCTGTTTGCCTTTAAGAACTTGTTTGTCGAGATAAAAGCGAATATTTTCAGCAGGTGGTTCGATGGCTGCCTTTAAAATGCCTTCTTTCTCCCCGCGGTTGACCGCTAGTACACGGTGCGGAACAATCTTTTTGATTGGCTCTTGATAATCGTAATACATTTCATAGACGTTTTTCTCATCGCTTTCGACATCTTTTCCTGATGTGACCAGACTGCCCTTTTGGTACGTTTCACTGCGAATCCATTTTCGCATATCAGGATCATCTGCCAGCTGTTCAGCAATGATGTGCTGCGCACCTTCAAGTGCCTCTTCTACATTTGTCACTTCTTTTTCTTCGTTAATAAAAGCAGCTGCTTTCTTCTCGATCTGATCGCTTGGCAGCGTGAGTAAATATTCCGCCAGCGGCTCCAGCCCTTTTGCTTTGGCTACATTCGCCTTTGTTTTGCGCTTTTGTTTGAATGGCCGGTATAAATCTTCGACCTCTTGCAGTTTATGAGCTTGTTCAATTTTCTGTTTTAATTCATCGGTTAGTTTGTCTTGTTCAGCAATTAAGCGAATGACTTCTTCTTTTCGGTTCGTGACATTTTGGATATATGTATAGCGCTCTGAAATGGTTTGAATTTGCACCTCATCCAGTGAGCCTGTCTGCTCTTTCCGATAACGGGCAATAAACGGGACGGTGTTGCCATCCTCTAAAAGCTTGATCACACTTTCAATTTGTTTTGTTGAAAGCTTTAATTCTGTCGCAATTTGTTTCAATAAAAAGTCAGATGTCTTCATACTTTGCATCCTCTCACTGTGTCTTCTCTTTTAGTGTATCAAAAAAACCGGCAAAACAGAAAAAAGGTCAGCTATTTTACGTGAGCTGACCAAGTACATAGGTGAGATCGTCCTTTTTTTCTTGTGTGTATGTTTCAAGCTGTTTGGCAATGTCTTCAACTGAATGTCCATGCTTTAAACACATGCGCATGTTTGGCACATTCAGTCCGTCTGAATACATAATGAATATCGATCCTTTTTCGTAGGGATAGGAGTATGTTTTATATTTTCTAGGTTTTCCTGATAAGTATCCTGATGTCGGAAATGGATAAATATAATCGCCAGAAGGTGCATTCAAGATAAACCGAATATTACCAACCGAACAATAGGTAAATTGCTGCTGGGAAAAATTCACCTTTAATATGGCCACAGTGGCCCCGCGTTTATTTTTCATGGCCTGATTGCATCTGTCGATGAGGGTCGCCACATCCTCATGTCCATATTCTTCGACAATTTCGCTGACTAAAGAAGATGATTCATTGGCGTACTGGCCGCTGCCTAATCCGTCTGCTACAGCACAAATTAGTTCTTCATCATCTGCTTTAATAAAAAAACTGTCCCCGCAGCATGACTTTCCTTCTTTATTCGATTGATAGATAATGGCTTTTACATGCTCATGCTGTTCAATCTGTTTCATTACCCTAGCTCCATAGACGCATCTTCTGATAATGCATCTCGCAGTTTTTTCACTGCCTTCCGCTGCAGTCTTGATACATGCATTTGGGATATACCAAGTAAATCGCCTGTCTCTTTCTGACTCTTATTTTGCAAGTAAGTCAGATTGATAATCTCTTTTTCTCTATCCGACAGCACATGAAGCACACTCTCAAGCATCAATTTTTGGTTCACACGTTCGTAGCCCTCTTCCTGTGAGCCCACAACGTCTAAAATCGTCACAGTACTTCCTTCAGAATCAGCCTCTACGCCTTGGTCAACAGACAGTGCTTGATAGCTTTTGCCCATCTCCATGGTTTCAAGTACTTCTTCTTCTGTTACATCTAGGTATTCTGCAATTTCTTGGACTTTAGGTGACTTCTGTGTCTCTGTTGTCAAATGATCGACTGCCATTTTAATTCTTGGTCCAAGCTCTTTGATCCGCCTTGGTACATGAACACTCCATGTCTTATCTCGTAAAAAGCGTTTGATTTCCCCGATGATGGTTGGAATGGCAAAGGCTTCAAATGATTTACCGACGAGCGGGTCGTATCGTTTAATGGCGCCAAGTAAACCTATCATTCCAACTTGTCTAAGGTCCTCATGAAAGCTTTTTCCTTTAGAATATTTTTTCGCCAGCATATCAACCAAGTTTGTATAGCATTCGACCAGCGTGAGCTGCGCCTGCTCGTCTTGATTGGTTTGATAGCTTTGGATGAGGCGGTCTACTTCATCTTTAGTTAGTTTCATAGTTTTGGATGGTTGTGTCATGGTCAACTCGCTCCCTGTTTAAAAACTTTGTCATCGCCACGGTAACTCCGGAGTTTGCTTGCACCTCGACTTCATCCATCAATGTTTGCATTAAGTATAAACCAAGACCTCCTTCTGCCAATTGATCCACCGTATGAGCAGATGTGTACGGTCCGAGGTCTTCCTGTTTTTGCTTAAAGTCAAAGCTACCGCCTTTGTCAGCGACAATGATTTCTAGACGATCCTCGTAGACAAGAAAGCGAACAGCCACCTCTCCATCTTCGCCGTCTTCACCTTTGTAGGCATGCTGAACTGCATTTGTACAGGCCTCACTGACGGCAATTTTTAAGTCCTCAATCTCTTCATAGGCATAGCCCATCCGGCTCGCTACGCCTGACAGAGTCAAGCGAATGATGCCTACATATTCTGGTTTTGCCGGTATTTTCATCTCGATTCGATCTACTGATTCGTTCATTGTACCCCACCCTCTGACTTTGCAGAAATGTCAATGATGTCCTTTAATCCAGTGATTTCAAACAACCTTACAAGTCGTTCTGACAAGTTCTCAAGCTTTAATGTGCCACCTGCTTTTTGAGCCGCTTTAAACAGCCCAACGAATACACCTAAACCTGTGCTATCCATATACGTAACATCCTTTAAACAGATTTCAAGATCCTCTCCCGCCTCAGCTTTAGGCATGAGCGTTTCTCTTAGCTCAGGAGCGGAGTAGACATCAATTTCTCCGCTGACACTGATTTTCGTTTTTTGATCTATTTGATGCTCTTTTACAGACATATTCATTATGCATTCACCTCGAAATTCTTGTTTCCTAAAGTTTTATATACCCGCATGTTCACTTTCTAAACCTTTCTTTTGAGAACAAGTAAAGTAAAGTCATCGTGCAGCTGAAAATCCTGCAGTTTGAGTAAGCTGGCGTAGATGGCATCCACCATTTCTTGAGCTGAATAGGATAGGTGCTCTGATATGAGTGTTTTGATGTCCTCCCGCTCTAAGAAACCATCCTCTGACTTGGATTCTGTGACCCCATCAGAGAATAAGATCACCATGTCTCCTACGTCCAAATGCTTCTCATACTGTCTGTAGTCAAAGTCTGGTGCGATTCCAAGGACAAGCCCTTTTGCGTCTAAATCGTAAAATGTGTTCTCTTTTTTGCAATAGAAAAAGCCCGGCTCATGACCAGCCGATGCGTATTTAAACTCATGCGTTTCTTTATTATAGCTGCCATAGAACATCGTGATAAACATACTTGGGTCTACGTTTTGCTCGACTACACGATTCAGGGTTTTCAGCACCTTTGTTGGGCCGCTCCCTGACTCTGGCAAGGAATCCATCGCATATTTAATCATCGACATACAGAGCGCAGCCGGGATTCCCTTTCCAATGACATCTGCGATCGCGATATTGATTGTATCGTGATCCGTCACAAAGTGGTAATAATCTCCACTCATCTGTTTTGCCGGTACACTAATTGCACCAATATCAAAGGTATCTCCTTCTGGAATTTTCGTTTCCAGAAGGGTTTGCTGAACATTTGCAGCAATTTCGATTTCAGATTTTATTTCTTGCTGGATGCCTCTGAGTGTTAAATGTTCTTGGTAGGCAAGTCCGTACCCAATCATGACTTCAATTAAGAAGTCTAGTGAATGAAAAACATCTTCCGGCAAATCAGGGTGAAGCTCCTGAATCACTTTTCGGTGAACACTCACTATTTCTTCAGGAGGTATTTGATGCTCAATGGTTTTACGGCTAAATTTTTGAGCTTGATAAAGCGATGTTTCAGTTAAATCACTGATATAACGACTGAGCAGCTGATGGTACCGCTGCTCCATTACCTCCTTAAAATCCATGGTTTCCCTCCTAGCGAAGCCACTTAACAGCTTGTATCTCCGTTCCTTGTTCTGGTGCAGAATCTAATTTAAATTCATCCATCAGTCGTCTGACGCCCGGAAGACCTGCTCCGAGTCCACCTGATGTTGAAAATCCGTCTTCCATTACTTTACGTATATCCATGATACCTGGCCCCTCATCGGCTGCGATGACTTTGAGTCCACGCTTTCCGCGCTCCATCACTTCATCTATACAAATCTGACCTTTACCAGCGTATAAATAGATGTTTCGAGCTAATTCTGAAATGGCCGTCGTAATTCTTGCTTGGTCAACTGTTCCAAAACCAAGTTCTTTTGCAACATTGCGCCCCAATTGTCTTGCTGCGACTATATCCCATTCCGTCAATATTCTTACACAGGATTGGTCTTTCATATCTATTCCCCCAATTCCCGCTTCAGTGTCTCAAGCCCTTGTTCAAGATCTAGTGCTGTCTGAATTTCTTCAAGCGATATTCCAAGTTCAATCAGCGTCACAGCGACTGCCGGCTGTATTCCTGTTAATACAACTTTTGCTCCCATGAGCTTGGACATCGTGATCACATCACCTAATACCTTTGCAATAAAGGAATCAATCATGTCAACGGATGTAAGGTCAATGACAACACCGTTTGCTCCTGTTTCATGAATTTTATTCAGCAAGTCTTCTTGAAAGTGGAGAGCTGTTTGATCATCAAGCTCCCACTGTATCGAAATCAGAAGACAGTTATATAGTTTTAAGATTGGAATCTTCGGGTGATTTCTCACTGGGTTATCCCTCCAATGAAACAATTTTTCGATTTGTCATTTCCAAAGCAGTTTGAATTCCTTTTTGAAGGGTATTCTTTGTTGTAACTTGAGATAAATCAATTCCAAGGTTCACAATGGTTTGGGCTATTTCTGGACGAATACCGACAAGCAAGCACTTCGCACCTACTAATCTCACAGCCTCTGATGCTTGAATGATATGATGCGCCACCATTGTGTCAACGACAGGTACACCCGTAATATCAATCAAGACGACCTGTGAGCGATGTTTGACGACACCGTTGAGCAGGTTCTCCATAATTTTTTTCGCACGATCTGTGTCAATTGTTCCAACAAGCGGCATGACGGTAATGTGCTCAAATACTGGGATGAGCGGGGCAGAAAGTTCCTGCAGCGCGATTTTTTGAAGGTTGACTGTTTTCTCCCATGAGATGGAATACTGGTTTAAGATCTCGTTATGAATAGGTGTGATGAATCGATCAATTTGCCAGATGAGGTCATGACTTTCTTCTGTTGTATCTTTGTCATCGTTCATTTTTTGATATAAATGTGAACGGATTTCTGTTAGACCATTTGCCAGTAACTTAAGTGATATACCCATTTGAACAATTTTTAAAGCAAAAGTTTGCACTTTTTCTTCAAAATCTTCAGCATACCCTTCTGAAAGTGATGTAATGATTAATTGAACATATTCCGAACAGATGGTTTCATACATATTGTCGTTCAGCATCATGTCCGTTTCTTTTTCTCCGAGTCGTCTAAAAATGTCCGTCCACTCTTTTTGTAATTCCTCTCGATGCTCTCTTGCAAAAGCTAACACGATATGATTCGACATGTTTTACCCCCTACGTACATAAACAGCACTTCTTTTATTCTTTCTTCATTATAACGTTAATAAAAATTGAACACAAAAAAAAGTTGCTCCCAAGAGAGCAACCAAATCTCACCATATTAAAAATCAATAAGAGCCAAACTCACTTGTAAGGCTTCATCAACCTTCTCCATCATCTCATCATCAAGATGTGTGATTTTATCTGTCAATCTTTGTTTATCGATTGTACGAATCTGCTCCAAGAGAATGACAGAATCTCGTTCAAAGCCGTAGCGCTTTGCATCAATTTCGACGTGAGTCGGTAATTTCGCTTTTTGTATTTGGGCTGTTATGGCTGCAACGATAGCAGTCGGGCTGAAGCGATTTCCAATGTCATTTTGAATCACCAATACTGGGCGAACCCCGCCCTGCTCGGAGCCAACAACAGGAGATAAATCAGCAAAGTAAACATCACCGCGTTTAACAATCAAATGTTTAACCCCCGCTGACTAATCGCTCAACTGTATTCTCAGCCTCAAATTCTGCGTATTGTGCCTCTGAAGAGATATTCAGATTAATTTTCGCCATCTCCATGTAGCCGCGTCTCATCGATTCACGATTTTGTCGAATATTACGTTCACGAATATACGTTTTTGTCGCTCGGTAGATCAATTCATTTCTTGTTACCTTATCCTGCTCTGCTACTCGTTCGATTTCAGACATCAAAGCCTCCGGTAGTCGAATCTTCATTTCGTTTGTTGCGCTGGATTCAGACAAAAAACATACACCTCCACAAAACTTACGGATACCGTTTCGATCCATTCCAAGACTAATCATACCATTATTCAATGCGCAAGCAAAGCTGTTTTTTCATGATTTCTTATTAGAACATGAAGCGGCTGTTCACCCGTAAATCAAAGATGATAATGGAGTTCCTCTTTCACATTATACGCTTTTTTCCGAAAATCATACGGTATTTCCAAAATCTCTAAAAAAGGGAGAATGTTTACCCCTTTTTTGTCGAATAAAAAGGAACGATGTCAGTTTGACGATCGTTCCTGTGAAAGCTGCTTAGAAAAAGCTTGACCCGCCTTGAAGCAGCGGATTCCGCACATGCACCCTTTTGCCGTCTTCTATATATACTCTTGGGACGCGATGGCCAATGGAGCAAGTGACTTCATAGTTAATGGTTTCAAGCCTTTTTGCAATTTCATCGACTGATACCATTTCTTCACCTTGTCCACCAATCAAAACGACTGGCTCCCCTGCTGGAAGGTTCTCTTTCAGTTCAACCATGAATTGATCCATACATACCCTTCCGGCAATCTTCCGGCGCTTTCCGCCAACAAGTACTTCCGTGCCTGCCAGCTTCCGGATCCACCCGTCTGCATAGCCGACTGGTACCGTACCGATCCATGTATCTTGATTAGCTGTATACGTCGCCCCATAGCTGACACTCTCACCCTTTTGAATAAGCTTCACATGGGCAAGCTTTGTATGAAGAGACATGGCTTCTTCCAGCTTGAAAGGAAGTTCATCTTTGATTTCCTCTGATGGTGACAGCCCGTACATACTGATGCCGAAGCGAACCATATTAAACAACACTTCTTTAAACCTTAAACCCGCTGCACTATTGGCACAATGAACGAGCAGCTTTTCCGTATGAAGCGGCTGAAGCAGGGTTTGAAAGGTGTCAACCTGCCGATCAAAATAGTTCTCATCCTTTTCATCCGCGGTCGCAAAGTGAGTAAATACTCCTTCCAGCTGTAAATAAGTATGCTCGCTGACGAGCTTCTTTACTTCGCTGACTTGCTCCAACGTTTTCACACCTAAACGGTTCATTCCGCTGTCTATTTTCAAATGAAAACGAATGGGTTGTCCCATCTGCCCTTTCACCATGTGGGCGACTTCCCTCAGCCACTCTATGGAGTAAGCAGTCATGATCACATTGTATCGAACAGCGGTTTTGACATACTCCGGCGGTACTGCGCCAAGTACAAGAATCGGTGCTTTAATGCCTTGATTTCTTAAAGAAATGGCCTCATCTAAAAAGGCTACAGCTAACAAGTCTGCTCCTTCTTTGAGTGCAGCTCTTGCCACTTCTATATCTCCATGTCCATATGCATTGGCTTTCACAACAGCCATCAATTGAACATTTTGACCGATATGATCTTTCATATGTGAAACATTGTGCTTGATTGCTGTTAAATTAATTTCTGCCCATGTGTCTCTATAAAAGGCATTTGTGTCCATCAGTCACACTTCCCTATTGAATGATTCAATCCCTTCATATGATACTAAAAATCAAGAATAATGTGAAACAAATCAAAGAAAATCAGCCCTTGCACAGGGCTGATGCTTCATTTATTAAGGCTTTCCGCCTGAGAACTTCATTTATTTAGCTGACTGGCCTTCTACACTCTTTGCGACCATCAAAAGCTCTTCTTTCGATAGATCACTTGAGGAAATTAAGTAGTCAACTCCGTCAGATGTCCATGAGAGGGATTGATCTGTCAGAACCCCTACTGTCATACCAAGATCGACCGGCTCGCCGTTCATCGTGACAGGCGTAGACGCTTCAGCTACTCGCGCTTTTTCCTGAATGAGTGTGAAGGATTTCTTGCCGCCGTACGTAATCACATAACGCTTCCCAGCATCTGTCGTCATTTCTTTCTCTTCCATCTTCTTCACGCCTTCTGGCATATCAACTGGTGTTTTCACCGCAAAGCTGTCAGATGGGTCTGCACTTGTGGCAACATCCATTTGAGAGAGTGTCATGTTTTTCTTCTCATCAAATGCATCTTTGTCAAAAGATTTATTGAATTCAAAGTGAGAGAATTCCACTTTCACCATTGGCTTTTTGTCGCTATCCAGCACTTTCACACTGGCAGGCGCCATTGTTTTCTTATGAAAGGTAATCTCTTGGGTAGGCAGCATTTGGTTGTGCTGATAATTGGTCTTCGTTTCGAACACATACTTTGACTCTTTCGCTTTGAACTGAGCTGCGCTGTCATTTTTAATATCCTTCACAAGTGATTCGAATAAATAGACCTGACTGCTATTATTCGGCCAATCACTATGGAAACGGAAGCTCTTGTTCAATGAAGGTGTCAGCACAAACACACCATTGCCATTTCTTAAAATGACTTGACTCTGATCCTTTTTCGGATTTTCTAAATAGACACGGTAAAGCTCCGGCTTTTTGTACCAAATTTCTACCTGGTACTCCTGCGGGTCATTTCCTGTCTCAATGGTCATTTTTGCTTTGGCTTTGTATGATGTCATTTCCTCTGCCTTTTTGTTTAAATCTCCAACGATATCCTGCTGAGATTTTTGACCGCATGCGGAGAGAATCAGTACAAAAAGGATTCCCGTTACAAGCAAAACAAAGCTTTTTCTCACCCTTTTCAACCCCTTCGTTAATTGTGTTAAAAGGAAGAAACCGCTTGTTTGACTTTAACAGTACGCCTCAAGAGTTAATTGCGTACCGCGAACCATCAAAGCCTGTTAGCAACTCGCCCTTCCTTATCGCACTACCCAATATATGAAGGGGGGACAAACAATATGCAGACTAGCTTGACAACCTTTCAATTAAAACTTGTGCAGCAGCATATTCCTTTGTATGGGTAATGGACACATGAACCTGATCTCCCTCTGCTTTCTTGCTTTTGATGAAGGGTTTTCCCTTAACGTCTTTTTGAATGTCTATGTCATGAAAGCTTAAATGCTGACCGATTCCTGTTCCATATGCTTTAGCGAAAGCTTCCTTTGCCGCAAAACGCCCTGCCAAAAATTCCAGCTGTCTTTTTTCATTGAGTGTACGAAAGACGTCCTGTTCACTTAAAGTCAAAATTCGTTCCGGTAAACGAGGCTGTCTGCTGAGCACTCGCGAAAGACGGTCGATCTCTACAATATCAATGCCTATTCCTTTGATCATGAGGTACCTCCTATGATACTCGTACTAATTTGAGTGTTCGCTTCATAAACGTGTTACTATAAACTTACCATTATCTAGTCAAAAGGGGTTTGTTATGTTTATTCGAACGGAGAGCTTTCAACAATTTATTAGATCGTATCCAATCGTAACAGCGATCCTTGCTTTACAAATTGGCCTGTGGCTTATATTTGCGGTTCCTATCCCTATTATACAGCTTGGACAGGATCATCTCGTCGGTTTCAATTATGGTGTAGCGGCTGGAGAATGGTGGCGGCTCGTCACACCTATTTTTCTTCACGGAAGTCTCACGCATATTTTATTTAATTCCATGTCCCTTTTCTTATTCGCCCCAGCGCTTGAACATTTGCTTGGGAAGGTTCGATTTCTGATCATTTATCTTGGTGCAGGATTCATTGGCAATCTCGGAACCTATTGGGTGGAGCCTTTAGAGTATGTACACGTTGGCGCTTCTGGTGCGATCTTCGGTTTGTTTGGTGTTTATCTATACCTTGTCCTGTTTAAACCGCACATGATGGACCGCGGAAATTCACAAGTGATTTTAACGATTCTTGCTGTTTCTGTCATCATGACGTTCGTCAATTCGAACATCAATATCATGGCTCACTTATTTGGATTGATCGGCGGTATGATTCTAGCACCGATTACGCTGCTTTTCCATTCGAAAAAAAGACGCTATTGATCTCATAAAAAATGTCGATCACTCCTCAAGCAGGAGCTGATCGACATTTTTCGTTTAAGACGATTGATTTTTTTCATACGAATACCAATCAAATACACGTGCCGCATCTTCTTCCTCAAGGTGATGCACACCAAAGGAATCAAGCAGCGCAGAGGATTTCACAAAGGTATGAATACTTGCGACCCGGCCTTTCTTTTGGAAAAAAGATTGCGTCATCGTATAGTTTTGCATTCGTTTTCTCAAGACAATGCCAGTGGTCTTGCCAATGCCTCTTGATGTCATTTGAATCAATGAATCTTTGATTGTATATCCTGATTGTTCATAAGCTAAATAGCCAAAGAATAGAGCTAGTGGTAACGGAATGAGTCCCAAATATCCCCATGGCGGAAAGCGTACCGACAGGATGACACCTACAAGTAACGGCACAAAACCATATGAGATCAGGTAGCGTTTGAGTGAACGTTTTGGCACTTTTTTCAGCTCTGTTTCTGGTGCTACATGATAATGATCGGTGAATTGTGACAGCAATTCATTTATTTTTTTCTTCCGAATGAGCGGAAATAAGACGGAAGAGGTTTCTTTCTCTGTCATTGAACCTCCTGCACTAACAAGCATCACCGTCGCAAAACCAAAAGGCTCACGGATCATATTCTCTTTGATTTTCACTGCTTGAATTCTCGCAAGTGGAATGGTCATTTGATGTCTCTCGATGAGCCCTCTTGTAATGATGATGTCATTCCCTTTTCGTTTTGCAGCAAAATTTGCATACTGAAGTGCTGTTACCCCAACACTCAGGATCCAAGCGATCAATACGGCAAGAAATATTAAAATCGCATAGATTTCAATGCTCGCATGACTTAAAAAAGAGAACTGCTTGAAGAACCCGTCCAAAGGGAGAATTTCATCTATTTGCGTGTAGATGGCGAGACACCCGGAGATAATGACACCAATACCGCTTGAAGTGGTCGCAGCCAAAAGCAATTCTGGCACACCCATACGATAGGAGACATTGATTTCTTCCTGCATAGGTTTTTGCGCAGTCAAATGGCCAGGCAGAACACCTGCTTCATCCGTCATTTCTTCTTCCTGCAAGCTTTTCTTCCGGTTGAAAATCGACTGCTTTAATTGTTCCGCTTCTGCTTTTGTAATCGCGGTCAGGCTCACTTCTGGACCATCCGTTCCGCCTGCCGTTTCGATTTGAACCCGCACTAAACCGAAAATCCGCTGAAAAATGCCTTCACTTGTATTAACCGTTTGAATTCGTTCTAACGAGATATATTTTTTCTTTTTCGTAATCACACCCGATTCCACACGAAATTCATCGTCTTCCATCCGGTAAGTGAATCGTCTCCATTCTAAAATGGTAAAAACGGCTTTCCACAAAAGAAGCACACCAAGAATGATAAATGCATAAAAGCGAATGCTCGAATTCGAGTTCACAAAAATCAACACGAAAAAAGGGATAATGAAGTTTTTGATCATGGATACAGCATCTGCTATAAAATCAATGAACATCGAAATGGGATGTACACGTTTTGGTTCAGACATCATCTTCCGTCACCCTTGCTAAACGAGATATGTAATCACGAAGCTCATCTGCCTCTTCTAATTCTAGCGCTGGTATATCATGAACTGTGGCAGCAGTCGAAATTTGAACAGATGCCAAACGGTAGCGCCTTAAAAGCGGCCCTTGAGATGTATCAACATGCTGAACACGAACCATTGGCACAATGACACGTGTGACGCGAATGAGTCCATGCTGTATTTCAATTTCATTTTCGAATACTTCGTAGCGCCAGATGTGGTGGCGGATTTTTGGTATGAGCCAAATGCCAAAAATGACCTGTAAGACCCATAAACCAGAAAGGATCGCTCCAATCCAATATGGCCATTGAAAATAGTAGCTAGCAACAAATACCCCAATGATGATGAGTAAGAAAATCAATGAGATAATTCCATTTTGAAGACGCCATACCTTTAAACCATTTAAACTAATTTGACGTTGCGGCTGTTTTCTCACATTCTTCCCCCATTCTCTTACTTTTCTATCAATATATTACGTAACAAAGCCTAAAAAGTTTCAATTTCAGCCTGTTAAAAAAAGCGAACCCTGCAAAGGATTCGCTCTTGTATGTTAGTTGTTATAAGATTTCTTTTGACGACGATCATTAGAAGAACGATTGCGGTCATTTGAAGAACGCTTTTTATCACCATAAGATGAACGGGTGTTCTTACCTTTTCCACGGTAGCCTCCGCCACCGCCGCCGTCTCTGCGTTTAGAAGAGCTGCGGTTGTTACGATGACGTTTAGAAATCATCGGTGCTTCATCTGTTAAACGAACAGGCGTTGCATCCGGCTCTTTTGTCATCATTTTGATCGCAGCTGCAACCACTGTTACAGAATCATGATCTTCCAACAATTCAGCAGCAGCTGTCATGTAGAAGTTCAAGTTGTTTTCACTGATGATTGTTCGTAGACGGTCAACTGTTACTTGCTGTTGTCCTTCAATCGCCTCATCTAGTGTAGGTTCTTTCATACGATCCATTTTACGTTTAGTCGTTTGCTCAATCGCACGAAGCATATCTTTTTCACGTGGTGTGATGAATGTCATCGCCATACCTGTACGTCCAGCACGTCCTGTACGTCCAATACGGTGCACGTAGCTTTCTGGATCTTGCGGTACGTCAAAGTTATACACGTGTGTTACGCCTGAGATATCAAGTCCACGTGCTGCAACGTCTGTTGCGACAAGCACATCGATTGAACCCTCTTTGAATTTACGAAGCGCAACCATACGTTTTGCTTGAGTCAGGTCACCATGAATTCCTTCAGCTGTATAACCTCTAAGGTTAAGTGCTTCAGTCAATTCGTCAACACGGCGTTTCGTACGGCCGAAGACAATTGAAAGCTCAGGTGATTGAATGTCAAGAAGACGAGTCAATGTATCAAACTTTTTGCGTTCGTGAATATCCAAATAGAACTGTTGGATGTTAGATACAGTCATTTCTTTCGCTTTTACTTTCACGTGTTCTGGGTTTGTCATGAAACGCTCTGCAATGCGCTTAATTGGTGCAGGCATTGTCGCAGAGAATAAAAGTGTTTGGTGTTCACTTGGTACATTTGAAAGGATCGCTTCAATGTCTTCGATGAAACCCATGTTTAGCATTTCGTCTGCTTCATCTAGCACAACTGTTTCAACGTTTTGAAGACGCATTGTACGACGGTTAATGTGATCGAGTAAACGTCCTGGAGTCCCTACGATGATATGAGGATTTTTCTTGAGCGAACGGATTTGACGGCCGATATCTTGTCCACCGTAAATAGGAAGTACGCGTGCACGCTTGTCTTGGCCGATTTTATATAGCTCTTCAGATACTTGAATCGCTAATTCTCTTGTTGGCGCAATAATAATCGCTTGGATATTTGGAGACGCTGGGTCGATTTTTTCAACCAGAGGAATACCAAATGCTGCAGTTTTTCCTGTTCCTGTTTGTGCTTGTCCGATGACATCTTTATTTTGAAGACCGAGAGGAATCGTTTCTGCTTGAATCGGTGTTGCTTCTTCAAATCCCATGCGGTTAATAGCCTTCATGAGACTTTCGCTTAATTGAAAATCTTGAAACGTTATAGTCAATTTATTCAAACTCCTTCTAATTGCTGTTTCAGTAATCTCGTGAATGATCATTAAAAACTGCCCTTTTCTGAAAGGACAGGTCCATTATATACAAAGCCCGAATTACCCTACCTTATATCTTACCATTACACTATTTGTTTTTCAACAAGACAGAAATGGATATATCTACTGTTCTACAATGACAGATTCACCTTCACTTTGATCTCCGTCCATCCATTTCCACTTTTCAAACAGTTGAATTTTTCCGTTATCCAGCTGCTTTGGAGTGGAATTGCAAGTCCCGCTTCTCATACTGCCGTCCTTGCTTACATGGTGGTATCTAAAATGAAGTGTTCCATCCTCATTCACAGTTCCTACAAGTACGCCAGATATAATACTGCCGCCTTGATATGTGCCCGTTAATATATTCCCGTCCTGACGATATTGAAATATGGTTCCTGCTGATACTTCTCCGTTACTCGAATTAGATTGCGGGATAAAGGTTTTTCCGTCATATTGAAACAACCGAATCAACCACCTTTTCTTTCCTATTGTACCATATGCCTGTCACTCATTCGACAAAAATGATGCAAATTTTAACAAGTGGGATTCAATTTATATTAGTTTAGCCACATTTTAGCTTTTCTATATATTAAATTGCTTTTTTTAGAAAATGTTCTACTTTCTCAAACAATTGCTGGGCACATGGCTCATGACAAACATGATGTTTACAATCGGGCAAATAAAACATTTCTTTCTGGCGAGACGGGACTTTATGATAAATAAATTCTGCACTTGAAGCGGGCACAATTCCGTCGCTTTCCCCTTGAACAATTAACACAGGCAGATGAAGCTTCTCAAGCGAATTCTTCGTTTGCTTTACCAGCTTCATAAATTCTATCGCAGCTGACAGCGGCGTGCTTGTGAGCTTATGACGATATCGATCATACAAAGGGTTTGTATCAATTAACCCAGACAGGGACTCCTTTACCATCTGCCTTGTGTCTTGCATCATTTGTTTTGGGTTCACATATTTAGCCGCAGCACTTAATAGGACGAGACGGGCAACTGGGTACTTCGCTGCTAAGTAAGAAGCAATCATTCCGCCCATAGAAAAGCCAATCAAATACACGGTGTCACAAGTTCGATAAAGGGATAGAAGTTCGAGTTCAGCTGTCGCTATCCATTCTTGATAAAGAATGCCTTTTAACTGAAGCTCATCCCCATGCCCCGGAAGCGTGACAGACTGCACTTCCCAATCTGCCGTCTGTTTTAAATATTGCGCCAGCGGTTCTACTTCATAAGGGGCACCCGTAAAACCGTGGATACATAAACAGCCAATCATTCTGTCACCTTCTCACTTTTATAGTGCAGTAATGACTTCTTCCAATTTCATACCGCGTGAGGCTTTGACAAGCACAACATCGTCAGGCCCTGCCACTTCAGCTAGTTTTTTCTTCAGGTCCTCTTTGTCCATAAAGGAGAATACGTGCTCAGCTCCGAATGATTTTTTCGCTCCTTCAGCAATGAATGCACCTAGACGGCCATACGTCATAACATGATCAATAAATTCCGGCTTGATGTAACGGCCAAGTTCATAATGATACATTTCTTCTTCACTGCCCATTTCGAGCATATCTCCAAGTACAAGAATACGATTGGCGAAGCCGTCCATATCCCCTACAAGATCAATAGCTGCTTTCATAGAAGTAGGACTTGCATTATACGCATCATTAATGACAGTGATTCCTTTGTCTGTTTTAAACAGCTCAAGACGCATCCCCGTCAATTTCGTTTGCATCAGTCCTTGGGCAATTTGTCTTTCATTCAGCCCAAAATGCTGGCCTATAGCAATAGCAGCAAGTGCATTCTTCACATTATGTTTCCCTAATACAGGAATGAGAAAACCTTGGGCATACCCTTCGACCTGAAATTCTGTTCCTTCTGCAAGCTGGTTGATGTGCGTTACCTTGATATCACAGTCCTCTGCTTCTCCAAAGGTTTTTACACGCTGAGAGAGTGAACTTGCTCTTTCGCGAAGCAAAGGCTCATCACCTAAGTAATAAAAGATGCCGTCTTCTTTTAAGCCTTTTACGATCTCACATTTTGCATCAGCAATGGCTTCTCTTGATCCTAAATCTTGCATATGAGATTCCCCGATATTTGTGATGACTGCTGCATCCGGCTCAGCGAGGTCTGATAAAAATTCGATTTCGCCTTTTGCACTCATGCCCATCTCCAAAACCGCAATATCGGTTCCTTCTGGCATTGCAAGAATGGTGAGCGGAAGACCGATATGATTATTAAAGTTACCGTCTGTTTTATGAACTTGATACGCTGTTTGCAAGACGGAATGAATCATGTCTTTCGTTGTGGTTTTCCCATTACTTCCTGTAATACCGACAACACGAGGGTTTTCTTCTTTTAAGTATGATTTCGCCAGCTGTTGAAGCGCAGCTAGTGTATCCTCTACAAGAATTACTGGAACGCCTTCTGGCGGATTGGCTTCTTTTTGATTCCAAAGAACAGCTGAGGCTCCTAGCTCCACTGCTTTTGAAGCAAATGTGTGACCGTTAAAATGTTCTCCGATAAGCGGGATAAACAGGGCGCCGTTTGATACTTTTCGTGTATCTGTTGTCACTCCGTGAATCTGCTCTTCGCCAAAAGCTTGATTAGATAGGGTTCCACCAGCCATTTGGGCGATTTGTTTCACTGTACGTTTGATCATGATTTTTCGCCTCTCTTTCTCATTTCACGTTTGAAGGAAAAGAGACACTACCTAAGGATAGTGTCTGCTTGCTGCTCACATTAAAAAGTTGTTTTAATGGTTTGTTTTTCTTGATGACGTTCAATTGCAAGTGACACCAGCTTTTCAATTAACTCTGGATACTCTACACCAGTGTGTTTCCAAAGTAATGGGAACATACTAAATGGTGTGAATCCAGGCATTGTATTCACTTCATTGATCAACACTTCACCTTTTTCTGTAAGGAAGAAGTCTGCACGTACGAGACCAGATCCATCGAGGGCTTTAAATGCCTTAATCGCCATGTCATGAATCGTCTTATATTCATCCTCTGACACACTCGCCGGAATGATCAAATCTGTATCGCCATCTTCATATTTTGCTTTGTAATCATAAAAATCTGTTTTAGGCGCAATTTCACCAACGACAGAGCATTTCGGCTCATCATTGCCTAATACACCAATCTCGATTTCTCTTCCAACGACGCCTTCTTCTACGACCACACGACGATCATATTGGAAAGCGAGGTCAAATGCAGTCTGCAGTTCTTCTTTGCTGCGGCATTTGCTAATTCCAACACTTGATCCCATGTTGGCAGGTTTCACAAAGCATGGATAGCCCAGTACTTTTTCCACCTGTTCTAAGCTGTCTGGTGTCGCTTTCTCGTAGTCTTTTTTATTGAAAGAAAGGTGCTTTGCTTGTGCAAGTCCTGCTTGTGCAAAAACATCTTTCATCATGACTTTATCCATACCCGCGGCAGACGCGAGAACGCCGTTGCCGACATACGGGATATTTAACAGTTCAAGTAATCCTTGCATTGTGCCATCTTCTCCATTTGGTCCGTGCAGCAACGGGAAGACAACATCAATTTTCTCATCAGCCGATGCAGGCTGTGGAAACATGCTTTCATTTAAAGAAGTTGGTAAAAACGTCTTTGCGTTCTGTTCAAATTGAAGCATTTTGACGTTTGATACTGGTTCAGTGAGTTTTTCTCCTCTTAACCATTCACCCTCTTCTGTAATATAAATTGGATGTATATCGAACTTCTCAGTGTTAAGTGCTTTTGTAACTGCAAGGGCTGTTTGCAGTGATACATTATGTTCGGCTGACTTTCCGCCGTAAATCAATCCTAAACTTATTTTCAATGGATACTCCCCCCACTAAAATTCATCTTTACTATCTTATCACTTTCAAGCAAAAATGCTCTAATTAATTTTTGTTGTTACGTAATTGAAATGATTTGTAAAGGTTGTAAGCGCCTCCCGAGCATTTGTATGTCATTCGCCTTTATTTTATATTAAAATGACATTGAAAAGGAGTTGTGACAAATTGAAAAAAATCACAAGTACTGAACAATTCAATGAAATGATTCAATCAGACAAAGAAGTCATCGTTAAATTCTTTGCAACATGGTGTCCTGACTGCACAAGAATGGACATGTTCATTCCAGACATCCTAGAAGCTTATGCTCACCATGAATGGTTTGAAATAAATAAAGATGATTTCCCAGAATTAGCTGAAACGTATCAGGTAATGGGCATTCCAAGCCTGTTAATTTTCAAAAATGGTGAAAAAACAGGTCATTTACACAGTGCAAACGCAAAATCGCCTGAAGAAGTGACAGAATTTCTTCAAGAGCACGTTTCTTAATTGATGAAACGAAGGACATCAGCAAACTCTTGCTGATGTCTTTTTTCTTTTTAAATCTCTTCATAAGACGAGCTGCACAGCCAAAACGTTTCAAATTGATGTTTTACTTACGACAAGTCATGACAAAATTATTTCCTGGGAAAGAATGCAGCGTCGAACGAGCTTGGAATATGTCGGTTACGTGAATTTTCTGAATTGAATCTTTACTTCTGACATTTGTCTTTGTATAATGGAATTGCTAATTGAAAATGATTATCAATTTCATCTATGTGAAATCCTATAGACGTCCATTCTTATTAAGGAGCGATGAGTCACATGTCTAAGAAGAAAATTAAAACCTACCAGCAATTGATTGAAGAGAACAAAAAGGCCATCATGCGCGATCCTCAAATGATGGAAAGTATTTACGAAACCATCGACAAAAAACACCAGAAGCAGCTTGCAGCTGCTGGGCGTGAATCATAACTATTAGGAGCAGTCATCACTGACTGCTCTTTAGTCTGCTTCAAAAAATAAAAAAGCCGATAAAATCTGTTATTCGATTTTATCGGCTTTTGTTTTAATGTGATTTCGCTACACGGTCCTGCTTCATTCCTAAATAAATGAGCATATATGTGAGATAACCCATTGTCATCGTTAAACCACCGAAGAAAAATTGAGAAAAGACTGGTTCCTCAAATGTCGTGACGGCAGCAAGAACGATCCAGCTCGCATATAAATAGACCATGAACCATTTCATGTTTCTTTTAAGTGTATAGAGAAAGAAAAGACCCGCTAACGAAAAGATCCCCAGCGCTAGTCTGAAATAAACAAGGTGATCAAACTGGAAGGCAAAAGACACAAACGAAAACGACAGCAGCAACAAAATTGGTAAAGCCGTAATGAAATTTTTCACGATAGTGCCACCTCCATGACTCCTTCTTATTATAAGACAAAATCAGCCGGTTATCGTGAAATACAGACTCGTTTTCACAAAGATGTCACGAATTTTTCTTGTTATTTGACACAATTTTTACACATTTACATCACGTTTCCAAAAAAGAATCCAAGCCGATCCAATAAAGAAAACAAAATGCGCCCCTACTATAAATAGAGAAAACAAAAGGCTCATCCCATGAAAAGGAGGCGGTCCTTGAAAGCTGTACTGAGTAAAGTCCGTATTCGCAAAAAGGAGGATTTTCCCCCACTGATTTTCTAAGAGAGACATGATGGGTACAAGTGATTTCGCCGCATATAAAACAAAAAACGAGGTCACAAGGGCAACAAGACTATTTCTAAACAAACTGGAACACATAAAAGCAAAGCTTGCCATCATGATCACTTCCACCCACTGAGATCCAATGACGGCAAACGTATGCTGAAATAATTGCCCCGTTCTTTCATCAAAATCAGTACCGAAGAAAATAAGACCAAATAGAAAAGCCAAAACATAATAAAAAACAAACAAATAAATGACTGTCAGCACAAGTGTGATGTATTTTGACAGAAAAATGTGCAGTCTTGTTTTTGGCCGGATCAATAAAAACTTGATCGTCCTTTTCTGAAACTCTGTTGAGATCAAGGTCGCGCCAATAACGACAGCAAGCACCTGCAAAATAAACACGACGTTCGTGGAATAAGCAAAATAGTTCGCGACTGTGTCTTGTCCACCAAAGCTTGATATGACTCGTTTCAAGGTTAGAGCCATGGCCAGTTGAAATACAACGATCAATAAAAGAGCAATGAATGTGATCTTTTTCTTCATGATTTTCTTATGCTCATTTTTGATGAGGTTAAGCATCTGTCGTCCCGCCTTCCGTCCATTTCATAAATGCCTCTTCAATTGACTGCTTTTGAGGCATCATTTCAAGTACATCAAACCCCGCCAGCACAAGCTGTTTGTTCAGCTCTGGCACACGTTCTTTGTTCAGTTGAAGCAGTACACGCGCTCCATTTCGTTCATATGTATAGTCGTGTGCGTCAAGCCATGAGACCGCCTTTTCTACTGGCTGAATATTCATCAGCACCTGCTCTTTCCCCTCCATATCCCGGAGATGAGTACTAGCTTTGATCTGTCCCTTTTGAATGATAATCATGCGGTCACATAGCTCCTCTACCTCATGCAATAAATGCGTCGCAAATAACACCGAGGTTCCTTCTTCCTTTACAAGCATTTGTAAGTGCTCCCGGAATTCCTTCATTCCTGCAGGGTCCAGTCCATTTGTCGGTTCGTCTAAAATGAGCAGGTTCGGCCGATGCAAAATAGCTTGTGCAATCCCAAGCCTTTGTTTCATCCCTAGTGAATACGTCTTGACCTTCTGATGAATGGCATCCTCCAGACGAACTCTTTCCACCACTTCCTGAATGCGTTCCTCGGTCACGCCATCGTGCATCGCTGCATACATTTCAAGGTTTTCAAAGCCTGTTAAATACGAATAAAATTCTGGGTTTTCTATGATCGCACCAACAGATGACATCGCTTTAAGAAAATCCTCATCTTGTGAATATCCATTGATCATGATGTTGCCATTGTTTTTTTTCATCAAGCCAACGATCAATCGAATCAAAGTTGTTTTCCCAGACCCATTGGGTCCAAGTAATCCAACAATTTCTCCTTGCCCAATGTCTATAGAAATATCCTGTAAGATCATTTTCCGGCCAATTTGTTTATCGACTTTTTCTACTTTTAAAACAGCAGACTGCAAAGTAGTTCCTCCTTCTGATGTAAACCTATGGCGGCATGTATGGCCGCTCATTCTGTTAAAAGTATATCACGCAGGACAAGGGACTCCATGAAAAAAAGGGCTGATCAAATCAGCCCTTCTTTCACATTACATGGATAGATTCGGTGAAGCTGTATCTTTCTCATGTTTTTTCTCGGTTTCTGTCACGATCACCGCACATGCTGCGTCACCTGTAATATTGACAACGGTTCTTGCCATATCTAGTAGGCGGTCGATTCCAAGAATAAGCGCAATGCCTTCGACAGGAAGTCCAACTGAATTCAAGACCATCGCAAGCATGATCAAGCCAACGCCTGGTACACCGGCTGTCCCGATACTGGCTAAAACTGCCGTTAATACAACTGTGAGCATTTGCATCAGCGTTAGCTCCACACCAAACACTTGAGCAATAAAAATGGTTGCAACCCCTTGCATAATCGCTGTCCCATCCATATTGATCGTAGCGCCTAACGGCTGTACGAAACTAGAGATCGGCTCAGGTACTTTCAATTTCTTTTGAGCGGTTTCCATTGATACAGGGAGAACTGCACTACTGCTGGACGTACTAAAGGCTACGACCATGGCAGGTGAAAAGTCTTTAAAGAATGTAAATGGATTCCTTTTTGCAAATATAGCCAACGTTGAGCCGTAAGTGAGAAAGAAATGCACCAATAGCGCTACTAACACCACTGTAAAATAAAGTCCCATGGCTTTAATGGCATCAAGACCTTGACTCCCAATCGCCGTCACAATTAAGCCGAATGTTCCGTATGGAGCAAATTTCATGACCACACCTACAAGGTACATCATGAGTTCATTGCCTTGTTCTAATATTTTAAGTAATCCTTCTGTCTTTTTACCTAGCACTGCAATTCCTAGTCCTAAGAAAACACAGAATACAATAATTTGCAGCATATTTCCTTCGACTAAAGATTGAACTGGATTTGATGGAATGATGTTTAATAAAGTGTCGGTCGTTGATGGTGCTTCTTGAGGTTTGTATTCTGCCCCTTTCGTATCGAATGAACCAAAGGAACCAGGTTTGATCAATAATGCCAAAGACATCGCAATGATAATAGCGAATGTTGTGGTCAGTAGAAAATATAAGATGCTTTTTGCGCCAATTCTGCCAAGCTTTTTTGGATCGCCGAGGCCTGCCACACCAAGTGTAATGGAAAAGAAGACGATCGGTACAACTAGCATTTTGATTAGATTTAAGAAGATTTGACCTAGAGGTGTGAATAGATAAGGGTCTAACGTTTTGAATACATTTGGAGCGAAAATGTTAAGCAAAAGTCCCGTGATTGCACCTACAATAAGGGCAATAATAATTTTTGTAGCCAGCTTCAATAAAATCTCCCCTTCCTCGTCAAAAAGACCCACGAGAGAGTTTTCTCGTGGGCCTGCGTGTCCTTACGTGTACCACTGTCTACTCTCTTCACGCTGATGAGGTTAGCTGACGGGTTAGGACGAAGAGATGTCCTTTTTTCTCAGATAAGAAAAATTCACCCCAAAAACATGGGTCCCCCATTCCTTTAGAAGGATTAAGCGTGTGGTAATATGATATTTTCATACCATTTATACCTTATTTTTAGAAAATTGTAAACAGGTTCATATGAACTTTTTAATTACTTTCTTCCCTATTTGTAACTTCAAGAATATCTAAAATAAAGACAAAGATTGGGATACCGATGATAAGTCCCCAAATGCCAATATAGTGTTCAGAGAAAATCAGCACAATAAACGTGAAGAAAATAGGGAGTTCTGTTTTAGCTGACATGAGCTTCGGATTCAAGAAGTATGCTTCAATAGCATGGATAATCACAATCACCAGCACAATATACAGGACATACATTCCGCCTCCGAGTGTATACGCAATGATGCTGAGTGGAATAAGAGAGATAACCACACCCGCTACTGGGATTAAGCCTAGCAAAAAGACCATGACCGCTAATCCAAATAACTGCGGAAAACCCATAATGCCTAGCGCAATGGTCGTTAGCACACAATTAACGGTTGCAATAATAAACTGAGCTTCAAGTACTTTTCCAAACGTTCGGGAAAATTTACGTCCAAAGAAGGCAATTTCATGATAGAACACGGAGATTTTACTCGTTTTGAACTTGTTCATGAATTGAATGAGGCGTTCTTTTTCGAACAGGAAGAACATGCTTAATATTAAGGACATAATGACCTGGATACTGAACGTGCTGAAATCGGTTATGTATGTATAGAGGAAATTAAACCCTTTCTCAAAGAAAGCTGATATTTTAAAATCTCCGAATACGTTCGTGATGACGTCAAAGAAGGGTAAATCTTGTGGGTGATCTGCAATTTTCTTTCCTAAACGGAATAGCTGCTCTACCTGTTTGGCGATGATTGGCACAAAAACGAATCCGCCAAATGTCAATCCACCAGCCAGAAGAATATACAAAATGGTAATGACCGATTTCTGTCCTATTTTCAGGAAGCGATTTAAAAAGCCTCTAATGACCTCTTCTAACCGATTCATCAAAAAGGTGAAAATGAAGGTCAAAAGGATTAAATTCATCATTCCTCTTAATAGATATAATGCTGTGGCTAATACTACAAATACTGAAAACCGCTTAACACCGGGTTTTTCGAACAATTTTAAAAATGCCGTCATTACGTTACACACCTGCCAGGACTAAAGTCTATTTTTCATCGTATCTGATATACATTATATCGGATCTTTCTGTAAATTATATAATAAAAGGTCAAAGAGGTCTTACGATTTGTATTAATTTTATTGGTTTTTCTTTTTTACACAAAAAAACCGAACCCATGTAGAACATAAGGTTTCGGTTTTTGGTTGTTTTTATACTAAACAGCCTGCTTCATATTCCGCATTTCCTGAAGTGCTGTTTTGCTCTTCGCTTCGTCAAATTCACCTTCACTCTTCGCGACAACAATTGTTGCGATTCCATTTCCAATGAGGTTTGTAATCGCTCTTCCTTCACTCATGAAGCGGTCAACCCCAAGCAGCAGTGCTAGACCCTCTAACGGAATGACCTGTAGTGCCGCAAGAGTAGATGCAAGCACGATAAATCCGCTTCCTGTCACCCCAGCTGCTCCCTTTGATGTAAGCATCAGAACAAGGATAATAGTGATCTGCTGACCGATCGACAGGTCTACACCAAACACTTGCGCCAAGAAGACGACGGCCATTGATAAATAGATTGAAGTTCCGTCTAGGTTAAAGGAATAACCTGTTGGAATGACAAGACCAACAACAGACTTAGAGCACCCGTAGCGTTCCATTTTATCCATCATTCTTGGCAGCACGGATTCTGAAGAACTTGTGCCAAGAACAATCAAAATTTCATCCTTGATAAACCTTAAATAACCTAGCAGGCTGAAGCCATACATTTTACAAATGATGTTCAGCACAACGAAGATGAACAGGAACATCGTCATATAAACGGAGAGCATCAAACTTGCCAGCGGTTTAATCGATGCCAGCCCAAAGTGTCCGATTGTATAAGCCATTGCCCCAAACGCACCGAGCGGCGCAGCACGCATGATATATCCAATGATTTTAAAGAAAACAAGTGACAGCTTATCAAGCCATTCGATGATGCCTTTCCCCTTCTCGCCAAGAGCAGCGAGCGCAACACCGAATAAAATAGAGAAGAATAAGACCTGTAAAATATCACCCTTTGCGAAAGCATCAACCATGTTAGATGGCACGATGTGTGTAACAAATTCCATCCAGTCGATACCCTGTCCGCCATTTTGGGTATATTGTGAGACATCCCCTTTTTCAAGCTTGCTATAGTCAAGACCTGCACCCGGCTTCATGATATTCACAACAAAAAGACCGATGACCAGAGCAAGTGTCGTGACGACTTCAAAATAAATAAATGCTTTTCCCCCAACTTTTCCAACCTTTTTCATATCCCCCATCTTGGCAATACCAAGAACAATGGTTAAGAAAATAATTGGTGCAATGACCATTTTAACGGCATTGATAAAGGTATCACCAAGCGGCTTCATTTCTTTTCCAACGTTTGGCCAAACCATCCCGACAATGATCCCGATGATGACAGCTGCAATCACCTGAAATGTCAGGTTCTTCAAAAGCCTTTTCATAAAAAATCAACTCCCTTACCCTTTGATGTAAACGCTTAACTATTATCTGTAGATAAATGATAGCGATTTCATCAAAGGCTGTGAAGCTTATGGACATATCGTACATTTTGGTCTTTTTGGTCTCTTAGTCAGAATGTACGATATATTTATTCACAGGCCGTCCAATCCCCCCATATTGCATATCTAATTTCAGCTCGCCTTCTTTGACGAGGAAGTCTAAATACCGGCGTGCCGTGACGCGGGCAATGCCAAGTGCATTGGCGACTTCTTCTGCAGACTGCGCGCCTTCCTGCAAGCCCATATACGCTTTAATTTCGTTCATCGTATGCACATTCAGCCCTTTAGGAAGCCAAGTATCTTCCTGCTTAACAGCAGGCTTTCGTATGATATCATCGAGCATCTCCTGAGAGAATTCTGCTGCAGTTTGGATTTTTGATTTAAACGCCTTATAGCTTTCAAGTGATTCTTTCATTCGTTCAAATTTGAATGGTTTAATAATATAATCCCGCGCACCATTTTGAAGCATGATGCCGATGGTCTCTTTGTCCTTCGCTGCTGAAATGACAATCACGTCCACTTTCATCTTCTGTTTTCTGATGTCTTGCAGCGTTTTGACGCCATCCTTTTTTGGCATATATACATCAAGTACCACGAGGTCTGGACGAATTTCTTTGATCAGCTGGATGCCCTGCTCCCCATTCCCAGCGACAGCTGCAACTTGAAAGCCAGGAACACTCATAATGAACTCTTTATTCACTTCTTGCACCATCGGGTCATCTTCAATTAACAGCACCTTAATCTGAGTCATCTGTCTCTCTCCTCTATGGTCATTGGGAATTCGATTGAGAAGGTGGTACCAATGCCGATGCTTGATGTGACCTCTACACTTCCCATCCCTTTGTCGATAATCGTTTTTACAATATACAGGCCATAGCCTGTTCCGCCCTCTTTGCCGTGTGTGAAGCCTTTATCGAAAATAGAAGGAATCAGTTCCTCTTCGATGCCGGAGCCATTGTCTTCAATTAAAATCGCAAGAACATCCTCCGTTTGATCGATACTAATGGAAATGACTTTTGTGTCTCTTTCTACAGTATCATACGAGGCAAAGGCGTTCTCAATGAGATTTCCAAGCAGCTTCGTCATATCATGCTGATCAAGCCGTTCAGGGAAATCACGCAGACAGCTATGTTCATCTACTTCGACCATGATGCCAAGCTCCTTGCCCCTTCTGATTTTGCTCATCAATAACCCTGCGACAGCATCATGCTCTATGACGCGATGAAGAAAGTCCGTCACATGTTCCTGCTCCTCTGTCGTTTGAAAGGCTAGATCGAGCGCCTGATCGGCTTTACCAAGCTGAATCAGCCCGGCAATCGTATGAAGCTTATTCATATGTTCATGGTTTTGCACCCGCAAACCGTCCACAAAGTTCTTAACCCCTGTGAGCTCCTCCGCCAATTTTGCTGCTTCTGTCCGGTCCTGAAAAATGGCGACCGCTCCGATGATCTTCTTTTTCATGACTATCGGAATCCGGCTGCTCATGATCCGCTTTCCGCTCATATGAATTTCTTCATTGTAGACAGGTTCTGCGCGATCAATAATTTCAGGAAGTCTCGTATCAGACAGCACACCCCAAATATTCCGGCCCACGACATCACCTGTTACGCCAAAAATCTGCTTCGCCTTCTCATTAAAAATGGTGATCATGTGCTGATTATCAATGGCGATGACCCCTTCATTAATAGAGTGAAAGGTTGCAGTGCGTTCCTCTAGCATTCTGACAATCTCATGCGGCTCCAGCTTAAACATTTGCTGTTTAATATGACGGGCGAGCAAAAATGAACCCACAAGCCCAAAGCTGAGCGTCAGCAGGAGAATCATGAGGATATCCTGCTTCATTTCTCCTAATATATCTGCCATACTTGGCAGAGTTCTTCCTACAAGCACAACCCCTGTTTGATTAAATTGATCATCCTTGACTGGATAAAAAGCTCTGATGGCTGTTCCAAGCTCTCCCTCTGCTTCTGAGAAATAAATATGCTCTGCAAAAGCCGGCTCTTCATCAGTTCCTTCTGAGCGCTGGCCAATCCTCGTTTTCACTGGATGCGTTAATCTCACATGATCCATATCCATCACGACAATATAGTCAGCATCTTGAATAATCCGAATCTCTTCGATTGCATGCTGTAACTGATCACGATCCTTTGTCTGATCAGCTAACGCCCGCTTCACCTCATTCATCTCAGCCACGGTTCTCGCCGTGTTCATGAGTCTTTTTCGAAGCTCCCGTTCCTCTGTTTGCTGAATTCCCCCAACAAGAACAATTCCTCCGATTAAAAGGGCGAAAATGACAACGAAATATGTGAGGATGGTAAGCTTCCATCTAATAGATAATTGTTGTAATTTCAATTGATTTCTCATCATTTTTTCACCTGTATCTTTACGAATTCTCCCTCTGTCAAGTATGCTTGACATAAGGGGGATCTGACGCATGAAGAATTTACTCGCTTATACACTATTGCTCATGATCGGTTTTGTAACCGCTTTATACTTTGGTTTTTATCATATGATGCCAAAATCAGCGACAACCTTTGATGATGAACAGACAGGGCTGAAGGACCAGCTTGTGTTCAAATTCAGCCATGTCGTGGCAGACAATACACCTAAAGGACTTGCCGCAAAGAAATTTGCTGAGCTCGTGCACGAAAAATCCGATGGAAAGATCAGCATTCAAATTTTCTCCAACGGAAGCCTTTATTCTGATATTGAAGAGATTAATGCACTCGAAGAGAATCAAGTTCAATTTATCGCTCCGTCTACCTCGAAGCTCGGCATGCTGTCCCCTGAGTGGCTGGCACTTGATCTTCCCTTTGCTTTTTCAAATTACAATGCGGTTCAAGAAGGCCTGCACGGTGCAATTGGACAAAGGTTGTTTGGCACGCTGCAAAAAGATGGATTAAAGGGAATGGCTTATTGGACAAATGGCTTTAAGCAAATTACCTCTAATAAAGGGCCCATCCAACAGCCGGCTGATTTAAAAAACCAGTCTCTCCGCATTATGCAAAGCGACATGATTGAAAAACAATTCAAACTCCTTGGCGCAAAGCCCTATCAGGAATCATTTAATTCAACGTTTCAGCTATTAGAAACCAAAAAAGTAGACGGCGAAGAAAATACCATTTCAAATATTTATTCAAAAAAATTCTATCATATACAAGACTATATGACGATCAGCAATCACGGGTATTTAGGCTATGTGGTCTTAACAGATCAATCCTTCTTTGACCGCCAGACACCCGAAACGAAACGAATTTTACTTGAAGCCATGGAAGAAACAACGGCTTGGAATGAAAAGCACGCAGAACAGATGAACAAAGATCAGCTGGAGGACATTAAACGTGAATCGCCGATTGCCATTCATGAATTGACGCCAGCTGAAAGACAAAAATGGATGAAAGCCCTTGATCCTTTGTATGATGAAGCCGAAAAAACGATCGGCTCCACCCTCATCAAACAGATTCGCGAACTGCGTGCACGTTATGAACACTCACCTATTCATGCTTTTCAGGAAGAGGATGAGAGCAAATAAAAAATCCCTTTGATATGGGATTTTTTTTATGCGCCGGACTCACTCTGTTCTTGCTGCGTGAGCTCTTCTAATCTTGTTAAAATTCTTCGCTTTCGGTATTGCATCATGCCTGTTTCGGCAATTCCTTTTAATTGTGAGCGGTTCGAAACGGCACCAAACAAAATCCCAGCAATGGGCACAAGCTGAAATAGTTTCTTCCAGCCGAACGAATCCCGGTAATTATAGACGACCTCACGCCACCCTTGGATTTGGGAAATCATGTTTTCATGTTTCCCTTCGGATGCATGATAGCTTTTCAGCTCTTTTAGAATCGATTTCTTTCCAACGACATCCGCAGAGTTCAGCTGCAAGCATTTAATGATGAAGACCCGCTCCTCTTTGTTTTTAGGATCATAGCCATAGGTGACGGCAATATCCTGTAATGTTTTCAGAGAGAGACCCAGCACCGCAGGAATATCAGCGGCTAGCGTAAACATTCCGCCGACACCAGTTGTCGCCCCTTGCACCGTCGCGAGATTCGTTCTGTTTTTCCCCATATGTTCACTAATGGCATCCATCATTTCGATCGGGGCCTTTCCAATATCCTCTATGCGCTGAATGGATTCGCCCTCACACTTCTTTTGAAATTGATGAATGATGCTTTTTTCCGACGTCAAATAGGCACCGCCAGATTGAATGTAATGACCCATTTCGTCTAGCAGCACACCGATTTTTTTCTGAATAAAAGCAGGCGTCAGCTTGTCCAGCATTTGAAATGGAAGGCGGCTGAGCTTCTCCCAAAACCATACCTTTTGCTGGTCTTTCTCCCACTTTTCAATCTCCTTTAATTGTGCTTTTAGCCATTCTCTTTCCTCCATGTCATATGCCTCCTTAGATGCCGCTGAAGTATTTGTCTGTTATTATACACAATCCTTGTCCATCATACGTATAGAACATTGAAGCGGTTCCGAAAGGTTTTAATCTTTTTCAAAACGGTTATTGCTTAATAAACAAACAAAAGAGGAGTGATCAACATGTTAGGATTTCTAATTTCATTAGTTGTGGCGATTGTCATCGGTCTCATTGGGAGTGCACTCGCTGGAGGCAGTGTACCAGGAGGATGGATCGGCTCAATGATTGCCGGGTTTGTAGGCGCTTGGATTGGTCATGGATTACTTGGAACGTGGGGTCCTAGTCTGGCAGGCTTTGCGATCATTCCAGCGATCTTAGGAGCAGCAATCTTTGTCATTATTTTAAGCCTGATCTTCCGCAGCGTGGGATCAAGGGTATCTTAAAAAAACAAATAAAAGAGGAAGCAGTAGGGACACCGTCTAAGGGGCGGTGTTTTTTATGTTGCGCGTTGACAAGGTATCTATTTTTTTCACTTACATATGATAAACAAACCTATTAGTTCAGATAGTTGACTTTTCATGAAGATGGGCATATGATGATTAAAAATTGCATGAAGGAAACTTTTTGTGCCCAAGCAAAACTTTGTAGAATCTAGGTGATGACATATGACAAACAAATACATCGAGGCACAGGCACACATGTCAGCGGCAGCTGAGCGTGCACTTGAAGGTAAGGTCAAAGGATTTAGAAGGCTTCTTCCTTTTCTAGGCCCTGCTTTTATCGCTGCCATTGCATATATTGATCCAGGGAATTTTGCCACCAACATTGCGGCTGGCTCTAAGTATGGATATCTTCTCTTATGGGTCATTCTTATATCAAACCTTATGGCGTTGCTCATCCAATCCTTATCCGCAAAGCTTGGAATAGCGACAGGGAAAAACTTACCTGAAATCGCACGTGAAGAGTTTCCGAAACCCGTCTCCATCGGTTTATGGATTCAGGGCGAACTCGTTATTATTGCCACAGATTTAGCTGAGTTTATTGGAGCGGCACTTGGTTTATACTTGCTCTTTCGGATTCCTTTGCTTGAAGCATCTATTATTGCAGCCATCGGATCATTTGCGATTTTAGAATTGCAAAGACGGGGATATCGAGCATTAGAAGCCGGCATCACCGGCATGCTGTTCGTTGTCGTGATCGCTTTCGCTGTGCAAACCTTTGTCGCCAAGCCTGATATGGCAAGTGTCGCAGGCGGGCTTTTCATTCCAAAATTTGATGGCGCAGATAGTGTACTGCTTGCAGCTGGAATTTTAGGTGCCACTGTAATGCCGCACGCGATTTATTTACATTCAGCATTAACCCAAAGAAGAGTCGTCGGCAGAACGGAAAAGGAGAAAAAACAGATTTTTCGCTTTGAGTTTTTAGATATCCTCATTGCGATGCTAGTTGCTGGAGCCATCAATGCCAGTATGTTGATTGTGGCAGCCGCTCTATTTTATAAAAATGGTCTTTTTGTTGAAGATCTGGATGTTGCGTTCCAGCATTTTAACACACTCGCAGGTCCTGTATCAGCTATCTTATTTGGTGTAGGCCTGCTTGTAGCCGGACTATCAAGCTCTTCTGTCGGTACATTGTCAGGCGATATCATTATGCAGGGTTTTATTCAATACCGCATTCCACTGTATGTCCGCCGGCTGATTACCATGATTCCCCCTATTGTGATCATTGCATCTGGGGTGAATCCGACATCCGCACTTGTGATGAGTCAGGTGGTCTTATCCTTTGGTATTGCCTTTGCTTTAATTCCGCTCATTTTATTTACAAGTAAAAAACGAATTATGGGCGAATTAACGAATGCCCGCTGGGTAACAGGAATATCTTGGGTGATAGCAGCTCTCGTTGTCGCACTCAATCTCTTTTTAATTGTGGATACGTTTATGTAAAAGACAGTAGTGATGCTGTCTTTTTCTTTTCATATGGTTATGGTAAAATTCCCCTGAGAGGATGTGGGCACATGTTTTTTTATCAGGATCAAGAGATAGCTATGCGGCTGCTTGAGCCAAGAGACGCACGAAGTCTATATTTGCTCATCCAGCGGTCAAGAGAGCATTTACGTGAATGGATGCTTTGGGTGGATTCAACGAAAACAGAGGAAGACAGCATGGCGTTCATTCAAGGCGCAATGCAGCAAGCCTTGCAGAACAACGGTTTTCAAGCGGGCATCTGGTCACATGGAGAGCTTGTCGGGATCATCGGCACCCACCAAATTCATTGGATCGACAGGACTGTTTCAATTGGCTATTGGCTCGGAGAAGGCTATCAAGGAAAAGGCATCATGACAAAAGCGTGCAAAGCAGTCATTCGTTATTTATTTGAAGAATGTGGACTGCACCGCATTGAAATCAGGGCTGCTGTCGATAACCTGAAGAGCAGACGCATCGCAGAGCGATTATCCTTTTCGCTTGAAGGCATTTTGAGACAATGTGAATGGCTGGGCGACCGCTTTACGGATCATTGTGTATACGCCCTTTTGCAGCCTGAATATATGAAAGAAAAAACGCATTCTATGAATCAGCCCACGTAATTGTGTCGATTGCATGAATTATTTTACAAAGTGAAGCTTTGTAGTATCGGTTGCGATCAGCATCTGATAAAATAGAAGGAAAAATCGAGGTATGAAGTATGTCTCTTATTATTTTATTTTACTTATGGATTGTCCCTTTATTATTTGGCATTTTCTTCTCATTCTTAACAAAGAAAGCCACCTACAAACGCCGCTTTGTCCCATCATATAGCATGGCAGGACTCAGCATCGTTTTTCTCATTCTGGCACTTGTCTTTTCAGCCAGCCATTTTCTATTCATTTGCGGTATGTTCCTATTTGCCACAACCCTTGTCGGCACAGGCATTCCTTTATTTTTAGCCTTTACAAAAACACCATCATAAACAAAAACCACCTTTTCGCAATGGAAAGGTGGTTTCTTTTTTATTGATTTGGCATTCTGTAAGTCACAGTGGCATCTTGATTGGCTTCAATCGTTTTCACAATGTCTTGAAGGACCTCTGCTGCACGATCATTTGAGTCATACTTACCGAGAGTCTTGACCCAAGTATCGCTTCCTGCGATCATCCCTTCAATCTTTTTGCCGGCTACTGTGATTTCGTGGACATGAACGAAACTTTGCTGGTTTTGTGTGAAAATCCATAGCATGGTTTTAGCTCCTTTTTTGTGGTGATTGGATTAGTTTAACATGTAATTTCCAATTATGAGTGGGTGATTGAGTTTGCAAGTGCATTTTCAGTTTAAAAAACCTTGATATTTCGTAAAAAAATCAAGGTTAACATAGTATCGTAATCTTTTAGTTTTTATGTCATCATTTAGACGTTAAAATTACATAGGTTCTTTTACTGGCAAAGCTCCATTCATTATTCTTTTATTAATTGTTCACTTTCACTCATCAGATATAGCATCGTCGTAATCCTGTAATTCTTCCATTATTTCTTTTAATCGCTCAATACTATTGATCAATTCATCGTAAGAAATTTCTTGATAATTAAATATTCCTTCACCATATTCATCACTATCAAAGATTTTCACATCCGCTCCCAAATTCAGTAAAGCATCAACTAATTCCTTTAAACTTTCCATACTATCAATATCATTTGCATCCGTTTCGGAAAAAAAGTCCTTGTTTTCAATCCCACTTTTTATATCTGTAATTCCTAAACCGGTGTACTTTCTTAAAGGTAATACATATTTATTAATTGGACCTTTTGAGCTTATCTTAATAGCTATCTTACTCATATTTTTCCTCCCTATTAAAATTCCTCTAAATAATCTGGATTAACAGGTCTACCAGGTGCATTTTTGCTATAACTTCCTCCATGCCAACCCTTTAAATGTTCTCTTCCAGTCACAGGATAAATTAATTCTCCTCTATTACTGATATGTGGATAATTCATAGCATTGTAAGTATGGTGTCCGATAATGGATTTCCCATTATATTGTGGTTTTTTGCTTTTTAAAATCTCTTGTTTTTGTTCATTAGTCCAATTCCTTGTTGTAGATTCTCCATCTAAAATTCTTTTCTTTTCTTGTTTCCAGAATTCAGTAACCCCTGCAGCCCTTCTTTTGGAGAATCTTTTATCCCATTGATATCGTTTATACTCTTCCTTTGTAACAGTACGATTTTCAATCTTTTCCTTTATTTTCTTCTGCTGATTCCGACTTAACGATTTGTAAGGTGTAACTTTTGTAGTTAAATCTAATTCTACTTTCTGTACCCTCTGAGCAATAATTTCTTCACCTACTGCTACTTTTTTATTACTCAAAGTTTTTTCTGTACTCTTAATCCCCATCTTCCCATGAAACCCTTTAGCCCCAAACGGCAAAAGCATCCCCAGAGCCGCGTTCATACTCGCTTCCTGCTGTTCTTTTGAGATCTTGTTTCCAAACATATCTCGGCCTGTGATCGCTTCGCTGAAGCCGTTGGTGGCGGTGAGGCCATATAAACCTTTTTGAGATGTTTTCAGGGCGTCAAAGGATTTTTGTGATGTCTTGTAGATATCGACCGCCCTGACTGCGGCTGATGTGGCTTGGGTCGTTTTATAGACAGCTTTCCCGCCTTTGAAAATGCGCCCTGCCCAGCCGACGATTGGGATGTAACCTGCTGCTGCCATGCCGCCTGCAGCGACTCGCTGTCCTGCGGTGAGTTCCTCGCCTGTGATTGGATCAATGCCCGTTGCGGCACGTTTTGCATCGTTCACACCTGTCAGTTCATTCACGATGTTTCCACCATAATCGAGTGCTTTTTCATACCAAGGACGGTTGGCGAGCGCTTCTTGTTCCTTCGCAATCTTTCGGGCTTCTTCTTGTTCTTTTTTGATTTTCAGATATTCAGAAGTTTGCTTCTCAATATCGCTTTTTGCCTTGTAGATGTCGCTATTTTGATACGCTTTCTTATCAAAATTCATAGGCGAAATCGCTTTTCCGTCATTTGTCGCATTCATCATTTCAGCGTACAATGCCATTGTAGCTTGCTGCTCCGTCTCTGACAAAGCATATTCATCTTTTAAATTTTGATCAAGCTCTCTTAGTTCTTTGACTGTCTTTTTTCGTTCATCTTCCGCATCTTCTATTTTTTCATCAAAGGTTTGGCTATCAAATACCTCTAGGGAAATGAGGTCATCAATATCTTGAAAAATCGTTTTGAGTGCCTTTTTTTGATCCTTCACAATGCTTTTGGCATTCTTGATGCCCATATGTACTGCGTTGTCTAAAAAGTGTTCTTCTACAAAGGTATCGCCGCCAAAGCTCGTATCATCCAGTGTCCCAGAAACACCTTCATGAAAGGCTTTTTGTTTATCAATGAAGCTGATAAACATGTCTACATTTCCAGCAAGCTCTTTATAGAAACTTTTAATATTATCTGCACCTTTCCCAGTGAAATCATCACCGAGATTGGCCACACCTTGTAATGCCTTTTTTAAATCTACCATTTGTTCGCGGAGTTCCTGGTAGTGTTTTGCCCTTGTGTCCATGGCACTTGTTAGTGCTTTTGCATCAAGTATCTTGCCCAGAAGAAGTCACTCCCTCCATTATTGATCATAAAGTCTATTTTACCTTTCTCAGCGAATTGGAAAAATAGGCTTTAAGTTACAAAAATAATTTCCATATATTTTTAGAGGAAATAAAACAAGTGATAATTGAAATATTTTTTCTTTCATCACAAAAAAGTCAGTCCTCTTTTGAGAGGACCGACTACATTTTGTTTAGAAAAAGCGTTTTAAACTTTTCTTGAGTGGAGGGATATCCAGCTCGCCTTTTTCAAAGAATTTTTTCAGTAAGTACTTACTAAAACCGGCTGCTTGTGTGTACGTAATTTTCCCAGGTAACGGCGGTTCATTGGTGACAGCAACATCAATAATGACGGGTTTATCAGATTGAAGGGCTTCACTAAAAGCTGGAGCTAGTTCTTCATGTGATGACACGGAGATTCCTTTGCCGCCGCATGCTTCTGCAAACTTAGCAAAATCAATATCTTCCAGCTCTATACCATAATTGATGTTTCCTTTTACCTGTTGTTCATATTCAATCATTCCAAGGTTGTTGTTGTTTAAGATCACAACAACGATTGGCAGTTTATATTTTACCGCTGTCACAAAGTCTTGCATGACCATTGTGAAGCCACCATCACCACAGACAGCAACCGCTTGACGATTCGGTTCATTTAACTTAGCAGAGATCGCTCCAGGCAAACCACAGCCCATTGTGGCAAGCCAGCTGGAAATGATGAAATCCTGCTGTTTCATTTCGAAATGTCGTGCCATCCATACGGTCACATTCCCTACATCAACAGAAAGAATGGCGTCGTCTTCGACTGCTTCTTCTAGTCTAGCAATGACTTGCTGCGGTTTAAGCGGTGATGTGGCAACGGATTTTTCCTTATCCATTTCTTCTCGCCATTTCATCATATGCTCTGTACAAGCTTCAAGGAAACCACGCTGCTCTTTATATTCAATGTAGGAGGTCAGTTCCTGCAAACCACTCTTGCTGTCACTCACGATTCCTACGTCTACTGGATATCTTTTACCGATTTGATCTGGTTTAATATCCAGTTGAATGGCAGGTGTGTCCTCTGGTAAGTAGTCTCTATACGGAAAGGAAGTTCCAAGCATAATTAAGAGATCACACTCTTCCATCGCTTCATAAGCTGGCTTCGTTCCAATTTGACCTAGGTTTCCTAAAAAGTATGGATGCCTGTCTGGCACAACCCCTTTTGCAGGAAGTGTGATGACAATAGGTGCAGCAGCCTTTTCTGCAAATGAAAGAAGCTCTTCTTTTGCATTTCGTAATCCTTTACCTGCTAAGATGACTGGCTTCTTCGCATTGTTAATTAGCTGTGCTGCCTTTAGCAGTTGATCTTTCTTTGGCCGTACCTCTCCCTCAACATAAAGAGGAGATGTATAAACAGGCTTACGCTTAATTTTTTGAGAAAATAAGTCATCTGATACGGTGAGAACAGCCACCCCTTTATGGGTATAAGCTGCTTTAATGGCTTGATTCAATAAATCAGGCAGAGCTTCTGCTGTTTGTACCTGCTGATTAAAGACAGCGACGTCGTCAAACATCCGCTCTAATTTGATTTCTTGAAATGTGTCTCTTCCTACTTCATTCGACGCAACCTGCCCTGCAATTGCTAAAACGGGTGCGCCATCTGCTTTTGCATCGTATAGTCCATTTAATAAGTGGACAGCACCCGGTCCAGCGATGGATAAGCAGACACCGAGCTTACCTGTTAGTTTGGCATCAGCCGCCGCTGAGAGTGCCGCCACTTCTTCATGTCTCGTTTGTATAAATTGTATTTGGCTTGATTCATGCCTAAGCTCTTCAATCAATTCGTTTATGCTGTCGCCGGGCATTCCATAAATATGTTTTACGCCCCACTCTTCCAGTAGCGCTGTTACTTCTTTTCCTGCGGTTCTTTGCGGCATGTGAGAAAACTCCTTTTTTCTTACTCCATACCACCGCACCCTTTTGATCAAACGTTTCAACTTGCTGCTACTTTTTAAAATGATATGGAAGGGTGGCGACCACAATATCCCGTTTCCATAATAGACGGAACCTTAATAAAAAGGCAGATTGGTTATGCAAGATCGTATGCCATCTTTTTTTCGGGATAAATTGAGGCACAAGCACCATCACTTTATATTGATGCGCATTTGCTTTTGCCTCAACCGTTTCAAGAAATTTATCAAGCGGATGAATAAGACTTCGATAAGACGAATGCAATATCACAAGCCGCACACCGCTGTTCAGTTTTTCCCAATCCGCTTCAATTTTCTTATCTTTTTCTTTATCAAAAGATACATGAACTGCTATGACTTGCTCTGATAAGGATTTTGCATATTGAACAGATTGCTCGACGACACGTGTTACTCCTGCTATTGGCACGATGACCACATTTCCTTTTATCTCAACAGGCTCTGTTTCATTCATTAAACGCAATTGTTCTCCAACAGACAGATAATGCTTTTTAATGGAATGAAAGATCAATAGCACAATTGGCATGAAAACAAATACTGGCCATACAAGATGGAACTTGGTCAAAATGAGAATCATGAGAACGGTGAAAGAAATCAGTGCTCCGACTATATTGATAGGCATTTTCGTTTTCCAGCCCTGCGGTTTTTCACGAATCCACTTCACACACATACCGGTCTGTGACAACGTAAATGGAATAAATACACCGACGGCATATAGCGGAATGAGGTGTTCCGTTTTCCCATCAAATAACCAAATGAGCAGCATAGAAGCTACACCTAAAAAGATAATGCCATTAGAGTAACCGAGTCGATCCCCTCTTACAGTAAACATGCGCGGCATATATTTATCCTTTGCTAAGTTGACCGCCAATAAAGGAAAGGCGGAAAAACCGGTGTTTGCCGCTAATATCAAGATTAAAGCTGTGACAGCCTGAATGACATAATAGAAAAATGTACGTCCAAATGTATCTGATGCAATTTGTGATACAACCGTTTCTTCTGGCTTTGGTGAGATGCCAAAACCAAACGCAAGCAATGTTACACCCACAAATAAAACAGCTAGTAATCCACCCATCATCAATAATGTTCTCGCTGCATTTTGTGCAGCTGGTTTTTTAAAAGATGGAATGGTATTTGAAATGGCTTCTACCCCAGTCAGTGCTGAACAGCCAGACGAAAATGCTTTTAATAAAAGAAATAATGTAATGCCAGGTACATGTGTGCCGATCGCTGTATGCTCAGGTGCTGGCGGGATGCCTCCTGTTAATAATTTAAAGCCTCCGACTCCAATTAGTATAAGGAGTGATAATACAAACAAGTATACGGGATAAGCCAAAATAGATGCTGATTCTGTCAATCCACGAAGGTTAAGCACCATAATCAAGATGACCAATACAATTGAAATCAACACATGATATGGATATAGTGCCGGAAAAGCCGATGTGATGGCATCAGTACCCGCTGATATGCTCACTGCTACAGTCAAAATATAATCTACAAGCAATGATCCGCCAGCGACCAGTCCTGGTTTTTCACCTAAGTTTCTGCTAGAGACAACATAGGCCCCTCCGCCTTCTGGATAAGCATAAATAATTTGACGGTAAGATAAAATTAACGCCATTAAAAGAATTAATACACAACCTGCAATCGGGAGTGAGTACCAAAATGCAGCTGCACTAACGACTGAAAGAACAATCAAGATTTGTTCTGTACCGTATGCAACGGATGACAATGCGTCTGATGACAATAATGCCAATGCTTTGATTTTTGATAGTTTTTGTTCTCCTGCTGCCTGTGATTTTAATGGTTTCCCAATTAAAATACGCTTCATCAAACTGTACATGTGATGCCCGCTCCTTTAGTGTCAAACGTTTTATGTTACAAAAGATGGATCGCCAAAAAGACACAGAGGCAATAGAATGCCCCTGCGTCTATTGTTTAGATCACAGGTTGGTCTTTGCTCTCTTTAACGCTTACGAGGTTAGCTGACGGATTCGGGCGCATGAGACTTTGCCCTACCTAAAAAGGATTCACCCCATGTGGTGTCTTGCACCACTAATGGTTCCCCCGCTCATCGAAATGATTCAGCGATTGGTCTTTTATAAAAGAGATCATACTCCCGTTTGACACCAAAGTAAAGACATTTTTTCATGGTCTTTTGATCGTTTATCAATCAGTCTTATTGCGGTTTTTTCGCAGGAAATAAATAATCAGCCCGACCACAAAAATAATCAGCACAGCGATACATGCAAAGTAAATCCAAGAATCATCGATGCCTTGCTTTTCATCTTTTTGGAGATCATTTGTTGTGCTGCTGACCGTTTGATGATTAGAGAACATGTCTTTGTTTCTGCTCTCGATTGCGACTGTTGCCGTTTCCGTATTGGTTTGCAGGAAATGAAGCACTTCATGTGAAAGATCAGCATCAGCTGCATTCATTCCTGAAAAGACGGTCATTGTCTGTTCTTTATTCCATACAGATGGCTGCGTCCATACAATTCGAGCAGTCGTTTCGTTGATCATGCCAAAGGAGGATACATCATACTGATCCTTTTTCACTGGAACGATGAGATCGCCTGCCTTTTCTTTTAAAAGAGAGAACGTTTGAATGCCCCCGATGAAAATGAGAGAGTGATCTTTCAATTGATCTTTTGTCACATTTGAATCTTTGATCAAATGATATTGGGCAGCTTCCGGCTGACTAAATGATTCTGTCAGCATCGCCATTTGATTGATCGTTTCTTGCTTGATTTGATCTGGCATGATGATCAATGTTTTTCCTTGCTGCGTTTTTGATGTGAAAGGAAGCGGCCATGCGGCTAAATCCGGTGTATCACTAGTCGTACCTTCTGGTATTTGAAGAGAGCTTTTCTTATCAATGTAAATCCAGCCTTCTTCATCCGTATGTCTGCAGGATTCCATGTTTTTAAAGCCTGTAGTAACAAATTGCAAATCAATATATTCGTTCTTTTGGAGTACTTGTGAATCTACTGGAATTGACACATGATAGAATCCATTCTCATCTTTGTTTCCTAGTTTTGTTAACGGTACATCGTGTGGCTCGTTATTCATCATGACTGTTAAGCGTTCCGACTTGTTCGCTGTATCAGATTTTTTAAATGATAGATTTAGCTTTGCACCTGATTTTTGATTAGCGATCAATGCCTTCGGATAATAGTAATGTTCAGACGACGTCTTTTTGGTTCCAACTGTGACATCCTCTCCACCGAAATCTTTTAAACGAATTTGATGAGATGGTTTTGATGCTTTAGCCGTAACCTTTTGAAGCAGTAAATCGCTACCAGTGAGCTGACCAGTCAGTTCTGGTTGAGTCAGGACATTGATTTTTTCAGCAATTGTTTTTGGCTGTTCAGCAGTGACAAATAAAATGGGCTGTTCTTTTTTCTTTCCTGTCAAGGTTCTCACCGCTAATGTGAGCTGATTGCTTGCTGTTTTCATTTTTGCAGCTTGCTCGATCGATTTCACTCGTCCATCCCAGTTTCCTTTTGCTCCCACAGCAATGGTTGGATGCGCGATTTGCTTGATGTCCTTTTCTTGGACAATTTTGAGGGATGCTTGGCGGTCTTTGTTTTTCAACGTACGGTATACTTTCATAGCCGCTTCTAATTCAGCTGCTTCCGGTGAATTTGGAATCACAATATCTGTTTGTTCTTTCTGATCACCAGTTTGAATGAAAGGTGAAGGGAAGCTGTCTAACGTCACGTCTTTCGTTTGAGTTCCTTTGAAAGCCAGCTCACTTTCAGGATATACTTTCAGCCAGTTGGCAGGTGTCTCTTGGTTGATACACACACCTTCTTTTAACACGCCATAAAATGCGAGCTGAATTTGATGAGAACCTTTTTTCAATTGCGATTTGCTCAATTTGATTTGAATCGACTTCTTTTGGTTTTTCCCTGTTACAGGAATGGTTTTTTCAATTTCTCCATCAATCATGACTGTGAACGATGATGGCGAAATGAGTAATGGTGATGCCTCTATATTCAATGTAAGGATGCTAGACTCTACTTTTTCTTTCTCTATTTGATAGGAAAATTCAGTGCGGTCTTCTTGTCCATACAAGGTCACTACATCTTCTGATAATGCTTGCGTTTCTGTTTGACTTCCTTTTGACGAGCGAATCCAGTCATCTTTCACTTGTACTCGATTTGATTGTGCCATTGCTTGACCCGCCATGAAAAAAGGCTGAATGGCAAGGGATATCATCAATATAAAAATCATCCATTTTACCGATTTCAATTTGTCACCCGCTTTTCTTTTGTTGTTGATCGTATCGCTCAGTTTTGTACCATTTTACTTCTTGTTTGAATAGACGGCTCTTTACCTCTACACATAAGGAGTACACGACTAGCGCAATCCATACTTGAGAATAAGTGAAGTACATGAGCGCCACAATGAGTATATTTTGTTTGGTGAGCTCTGTTTTCTCAATACTTAGTGTAATCATCACTTCTGTTAGAAAGAGGAAGAAGGCCAATCCCCACAGGATCAGTGCAACAGCTCCTACAGATAAGTGAAGGTCAACAAATAGGTTCACGATAAAGATCCCATTTGAGAGCAGGACACCGAAGAAAAATAAGAAATACGTAAAGAAGAAATAAAACAAATCAAAAATCATTCGTTTTCGTTTCAGCTTCATAAACTGTTTTAAAAATTTGAGTACAACATATTGATTACCTCGTGCCCAGCGCGTTCTTTGCCGCCACCAGACTTTCCACGTCTCAGGCTCTTGTTCCCATGTAATCGCAGCCGGGAAAAATCGAATGACATAGCCAAGGTTATAGACACGAATCGTTAATTCGGTGTCCTCAGCCAACGCATGAACATCCCAGCCGTCAAGCTCTTCTAAAATGTGCCGGCGGATGGCGAAGTTGGTGCCCGGTATTGTCGCAATGCCAAACCACTTCCATCTTCCGCCCTGCGCCATCCATTGAAAGCAGATGGTCTCAATATTAATAAATTTGGTCAGGAGATTTTTGGCTGCATTGATGACCCTGAATTTCCCGACAACAGCGCCTGCTTTTGGGTCATTCAATAAACCAAGAACCAAATGATAGACGGCCTTTTGTTCGGGCATGTTATCTGCATCGTATACGCAGATAACTTCTCCTGTTGAAGCCTTTAAGCCTTCATTCAGTGCAGTGGATTTTCCCTTTCCTGCAAATGGCGGCTTCGTTTCAATCATATGGACATGATCATATTGTTCACTGAATGACTGCACGATGTCCCCTGTTCCATCAGAGGAATTGTCATTAATCACAATGATTTCAAGGAGATGTTTAGGATAGGATAGCTGGACCATTGCTTTTAGCGTTTGCCGGATGACAACTTCTTCATTATGTGCAGGAATCAGAATGCTGACGGTCGGCAGTTCTTTCCCTTGTTTCGTCCATTCAGGCAGCACTTTTTCGTAGGTCAGGTAGTGCTGAAAGCCGCCCTGCATGAGAAACATGTGGTATAGGAGCATGATCCAAATCAATATTAATGAAAGATAAAATAAGACATCAGCCACCTAATTTTCTCTCCTTAAAAATTCGTTTTTTCATTGTCAGCCTTAAATACAATGTGTAAAAAGCAAATGCCGCAATAAACAGCATCACCACGACTGTGAGAATTCGCAGCATATTTTCCATGCCGCTTCGTTTAACTGTTTTGGTTTCTGCTCTATTGGATTGTTCTACTTGAATATGTCCATTCCCTGATGTTTTGATTTGTACATGTGGTGTTTGGACTGTTTGTTTTGTTTTCTTTAAATCCAGCCATTCACTAGAAGGAATTGCATCCATCAGCGTCATCAGATTCTGCAATCCAGTTATTCCCGATTCCACATCATAGGACAGCCCGATTGCGGCTGATTGAAGATGCTGGATGGATTGAATCTTTTGTTCTGTTAAAATATTTGAACCTTCTTGGTCAGACGCTGGCTCTACTGATTGCTGAGGATATAAGGTCATGCCATGAAGCATGGCGGGCTTCGTCACGAACGGCGGAGCACCGGCTGTTTTCCAAGTATGGTCCGACAGCTGTACCTGTCCAAACAGACTGGACACATGCCTTGATATCACTTCATAGCCTTGTTGAGATATGGCATCATGCGGCACCTCGAATGCCAGTGGATAGAGACCTTGCTGCGCAAGAAACTCAATGCCTTTTGTCAGTTTTTCTTCTGTATAGATGGTTTCTTGCTGCTGATTCGATCTCGTATAAGCATGGAAGTCTTTTTCATTCGAAAAATGGCTTTCACTTAGCTTCTTCTCGATTTTTTTTGGGTCATTTGACGTAATGGACTGATCATTCTTTGCATCCCAGAACTCAAAGTCCTGACCAGAATCCTCTGTTCGATACGTACGGCTAAATCCATGAAGAATAATGCTGGCTCCATTACTTTGCAATTGTTTTAACACTTTTACGAGCTTCGGGCGGTCACTCAGTGTCACTTCATCGCCTGTTGTTCGATCCACCCAAACAGGGGTTACCGCTATCAGAAACGGGATATGCCGAGTGGATACATATTGTCCAAGCTCAAGCAGCTTCTTTTCGTCAGTGACAGGACTGATGTTCCCAAGCCTTAAGTACTTTGTGGTCAGCTGATTAGAAGAAGGCAGGTGTTTTTCTAGCACTTCTGCAAGAAGCTCGCTGTGCTGCACGACATTTAAGAGTCCAATATAGGCCGCACCTTCCTTTGTTTGAATCACAAATGGAAGATCAGCTTCATGCTTCTTCAATAGAAATTTCCTTTGCAAGTCTGCCCCTTGAACCGTTAACGCAATGATCCTTTTCTCTAGCTGACGGTATGCTTTATCATCTGTATATTTGATTTGACTCGTGTGTTCTTGTTTATGAAAAGTAAGCTTGGAAAATGGGCGCAGCTGGTCCGCATTGTATCCAATGGCTATGATCTTCTGTGCTTCGTTCATTACACGAATGGTCTGTTTTGGTAAGGTTCTCTTTATTTCCCCTAGATAGATGACTTGCTGAAATTCACTAATCTTCTTTTCAGCCAAATGTTCATCAGATACAATCGTCGTCTGTTGGGAAAAATGTCCGGCGAGTAGATCCAGCATATGCACTGCTGGAGTCACTTCTCCTGATTCTGTCGAATAAACGATCAGGGTATCTGGCTTGGCAAGAGCGTCGGCTGAAGCCATATATTGAAACGAAAGAATCAAAAAAAGAGCAATCATCAAACAGCATTTCATTAAAGAATTAAAGTTCATTCATCATCATCTCTTTTTCTAGTTCTTCTAAAAATTGTTCTGGCGTGCGATACTCCGAACTGCTTGTTAAATGACAGACATGAAATGTCAAGGTGACTTCACGACCGTTTAACAGCACATGCTTTTTCAATTTATCCTTTAGCTTCTCAAGGACGACAGAGACATTTTCTTCGGGTGTGTGAGTAAGCAGCAGGCCTATTCGTTCTTCAGATAATCGAAATTTCTTATCGGTTTCTCTGACACTTTCGCGAATCTTGTTACTTAATTGCTGAAATAGGTGCTGCATTTCTTTTTCTCCATATAACGATTTGAATTCTGCTGCATAATGGATGTGAAGAAGGATAAAAACGAATGGCTGTTTGTAACGTTCTGCCCGTTTCATTTCCTCAGACAATTCCAGCCTCATCCGTTCTGCATTGTCAAATCCAGTGGTCGAGTCAATCGCCACAAATTGTTTCATCGCCTGCTTTTGTTGTTCAATGGTTTGCCGCATCGTCTTGATCCGCTCATGCAAGCTTCCTGCTGAAATCGCGAAAAAGAGGAGGGCTGCGCCCCAAATCACCACATCTTGCAATGTTTGATTGGAAAATAAAGGGTTTGTGTGGCCAAGCTCTGTAAAGAACATAGCGCTTCCTATAAAGAACAGCATCAGCAAGGTAAAAATTAATGCTGGTAAGATGCCAAATAAAATCCCGCATCCTAACACGACAAAAGTCAGTGTAATCATCAAAAAGCTCTCTGCATCATGTACGCCAAGGTAGCCCATAAACAAAATAAGACCTGCAAACGTGAGGAGCAGAGAATAGTATAAACGATACGTATTACTGAATAACCGATTCATTAAAAAGCTCCCTTTCTGCAATGAGAGGCAATAAATTGTCAAATGAGTGTGTGTCTTTTTCGTTCATGTACCCTCCATAATAATCCTTGAGAGGATCTTGAATTTGTAATTCTTTCATGCGGTCATACACCTCTTTTGCGAATTCCGGTTCGTTTCGTTTAAGAGCATACAAGATGACCAGTGCATATACAGAAGGCGATTCATACGTCACTGCTGGCTGCAATGTGCTCAGTTTATATCTACCGTACAGCTTTCCTTCTTTTTTAAAAGTCGTTTTAAGCCATTTCATGATCGCGGACGTACTCACCTTTGCACGATCGGCATGTAGAGCCGTATAGAGTTGATCAATCATATTGATTTCTCGATCAAATGAATAGGCTTTTTTCTTTATGTCATAGGATTTAGGAAAGAATCCTTTTTTTCTCGGTGCTTGTTTTAGAATGGTCAATTGGTTACTCGTCATTTGTTTCGTGAATATTTTGAGGGATTCCAATTCTTTGATTGCTTTTGGGTCTAAATATGAGAGTGTGATTGTGTGTGAAGGTCGATTTGTTGATGCATCATAATAATCGGACAAGATGCCTCTATACATATTTTTGTCTTTTAACGCTTGTGCGATTTCTTTTGCTGTGGTTTGATACGCTGCATTCTTCCATAAACGATCTGCCTTTTGAAGTGCCGCCACTACCCGTAAATCATCAACCAAGGCATTGGCCTTACTTTTTTGATCAGATTCGATTTGCCAGCTGAGAAGATGATGATCTAGTAAAAATTCATCTTGCAGGACACCAAATTGTTGGTCAAACGAATTTTGGTCTTTTTTTCGAACAAGATAATCCATCCAAAGCCCAAGCGATTCAGATAAGTAGATGTGCTGCTCTGCAAATGAAGTGCGAATCATGCCTTGATCTGTCATGAGGTGATGAGTAATAAAATATTCTCCAGGCAATACAGGCTGTGGTGATACTGGATAAGCTGATTCCTTCTGCTGCTTCCAGGTACATCCGCCTAGTAGAATGACAATGAGTAAAACAATACCTATGCGATGTATGGGTGTATCCATTCGTATCCCCTTTCAACTCCCGTTCTCTTAGCATTCCAACGATTTATTATAGATTGTTTCTGTTTAAATTTAAATAAATATTTTATACCAAATTACGAGTCTTTTCGCATAGACATTCCCATTTTCAGAAAAACAATATGTCGATATGCTTGATTACATTGAAAAACCCATGCGTTTCCGCATGGGTTTTTATACTACTATTGATCTAATTTTAATTTCTTTAATTGCTCAGCCAGTGCGTTATTGATTGGTTCTTCCACTTTCTTTTGTTTCTTCATATATTTAGACACATCGTGCTTACTGGCTTTCTTTTGATTGGATTGTGATTTGCGTTTTTCGAAAACAGACAGTTTTTCTCTATGTCCGCACACACAAGCAAAGATTTTGCCATCGCCTTCTCCGCGCAACTCGAGCTTTTTATGACAGTTCGGGCAGCGTGCGTTTGTTTTCTTCGCCACATTTTTACGGTGGCCGCATTCTCGGTCTTGGCACACGAGCATTGTGCCATGTTTTCCGTTCACTTTCAGCATCAGTTTTCCGCAGTCCGGACAATGGGTGCCAGTGACATTGTCATGCTTAAAGGTTTGGTTCGTCTGTTTGATTTCAGATACGGCTTGTTTTGCATAGGACTTCATTTCACTCATGAATTGAGAAGCCTTCAGCTGTCCTTTTGCGATTTTAGAAAGCTTTTGTTCCCATTCCGCTGTTAACGCAGGAGACTTTAAGTCTTCAGGCACTAAGGAGAGCAGCTGCTTCCCTTTCGATGTGATGAAAATATCTTTGCCCTTTTTCTCGATTAAGAAGCTGTTGAACAGTTTTTCAATGATATCGGCTCTTGTGGCCACTGTCCCTAGTCCGCCTGTTTCACCAAGGGTTTTCACTAAATCCTTTTCCTGATTCTGCATAAATGCCGCTGGGTTCTCCATAGCAGATAGCAGGGTTGCTTCATTAAAACGAGCAGGAGGTTTCGTTTCTCCTTTTGTTTCTTTCAGCTGGCGCACTTCAAGTGATTGCCCTTCGGAAAGTACCGGCAGATGCTGATCTGCTTCGGCTGATTCCTCGTCTTCATATGATTCATCGTACACGGCTTTCCAGCCTGCTGATTGCACGGTTTTTCCTTTTGCTGTGAATGTTTCACTGCCTATTTTGGCGATCACCGTTGTTTCCTCGTATTCAAAAGGATTCATAAGTACAGCAAGGAATCGTTTGGCAATCAGATCATATAATTTACGCTCTTTATCACTTAATGCACCAGGATACAGCTCTTCCTCGGTTGGAATGATCGCATGGTGATCTGACACTTTTGCATCGTTAACGAAGCCTTTGTGCGCTTTCACGCCTGATTGTAAAATGCGGTTCACATGCTGTGCGTACGGTCTGACGTTCATTCCTTTTAAACGATCTTTTAATGTAGGAACGATATCCGCTGAAATAAATCGTGAATCTGTACGCGGATATGTCACAAGCTTATGCTGCTCATACAACCGTTGAAGCGTAGATAATGTTTCTTTTGCTGAGAAGCCATAGCGTTTATGCGCATCACGCTGCAATTCAGTCAGGTCGTACAGCCCTGGAGCAAAAGCTTTTTTCGCTGTTTTTTTCAATGCATCGATCACTGCTGGTTTCCCTTTGCAGCCTGCCAAACGCTCTTTTATAACATTCTCTTGGAATGTGCGGTTTTGCTTTGTTTTGGCATCCTGCCATGTCAAGGTAAGTCCATCTACTTGTGCAGTCATTCCATAGAACGGCTTCGGCTGGAATTGCTGAATGTCTTCTTCTCGTTTGGCGATCATGGCAATCGTTGGTGTTTGTACCCGTCCGCAGGAAAGCTGCGCATTGAACTTGGTCGTCAGCGCCCTTGTTGCGTTGATCCCTACAATCCAGTCTGCCTCTGCACGTGCAACCGCTGAGCGATAAAGGTTATCATATTCTCTGCCGTCTTTTAATCGTTTGAAGCCTTCTTGAATGGCTTTGTCCGTAACAGATGAGATCCATAGTCGTTTTAGCGGCTTTTTCACATGTGCTTTTTCAAGAATCCATCTTGCGACAAGCTCCCCTTCACGTCCAGCATCTGTTGCGATGACAATGTCTTTTACATCTTTTCTTGCAAGCTGCGCTTTCACTGCTTGAAATTGTTTGCCTGTCTTTTTCATGACGACAAGCTTGAGCGGCTCTGGAATGATCGGCAAATCCTCCAAACGCCAGGATTGATATTCTTTTCCGTAGCCTTCTGGATCAGCCAGTGTGACCAAATGTCCAAGGGCCCACGTTACAATGTATTGATCTCCTTCTAAAAAACCATTTCCTTTTTTATGACACTTCAGTACACGTGCTAAGTCACGTCCTACTGAAGGTTTCTCTGCTAATACAACTGTTTTTGACACTAGATTTCACATCTCTTTCTTCTATCCATCCTTTTATTATAGCAGACGTGGAGATGTGGTTCTAATGACGGATTATTTCTTCAAGCGCGTGATGATTTCGTTTGTGATTTCTTGTGTTTGATAAGCCCCGCCGATGTCTGCCGTTAAAAAGCCGTCTGCTGTGACTGACTCGATGATTTCGAGCAGGTGTGTACCCAGTTCTTCCTCACCGAAATGATCAAGCATGAGTTTAGCGGTCCAAATTTGACCGATTGGGTTGGCGATTCCTTTTCCTGCAATGTCTGGGGCTGATCCATGTACAGGCTCAAACATGGATGGATATTTGCCATTCACATTGATGTTGGCGGCAGGCGCCACGCCAATACTTCCCATAATCGCAGCCCCAAGATCAGTTAAAATATCGCCAAATAAATTGCTGGCAACAATCACATCGAATTTCTCTGGTCTTGTCACAAAGAAGGCTGAGAGCGCATCAATGTGCTGCGAGTCTGCTGTCACCTCTGGATAATCCTTTGCTACGTCTTGAAACACTTCATCCCAAAATGGCATTGTATGAACGATTCCATTCGATTTGGTTGCACTTGTCACATGCTTTCGTCTTTTTTCTGCTAATTGAAAAGCAAAGCGCATGGCTCGCTCTGTCCCTTTTCTTGAGAAAACAGCATTTTGAATGGCAAACTGATCTTCCCCTTGATAGATGCGGCCTCCGATTTCACTATATTCACCTTCACCGTTTTCTCTTACAACAAGAAGATCGAAATCCTTTGGCTGAGCAAGCGGGGAGCGAATACCGCTCAGCTGTTTTGCAGGTCTAACGTTTATCACCTGCTCAAATTCACGTCTAATTTTAATCAGCAATCCCCAAAGCGATACATGATCTGGCACTAAATTGGCATCTCCGACTGCCCCTAAGAAAATGCTGTCAAAGGCTTTCAGTTGTTCCAATCCATCCTTTGGCATCATTTCGCCATGCTCTAAATAATATTCACAGCTCCATGGAAAATCCTGAAAGGTGAAAGACAGACCGCCATGTACATCTGATATCGCTTTCAAAACTCGGATGGCTTCAGGCACAACTTCCTTTCCAACCCCGTCTCCTGGTATTGCTGCAATTGAAACATGCTTCATTGATTTTTCCCCCTTCGTCATCGGTCGACCGTCGACCATTTAATTCGAGTTTACTAGAGAGTGTCTGTTCTTACAATGGACAAAAGACGCTTTTTTGATCAAAGCGCCTCTTTATCCTGCATCAGCACACGGGGCTTCTGTTTCTTTCTTCCCGTACTTTTTTTATCTGAAAGCAGCAAACCTCCTAAGGTCAGTGCCGTTCCAAGCGCAGACATAAAGGTCAATCTCTCATGAAGAACGATCATTGAAATAACCATCGTAATAAGGGGCACTCCATAAATATACACACTCGATTTCACCACACCGAGCGTTTTCACGGAAAAACTCCATGTCAGAAAACAAATGGCAGATGCGAAAAGGCCTAAAAACAGCAAGTGGAAGGCAAACGATGGATTCGTCAATCGTTCCCAGTCTAAACGAATTTTAAAATGCCAGATCAGTGGAATCATCCATAGCAGTCCGTAAAAGAAAACACGCCTTGTCACCTGAATGATATGGTACCCATATTGGTTGATCATCTTCGATAAGATGGAATAGAATGCCCAAACGATGGTGGCCGTTAATGCTAACGCATCACCGAGTGGATTCAATTGAAACGTCGTCATTCCATTCATGCTAATCAGCACAATTCCCGTCATCGCGATGAAAAAGCCTATGAAAAACCGGCTGTGCAGCGGCTCATCTTTTAATAAAAAATAAGCCAATAAAAAAGAGAAGAATGGGACAACGGAGCTGATGACACCTGCATTCGAAGCGAACGTATAAGTAAGTGCGACATTTTCTAAAAAGTAATATAAGACCACACCGCATAAACCTGCCAGCGCAAACATCCCTTCATGCTTTTTACTTCGCACCTTCATGGTGACTGGATAGATGATCATCAGAGCCAAGTACCCTATAAAAAAACGGAAAAATAAAATCTCTGTTGGAGAAAAAGCCGTTAATAATATTTTGGTAGAGATAAAGGTAGATCCCCATAAAAAAATGGTGAACATGGCCGCCAAATGACCAAGCAGCTGTTTATTTTTCATCAGCAGTTACCTGCTTTACAAAAATTTGCTGATACTGCCCTGGCGTGAGTCCAATAAATTCTGAAAAGAAATGACTCAAATGACTTTGATCAGAAAATCCAGCGGAGGCAGCCGCATCTACAGGCTTCACTCCTTGGGCGAGAAGCTCCTTCGCATAGTTCACCCTGACTGTCTGTAAATAACGGTACGGCGTGATGCCTCTGAACTTTGTAAAAGCACGCAGCAATGAATATTTGTTCATAGACACAAGCTCACCTAAGTCATCTAACGAGATATTTTCCGTGAGGTGTGTTTCGATATATTGCTGTACGTCTTGGACTTTTTGTTCGTTGGCATGTGCGGCTGATACTTTTCCCCCTGGGGTATCAGCATAGGCTTCAATCAATTGTTTCATAAAGAAATAGAAGGTTTCCTGTTTATTCAAAGCAGGCGCTTCTTCTGTGATCATTTGATGTAAATCATATAACGGCTTTGTTCGTTCACTTTGTGAAAACACAGGGGCTTTAAAATGCGGCTTGTGCTGAAAGATTTTTTCCAGCACCTCTGCTTCAATATTTAAACAGCGATAATCAAGTGTCCTGTGATCAATTTGTTCACATGCGTGATTATCATACGGATTGAAAAGAAGGATATCACCCTTTTCAATGATGTATTCTTGATTTTGGCAGATCAAACGTCTTTGACCGTCTTCAATAAATCCAATCACATAATATGTATGAAAATGATTCGGGAACTTTTGCATGATGCCATGAAAGCGATACGCCTCTATTTGCAAGTCTTGATCAAAATGTACAGTTCGTTCCTCTTGTGTGTTCATGTCGATCCCTCTTTTCACTGAACTGATCATTAGTGTAGCACACCCTTTTTCTCTTGGATTGTACGATATTGACTTTTCGATGCAGGCTTGCCTAGAGGGAAGAACTTGGATAACATGAGACAAAAGATGATGTATAAAAGAGGGAACGATGGTATGAATTCATTCGAGTTGGAAAAACCAGCACCGTATCACATGCAATTTTATGAACAGCTGAAGCAAATGATATTTGATGGCCAGTTTCAGCCAGGAGAGCGCATCAATGAAACACAGCTTGCCAAGCAATTTGGCGTAAGCCGATCACCGGTAAGAGAGGCGATGAGGCTGTTAGAAAAAGACGAGCTTTTAATCGCGGATCATCGCTCAGGCTATTCCGTCTATACATTAACAGAAAAAGATGTCGAGGAGCTTTATCAAATTCGGGCGGCCTTAGAAACACTTGCTGTTGAGCTTGCCTGTAAGGAAGCCTCGCAAAGAGAAATGGATGAAATTGAGCAGGTTCTCACGCAGGCAGGCGAAGCGATCAAGCAGCAGCTGCCATCTAAAGAGATCGTCCAGTTACATGAAGCCTTTCACCAAAAAATCATGTTGGCGAGTCACAATGACCGCTTATCCAAACAATTGAATCACGTGAATGCACTCATTCACTATTGCCGCATCTTCCATTTTAGCGGCGGGGCTCGTGCTGAAACCATTCAAAGAGAGCATACAGCCATCTATTCTGAAATAAAAGAGCGCCGCTCCAGAGAAGCGGTTCAAGCAATGACAGAGCATTTATTACATGATGTTATGCACTTAAAGCAAGTACTCTCTGAAACAAACAAAGAGTAAAGGACTTTTCCCATTTTTTAAGCATTCCATGAACATATTTTGAATTTTTCGTAGATTTTAGCATGTCCAGATGATCTTTCGTTTATATTAGAAGATGAGAAACTAGCTTTTATACAGGAGGATTTGTATATGCATACAAGTATTAGCCGTCTTCGACAGGCGGGTTTTATTGAGGGTATGTCTCTTTTAACCCTTCTTTTAATTGCCATGCCTCTAAAATATTTTGCGGATATTCCGATGGCAGTCACTATTGTAGGCTCTCTTCATGGCGCATTGTTTGTCATCTATATGCTCATTTTGGCATATGTGACTTTTAAAGTTCGCTGGCATTTGAAATGGTCCATCGCTGGTTTTTTTGCGGCTTTCATTCCTTTCGGTAACTTCGCCTACGATAAGGTGCTCCGCCAATATGATACAAAAGCTTAATCAAAAAGGGCTGAAACGACATTCGTTTTAGCCCTTAGTCTTCACGCTGAAGCGTCCTGATAAAGGAACGCTTTTTTATATTGATGCATATTTCACAATGGCTGCTCGACGCGTTATGTCGTGATACGCCACCCATAATTCATCACCAGGCAAGACGCTAGTGATTGGATCGATTGGCTGTTTCACTTCATACATCATGCCATTTCTCTCAACCTGAATGATCGCTAACGGCAGATTGCCGATGACGCCCGCAAATTCAACATTGGTCACTTTTGCACTTCCTTGTTTCTCTTGCATGAGACCCATTTCTCTATCCAGCTCTTCTTTCTTTGTCTGGATCGTGATTTGAGTGCCCGCTGCGACCTGCATATGATCAGGGATAAACTGGCTAACCGTTTTTGTGATGGACTCATCTCCGTTTGAAACCGTCACATCAAGCTGAATAGGCTTTTGTTCATGGATGGCCATTGGATATTGCTTCACACGCTGGATCGTTCCTGTTAACGTCACATCTTTACCCGATCGATTCCGCACTTCATGGCCATAGGCTGCCATTTTGAGCTGGCCGTTGATGTCGACGAGATCGGCTTTTTCTCCTGTTGTAAATTCAAAACCAGCGGCTTGAATCATTGGAATGATATACGTTTTCTGATCCAATTCAAATGTGAGTGATAAGACAGTACCTCGTCCTACGGTTCCATATGATTCTATATTTCTTAAAACAGCACCTTTGATGAACTTTGGCTGACTTGGCTGCGAGAAGTCACCTTCTTTTAAGAGCATTGCCTTTTTCTTCTTCGGATCATAGTGAATGACAATACGCTGTCCCGGCTGCGGTATCTGGGTGTAGGATACAACCGTTTTAACCGTCTTTTCTATGCGCTGCCCTTCATATTCAAATTGAAGCCGCATGCTGACAACTGGCTGTTCGTTAATGTAGGTGCCCGTTTCTTTAACAGACACAATATTGGCTTCTAATGTGACACTGTCCTTTATCTTGTTTCTCCTCACCAGTCTTAAAATCGGCGGCAGGAAGATCGCTAGCACAAATAATAATAGCGGGATCAAGATCCATATCGCCCAGTTAAGAATGAGCGGTCCGCCCTTCATTACATATTGCGTAAAGGTATCAACAGACGTTTGGTGGGCTGGACTGGCGTTTTCAATTGAGATGACCTTTTGCAAAGGAAATTCCTTTAGCTCTTTGCTTTTCGTCTCAAAAGCACCCGTTAATTGATTGTCAAATGAATAATAGAGCCAGTCGCTCTTCACATTTTTATTGAAAGAGAGCCCTTCTTTTTGTAAAGATTCATATGAAAACGACTGCAAAAGCTTGCTGGCAGACGTCGCCTTATTCGTGCGATGATTATAAATATAACCAGTCAGTTTGCCTTTTGCTTCGTCCTTTGCTGTCGAGCCTGCCAGAAGAACTTCTTCTTCATTAAGCTGGTACACATTCGTTTGGTAAATTGGCTTTGGTGTTGGAACGACTTCTTCAAGCCTTCCCTCTGCATTCACTTTCCTTGCCCTTTTTGGATATTCCGATTCCACGGCGACAGCAAAGTTTTGTGATGATCCAATCGTTTTTTGCAGCCGCTGCTCAACTGTATCTTCTACAAGGCTAAACGGTTCAGCGTTTTTGGAGACATAAACCCCAAGCTGATGCTTCTCGTTTGAGATTCCGCTGACATACGCCTTCTGATCATTTTTCAAAGTTACTTCAAATATAGGAATTGGCGTCTGCCCTCTAAAAGAATTCATGACGACATCGATGGAAACGGGTCTTGCTGGCAGCTTTAGGTCGTTCAGATTGTGCACATGAAACTGACCATTCTTCAACTCACCGATGACCGCAGCAGCGCCTTCCATTTCTCCTGTAAATACGAGCCGTCCATTCCATTGGTATGTATTCGTTTTTAAAAATGAGGGAATCTGCAGGTTATTTTGAACGAGCTCTTTCTTTTTTCCGCTTGGTGTTAGTTTCTCGATCAACAGCTTTCCGTCTTTATTTTTTAAAGCCAGTAAGAGATTGTTTCCTTGAATGGATGGCAGCATTTCATGAAACGTATCACTTTCTGTGGTCCATTCACTGATTCTTTTTCCTGATTGAGGATCATACATTGCAAAATGGAGCTGCTGGTCTTTTGATACAGCACTCACCACTCGTTTTCCTTCATCAAAAGTAAACATTCCTTTGACGTCATACTCTGTTACTTTCCCATCTGATAAATCATCTTGGTAATGGTTCCACACCAAGACACTGAGAATGATTGCTGGAATAAAGAAGACAATATATCTGAGGAAGATGACTGGTACTCTTTTCACTTGATCGCTTCCTTTCATGAGGTTCCTTTCACTTATACGTCAGTACAGCGAAAATGTTTCATGCTAGAAGAATACCATCAAAGCCTCTAAAATCCATATTTTACAAACTTTGTTGTTTACGATAAAATCCAATCAGATTCAAAAAAGGAGTTATCTCATTGGATAAGCTATCATCAATCATTCTAGCAGCTTGGCTGCGTGTCCCTCGCTGGTTCAAGCAATGGGTACTCGTATCCATTTCCATTTTCTTTTTTTATATGTGTTTTGTAAAGGGGCTGCTGACTAGCTGGCACACCTTGCCGCCTGTCACTTTGCTCTCATGTGTGATTGGTTCCTTCATCATTTGGCTGATGTGGCTTAAGGGTCAAAAAAAGAAGTGAAAAGAGGACAATGATGAAAAAATTGATTCTATATTTTGCGATCTCTTTTGTGCTGCAATTCGTTTGGTTTGGTCTTGTGCACCCAAATAGAGGCGTGACAATGCTGGACATGTTCATGTTTTCTATTTTGTTTGCGGTCATGTTCTTTTTTATTGAGCGGATTTGGCAGTATCAGAAGAAAGGACGAAGTAAATGATCATGAAGCTCGCTTTATTCACTCTGATTATTTGTGCATTTATCGGTCTGCTGTTAATGTCAAACCCTTTTGGGGCGGACGCTATGCGATTGGTTTGTATCTTCATCTTCCCTTTTCTTGGGCTTATTGGTTTCGGGTTCCTATTGTTTGCCCTAATGAAAAAGGCTGCCAAATAGATGGCAGCCTGTTCCTTACTCTTTTCATGCAAATAAATAATCAATGTTTAATCTCCGTTACGGAGTGTATGAATTAAGATTCGATCATATCAGTGTGTCATATGTGTTCCGAGTGAACCTACGTTTGAAAGTAAACGCCATGGAAGTTCTGGATAACAAGACAACGAAAGCCCTACCTCTCATTCGTCCTTACGGCTCCGAAGCCGTGCCAGTGTGAATTGTAAATCAAAACGTCTTTTTTCCATTCTTCCGCTTTTATAGGGGGGCGGGTGCAGAAGGAAAAGAATAAGTTTGTTCGCTTTGACAGCGTCTCGTTCTTATCAAGTAGAAGCTCTATTGCTTCTCATTATGTCATAGAAAAAAGAAAGTTTACTTTCTTTATTTATTTGCTTATTTCAACACTAATATAAAACTATAACACATTCCCCCTGCTTACGCAAGTGTTAAAGTGATAATTCTGCTGGAGTACGGCTTCCTTCATTCATATAACGAATGGAGGTTGGCTCAATCTTCAGAATCACTAGATTCGGATCCTCTTTTCCTTTAAACCATTTCTCCATCTCATCAGACCAAAGACGGTCAATCAGTTCCGGATCGTCGGTTAATGTTGCGGTGCCTGCAATCTCTGCATACGTATCACCGAATCCTTCGCCTGAATATCCAATGAGAATATGAACTTTCGGATTTTTTTCAATTTCTTCTGCTTTATGTGTTTCTTTACTCGTTGGTGTATATAACGTCAAACCTTCATGAAAAAAAGTCATATAGCGGGTATGCGGCTTATCCTGTTCAACAGTCGCTAGTGTTCCCACCTTTTGTTCATCTAACAGGTTTAATACCTTTTGTTTTAATTCTTCTTGAGACATATCGTTTCACTCCTTCAAAATTTCATCCGTATGCTTAGGTTTCCACGACAGCCCATTCATTAAACAAAGAAATGTGTTTTTCATAAAAAGAGACCTTCTGGCTGATGCTATAGAAAACAGGTTCAATGAAGGGAGAAATTGAACATGCATCATGAAACGATGTTCCATTTGAGTTCACTTGTCATTGCGGCAGTTGTTGTAGGCATTATCGTATGGTCTGTCATATCTGTGCAGAAGAATCGCAAGAAATACTAAAAACACCGCCCAATCAAAGCTGGGCGGTGCCGCGGTAGATCATGTATTCATAAAGGAACCGCCATTGACATGAAGTGTTTGTCCTGTCATATAAGACGATTCGTCAGAAGCCAGCAGGACAAAGCAGCCGACATGCTCAACAGGCTGTCCTGGTCTTCCCATCGGAGTTTCTGCTCCGAAGCTTTCCACACTGTCTTCATCAAATGTAGATGGAATGAGCGGCGTCCAAATTGGACCTGGCGCTACACCGTTCACCCGAATCCCATCTTTCACAAGCGATTGTGCCATAGAACGCGTAAAGCCGTTAATGGCTCCTTTTGTCGCCGTATAATCAATCAGCACTGGGTTACCCCGATATGGGTTAATGGATGTTGTATTAATGATGGAGCTTCCCGGTTTTAAATAATCCAGAGCCTTTTTCGTAAAATAGAAATAGGAATAGAAGTTGGTTCTAAAGGTTTGATGAAGCTGTTCACTCGAAATATCTTGAATACGTTCTTGCGGATGCTGTTCAGCCGCATTATTTACTAAAATGTCTAATTGACCAAAGGCTTCAACTGTTTTTTCTACTGCTTTCTCACAAAAGGCTTCGTCACCGACATCTCCTGCAATCGTTAAGCATTTGACGCCTTCCTGTTCTACACATTTTTGCGTATCCTCTGCATCCTCATGTTCATTTAAATATACAATGGCGACATGTGCACCTTCCTTTGCATAGGCAACAGATACTGCCCGTCCAATTCCACTATCTCCGCCTGTAATCAGGGCCACTTTTCCTTTTAGCTTGCCAGAACCTTGATATGATTCATCCTCAAAGATCGGTGCTGGATTCATTTCTCTTTCACTGCCTGGCTGCTGATCCTGCGTTTGGCGCGGAATGCCATTTGTTAAATATTTACGTAAATCCATGTGTAAGCTCCTCCTTGATTTGTTGATGTATCCTTTCATTACCACCTCATTTTTTCACTCAAACATCATGAAGCTGTACTGATGTGTTCCCGAAAATCAGCATGTTTGAAGAGGAGGAAAATCGGTTACATGATCATCAAAAAGGAGCGTTCTCACATGCTGTCTACTATTTCGAAAACCTTTAGCAGACCAAAAGGCTGGCTCGGAAGTATTGCTGGGCTCATTATGGCAAATGAAAATAAAGCATTGAATCAGTGGGCCATCCGCCACTTAGATTTGACAGATGGTGAAAACATTCTGGAAATTGGCTATGGACCCGGCTACAGTATCAAACATATGCTCAAGCATTATCAAGATCTTCACATTGATGGGCTTGATGCTTCTTCCACCATGCAAGAGCAAGCACAGTCCCGCGTCAGCAAACGGGCAAAAGACAAACAGGTTCGTCTGTATGTCGGCAAAATCGAGAAAACACGTCTTCCCGGAGAGCAGTATGACAAAGTGCTGTCTGTTAACAATTTTACGATTTGGGATGATCCAAAAACGGGCTTACTCAATCTTTATCACACCTTGAAACCAGGCGGAACACTCGTTATTGTGATGCAACCAAGAGAAAAAGGAGCTGATACCAATCGGACAAAAGAGATGGGTGAAAACATATTAAATGACTTGCAGTTTGCAGGGTTTGACGAATTTTCTATTGAGTATGAAGAAATTCGCCCCACCCTTGCTGTCTGTGTCACAGCAAAAAAGCCGAGAAGCGACTAAGCTCTCGGCCTTTTTCTTACCACTTTGCCTCTTTGACAAATTGATAGAAAAGCTGATGTAATTTCTGTTCAATGTCTTCCTTTGTTCCTTGTCCATAAAGCGCCATGCTTTCTTCACTTTCAATGATGGATGAACTGATCAGGCTAAACATTTCTGATCCTTCCTTGCCCAGCTTTTGCGGTGCAAGCATCATGAGCATTCGTGACATCTGCTGCTGCCCGCCATCCATGCTTTTAACCTCGTATGCCTGATCAAGATCGTAAATATGAAAGATTGGTTCCTTGATGAATGTATGTTTTAAATGATAAAGAGCAAATTTAGTGCCAGGTATGCCTAAGCCGCCTTGCTGTTCACGTTCCAAAAGGCCGCCCGCTACATCATCCGCATGTATGATAAACCCTTCCTCTTCAAGCTGACGAAGCAGTTGCCTGATGGTGTCATCATGCTGCGGCATCGTCTTTCTTTTTTCGATGGTAAAATGGGACAAGATGCTGCGAATCACAAACATATAATTCGTCACCTGCTCTGCAACCGCCATCATATCAACAGTTTCTTGCACCAATTCTTTAGGAGATTCTTTTGTTCTTTTTTTCTCGATGATATAAGGAATCTTCCGTTTAATATGAGCCTTCACACGCATGGCATCATCCTCGTTTAAAAGGGGGCTGACCATAATGTAATCGATATGCTCATATGGAATCGGAACGGTCGAGACAATCATGTCATAGCTCGATGCATCGATTTCCTTTAGCTCCATCAAGGAGGATAGATCGAATTTGGCGATCTCCGGCAGTTCTTTTTTCAACCGGGAGGCGAGCATTTTAGATGAACCAATCCCGCTTGAGCAAACAACCAGCGCATGAATTTTTGTTTCTTCTTTTTTGATTTCAAGCACTGAGCCAAAGTGAAGCACAAGAAAGGCAATTTCATCCTCTGGAAATTCAATCTCTGGAAAGAAACGCTCGACTCCTTCTTCAATCGCCATAAACAGCAAAAAGTAGTCTTTTTTTATTTGTTGTGTGAGCGGATTATAGATTCTCATCTTTTCCTTTAGACGGTTCATGGCAGGCTCAAGATGAGACACGAGCCCCTCATACAATGAATCATTTTCATTGAGATGATAGCCGGTTTTATTTGAAATAAAATCAATGAGCTTTTTCGTTCTCAGCGCTATATCCAGCTCAATTTCATCAATACGGTATTCTGCCCCAAAGCTGCGATTTGCACTGCGTAGATGGATGGTCATATAACCGACCTCCGCTTCAGGAATTTCCACATTAAACATGCGTTCAAGTGCTCTTGCCATTCGAAGTGATGATTCAAATTCCTTCGTCCGCTTTAATTCCAGCAGCTCTTCCTCTTCCATTCGAATGGTTTCCCCAAGCTGAATACGTTCGATAGCATAGGTTAAGTGAACAACAAGTGCAATATAGGCACTATCAGATAAGGAGAGTGACAGTCGATCTTTCAAATGAAAGAGCAGCCTTTCTACCTTAAGCAGCTGCCCTCTGCTGACAACGCCAAACACCTTTTCCGTCGCTTTCGTTCGATGTTTGATATTCATTTCAATCGTTTCTAAAAATAATTGAATGTCGAGCCGGTCAACAATGAGATTGCCGACAATTTTCCGTTTTGCTTCCTCCGGCCCTTTTAATTCAATGCCGTACCCGCGCTTGCGGATAAGCTGCAAACCGTATGGAGCAATCCACTCCGTCAGTTCATCTAAATCATAGCTGATCGTCGCATTTGTTACCTGCAAGTCAGCTGCGAGTGTGTATAATTTCACCGGTTCCTTCGCTTCAAGTAGCGCACATAGGATTAAGAGTTTTCGTTCATCTGAACTATATTCGATTTGATCCTCATTTGACATATGAGCAAGAAGCCGCTGTTTATCCTCCTGTTCGCCGACTGCCTTCAAACCTTTCCCCGGCTGTTTATCTAATGAAAGATGATAATCTTTTAATATTGGTTTAATGGATTTTAGTTCTCTATGGATCGTTCTAGTACTCACCTGAACAGAATCGGCTATCTCACGAATGGTGACATAACGATTTTGCTGAATGATGTATTTAATGACTTTCTGTTCTCGTGCCGTTATGTACATGAAATGCCTCCTTCTGTATAAATAGGTCTATTGTCACACCTTAATATAAAACGCTTTCAATGAGCGATGCAATCTTAAGTTGATCTGAATTTGGCACAGCGGCTGTGACAAAATATAAACAAGGGATCATCAGACACTTCTCCAAAATGAAGGTCCATAATCCTTTTGATGAAATTGAACCTTTCGTTCTTGAAAAGGCAGTGAACCCCCGGCTTTTAAAGAATAAGTCGGATTGTATACTGGAGAGCCAAAGCAATAATCGATTGTGCCTTCTTCTGGACGGAACATGACGGTTCGCATCGTTCCAAACAGCTCATCATAATTGTGCACAGTCAGACCATCAGGATATTCTGTCTGGAACAGTTTCACAAGAGAATCACTTGATCGTTGCTCTTTTAAAGCTTCCATTAACATATCGTATCTGACAACAGAATGATGTTTGGTCATCCCTTTTGCTGTTTGAGCAGCTACCGGATGATTCGTTGCAGCAATATAACCTCTCTCCGGTTTTCTCACCCTTTTTTGACCATCAATGATTTCAATCACAGCCGCCTTTCCTTTTCGATCGGCAAGCATGATATGAACATTTGAGGCAACGGGCATTTCCTCGATAGAGCGAATGGCTTCCTCGACCGTTGAACAGGATTCCAGAACAGAGCGAATCACATGATACACCTGCAAACCGGCGACTGCTGGAGGCTTTAAACCGGGTTCATTGCCAACCGGCGGACCGCAAGCAGAGAAAGTCACTGCAAGACCATGCTCATTCATTCCATCAGATCTGCCAAACAACAGCAGCGACGAGCCTGTATGATATGCCGAGCCTTTCACATGTGTCGTCACAAGACGCATATCATCAAAAATCGGAGAGAAATCATAGTTACGCAGCATGACCGTTTGTTGGCCTGCCGCCATATTCCCTTGCCTCACACAGTGGGAACAGCCTGGCTGAAGATGAGATGAATAGAAAATGGTCAAATAACGCTCATCTAATTGCATTTCATCACATAACCCAGCAATCTCTTCATCTAATTGAGGAAGAAAGGGACGGATCAGCTGCTTCGTTTCTTTCACAGCCTGTTGTGTTACCGGTTCTGTTCGAATATATTGTGTCTTTAGCAACGGGTTCTCCTTAAGCCAGACAGCCTGCTGTTTTCCTACTTCATAAGCCGTTCCTGTCATCTTTTGAAAAAACGCACTGATTTCCTCCATGCCTGTACACCTCTTTCACCTTCGTTTCTTTTATCATATCGAAACCGTCATATATTGAAAAGGATGAAAAAAACTGCAATCCCACGGATTACAGCTGTTTACAGTATGCTTTAAACAATGCTTCTGCCATCGCTTCATACCCCTTAGGATTCGGGTGAAATTGATCAATCGATAAGTAGGCTCTTTCATGTCCTTCAAACGCCCGGTACACATCCACAACTTCTACATGTGGATTCGCAGCAAGCAAACGAAGCTGTTGATTATATTGCTGAAGCCACCGCCCGGCTATTGGTATTTCTGGAAATGGGTTATATAAATTCATGAAATACACGTAGTAGGGCTGATGCTGTCCTCTTTTAATTTGAGCAATTTCTTGAATCATCTTGCTAAAATTCGCCTGACAATGTATGACTGCTTGCAGCAGTTTCTTTTCATCTTCACCTTCTTCATACTGCTGAACAGCTTGAACAAGGTCATTCCCACAGCCTGTGATGGTGATGATGTCAGCTGCCGCAATCGCACGTCTCACCTCTGACCGTTTGAAGAGCTGTAAAATCTGCTCAGTCGTTAACCCTGATTTTGCAAATACGGACAGCTCGACCGGTGCATGCGTCTTTTTTTCAAGCATCCACCAAAACCGCTGAACAAATCCTCCGCCAAATAAACGTGCCCCCACCCCAACTGTTAAGGAATCTCCAATCGCAACATAGGATCGTCCCACTCTTATCCCTCACTCTCTCCTGCCTTCTCTTATATATACGAATTCGAAGAACAGATGCTTGTAGCAGATGACTTAGGGGCATTCATTTTTTTTTGAGATGCAGCGCCTTTACAAACTCTTTACTTGCGGTATCGAACGATTTTTTGTTCAATAAGAGTAGGCTTTTTGCGCTGAAAACTGCGTGTTTACGCGTTCCAGAAAAATTTACAAACTTTTTATCTTGATTTCGAGACTTTATACCTTGACTTCAAACTACATTGTGATTACAATGAAAATATCAGTTTTCATGTAACTGTGCTTGTTACATCTTTTTCATAGCATTCCAATATGATTAAAGATGCCACATATTCAGTGTACCTTTGGGATACGCTAAAAAAATAACCGAAACAGAAAGGATTGAATGAACATGGCAAAAGTTTTATACATCACTGCACATCCGCATGATGAAACAGTTTCTTACAGTATGGCTACTGCTAAGGCATTTATCGAATCTTATAAGGAAGCAAATCCAAGTGACGAGGTTGTACATATCGATTTGTACAAAGAAAACATCCCTCACATTGATGCAGATGTATTCGCTGGCTGGGGCAAACTTCAATCTGGCGCTGGTTTCGATACACTTTCAGCTGAAGAGCAAGCGAAAGTTGCTCGTCTAAACGAATTAAGTGATCAATTCGTTTCTGCTGACAAATATGTATTTGTTTCACCACTTTGGAACTTCTCATTCCCACCAGTTCTTAAAGCATACATCGACTCTGTTGCTGTAGCTGGTAAAACATTCAAATACACTGAGCAAGGTCCTGTTGGATTATTAACAGACAAAAAAGCTCTTCACATCCAAGCACGTGGCGGATACTACTCTGAAGGTCCTGCTGCTGAACTTGAAGCAGGTCACCGTTACCTTGGTACAATCGCTAACTTCTTCGGAATTCCTTCTTTCGAAGGTCTTATCGTTGAAGGTCACAATGCTGAGCCTGCGAAAGCAGAGCAAATTAAAGCAGATGCAATCGAACGTGCGAAAGCTTTAGGAAAAACTTTCTAATAACTGCACGCAAAAAGCCAATGATCTTTACGGTCATTGGCTTTTTATTTGTTCAGAAAAACCTAATTCTCTCGAAATATCACTGGCGGCTTTTTTCACCTGTTGAATTAAGTAAGGTAAGCGTTCTTTTTGATAGCCTGCTTCAAATCCTGCAATGCTAATACCTGCTGCCACTTCCCCCAGATGATTGAAAATAGGAGCTCCAATCGCAGCTGTATAGTTTTCAAGCTCAGAATAGCTTAGCGTATATCCCCGCGCATTTGATTCTTCCAGCATGTTTCTTAGAACCTCTTTATCTGTGATGGTCCCAATCCCGATCTTCCCCAGCTCTATTGAGTCAATATAGGCAAGTCTCTCGCTCTCTGGCAAAAAGGAGAGAATACTTCTCGCACAGGCACCCGCATATAGGGGAGACCGTCTGCCAACGGCGGTGTAGAGACGAACAGGCTGCGTACCTTCAATCTTTTCCACGTAAATGGCTTCGTCGCCCTCACGAACAATGAGCTGTACAGCTTCTCCTACTTCATCCCGTAAGCTTTCCATAAATGGTCTTGCAATCCTTCGAATATCAAGGCGGTCCGCCACAAGCTGACCGTATTCAAGGAACATTAATCCTAATCGATACACACCTGTTTCTTGCTTTTCTAACAGTCCCATATCGGCTAAAGAGCTCGCCATACGATGGACAGATGTTTTCGGCATACCGGAAAGCTCGATCATTTCATTTAATGTTAATTGATCGTGAGCGATAAACAGCCGCAAAATCTCCATTGATTTCACAACCGTTTTATTTGTGTTTTGCATCTTCTTCACCTTTTCTAAACGAGAATGCTTCCAGCTTGATTCTTGCGGCCAGCTCCCTCAGTTCTGCTTCTTGCTTAAATAACGCCTGCTCTGCATCCCGATGATCTATTTGTTCAAAATACAGCTTTGCCCCAGGCATCGCCTGTGCAATAAGCGGCAAATCAACAGTCGCTACTTCTCCAATACGCGGGTATCCGCCTGTCGTCTGCCGATCTGCCAGCAGAATAATCGGCTGGCCATCGGGTGGAATTTGAATAGATCCAAAGGCGACAGCTTCTGAGATCAATTCCAGCTTTTCTTTTAAATGAACCGGCTCTCCCTTTAGCCGGCAGCCCATGCGATCTGATTGAGGTGTGACCTGATAAGACTGCTCAAAAAACGCGGTTTGAGATGTTTCTTGAAAATGAGAAAGATGCCTGCCTGCCAGCACACGAATCACTGGTGATTTCCGCAGCGGTAAAAAATGATCATGACTCACTGTCCAATCGGGTGCGCCATATCCCGCCTGATTCACTTTATTTTTTAGCCTATCAAACAAATGATCCGCTACGATAGACGGCTCTCCAATGGATAGAACGTCACCTTTTTCAAGCGGTCGTCCTTTCAGTCCACCGATCCCTGCTCTGACATAGGTGCTTTTGCTCTGCATGACTGGTTCCACATCAAATCCACCTGCCACAGCAAGATAAACGCGGCAGCCTCTCTTACAAAGACCAAAGGTGATCGTGCTTCCTGATCGGACAAAGAGCGGCTTCCATAATGGTGCCCGCTCTCCATCAATATCAATCTCAACATCAGCACCAGTGACGGCGATGAGCTGATCCCTCTCAAATGTGAGCACAGGCCCCGGCCCCATCAACGTCACTTCCAGCACGGCTTCATTTTCTTGGTTGCCAGTGAGAATGTTGGCGATTCTAAGTGAGAGCGGGTCCATGCCGCCGCTCGTTAAGACGCCATACTTTTGATAGCCTTGCCGCCCTTTATCTTGAATGGTTGTGTAGATCCCTGGCTTGATGACATGAATACTCAACGTTCTGCCTCCTTCATGCTGAAAAATTCCTTTTCAGACATTTGGACAAATCTGACCTCGTCCCCTGCTTTTAATAAACTCGGAATTTCCTCGTCTGGGCGAAAAAGCGGCAGCGGGGTTTGTCCAATGAGCTGCCAGCCCCCGGGTGTGGAAATTGGATAAACGCCTGTCTGCTTTCCTGCAATACCAACAGAGCCTTTTGGAATGGACATCCTTGGTGTTTCTCTGCGTGGTGCTGCGATCTTTTCAGACAGCCCGCCTAAAAACGGAAACCCTGGGGCAAATCCAACCATATAGACAAGGTACGTACCGGCAGTGTGAATACGCACGACTTCCTCTGGCGTTAAACCATTGATACGGGCAACCTCTTCTAAATCAGGGCCCAGCGCTCCCCCGTAACAGACTGGAATGTCAACGATGCGTCGCTTCACCTGAACTTCATCTTGCCATTTGTCTTCAAGAAGTTGTTCAATATAGCCTTTGACCCATTCATACGGAGACAGGTCATGTGTTTGAAGCTGGGCCGATTGATGAACGGTATAAGGCTCGTAAAAAACAGTCACGTTTGTAAAGGCTTGAACTGCTTCTACATACCCTTCAAATGGGTGCTGTTCAATACATGCAAACAGCTGCTCAACCCGTGCATGAATCTCCTCACGTATGTCAGCTCCAGCTTGGATGACGATCGCTGCATCTCCCAGCGGGTGGTAGGTGATAGAATCTTTTATCGTTGAAAAAGCCACTTGAGGACACCTCTCTTTCTACAGTACACCGAGCTTTTGATCTCTTCGATCTGTGATGAACATATGCCCAGGTGCATGAGTAATCGCAATGTCGGGTTTTGTATGCATGACAATGGCTTGCGGCGTCACACCACATGCCCAAAACACCGGGACCTCTCCTTCTTTGATCACAGATGGTTCTCCAAAGTCAGGCTGATTCACATCGGAAATGCCAATCACCGCTGGGTCCCCTATATGGATCGGACCGCCATGGACTGATGGAAATCGAGATGTCACTTGAACACTTCTTGTGACTTGATGCGCCGGAATGGGTCTCATGCTGACCACCATCGGGCCGTGAAAGACTCCTGCTTTTTCACAAGCTATATTCGTTTGATACATGGGTACGTTATGACCGTCTTCAATATGGCGGACAGGAATGTCATTCAGCATAAGCGCGTGCTCAAACGTAAAACTGCATCCAATGAGAAAGGCAACCATATCACCCTCCCAATAAGCAGTGATATCTGTAACCTCTTCTTCAAGAATCCCTTTTCGGTAAATACGGTACTTAGGAAAGTCCGTACGAATATCCGCTTGAGGCGCCGACCGTCTTGGCACTGGATCACCTGGGTCCAGTACATCAAGCAAGGGACATGCAGCCGGATTCCGCTGACAAAATAAAAGAAAATCAAAGGCAAGTTCCTTTTTGACAATCATTAAATTGGCCTGAGCAAACCCTTCTGCAAAGCCAGCCGTTGGTCCTGTGATCTTTTTTTCGCGAATCAATTCTCTCATCTGTGATGGCTCATATGTTTGATAGACATTCATCTGAATCAGCTCCATAATTTAGGGATTTCATTCATGATGGTATAGCCGCCCATCATCGCCATAATGACCACAACAAATGCACCTGACACTGTCAAAAAGAATGGATGACGATAATCTCCGACAATGTCTTTCTTATAGGCCGCAACGAGTAATGTGCCAAGGGCGAGCGGCAAAATCAATGCATTGATCGCTCCAACTAATATCAAGATGTTCACAGGTCTTCCGATCGTGATAAAACAAAGGGTTGAAAGAGCAATAAAACCAATGATAATGCCACGCTGGTTTTGCTCAATTTTTGGTGAGAAGGTTTTGAAGAAAGAAACAGATGTGTATGCGGCTCCAATGACAGACGTAATCGCCGCAGCCCACATAATAATCCCGAACATTTTATATCCGATATTTCCTGAAGCTAATTGAAAAACAGAGGCAGGCGGGTTGGATGGATCAATCTGCAAGCCTTTTGAAACAACTCCTAATACGGCAAGAAAGAGTGCTACACGCATGACAGATGTAATTAAAACACCGAAAATAGAGCTTTTCGTCACTTGCGGCAGTGCTTCCTTCCCCTTAATACCTGCATCCAGCAAGCGATGCCCGCCAGCAAAGACGATATAGCCGCCTACCGTTCCGCCCACAAGTGTCACAATGGATAAAATATCAATCGTCTCTGGGACAAATGTTCTCACGGCCGCTTCTCCAACTGGCGGCGCTGTTGAAATCGCCACATACAGCATCAGGCCAATCATGACAAAACCAGCTGCCTGTGTGAAACGGTCCATCGCTTTCCCAGCCTCTTTGATCACAAATATGAGAATGGCAATCACAGCACTGATCCCTGCGCCGATTCGCGGATCGACACCGAAGATCACCTGAAAACCGAGACCAGCTCCAGCAATATTTCCGATGTTAAAGGCAAGTCCTCCAATGACAATCAAAAAGGCCAGCACATAGCCGAGACCCGGGAGCACCATATTCGCTATATCCTGACCTCGTTTTTCTGACACAGCAATGATTCGCCATACATTTGTTTGTGCAAAAATATCTAATAAAATTGAGATCAAAATGACAAACCCAAAGCTAGCCGCAAGCTGCTGTGTGAAGACGGTTGTTTGTGTTAAAAATCCCGGTCCGATCGCGGACGTCGCCATTAAAAAGGCAGCGCCCATCAGCATAGACCGATTCCCCTTTGGTGCCTTCATTTGTTTGACTTTCTCTGTTTTCATGCTGTTTCCCCCTTTGATGACGATTTTTATTGAAAGGCCTTGAGATGGATGCCGGCTTCTTTTAGCTTCGCTGTAATGGTCTTCGCAAATTGAAGCGCATGGCTGCCGTCTCCATGAATGCAAACCGTATCTGCTTTGAGCTCGATATCTTCTCCTTGAACTGTACGAACCCTGCCTTCTCTCACCATACGAACAACCTGCTGGACGGCCCGTTCATCCTCTTTAATGAGTGCATGTGGTTCGCGGCGCGATGTCAGCGTCCCGTCTGTTTGATACGTCCGATCAGAAAAAACTTCATGTGCCACTTGTAGACCTATTCGTTCACCTGCTAACGCAAGTTCACTGCCTGACAGACCAAATAACACAAGGTTTGGGTCCACATCATATACAGCCTGCGCAATCGATTCAGATAATTCAGTATTTTTAGCTGCCATGTTGTAGAGGGCGCCGTGTGGTTTGACATGCTGCATCGTGCCGCCCTCGGCCTTGAGAAAGGCTGATAGAGCGCCAATTTGATAGATGACAAGATCATAGGCTTCCTCTGCGGAGATAGCCATTGGACGTCTGCCAAAGCCGGCCAAATCTTGCAAACCTGGATGTGCACCAATTTTAACCCCTTTATCCAGTGCCATTCTAACTGTCTTTCTCATGACCGTTGGATCTCCTGCATGAAAACCGCAAGCAATGTTGGCTGAGGTGACATATTCTAAGATTTGTTCATCTGCACCGATTGTGTATTGACCAAAGCTTTCTCCCAAATCACAGTTGATATCCACTTGATACATAGAATCCCTCCTTGTTGTTCCGAAATACGGAATATAAAGTCCGAATATTCGAATTTATATTGATTATACCAACTTTGGATAGACTGCACATGAAATTGGCAGAAAACATAACAATCGAACTAGGAGAAAACAAAAAAAGCGAGAGGCAAAATCCTCTCACTTTTTCTGTAATGATATGCACCTTATTTAGACAGCACCCAATGTTGGATGGCTTTTGCCACGCCGTGTTCTGTATTAGGCGCTGTAATCCAATCAGCGGCCTCTTTCACCACTTCCTGCGCATTTCCCATGGCAATGCCTAATCCGGCTTCTTGAATCATGGCTATATCATTGAGGCTGTCGCCAAGTGACATGACGTTGTCCATCGTACAGCCAATGCGTTCTGCTACTTTTGCAAGAGCTGCCGCTTTGTTAATGCCGGCTGCATTCACTTCGATATTCGTTGGACTTGAGTTTGTGATCTCTAGATGCTTATTTGTTTTCAATGTATTGAGGACTTCCTCACGAACGTCATCATCATGAATATCAAAGCCAAATTTCAGCCATTCATGGTCATGAATTCGTTCAGGGAATTCACCTCTCCACACCTTATCCACAGTCGAAGCCCAGTAATCGGTTTCGTACCTATTTTTTAAATCCCACATCATTTGGACGTGATCAGGATGCAGCAGATCTCGTTCGATCAGCTGGAAGTTTGAATCCCAGATTTCACTTCCGTTTGCTGTCACAAGGTAAGACGATAACTTGAGCGGCTCAACCAGCTCTCGGCATGTCATCAGTGTCCGCCCTGTGCTAATGACCACATGGACCCCTTTTGCTTCAGCCTCTTTAATGGCTTGTTTATTTTCCTCTGGAATGATGTGCTCACTGTTTAACAGCGTGCCATCCATATCAATGGCAATCAATCGGATGTCTTTCTTATGAGCTTGTGTTGACAAATTGAGTACCCCACTTTGTATCGATTTTTGAAACTATCTTTATTTTAATATAAAGATGAAGCTGGCACAAAGGGACGAGTTTGATCCCATAGAAAAAAGACCTTGTGACAGGTCTTTTCACATGTGCTTAGCGTTCACACGCAATGCCGTCTTTGTCGCGGTCAAGCCGCATATTTTTTTGATAAAGTGCTTTTGATACATATGGCTTGTACTTTGTTTTTCCGCCTTTGTTTTTCGTGTTTTTGCTTTTTGCTACGCCGCCTTTATATACCTTGTTCAGCGCTTTGCAGTTTTTGTAAGACTTGACCGTTTTTGCATCTGCTGTGTGGGTGTCGACTTGTGTAAAGCTTAGTAAAAGACCTAAAGACAAGACAGTCACCATGATTTTTTTCAACATGTAAGATCCCCCTATTTTTTCTATTTTTACATTTTTATCATATGTCACCACTTTTTGTTTTTCAAGACTATCGAGCTAATTATTTTGATTTTTTTGGCATGAAATACATCTTATATCCTATATGGTACAATGAGTGGGAAACCTTTCCGTTTTTTACACGTATATGAAGAGAGGAGCTTTTCACATGAAAATGAAATATACCATTCTATATGTAAACGATGTGGAGGCGAGTATTCATTTCTATCAACAAGTACTTGGTTTCCCAATAAAATTGAGGGTTGAATCCTATGTTGAGTTTGACACTGGAGACGTGACGTTATCGATTAATTCACGTGAGGATGTCAAAGAGGCACTCGGATTGCCTGTCCCTGAAGCAAATCAAGCGTCTCAAACGTTTGAGATTGGCTTTGTTGTGGATGATGTGGATCAAACGATTGCATCAATGAAGGAAAAAGGGGTTCCGATCATCAAAGAACCTGCCAAAAAACCATGGGGTCAAACGGTCGCTTATGTGTCTGATCCTGATGGTCATTTCATTGAAATATGTGATGCGGTCTCCTAATTGTCTTTGAAGGGAGTGAACCAGAATGAGAAAAAAACATGCCTTTGTCGCCGGTGTTTGCTCAATGATTGTGATTTGCAGTGCTGCTATCCTATTGCAGCACCTTGAATGGATTGCGTTTGTCAGCGGCGGGATTTCTATTATTGGGGTCGTGATGTCTGGGGTGCTAATGGGTGCTTGGACAAGTGGAGAAGAGACACGAGCAGCCTATCATTCTGAAACAAAAGAACACCGCATGTGGCGTCTTGATACGGCTTTTCTTGTGATGATTTTTGCACTTCCACACATGGCTGCTTCGGTCTTTTATGTTTTGATGTAAACACTTGTTAAAAGGAGTTCGCAATATGGCTGTTTTTATTCTATTCATTGTATTTGGCTTTCCTATTATCTCTGTGCTGATTGGCATTTTGGGCACGCTCTTTTTAAAGAATGTTTGGATGCCTACTTTGATTGTGCTGTTAGCGAGCATGATCTTCATGTTCACTTATATTGACGGGAATGAATCCTTTCTCATTTGGGTCATCGTCTATACCGTCTTTACGTTCCTTGCTGGATGGATTACAAAGCGGCTCAGCGTGTAGACAAACCCTCGCATTCTGTGTCAGGTCTGCGTGCCGGTGCTCACGAATGTCAAATTCGCTCCGCGCCGGTACTCGTCCTTCCTAGACTTCAAAGGTTTTCTATCACGCTGAAAAAAAGAAGACAAAGGGCTAAAATAAAGATCATTTTAGCCCTTTGTCAACAATTTGAAAGAACAGTTTTCACTGTTCTTTTTTTGAATCATATATCCGCACACCATAATTCAATTTCAATTTTCAGCTCCGGCCATCCTAAAGCTGATACATAAGCAACCGTCATTGATGGGTAAGCTGTTTTAAAGATCGTATCCCACTGAGGATATAGATGGTCCCAGTCGATTTCTTCTGTTGCCCATATATTGACCTTGATCACATGTTCTTCATTCAATCCTTCTGATTCAAGGATTTTTTTAATGTTTTCAAACGTATTCGTTACTTGGTCGTTTAAGCTTGATGGGATCTGCCCATCTATATCTGTCCCTACCTGACCCGATGTAACAAATAATCCCGCACCCTTTGGCACCCTTGTGATATGACTGTAGTGACCAACAGGTTTCGGCATACTTTCTGGGTTTTTTCTCGTGATTTTTTCCATGTTATATCCCTCACTCACGTTTATTTTTCTACTAGTTTCTTCATTTTGTAGACAGACTTCACCAATTTCTATCTATCCTAAAAGAAAACAGCAGTGGAGTATCCATAGCCACAAGGTAAGAACATCAATATCTTCTTTTTCATGACCGGAACACTCCTTTTGATTGCGTGAGCAAGGTTTTGATTAACTTCATCGTACCTGACAAGTGATACATCGTCAAAATGATTTATAGACGATAACGCGCAATGTCCTGATTCAATCGCATGCTAAGCTCATTAAGTCTTTCTGCTGCTTTTGCCACATTAGAAATGGCTGTCACTTGTTCGTCTGTGGATGCAGTGATTTCTTCGATCGCCGCAGCATTTTCTTGAGAAACATGTGCTGCGCCGTGCATGGCTTTTGTGATGAGGTCGTTTTGCTCCAGCAGTGTATTCAGCTCTTTTGCCATCGCGTTTGTTTCAACGATGGTTTGTGAAATCAACGTAGAGATGGCATTGAATTCATGTTCTGTTGCATGCACCGCTTCATCCAGCTCGGCAAAACGATCCATTGTGCTCGACATGATGCCCGCTGTTGCCGTCGTTTCTTCTTTAATGCCTTGAATCCTCTGCTGAATTTGGACGGCTGATTGTTTTGTCTGTTCAGCTAAATTCCGCACTTCACTCGCCACAACTGAGAAGCCTTTGCCATGCTCTCCCGCCCGTGCTGCCTCAATACTTGCATTCAGTGCCAGTAAATTCGTCTCATTTGAAATGCTTTCAATCGTATCTGTGATTTGAGAAATATCCTGTACTTTTGTACTTAACTGCTCGATTCCTGCTCTAATGCCTTGAGACGCCTGAATCGATTGTTCATTCGATTGTTTTAATTGCTGTACGATTTGCTGACCCTGCTGTGATGATTGACTCGATTGGTCAGAAATCCGTTTAATTTGATCACTCTGTTCTTTGACATTCTCAATAGATTGATTAAACTGGGTCATTTGTTGATTGGCTTCTTCAAGATCAGATGCTTGATGAAGTGTTCCAGTCGAAATGTCTCCGATGGCTCGTCCAATTTCTTCACTGCTGGCTGAGGTTTCTTCAGATATTGCCGATAAATCTGTCGCTGATTCAACAAGCTGACTGCTCGTTTCCTGTAAACCGCTCACCAGTGTTCTGAGCTCTCCTGACATATGGTTAAAGCCTTTTGCCAGCTGGCCGATTTCATCCGTTGTTTCCTTTAAGTTTGTGCGTTCAATATTCCCCGCCGCAATTTCCTTTGAAGCAGCAGTGACTTGCTTCAGCAGTCTGACTTTTCCTCGAGCAGCTAAATAAAAGACGCCTAGACTCAGAAGGGCGACACCTGCTGTAATGAGAATAATATAGAGCTTCATCTGCTCTAATTCTTTATAAAATTCGTCCTGGAAGACAGCGATACCTACACTCCAATTCCACGGCGTAAACTGGCTCATATAGGCGAGCTTTTCTTTTTCTTCGCCGGTTGCATCGTCCTTATCCATATAGGTCACATAGTGTGCATCCTCACCTTTTGCATTGGCGCCAGCGACCATTTTTTGACGATTGGTCGTGTTATCTGGAATGACGCCAATGTCGTTGACCGGATGGACCTGGGTTGAATAGTCAGTGCCATATGCGATCAGATAGCCTTTATTTTTATAGATAAAATCTGATTTTTGAGATTGGTATCCCTTCCCGTTGTCATTTTTGGGTCCACTCAAGTAAAGCCGGGCTTGTTCTTGCGCCTGCTCAAGCGTCAGTTCTTTTTTCTCCACACGGTCATTCAACTGTTCAAGTGTGGCCATTGCTCCGCTGACGATGTGCTTTAAATCTGCTTTCCCTGCATCAATTAATACGTGTTTCGCTAAAAAATAACCCGTTGTTCCAACAAGTCCGCCCGTTAAAATCGTGATCACGATAATGGCAGACATTAATTGAAAAAAGACACTTCTTGACGCAAACGCTTTCTTTTTCATGTACAAATTCCCCCTTACTTTATATATCGTCAAGCAGGAAAAAGTATTAAAAAAGTCATAGAAAAAATCCCTTTCGCACATTGGAAAGGGATTTTCTGATTAATGAGCTGCTTCTTTAAGAATGGCTTGATAAAGATCGTCTGCTGGCGAGAGTCCACATACCTCTTTCAGCACACCTTCAATGCCTTTTTCTTTTCGTAATGCCTGCAGACGAACAGCTTCTTCGTCTTCAGTAAAGTCGTAAGCTAAAGCTGCCACGATGCCTTTAATTAAATACTGTGGCTGTCTGATTTTTTTCGCTGGACCGATTAAACGGTCATTTGCTCCAAGCTTTCTAAGCGGGGAACGTGCGACGCGCGTGACTTCATCAGAGATAAAGGCATTTTCAAATCGTTTGATGATTTTTTGGATATACGCATCATGTTCTTCTTTTTGAAAACCATATGTGTCGATTAAATAACTGCCCGTTTCGTGAAGTGCACCTTCGACCACTTGACGAATCTCTGGTGTATCGACAGCTTCTTTAATCGTTTGCACGCCTTTCTCGTACCCGACATAAGCAGCTAGTGCATGTCCTGTGTTGACAGTAAAGAGCTTACGCTCAATATAAGGCGTTAAATCTTGTACAAAGGTCGCTCCATCGATCTGAGGAACGTCTCCAATAAAGCCTGTCTCATCAATGACCCACTCGAAAAATGGCTCGACTGATACTTTCAAAATGTCCTCATGGTGCTGAATGGGGACAATGCGGTCAACCGCAGCGTTTGGAAAACCAACTGTGTGTGACAGCGCTTCTTGTTCATCAGCTGTTAAATGAGAGAAAACGGCTTCCTTTAAATGAGAGCTGCCGCCAATCATATTTTCACACGCCACAATGTTGATGATATGATCAGATTTTTTCTGTTTTAAACCTTCAGCAATCGATGAAGCAATGATGTTCAAAACAGCTGGTCCAACAGCTGTTGTAATGAGGTCAGCTGTTGCAACTGCCTCAGTTAATGCGGCTGGATCTTTTGCGGAATTGATGGCTGACACAGGACCAACTACTTCTTGCTGCTGCCCTGGTGCTGCGAGTTCAACCGTGTATTCTCCTTTTTCATTCAGCTCGTTGATCACCGCTTCATTTACATCGGTAAAAACGAGCTCAAAGCCTGATGCTTTTAACAAAGATCCGATAAACCCTCTGCCAATATTTCCTGCTCCAAAATGAAGTGCCTTCATGTTAGTTCACCTCGTTAAAGATGGCAATCAGTTCATCCTGATCCTTTGCATGAATGATACGCTCTACGTTTTCTTCCTCTGAACAGACAATCGCAATTTGAGAAAGAATATCGAGATGTTCATTGTTTTTACCAGCGATACCAAATACAACTTTGACAATATTCCCCTCGCCATATTCAACGCCATCTGGAATTTGGATAATGGAAATTCCTGAATGAAGAACAGCCGCTTTCGCATCCTCTGTTCCATGAGGAATGGCAATTCCGTTGCCCATAAATGTAGAAGAAATGTTTTCTCTTTCAAACATTTTGTCCACATAATCACTCGTGACATAACCGTTTGCCACTAAGACTTCGCCCGCTTTTTTAATGGCTTCTTCTTTAGAGCCGGCTTGTTCGTTTAGAAAAATATTGTCTTTTGAAAGTACTTGTTTCATGAAAGATCACACACCTTTTTTAGAATGGAAAATCAGAAAACAACCAAAACGGGGAGTTCAATTAGGAAAAATTGGACTCAACCCGTTTCGTCATGTTATTTTTTCAATTTCTCAATCAGCTCATCGTATTTCGGGCTGTTTAAGAAATTATCAACTGAGATATGAACAGCTCCTGGCAGTTTTGCCTTGGCTCTATCTGTTAAATCTTTATGAGTAAAGACCACATCGGCATCATCTGGGATGTTGCTGATGGATGTATTTGTTACATCAATATCTAGCTCTGCCTTTTTGACTTTATTCTTTAAGACGGATGCGCCCATCGCACTTGAGCCCATTCCTGCATCACAGGCAAAGATGATTTTGTTCACGTCATCTGGATTGATTTCATCTGGAGATGCTGCTTGCTCGCTTGCTTCAGCACCTTCTTTTTGTGCTGTAAGAGCAGCTGCTGCTGCACTTTTCTTGCCTTTCATGTCTTGCATTTTTTCAGTTGCTGCTGTTAAGTCTTCGTCCACTGCTTTAGACGCTTTCAAAATGACAGAAGCGACAAGGAAAGATACGACCGCTGCCACGACAACACCTGCTAGAACGGCAAGGTGGCCGCCTTTTGGTGACATGAGCATAAGAGCGATGATACTTCCTGGTGACGGCACAGCCTTTAAGCCTGCATTTAACAGTGTAAAGGTCAGAACGCCGCTCGCTCCCCCTGCAATAACCGCCAAAATGAGCTTTGGCTTCATTAAAATGTATGGGAAGTAAATCTCATGGATTCCCCCTAAGAATTGAATGACAATCGCACCCGGTGCAGACTGCTTTGCCGTCCCTCTTCCAAAGAACATGTAAGCTAGAAGAACACCGAGACCTGGTCCAGGGTTTGTTTCAAGCAAGAACAGAACGGACTGGCCTGTCTTCGCCGCTTGCTCTACTCCTAATGGACCTAAAATCCCTTGGTTAATTGCATTGTTTAAGAACAATACTTTCGCTGGTTCAATGAAGATACTTGCCAGCGGAAGTAAATGTGCATTGACAATGATATCTACACCTGCCGCAAGGGCTTTATTCAGGCCTAGTACCACTGGACCGATGGCGTAGAAAGCAATGGCGACTAAAATGGCACCTAGTATACCTGCACTAAAATTATTAATCAGCATTTCAAAGCCTGATCTGATTCGGTCTTTAAACAGCTGGTCGATTTTCTTAATGAGATAACCGCCAAGCGGGCCCATGATCATTGCGCCTAGAAACATTGGGATGTCCGAACCGACAATAACCCCTATCGTAGCGGTTGCACCGAGTACCCCGCCTCGATGGTCATATACGAGCTTCCCGCCTGTGTAACCGATTAAGAGCGGCAGCAAGTAGTTGATCATTGGGCCAACTAGTGTATTTAATTGTTCATTTGGAAAATAACCACTTGGAATGAACAATGCTGTGATGAGTCCCCAAGCGATAAAAGCTCCAATATTCGGCATGATCATACCGCTTAAATAGCTTCCGAAGCGCTGTACCTTTACGCGAAATCCGCTTTTTTCCTGCATCTATGAAAACTCCTTTCTTCTCTCCCTTTATTTAGGGCTTTATAGGTCAAAAGATATAAGAACAAGATTCAATGAAGCCCTTATGCCTATCGTAAAACGCTTTCACGTTCTCTTCAATTGAAACTAAATGTCACTTTGTCACATAGTGTGTGACAAAATTGAAAAATGATGTGACATCACCTTCAGATCCTAATACAAAACGGGTGAAAAGGTTGATCTGCCGTTGTTTTGACGAAAAATTCATGGGAATTTCACAACTTTCAAATGGTCTCTTCTTGTTTCCTCTCCTTAAATCGAATAGGCTTATAATTGATCAAACCTATTCAATTAAGAAATGTCTGCGCAGACATGACACAGAAAAAGTGAACCATCTTGCTGTTTGTTTCGTTTACCTTTTAGAGTGGGCGGCACAATAGGAAGAGCGGTTTTTTCTGTGACTCACAGTTTACTGCCGCTTTCTTTCTGATACATGAGACATTTTCATAGGTAGAAAGGCGGTTATTCATCTTGTTTAAAAATAGTAAGTGGCTTCTGCTTCTTATGGTCATGTTCGCTTTTTTCATTCCAAAGGAAGCATTTGCTCACGCATACGTCGTGAGCTCGAACCCAGCGGCAAATGAAGAGCTGGATCAGCAGCCTCCTTCAGTCTCGATCACATTTAGTGAAGGGATTGAAAGCGGATTTCATGCCATTAAGGTGCTAAATGCAAAAGGTGATCGTGTGGATAAAGGAGATACAGTCATTAAAGATCAAAAGATCATGGAAGCGGCTTTAAAAAAGAATTTACCAAAAGGGATTTACACCATACAGTGGAATGCGGTATCAGCGGACGGACACTCTGTCTCTGGCATGATTCCGTTTAGTATTGGAAAAGCGGATGGCGGTTTTGACCAATTAGAGCAAGGTCAAACGGATGAATCCATTGATGTGGCCTCAACTATTGATAAAGCCTTTCTTTATACGTCATTCAGCTTATTCCTTGGGACCATTTTGTTTGGACTGCTTTGGTTTAAGACTGCGATTTCACCTGTATTGGCGAAACGAATGCAGCGGCTTTTGACATTGTCATTGATCATGATGGGCGGAGCACTTGTGTTCCAGCTGCCGATTCAGACAAAATCAGCGGCAGACGTGTCCTTTTGGGGGGCATTTCAGCCTTCGCTTTTACAAGAAACGATTGCGTCCACTTCTGGCGGTAGTCTGTGGATGATGCTTATGGCGTCATTTGTTCTTCTCACCATCTGGACGATTGTGGCGGTGAGAAAAGGGAACTTCTCTTCTTTTCGGGTTTGGCTGTTTCCACTGCTTCTATTCACAGTGCTCCTTTGGGTGAAAGCACAAATCGGACATCCAGCCGCAACAGACAATAAAATACTCACAACATCACTTGATTTCATCCATCTCGTCTCTGCTTCAATTTGGGTCGGTGGTTTAACAGCCATTGTCCTTCTATTGATGAAGAAACTGCCAAATGAAGATCAGCCGCTCATACGGAGTACGCTAGCAGCATTTCATCCTTGGGCACTGCTCTCTGTTGGACTCATTGTGTTTTCAGGATTTGTGAATGCCATCTTTATTTTGCAATCGTTTGACGCTCTTTTCCAATCAGCATACGGACGCACCTTTTTAATCAAGCTTGGTTTATTTATCATCATGGGCCTTCTTGGGCTGATGCATTACTTGATGCTGAGATGGGAAAAGAAGCAGAAACGCAGCGTTTCCTTACGAGCTGAATGGATGATCGGGATCGCCATTTTGTTATTAACGGCTGTCTTTACCAATATTCCGAGCCCTCCTCCGCCTGCACCTGAGCCCTTCTTTGGCGCAAATCAGGTCGAGCATCGTGACATTGTGTCCTTGAGCATTACCCCGAATGCCCCGGGGAAAAACTCATTCGAAGTGGCATTTACAAAGAAGAATGGCGAAACGATCACTGATATTCAATCTGTGACAGCCAAGATCCATAAGGTGGCATTATTCGGTGATGAGACACCGAGTGAATTTCAGCTGAAACGATTAAAAAATGGTCATTTCTCTGCTGAAAATCTCTTATTAAATGAAAAAGGCACATGGAAAATTGAAATCCATGCGTTAACTGGTTCTTTTAAGAATATCGATACCACATTTATTAGAAGAAACTAAAAGGAGTTATCACATATGAAAAAATACGTTAAAGCTTTACTACCAATGCTTCTCGCCTCATTTTTATTGGCAATTCCTGTGAGTGCGCACGTGACAGTCAAGCCTGATACATCTGCGACAAATGCTTGGGAGACCTATACATTAAAGGTTCCTTCTGAGAGTGACAGTCCGACGACTAAAGTTGTCGTCACAATGCCTAAAGGCGTAGAATTCCAGCAATATGAGCCAGTACCTGGCTGGAAAACATCAACTGAAGAGAAAGATGGCAAGGTAACAAGAGTGACTTGGGAAGCAACAGGTAAAGGTGTGCTTGCTGGACAATTCCAGCAATTTGTTTTTGTAGCGAAAAACCCTGAAAAAGCAGGTGAAGCTGCTTGGGATGCGTATCAATATTATAAGGATGGAACGGTCGTTGAATGGACTGGTGATAAAGATGCTGATAAACCTCATTCCATTACAAATATTGTGGCATCTAATACTGTAACGGATTCACATGGCCAGGAAAAACCAAAAGAAGAAAAGGCCTCTGAAACAGCCACTGCTTCTTCCTCACCACTTGTCCTTGGTCTGTCCATTGCTGCTCTAGTCGTGGCACTGATTGCACTTGGACTTGCTTTTAGAAAAAAATAAAGGCTGTATGAGCGATCGTTTTCTGAGAAACGATCGCTTTTTCTTTTATGCCGAATCAATTATTTTCCATTTTCCCAACTTGTTATTACCAATATAGGATTGAATAGGATAAAGCCGCGTGACATAATGAGACAGATGACCACATAGGAGGCTATGAGATGAACCATGTAATCATATTTGCTCATCCCCAGCAAAGCTTAAATCAAACCTTATTAGATCTTGTTGTGAGCACTCTATTGAACAATGGTCATAAAGTGACTGTTCGTGATGTCTATGCCCTAGGTTTTTCACCAGAGCTCACCATTGCAGAAAAGGCTGCCATCAAATGCGGGGATGTCCCGATTGCCATTCAAAGAGAGCAGACACTGATTCAGCAAGCGGATGTGTTGACGTTTATTTTTCCAATATGGTGGACCGGCTTGCCGGCCATGCTAAAAGGATATGTAGAGCGCGTCTTTTCTGAAGGTTTTGCTTATCAAACCAATGAGGATGGAGAAATTGAAAATCTGCTTCGGCACAAAAAAGGTGTCATTATCAACACACACGATGCCCCGAGGACTTTTCTTGATTCAAATTTGAGCTTCACCTCCTCTCATCACATGACCACAGATACTGAAGTCTTCAATTTTATTGGCGTTCAGCCTGTCGAACGGCTTTTGTTCAGCAGCATGGAGCAGGCATCTGCAGATTACATACATGAAATTTTGAAAGAAACGAAAGAAACGGTGGATCAGCTTTTCCCGCCGGCTGTTTAATAAAAAAAGACTGCCGAGATTCCTCTGACAGTCTTTTTCACGTTTATTCGTCTAAACCAATCGATACATATTTTGTTTCTAAATAAGGTTCGATCCCTTCGATGCCGCCTTCTCGGCCAATTCCGCTCTCTTTCATACCGCCAAAAGGTGCTTGAACAGCCGATGGACCGCCATCATTCCAGCCAATAATCCCATAGTCGAGATGTTCTGAAATGTAGAGTCCGTTCCGATAATTTTCTGTAAAGAAATAAGCTGCAAGGCCAAAAGGTGTAGCGTTGGCTAATTCAATTGCCTCGTCTAACGTTTTGAATGTCGTAATTGGTGCCACTGGACCAAAGGTCTCTTCATGCATGATGTTCATCGAAGGATCCACATGTGTAAGAACCGTTGGCTGGACAAAATAATACGACTTGTCATCGTCGAAATGCGTATCGCCGCCGACAAGAACTTTCGCCCCTTTATCCACTGCATCTTGAATTTGACCGACAATTTTATCAAAGCCGCGCTTGTTGATAATTGGTCCAATAGATGTGCCTTCTTCAAAGCCATTTCCTACTTTCAGCTTTTCTACTTCTTTACTGAAGCTTTGCGCAAATGCTTCATGAATGTCTTCATGCACAATTAAGCGGTTGGCACAGACACAGGTTTGTCCTGCATTCCGGAACTTAGATGCCACTGCCTGTTTGACAGCTAGTTCAAGATTCGCATCCTTGTCTACGATGAGCGGAGCATGACCGCCAAGCTCCATTGATACGTGTTTGACTGTGCTGGCACTGTTTTTGATCAAATGCTTTCCGACGGGCGTTGAGCCTGTAAACGTGATTTTTCGAATCAATGGACTACCTGTGAAGATTTCACCCACTTCTTTGCCGTCTCCCACAACCCATTGCAGTGCATCCTCTGGAATGCCAGCTTCATGACCTAATTTTACTAGTTCAATGGCTGTCAGCGGTGTGTCTTCAGCAGGTTTTACAATAAACGTACAGCCTGCTGCAAGCGCAGGAGCTGCCTTTCTCGTAATCATCGCCGCAGGGAAATTCCACGGAGTAATGGCAGCAACCGGACCAACTGGCTGTTTTGTGACGAAAAGGCGTTTGTTCGTCGTATGTGACGGGATGGTTCTGCCGTAGATTCGCTTTGCTTCTTCTGCGTACCATTCAATATAACCAGCCGCATAGACGATTTCCCCTAATGCTTCTTGATATGGCTTTCCGTTTTCTTCTGTGATGATTTTCGCAAGTCTTTCTTTATGTTCAATCATCAGATCAAACCACTTGCGAATGATATTGGCACGTTCATGCGCTGACGTTTTCGCCCATGATTTAAATGCTTTGTGTGAGCGGGAAATGGCGTCTTCGATCTGTTCTTTTGTATGCTGAGCAACTGAAGCAATTTCTTCTCCTGTTGCAGGATTATATACTTTGAGTTCGTTTGTCATGCTCTACCGTCTCCTTCGTTCTTGGATTCATTACATATAGTATATACCCAATGAGTACCCAACCTAAAAGCAATATCCATTCAGCTGGCCACGATAAGGAAGCCGGCATTCCTGGAAAGTAAAATGAAAGGAAAAGAAGACTCAGTCCGATGGCTAAAACACCTGTCGTCCGCCAATATTTAATGCTGTATGGACGCTCCAGCTCAGGTTCTGTTTTGCGAAGTCTCATAAAGGCAATGGACACGATTAAGTAACCGACGATGATTCCGACACCGCCCGCATTGACAATCCATACGAGGGCAGGACGCCCTAATAATGGAGCGAAAAAAGCTAAAGCTCCAAGAAATAAAATGGCATTTGTCGGTGTTTTATACTTTGGATGAATATACGCAAACCATTTGGAAATCATACCTCTTTCCGCCATAGCATATAGAATACGGCTTGCACCGATAATAAAAGCATTCCAGCTCGTCACAATCCCTGCTACACCGCCAATAACCAGCACTGTTCCAAACGCTTGATGACCGAGAAGCTGTACCATCGCATCTGCTGTCGCTAATGAAGAGGCTTCAAGCTGTCCTTTTGACAGCCCAGCTGCTACCCCAAAGACAATAAGCAGATAAAAAATGACCGCGCTCACGATGGAGATAATCAAGATTCTCCCAATGATTTTTTTTGGTGCGTTAATCTCCGCCGCTACTTGCGGAATGACATCAAACCCAACGAATAAAAAGGGAATCATGACTAACACCGCCATAAGACCGCCAACCCCGCCTTGAAACATCGGCTCAAGGTTTGCAAAATCTCCATTGAATGTTGCGCCGCCTAAAAGGAGAAAACCTGTCAGAATAATCGCCACTGTGAACACGGACTGAAAAATGGCAGCAGGCTTCGCTCCAATGTAATTCAGCGCTGTTAAAAACAATGCCCCGCCAGATCCAATCAATACCCATGTGAAATAAACGTCCCATCCTCCTATATTCCATAAAAAGCCAGCATGCTGTGTTGGAATCACATAATCAATGACGGTCGGCAAGGCGACAGCTTCAAACGTAATCACAGACACATAACCAAATAATACGCCCCATGCTGAGACGAACGCTGCTTTCATCCCAAATGCGCGCTGGACAAAGACGAGCCCTCCGCCTGTCTCTGGAATTGCAGATGAAAGCTCGGCATACGTAAGTCCAATAAAGATGACGAGAATACCGCCTATAACGAAAGCAATCACACTGCCTAAAAATCCAGCTGTTAAAATCCAATCTCCCGAAAGTACAACCCAGCCCCAGCCAAGCATTGCACCAATGGACAAAAACAGTACGTCAGACTGCGACATGGTTTTTGCCATTTGTTGATTTTGCATACAACCATCCCCCTTTGTTGTTTAGCGTGCTTTGAAGGCGTCCTCGATGATCCCTAGTCCTTCGTGAAGCAGCTCATCTGTGATGACAAGTGGTGTTAAGAAGCGAATGATATTCCCATTAATCCCTGCCGTTAATAAGAGCAGTCCGTGCTCGTTTGCATATGCTGCAATCGCTGCGGCTGTTTTTTTATCTGGTGTACGCGTTGTTTGATCTTCCACAATTTCAATCGCCGCCATTGCCCCTAACCGGCGGACTTCCCCAATGAATGGATACGCCTTTCTCCATTCATTTGCTTTGTCCTCAATGACTTGTCCAATGTGCTCAGATCGTTGATTCAGTTGTTCTGTTTCAATGATATCAAGAACAGCCAGTGCTGCCACACAGCCTAACGGACTTCCTGCATATGTACCCCCGAGCTCCCCTGGATCTGCCGCATCAAGCAGTTCTTTTCTGCCAACGACACCGCTGAGCGGTAAGCCAGCTGCAAGAGATTTTGACACAGTGATTAAGTCCGGCACCACATCAAAGTGTTCAATCGCAAAGTATTTCCCTGTTCTCGCAAAACCGGTTTGAATTTCATCTGCAACAAAGACAATCCCATGCTGCTGACAGAAGGAAGCGACATGCTGAACGAAACGCTTCGATGGCACAATGAACCCGCCCTCCCCTTGGACTGGTTCCATGACCACACAAGCAACGGTTTCTGGTGCAACGGCTGCGACGAAGAATTGATTGAATTGATCAATGATGTACTCGTCGTAAGCAGCATCGCTTAATCCTTCAGGTTTTTGATAGTAATAAGGGTACGGTGCTTGGTACACCTCAGATGCGAATGGCCCGAACCCAAATTTATATGGCTTGACCTTGCTTGTCATGCTCATTGTCATATTCGTTCTGCCGTGAAAACCTCTTGTAAACGACACAACGGCCTGTCTTTTCGTATATTTACGTGCAATTTTCACCGCATTTTCAACAGCTTCTGCACCTGAATTAAGAAAAATGGCTTTCTTATCATGATCCCCTGGTGTGAGATGGCACAGCTTCTCTGCCAATTCGATATACGATTCGTACATCATCACGTTGAATCCTGGGTGAATCAGGCTATCTGCCTGTGCTTTGACCGCTTCCACGACCTTTGGATGTGAATGTCCTACGTTTAATGTGCCAATGGCGCCTGCAAAATCGATAAATCGTTTCCCATCAATATCGAACAGCTCGGCTCCTTTCCCCTTCGCTGCAAGATGACGGTTGCCATTACTCACGCCTCTTGCGACGTATTGATTTCTTTTCCCCTGCCATTCTTCGGTTGAAAAACGGTTTGTTGTCGTTTGACTCATTGTCATCCATCCCCTTTATATCCTTTTTTATTATTCTGAATATTTTTTGGTATGATAGAAAGTACCAATATCATTTTTTTCATGGTACCAGAGAGGATGGAATGGTGAGATGCTGACAATTCAACTAGATCAAACAGGGCAAAACGGATATATTTATCATCAAATTTATATGAAAATTAAAGAAGAAATCTTAAATCGCAACCTGCAGCCGCATGATCAATTACCATCTAAACGAGAGTTAGCCGATACATTAAACGTCAGCGTTAATTCAGTGAATGGCGCCTATCAGCAGCTGCTTGCTGAGGGATATTTATATTCGGTTGAACGCAAAGGATTTTTCGTGGAATCACTAGAAACATTTCATGAATCTGGTCAGCTGAAACCCTCTTCTCTTCCTGTAGATTTAAAGGAAGAACCGATTGCACGAGACGACTGGTATTCCTTTTCACATATCTCCGTCGATACAGCGAACTTTCCATTTAAAAGCTGGCTGAAAAGTGAACAAAAGGCGATCCATCTCCACCAAGAAGCCTTTGGTGAGCTTCCGCATCCACAAGGTGTGTATGAACTCCGGGAAACGATTGCCCGGCTGATCGGACTTGCACGAGGGGTCAAATGCTATCCGGAACAGCTCATTTTAAGTGCAGGCACACAGTCACTGATTCATTCGTTATCAAGCATTCTTCCGGCCGATCAAATATATGGGTTAGAAAACCCTGGCTACCGCCGGCTCTATCAAATGCTGAAAAACAATCATCACCAAATTGAAACGATTGGCATTGACCAAAAAGGTGTGCGGATGAGCGACATTCATAAGAAACAGCCAAATGTGTTGATCATTACCCCTTCACATCAATTTCCAACAGGGGTGATTATGCCGATTTCCCGGCGTATTCAACTGTTAAACTGGGCAGCTGATCAGCCAGACCGTTATATCATTGAGGATGATTATGACAGTGAATTTAAATATGGCACAGACAGCATTCCGGCGCTTCAAAGTCTTGACCGATATGACAAAGTCATTTATATGGGCACCTTTTCAAAATCATTGCTGCCAGGCTTGCGGCTAAGCTATATGGTGCTGCCTCAGCATTTATTGAGACGCTATAAGGAGGAACAGCATTTTTTCATTCAAACAGCTAATCTTTTTACACAATACACCCTTCTTCATTTTATAAAAGATGGGGCGTATCAACGGCATATTAAAAGAATGAATGGCTTATATGAGGAAAAACGGAAGCAGCTCATTGAAGAGCTCAATACGATTTTTGCTGACAATGTGCGGATTATTGGAGAAAATGCCGGTCTTCATTTTATTGCAGAGTTCCGCTCAAATCGAACGCAGCATGAGATTTTACAGCGAGCGAAAGAAAGAAGGCTGAAAATGTACGGAATGGATCGTTTTACCCTTGATGAGCAATTGCCGGGGCATCAGCCAGGCTTTGTTCCGCTCGTCCTCGGCTTCTCACATATGAAGCAAGAGGATATTCAGCCGGCAGTGAAACGGCTGTATGACGCCATTTTGGGGAAATAAAACAGCCAGCTGCTCTTCACAGACAGCTGGCTTACCACCGCTTTTTATCTACTCTTAAAATAGATGACACAAGCCCAGGAAAAGCGGTCTCGATGTCTTCTTTTCTTAAAGAATAGTAACGGTGCTTCCCGTCAATTCTCACTTTCACGACGCCTGCCTCCCTCAGCACTTTAAAGTGATGGGAAAGCGTGGATTTGGCAATATTCATCTCATACGTGCCGCATGTCCTCTCCCCCGCTTCCGCTAAGCAGCGGACAATTTCTAACCGGATTGGATCAGCCAATGCGTGCAGCACAGAAATCAGTCTCATATCTTCTTTGTTTGGATGGTTTGGATTCGTCATACGATAAATGTATCGTATTTTGTGCTTACATACAATCTCATTCACCTGGAGCTGACTAGTCAAGTAACGATATGACTTCACAAACGTCCGTCCATTATTCATGAGACTGTCTGAAGGAACCCATTTTGATCGCCGAACTTCACGGCAAAACAAAAATATATATACCGCACATGCGGAAGGATAAAATACTTGTCACAGACGGGTATTTTTTTAAGTTCATTTTCTTGTCATGGGTCATTGGTTTTGTTATCATAGCAAAAGTGACCACTCGGTTTCCATTGTGACCATATGGTTTTGCCGATTCGGAAGGGACTTATTGAAGATGAACGAAAAGCAAGAAGAGATTTTGCGGGTTTCAAAGAAATTATTTTCTCAAAAAGGCTATATGAGTGTCTCTATGCAGTCAATTGCCGATGCCTGCAAAATATCAAAAGCGTCTATTTATAAACTGTTTGATTCAAAGGAAGCTCTTCTATTAGAACTGATTAAATACAATCAGTGCAAAATGAGAGAGATTTCTCAGATCATTCATTCAGAAACGACGCTGTCCAAAAAGGAAAAATTCACAAAGAAGATCAAGCTTGAGCTTGAAGAGTTTAAAGAGAATCATAAATTTTTGAACATGCTGTCCTTTGAAGCTTTTTCTCAGCATTCGCCTATTGTCATTAAACACTTACGCGAGACACGCTCCATTATCATGCAGCGGCACAGAGACATTATTTTGAGCACATATGGTGAATCCGTCGCTCCTTATGTCTGGGATCTCGTGATTGTTCTCAATGGATTAATGAGAGAATTCATCTTAATGCTGGCGATTGAGCACAAGAACATCAAATTAGAAAATGCTGCCGAGATGATTATCGGTGTGATGGACCGTGTATCGAAAAAGCCTTGCTCAATTGAGCCTGTGTTAACAGATCAGCTCATGAACTCTTATTTATTTTCCTCACAGGACGGATATGATGAAGAAAAACTTGTCATCTCGTACTTAACGAAGATCAAACAAGAGCTTCACGCACTGTCAAACGGAGAAGAAAAGGACGATCTCCTCTCTGCGTATGAGCTGCTCAATCAAGAATTATCAAAGGATGAACCGAGAACCTTTTTAGTCAGCTCACTGCTCGATTATTTAGGCAAAAACAGCGTTTTATCACAAAACGTGTCACAGCTGAAAAACATCATTTTATAGATAAAGAAGGGATAACATGAATCAATCTACAACATCGTATAATCGATCTGTGATTGTTGGGATTTTCCTCGTTGGGGCATTCGTTGCGATTTTAAACCAAACGCTTCTCATTCCAGCGATCCCGCATATCATGGAAGATTTCAATATTGAGGTCAGCAAAGGACAGTGGCTTACAACAGCCTTTATGCTGACAAACGGGATTCTCATCCCTATTACGGCTTTCCTCATTGAGAAATTTTCAAGCCGTTCTTTAGTTTTAACGGCACTTAGCATCTTTACAGCCGGTACAATTCTTGCTTCATTTGCAACGAATTTCCCGGTGTTACTTGCAGCGCGTATCGTACAGGCAGCCGGCGCAGGGATTTTAATGCCGCTGATGCAAACGATCTTTTTAACCATTTTCCCTAAAGAAAAACGCGGGCAGGCAATGGGCATGGTCGGACTTGTCATCTCGTTCGCACCTGCGCTCGGGCCAACACTTGGCGGCTGGATTGTCGATTCCTTCAGCTGGAAGTTCTTGTTCTATATTGTTATGCCAATCGGTATCATTGATCTCATTCTTGCTTTCTTCTTAATGAAAAATGTGACGCAGCAAAGAGAGACACGTATTGATGTCTTATCTGTCATCTTGTCGTCCTTCGGTTTCGGCGGATTGCTTTACGGATTTTCTAGTGTCGGCACCTACGGCTGGACGAGTGCGACTGTCCTCATTTCGCTGATTGTCGGCGCCGTGAGCTTGTTCTTCTTTATCCTGCGCCAGTCGAACTTAACAAGACCGATGCTTGAGTTTGGCGTATTTAAATTTGCGATCTTTAGCTTAACAACCTTCCTCGGGATGCTTGTCTTTGCTTTATTAATTGGTACAGAGACGATTCTGCCGCTTTATACGCAGAATGTCAGAGGGCTGTCTGCACTTGATACAGGGCTTATCTTATTGCCAGGTGCTCTCTTCATGGGACTCCTGTCACCGATTATCGGACGGATTTTTGATAAAGTCGGCGGAAAAGGGCTGGCATTAGGCGGATTTACGATACTCACCGTTACCACCCTCCCATTTATGCTGCTCACCCTTGATTCATCGATCGCCCTCATTACGGTCGCCTACACGCTTCGGTTAATTGGGGTTGGGATGATCATGATGCCGCTGACAACCGCAGGTATTAACTCTTTACCGCCTCATTTGATCCCTCATGGGACAGCGATGAATAACACGATGAGACAAGTGGGAGGGTCTATTGGGACGGCCGTGCTTGTCTCCATCATGAGCAGCTCTGCTGCAAATGCAGAATTGGCCAATCCATTAAAATCGGCCGTTCATGGAATGAATACGTCATTCTTCATTTCTGGTCTGATTGCGGTCATTGGACTCGTCCTCTCCTTTTTCTTAAAGGAAAAAAAACGTGAGAATAAAGTAATGAAGCAGGAGCTATCTTCCTCCTCTTCTTCTTCATAAGAAAAAGAGCTCGGCATATGGCCGGCTCTTTTTTCATATACTCACACAATATTGTCCTCTCTATAAAAACATTTGTATTTATAGTGAAGAAAAACCTTGATAATTTAAGGAAAAGAGTTGATAATAGGAACTATTCAATTTGTGAGAAAATTTTTACTATAGGAGATGTATGCATTGAAGGTCGTTAAATTTGGTGGCAGTTCACTTGCCTCTGGCAAGCAGCTGCAAAAGGTATTTGACATTGTAACAGCAGATCCAGCTCGAAAAGCAGTCGTTGTTTCCGCACCAGGAAAACGGCATTCAACGGATACAAAGGTCACCGATCTATTAATTAGCTGCGGTGAACAATATTTACGTTTAGGCGAAGCACATGATTTAAAGGAAGCAGTCATTGAGAGGTATGCCTCAATAGCGGATGAACTCGGATTAGGTCAAGCCATTATCGATACCATCAGGCAAGATCTAGACACATTATTACAGGCTGATTCATCCCGCCCTGAGTGCTATCTTGATGCCATTAAAGCAAGCGGTGAAGACAATAACGCTAAGCTCATTGCCGCCTATTTCCGCCACCAAGGTGTGGAAGCTCATTATGTGAATCCAAAGGAAGCTGGTTTGTTTGTGAGCGATGAGCCTGGCCAAGCGCAAGTTCTGCCGGAGTCTTATGATCATTTGTACAAATTAAGAGAGCGCTCTGGCATTATTATATTCCCTGGCTTTTTTGGCTTTAGTCTCGCGGGAGACATCGTCACCTTTTCGCGAAGCGGCTCCGATATTACCGGCTCCATTTTGGCGAACGGTTTGAAGGCAGATGTATATGAAAACTTTACAGATGTCGATGCTGTCTATGCCGTCAATCCAACGATCGTTCATGAACCAAAAGAGATTACAGAGCTGACATACCGGGAAATGCGCGAGCTGTCCTATGCTGGTTTTTCTGTGTTCCATGATGAAGCACTTATTCCTGCCTTCCGTGCAGGCATTCCGGTTCAGATTAAAAACACCAACAACCCGTCGGCAAAAGGGACAAAAATCGTAAATCAGCGGGACCATACAAATGGACCTGTTGTTGGAATCGCCTCAGACAATGGATTTTGCAGTATTTACATTAGTAAATATTTGATGAACAGAGAAGTCGGTTTTGGACGAAAGGTGCTGCAAACACTAGAAGAGTATGGGCTTACGTATGAGCATGTTCCTTCTGGCATTGATGATATGACCATTATTTTACGGCAGGATCAGCTGGAGGAGCAGCATATTGAAGAGGAGCTGCTAGACCGCTTGAAGCTCGTGCTTGATGCAGATGAGGTCATTTTAGAGCGAAATCTTTCGCTGATTATGGTTGTAGGAGAAGCGATGCGTCATAATGTTGGTACAACAGCAAGAGCGGCAAAGGCGCTGTCAAAAGCGAAGGTCAATATTGAAATGATCAATCAAGGCTCTTCAGAGGTCAGCATGATGTTTGGCGTCAAAGCGGCTCAAGAAAAAGAAGCTGTTCAAGCCTTGTATGAGGAATTTTTCTCTATGTCTACTGTCCCTGTCTCTCTTTAATCAGAAGGCTGCCAGATCTTTGGATCGGCAGTCTTTTTTCATCTCGACGATCAGAGTGTTTTTGCGCATTAAAGTGTATCTATTTCTTGTTTGATTTTGTATGATAGAGACAAATCAACTATCCGTTCCGGCCTATGATCGGAGCTACAAGGAGTCCTAAAACAATGCCTCTTCAACAACTATTAAAACAGTTTCGCAATTTTCATGATGCTTCTACTAGTATTTTAAACATGATGAGTCAATTCATTGATGTGAATACACTGTTTATTGCTAAAAATGATCAAAACACCAATCAAATTGTAAAGGTGCTAAATCATGACGAGCAGCTTCTTGAAGAAGGAGAAGAACTTCCTTACGAAAAGACATTTTGCAAGCTTGTGGTCGATCATCGGGATACACTTGTGATTCCTGACATTTCGAAGGATGACCGTTTTAAATACTTAGAGGTTACGAAAAATCTTCAAGGCGGCTCGTTTATTGGAGTTCCCATTAATTTCACAGATGGGACGAACTACGGAACGATTTGCGGACTTGATTTGAGGCCGAAGCAGTTCACAGAAGAGCATGTATATATGTTTGAAACGATGGCTTCATTATTAAGCTATGTCCTCGAACTAGACCGTGCCAACCGGCAAATTCGGCAATTGTCTGTACCGATCGTACCAGTTGTTGACGGTGTCGCTGTGCTTCCTCTGCTTGGTGACATCGAAGAGACACGTGCTCAGCATATTTTGGAAACCATTTTACAGGAAAGCTACAGGCTGTCGCTCTCTCATTTGGTCATTGATGTATCGGGAACAAAAAGCCTGAATGAACAAAGCATTCAATATTTGGTCAGCTACGCACAAACGCTGAGACTTTTAGGGATTTCGGCAGTTTTAACAGGTATTAAGCAAGACCTTGCTTTAAGTGCGATTCATTCCAATATATCGTTTAAAGACATCACTATCCGGAAAGACTTGCCGCAGGCACTTGCTCATATTGGGTTGACGTTTACCAAAAATGAATAAGTGGTGATTCACCAAAAAGGGCTAAAATGAACTTCATTTTAGCCCTTTTCTTCTGGAAACGGCAGTCGTATGGTAAATGTCGTTCCATTGTTTTTTTCACTTTTCATATCAATATGCCCTTCATGCAGGTCCACAAGCTGCTTCACGATAGACAAGCCCAATCCGTATTCTCCATACGGTGTATTCGTTCTTGAGATATCCGCTTTATAAAAACGTTCCCATATGTGTTTGACTTCGTCTGGCGCAATGCCAATTCCTGTGTCTTCCACTTCGATGATCGTCTCTTGATTTTCTTGTTTTCCTCTTAAGTAAATACGGCCGTCTTCTGTGAATTGAATGGCGTTCTTTGTAATATTGACAAGTATTTGAATAAGCCTGTCATAATCTGCATAAACCTTTAGCTCGGGATCAACGTCCACGATCAGCTGATTGTTTTTCTCTTCGGCGATTCGGCTCAGCTGCTCTTTCATCACTTCAAATGTGTCAATGAGTGGATAATGAAATTTCTGAAGGGTAATTTGATTCGATCTAATTTTCTCATAATCCATATTTTCATTGACGAGGCGCAGCATACGTTTTGTCTCGTCAGTGATTAAGGCATAGCATTTCTCTTTCTCTTCTGCTGACACATCCGCAGTGTTCAGCCATTCCACCAGTCCTCGAATGGTGGTCAGCGGTGTTTTCAATTCGTGAGACACATCTGCGATGAATTGGCGTCTGCGCTTTTCGAGCCGATCAATTTCCTCTCTTGATTGCTGAAGACGCTTGGCCATCATATTAAAATCCTCACCAAGTGTGCCAATTTCATCAAGGTGTTTGTTTTCAAGCTTGATGTTGTAATCACCTTGCGCAATCTTTTCAGTCGCCTCTCTCAGCTTTTTGATACGGTTCACATGAAATTTAGACAGGAACAGGCTGAGAATAAAGGTGATCGTCAGCGCCACAAATACGATGATATACAGATAACGATTCATTTGGGCGATGAGCTGTTCAGCGCCTTGAATCGGGGCAATAAGGACAACTCCGCCCTTTAGCTTTCCATCCTCCATGACAGGGAGCGCCACAAGTGATGCCTCTTGATCAAGGCGGCGTGAATCACTTCGCTTCACAATGATTTGCTCTCCTTTTGAGAGTTTGGCCCATAAATCCTTTGTCAATAATACTTCATGCGGCGGCATCACTTGCTGCTGAGACAGAATATCTCCTTTTTCATCAAACACGAAAAAACGAATTTGCCTCGTCGAAAGAATATCTTCAAATGGCCGCAGACGAAAGGTCATCTCGCTTTTAGGGAGTCGTTTATAATCTTGCAAGATTTCATTCCCATAGGAGCTCATTTCATTCACTCTGTTTTGATAGGCAATATCTTTCACAAAATGAGATAAAAGGGTGCTGATAATGACAATGGCGATGAGCAATAACCCAAGGTGGCTGATCAGCAGCTGATAAAAATATTTAATCTTCATCGAACTTATACCCTACGCCCCATACTGTATACAAGAAGGGCTTAGGCCCGTCCCCAATTTTTTGGCGCAGCCGTTTAATATGAACATCTACCGTTCGTTCATCTCCATAAAATTGGTATCCCCAAATTTGCTCAAGCAATTGTTCTCGTGAAAATACTTGCCGAGGATGCTGAATAAAAAAGCACAGCAGATCGTATTCTTTCGGTGTGAGGTTCTCTATTCGCTCTCCATCCAGGAAAACTTCCCTCGTTTTCTTATCCAACTGAAAATGTGCTGTCTCCAGCCGTTCGCCCTCATTCACCTTTTCTTGAGTCTTTGTATGAGCAAAGCGTCGTTTCACCGCTTTAATTCTTGCCATCAAGGTTAGTGGACTAAAGGGCTTGGTCACATAATCATCTGCCCCAAGATCAAAACCAAGTACCTGATCAGATTCGGTTTCCTTGGCTGTCAGCATGATAATCGGAATGTCACTGATCTGGCGCACCTTTTGACAAATGGTCAGACCATCCATCGAAGGAAGCATGACATCTAAAATGAGTAGATCCCAATTCTCCTCTTGCTTAAAATGATTCAATCCTTCTAATCCATCATGAACGAATTCCGCTTGAAATCCCTCTCGTTGAAAAAACATTTCCGTCATTGTACAAACGCTCTGATTATCTTCAATCATTAATATTTTCATGATCAGCCTCCGCTGCTACCATTGTTTTTCTTTATTTTACATGTTCCCTTTCAAATCTCAATTGGATTCCACTGTTTTTATGAACTTATCATCGTTTGGTCATCTTTTATTCATACTTTTTGAAAGAACTAATACTGCGGTGAATCACATGAGGTTTTTTATATGATGGCATTGCAGAAGATGGTAAGATGTTAGTTGAAGATATGATTCAACATGACGTGACAAAATATCAAGAGAAGGACAGTGTCATTTATGGTTTTTAAACTCATGTGTCACGCATCCTGACAGTTAAAAGATGGATTAAAAAAGCTCATCTTTTGGGGTCAGTCCCCTATCGATGAGCTTTTTTATCATGCCAGCAACTTCAAATAAGCAGTGTCGTTTTCCTCTTCAACCGCCTGTAAAATCTGCTGTGCCTGTGATGCGCTTGTGACGCTGCTTAACTTTTGTATGATGTCTTCTTTCGATAACGCACAGCCTGGTGCTCCCTGCGGAATATCAACCCGCTTGCTAATGGTGGTGCCGTCAGATAAGGTGAGTTTCACAATCGTAAAGCGTCCTTTTGGAACAGCATCGGGATGGGGTTCTGTCGTTTGATCATATCCTCTGCTTACCCGCTTCATCCATGTCCGCATGTCTGATGGAATGGTTTTTTTCGTAAAGGCATCCAGCGTAAGCGTCTGTCCAAACACTGCAAGTGCGATGACGTATTCGACACTGAATCGTCCTTCTTCCCCGGTTAAAGGTGTCCGCTCAATAAGCGCTGCATCTCCGCCTGGCGGGAATATGACATCGACCTGTTTTACCTGCTCCGGCAAGAAAGACCGCTCTTTCATTAAGGATTGGATCGCATCTGCTGCATGGTGGGCTGCTGAGCAAAATGGATATACTTTGAACCACAGCCCCGGCGAAACGATACGCCATGTAGAACCATAGCCCTCTAGCAAACGGCTTTTCGCAAGTTCCAGATCTCCATAGAGTGAAAAGAAACCAAGCGCGCCATCAAGAACCGAATCATTCCCGCCAAAACCTGAACAAGCTAAATCCATAGACCAAACGGCTGTTTTAGCAGCTAAGCCGGCTTGTAATGGTTTCATATCAGAGCCAAATTGCTTTCGCATTCCGGCTGATTGCGCTCCGGCAAAGCCGATTGCTTTCGTCAGTTCTTCCTGCGAGACTTGTTTCAAATAGCCAATCGCACACACTGCCGCAATGGCTCCGAGTGTTCCTGTATTATGCCAGCCCCGCTCATAATGCGCCTTGCCGATGGATTCGCCAAGTCTTGCCATCACTTCAACACCTGTGATGTAGGCAGCTAAAAACCGCTCGCCATACCCTTTGCCGTCTGTCAGCTGTGATAGCAGCGCTGGAATGATGACCGCGCTCGGATGTCCTCTCACATCTGAGTGCACATCATCATAATCCAGGGCATGGATGAGGTAGCCGTTCAGCATGGCTGCAGATTGGCGGCTCACCTTCTTTCCTTGTCCAATGACAGGAATCTGAGCGGCTCCGCCTTCCTGTTCAACAAGCTGCATCAGCTTCTGAATCCCTTCATCCTCTTTCGCAGCAAACGCTGATGCCGCAGCGTCTAACAGGCCATTGCTAGCCATTTGAATGGCCCGCTCATCTAGCAGTGGATCAGCAGAAAGCACTGCTTCTGCCAGATGTTTTGTTAATTCCATGATCGAGACTCCAATGCCCGAACGGCAAGCTCAGCAAAGAAGGCAGCGGCAGCTGGAAGTGCGTCTTCATTTAATGTAAACGCAGGGTGATGCCACTCCTTTGTACCACTAGTCCCCATCCATACAAAAAAGCCTGGAATGCGTTCTTGATAAAGGGCAAAATCTTCTCCGCCCGGTGACTGCTCTGCCTGCACGACATGTAAGTCAAGCGAGCCAGCCGTTTCTTCTACCACCTTTGTCAGACGCTCATCATTCATGACAGAAGGCAAATAAGGATGCCATCTCACTTCAGCCTCTGCTCCAAATCCTTCAGCAATCCCGCTGACGATTTGTTTCATAAGCTCTGGAATCATCGCTCTTACTTCAGGCTCAAACGTCCGAACGGTTCCTTCCATCTCAACACGGTCGGGAATCACATTCCATGATGTACCGCCTTGGATGCGTGTGATACTGACAACTGCATGATGCAAGGAGCTGATGCGGCGGCTGACGATTTGCTGAAGGGCGCTTGTGATCTGCCCGCTGATGGCAATCGGGTCTACCGTGTGATTTGGAATACCGGCGTGGCCACCCGTTCCTTTAATATCGATTTCAAAACGGTCCACACTCGCCATCAATGCTTTTTCTCTAATGCCAATCGTGCCAACTGGCAGGTCAGGCTTGTTGTGCATACCGAAAATCGCATCGACTCCATCTAAAACGCCTGCCTCTATGACGTGTTTCGCCCCTTGAGCAACTTCCTCAGCCGGCTGGAACAAAATACGGACCGTTCCTTTGATCTCATGTTTCCGCTCCTTTAATAAAAGAGCCGCACCAAAAATAGAAGCTGTATGGAAATCGTGACCGCACGCATGCATTTTACCCGGTACCTTCGAAGAAAATGGTTCGCCAGATGCCTCTTCAATCGGAAGTGCATCAATATCGGCTCTCAAAGCAATTGTCGGCCCCTTTTGTTCTCCTTTGATTTCACAGACAACGCCTGTTTGAAGGGCTGGGATATCAAGTACAGTGATCCCTTCCTCTTCTAACCAGTGGCGCAGTTTCTTTGTCGTTTCAAATTCTTCAAACGCCAGCTCTGGATGCTCATGAAGCGCTCGGCGAATGTTGATCAAACGTTTGTTTAAAGCTTCATTTCCTATTGATTTCACTAGACACTCACCCCTCTAAAGAATAAAAAGCAGCTTATGCTTCTTCAGCCGCTGCTTCTTTTTGGATAAATCGTTTCGTCCGTTCATTCTTCGTTTCATCAAATAGCTCAGTTGGCGTCCCCTGCTCGATAATATGACCATCCGCCATGAAAATCACATGGTCTGCCACTTCTCTTGCAAACGCCATTTCATGTGTGACGATGATCATCGTTGTTTCTTGAATCGCAATGGATTTAATGACTTGAAGCACACCTGAGACAAGCTCTGGATCAAGCGCTGACGTTGGTTCATCCAGTAAAATCGCATGTGGATCAACCGCTAACGCGCGGGCAATCCCAATCCGCTGCTGCTGTCCACCAGATAACGTGACTGGATAGCTGTCAGCCTTTTGCTCTAACCCTACCTGCTTCAGCAGTTTCATACCGATTTCATTCGCCTGCTGCTTCGTCATTTTTTTCGTCACAAGCAGTGATTCTGTTATGTTTTGCAGTGCTGTCTTGTTTTTAAATAAATTATAGTTTTGAAACACCATGGCCGTTTGTTGACGCAGGTGATGGGCTTCTTTACGTGAATATTTGGACGCATCGAGCCTCGCATCGCCAATTTCAATTGTCCCTTCATCAGGTGTTTCTAATAAATTTAAACAGCGCAGCAAGGTGGATTTACCGGAGCCAGAAGGTCCGATAATGGCCACAACCTGCCCTTTTTTCACGTCGAGATTGATTCCGTCTAAGACGACAAGATCGCCGAATGATTTCTTCAAATTGGTGAGCTTGATCATGTCCACACCTCCTTAATTCCGGTAAGGTTTGCTGATTTTTCGTTCAAATAGGTCTTGCAGGAAGCTATAAATAATCGTCATCACCCAATACACGATCCCTACGGCTAAATAGGTTTCAAAGTATTTATAGTTCGCCGATGCAATCATCTTCCCTTGTGCAAACATTTCTGCCACACCAATCGTAAAGGCAAGAGATGTTTCTTTTAAAAGACCGATAAAGGTATTCCCCGTCGCTGGAATTGCATTTCTAATGGCCTGCGGGAAAATAATTCTGATGTAAGACTGCCATCTTGTCATGCCAACAGATAAGCATGCCTCAAGCTGCCCTTCATCAACTGAGTTCAGAGCCGCTCTGAAAATTTCTGCTAAGTATGCTGAGTTTTTAATACTTAATCCGATAATGACCGCTGTTAAAGCATCCATTGAGGTCATCGCAGGGAATAGCTGCGGGAGACCAAAATAAATGAGAAAGAGCTGAACCAAGGTTGGAACCGCTCTGAAGAAAGAAATATACAGCTTGGCAAATTGGTATAAAACAGGTATCCGGTTTTTCGTAATGAGAGCGAATACCACACCAATGATAATGGCAAATACCATGGAGACAATCGCCATGAAGATCGTTATCGGCAAGTATTGAAGCAATGTCGGAAACACCGTCACCATATACTGCCAATCAATTTTGTTCATGTCTGCTCTTCACCGCCGCTGTCGTTATTTTTTAATTGGCACTGTCACATCGTCTTTGAAATATTTCTCAGACAATTTCTTAAGTGTCCCGTCTTCTCTCAATTCTTTGATGGCTTTGTTAAATTCTTCTCTTAGTTTGTCATGCTTTTTATCTTTCGCAAATGGGTAGCCTACTTCTTCATATACAATTGGGTTGCCTACGATTTTCAGCGGCAGACCTGTTTTTTCAATTTGAGCAAGTAATACACTGCGTCCGTTGACATATGCATCTACGCGGCCATTTGCCACTTCATTTAATACGCCGTCTTGCGTTTCATATGTTTTAATCTTAATTTTCTTGTCAGGGTCTTTGCTCTCTAAGTTTTTAGCATGGTTAGAGCCAAGAACCGCCGCCACTGTTTTTCCTTTTAAATCGTCAAGACCTTTGATGTCGTTGTTGTCTTTTTTCACGATGATTTGTGTTCCTGCGTAAGCGTACGTATCTGTAAAGTTAAATGTTTGTTTACGCTCGTCTGTGATGGCGACTTGGTTTGACACTGTATCGAGCTTACCAGACGTTAGCTGTCCCATCAGTCCGCTGAATTCACTCAGCTGCCAGTCTAGTTTGTAGCCAAGCTTTTTCGCAATAGCTTCTGTTACTTCAACATCGAATCCTACAAGCTTGCCATTGTCTTTATAAGCAAACGGATAGCTTTGTCCTGTAGCGCCTACTTTTAACACTTTTTCGTCTTTGCCTTCACTCTGATTGTTGCCGCCGCAAGCTGCTAAAACTGCCAGCATTGCTGCAAATAGAACGACTAGCCACTTTTTGTTTTTCATGTTTGTAAACCCTTCTTCCTCTTATGGTTGTGTGATATCTGATCTTAATTGTTTTTTGAAATAAACCGTGATATGACCTTTGCCTAAATCTTTTTCACCTGCTCTGACATAGCCTTTACGCTCATACATCTCTATCAGCCATGGATGCTTATCAGCTGTACCGAGCGACACGTACGGCACCTTCAGTGTATCCCTTAGCACTTCAGTTTCCACCCATTCCAGCAAGGCTGAGCCTGTGCCTTTTTTGGCGGCTGGTTCTGAGGCAAACCACCAGATATGAGGGACGCCGAACGGTCCTGGCTGCTCTCCCCAAGGCATACGGAGTGATAAGGTGGATAGAAGCTCTCCGTTTTCTTCCATCACATAGCAAAGATTCTTTTGTACATTATTCTGAACGAGAGCGAAATCAGCATGTGCTGCTTGAAACTGGATGCCGAGCTCACGAATTGGCTCGTAGGCTCTTGTTGTCAGTTCAAGCAGCGCCTCTATATCTGCCTCTGTTGCCAGACGAAACGTGTATCCCAACGTTAGTCACCTCACCCTTATGTCGTGTAGCGATTTTTTGGCTCTGTTAATCCGAGATTTTCTCGCAAGGTTTGTCCTGTGTAATCGGTTTTGAATAAGCCTCGTTCCTGAAGGATTGGGACGACGCGGTCTACGAACACATCCAGCCCTTCTGGCAAGAGCGGCGGCATGACATTAAAGCCGTCTGCTGCTTCTTCACGAAGCCATGTTTCCATCACATCTGCCAGCTGCTGCGGCGTTCCAATGAAAATATTATGACCGCGTGAGCCGGCAACCGATTGATAGAGCTGGCGAATGGTCAGGTTATCCTTTCTCGCCATATTCATCACGAGATCAAAACGGCTTTTCACCGCATTTGTTGTGCTTGGATCAATCTCTGGAAGCGGTCCGTCTAAAGGATACTGAGACAGATCAATTCCGCCTAAGTAATTTTGCAGAATGCTCAGTCCAATCTCAGGAACAATCAGCTCCTGTAATTCTTCATATTTCGCTTGGGCTTCTTCCTCTGTATCAGCAATGATCGGGAAGATACCCGGCATGATACTGACGTCCTCTCTAGCACGGCCAGCAGCCTCTACTTTCCCCTTCAAGCTTTGATAAAATTCCTTCGCTTTATCGAGATCGTTTTGTGCTGTGAAAATGAGCTCTGCTGTTTTTGCTGCAAGCTTTTGGCCATCTTCGGAAGATCCTGCTTGAATGATCACGGGCTGCCCTTGCGGCGTACGTGATACGTTGAGAGGCCCCCTGACTGAGAAGAACTCACCTTTGTGCTGGAGCTCATGAAGCTTACTAGATTCGAAGAATTCTCCTGTTTCCTTGTTTCGGACCAGAGCGTCTTCCTCCCAAGAATCCCAGAGACCTTTGACGACCTCGACGAACTCTTCTGCCCGCTCATATCGTTTATGGTGTGCTAAATGCTCTTCTCCGCTAAAATTTTTCGCTGTTTCTTCAATAGAAGATGTGACCACATTCCATGCCGCTCTTCCTCCTGATAAATGATCAAGGGAAGCAAACTGCCTTGCAATATGGAAAGGCTCACTGTATGTAGTGGAAGCTGTTGCTGCTAAACCAATGGTTGAGGTAGACTCAGCAATAGATGAAAGCAGCGTGAGCGGTTCAAATCTCGTTAATACGTTCGGATGAGAGGTTTGATTAATGGATAAACTGTCGGCTAAAAAGAGCAAATCCAGCTTTCCTTCCTCTGCCTTTTTCGCTAATTGTTTAAAATAATTTAGGTTCATGGCTGCATCTGGTACTGCATTCGGATGTCTCCAAGAGGCAACGTGATGTCCAGTTCCTGCGATGAATACGCCTAGCTTGAGCTTCCTTTTCGGCTGTGACACTTGTTCTTCATCCTTTCTATATCCTAAATGTATCAAACCGAAGTCCTTAGAAGATACATTTTTCTGATTGAATTAATCGGTTTTATTAATAAAAAAAAGGGCAAATGTTGCGAAAAATGAAAAATAATTATTACTATATGCCCTTTTTACAGGATTGTCAACCGCCTTCTGAACCTCCAAAATAAGGGATTTCAAACGCTCATGACGGTGTATCAATCTCAATATTTCCGATGAGCCGGTCTGTGGTATGTGTCACCAATTGACTACGCTCCAGCATGTTGTGAGCGATCACAGAATGAGTGGAATTTGCGGTGCGGACGGCAATCGCTTTTTGAGGAGATCTATTGATGATGTTATTACGCAGCACACGGGCTGAGGCAGTCTGGTCAATAAAGATCGCCGTCGGCTGTCCGATCGATCGATTTAAATAGAAGCGGTTATCTCCAATTTGTGGTGAACCATTTTTAATATACATCACGACATATAAGGATGTTTCTTCAAAGGAATTATCTTTAATTTCCAATGCCCCCGTCGTGCTGCTGTATACAGCGTAGTTTTGATAGTGCTTAAAGCGATTCTGCCAGATGAAAGCCTTTGCATTTCCAGTGACACTGATCGTATACGAAGAATCTAGCTCCGGGTGTCCTTCTTGAATAAAGTGGTTGCCGTTGATTCCTGCTTCCCCTTCCTGCACCCAGATTCCTCTGCTGAATTCTTTGAATTGATTGTGCTGGATGAGAATATTCGTTCCTCTCACCACGGCCGCATCGATAACAGAGTAGACCGTATTGTTTGAAAAAACGACACTATCCGATTGATAGATACGCAGCGAGGCGCTTCTTTTTCCGGTATTCGTTCCTGATTCAATATGGTTTCCTTCTATTAGAATACGATTCGCCATATAAACGGACACAGCCGCATCTTCAAAAAGACTAATCTTATTGCCTGTAATGTGAACGCTGTCTCCTCTCACATCAATTCCTTTTTCAAACCCCTCAATCATATTGCCAATAATCATCACATTGTTTTCCGTTTGGCCAAGTGAGACGCCTAAACTCGTAATCCCTGCTTTTGTAACACCTCCTCCTACTGCACGAATCAAATTGTTGGCAATGATCGTTTCGGTGGAGAAGCCATAGGAGATACTGCTATCTGTATGATTGCCTTCAATGATCACACCATAGCCGTTAAAGTTATAGATGGAGCTTGCTGCACCTCCTCTGACGATGTTGTTGCGAATCTGAATATTCAAAGGCTCCTCCATATTAACAGCATTTTCTCCATAGCCTTCAATATCAATGCCCATTCTTGGCTCGACCCCATTTACTCCTGCTCTTTCCAAGAGACAGTCCTCCACAATAACCCCATCACAGCCTGTAATCGAAATATTGTTGCGTCTCGAATCTGTGATGGTGCAGCCAGAAATATCAATAGATGCAGCAGGCGAGTATGGTTCACCCTCTGTCAACAAACCGTGGGGACTAACAATGATGCCGTCTCCCGTACAATTTTTTATTTGGACATGATTGACCTCTACATGGGAGGCACCTTCAATACATATCCCAAAGCCCCATTCATGGGTTCTTCGTTCAGCGGGGAGCGGCTTGTATACATGCTCATGACGATCCCCTTCAATACGCCCGCCTCGAATGGTCACATGCTCAACCTTTCCTATATAAAAAGCTGAATATCCCCATGAATCATTTGGTTTTACCTTTATTACAGCGTCTGACGCCATCTCAATACATATATGACTTGGCACCCGTATACCTGCACCTCGGAAAGGAAAAAATGGATCACCTCTGTACACCGCATCTATTAAATACGTGCCGCTCGGTAGCCAGACATGGGAATACCCTTGTGCTTTTGTCCACTCTAAACATTCATTGAGCTTGGCTGTGCAATCCGTTTTCCCGTCAGCAATTACACCAAAATCTAGTACATTGACAACAGGTTTTCTTAGATCAGCTTCATTCAATTCCCCCAACCTAAATCACTCCTTTTCACACATGTCCTCTCGTCATCCTATGCATGTGTAAAAGGTTTGCTTGTACATTGCTTCAAATTTTAAATAAATTCTTTCGGAATAACTTTCCGATAATTTTCACTTCAATGAATTTTTCATTTTTTTGAGTCTTTACGCCTATTGAACTAACATTTTCCTGTTTTAGAATAGTTTTATATTGACACAAGAACTATACAAGAATATCATTTTTCTCATATCTCTTTTTTTAAGAAAGGATCTATGCCATGTCTACAATTGATCACGATAAAATTGTTAAAAGTGTTCCTCAAAAAGGGTTTTTTGGACATCCTAAAGGACTTTACACACTGTTTTTCACTGAATTTTGGGAGCGTTTCTCCTATTATGGCATGCGTGCACTGCTTATTTATTATATGTACACAGAGGTGACAAAAGGCGGTCTAGGTTTTGACCAGACGACAGCCAATTCGATCATGTCCGTCTACGGTGCGCTTGTCTATATGTCAGGAGTTATTGGCGGATGGCTCGCCGACCGGGTATTTGGATCATCCAGTACGGTCTTTTATGGCGGAGTTTTCATTATGCTTGGCCACGTGATTTTGGCTTTGCCAAGCGGAGCAACAGCGCTCTTTATTAGTATGGGACTGATTATTATCGGGACAGGTCTACTCAAGCCAAACGTTTCAAACATTGTTGGTGACCTGTATACAAAAACAGACCCGCGCAGGGACTCTGGATTTAGTATTTTCTACATGGGGATCAACATGGGTGGCTTTATCTCCCCTTTAATTGTCGGAACACTCGGTCAAAAAGTGAATTTCCACCTCGGGTTCTCACTCGCTGCCGTTGGGATGCTTGTTGGACTTATTACATTTGTGGTCACAAAAAAACCGAACCTTGGTCTTGCCGGCACGTATGTGACCAATCCATTATCAGCTGCCGAACGTAAGAACTTCAAAATTTACGGTTCATTGGTTGTGATTTTGCTCGCGGTTTTTGCTGTCATTGGCATTCAAACAGGCGCCCTCACAATTAATCTATTCACTTGGTTTGTCAGTGCACTTGGTGTACTCATTCCGATTGTTTATTTCATTGTCATGTATTTCAGTAAAAAGACGAGCGCAGTGGAGCAATCCAGGGTTCTCGCTTATATTCCATTGTTCCTTGCTGCCGTGATGTTCTGGGCGATTCAAGAACAGGGCTCAAACATTTTAGCGACATATGCAGATCAACGAACAAACTTGAATTTCCTTGGGATGACACTAGCGTCTTCATGGTTCCAATCATTGAACCCAATCTTTATTGTGCTGCTGTCTCCAGTGTTTGCTTGGTTATGGGTCAGACTTGGGAAGAAACAGCCGTCTACCCCGATTAAATTCTCACTCGGCCTTCTGTTTGCAGGGTTATCCTTCATCATCATGATCATTCCTGCATACATGTCTGGTCCGAACACACTTGTGAGCCCATTATGGCTCGTTCTGAGCTTCTTCCTCGTCGTGATCGGAGAGCTCTGCTTATCACCAGTTGGACTGTCAGCGACAACAAAGCTGGCACCTGCTGCCTTCTCAGCGCAAACGATGAGCCTTTGGTTCCTTTCAAATGCGATGGCACAGGCGATCAATGCGCAAGTAGTCAAACTGTTTGATAAAGTGCCAGAAACCGTCTATTTCGGTATCATCGGATTCCTTGCCATCGTTTTATGCGGTGTGATGCTATTACTTACACCAGTGATTAAGAAAGCGATGAAAGGCGTTCATTAATAAAAAACTGGACATGAGTACCTCATGTCCAGTTTTTTACTTTATTGATGATCAGTCTTCATATAGAAATTTTATATCTTACTGTATTATTCATTCGTTTTCATTGGTACTGTCTCATTTATTTCAATGTTAAAATAATTCACAGCATTGTGATAACAAATATCTTTGACTATTTTTCCTATAAATTCGTAATCCCTTGGAAGCTCACCATTTTCTATCCAAGTCCCAAATAAATGACATAAAATTCTTCTGAAATATTCATGGCGAGGGAACGATAAAAAGCTTCTTGAGTCTGTAAGCATACCTACGAAAGTGCTAAGCAAACCTATATTAGATAATGTTTTCATTTGATCTAGCATGCCGTCTTTTTGATCATTAAACCACCACCCGGATCCAAATTGAATTTTTGCTCTGGCATCAGAAGACTGAAAATTCCCTATAGTAGAGGCCACAATCGCATTATGAGCGGGATTTAAATTATAGATAATTGTTTTAGGTAAAAGGTTGTCTTTGTCTAATTCATTCAAAAAACCATTTAAATGTCTTGCTAGGTGGAAGTCAGACATAGAGTCGTACCCACTATCTTTCCCCGTTAACTTGAACATTCGTGTGTTATTATTCCTTAAAGCACCTATGTGTAATTGCATGGTCCAATGAAGAGAATGATATTTTTTACTCAGGTGAATAAGAGTGTTTGTTTTAAATTTATTGATATCCTCTAGGGATAGTGTTTTTCCTTGCAAAGCACGTACAAATATAGAAGACACTTCTTGTTCAGTAGCTGGTGAAAATGGAAATATTTCAAAACCATGATCAGAAATTCTGCATCCATTCGCGTGAAAATAATCAATTCGTGAATGTAATGAAGCGATAAAGTTTTCATATGTTAAAACAGCGCCGTTGATTGAATCACCTAATTTTTCTATATAGTTCACAAAATTTGATTGTTCAATATTTAAAGCATGATCCGGTCTAAATGTAGGTAGGACCCTGGTTTTAATTCCTACATCTTTACGTATGATTTGATGAATTTCTAAAGTATCGATTGGATCATCAGTCGTACATACAACTTTTACATTAAATTTTTCTAAAATTCCATTTGTGGACATGTTACTTTCATTTAATCTCTCATTACATATATCCCAAACTTGATGTGCATTTTTTTCTGAGAACAACTCATTTATATTGAAATAACGGCTTAATTCTAAATGTGACCAATGATAAAGAGGGTTTCCTATTGTATATGGAACAGTTTGGGCCCAAGCTAAGAATTTTTCCTTGTCACTTGCATTCCCCGTGATCAATCTTTCTTCTACGCCTAACCATCGCATAGCCCTCCATTTATAGTGATCTCCATTAAGCCAAATATCAGTCATATTTTCATATTTTTTGTTAGCAGCAATGTCATCAGCCATTAAATGCGTATGAAAATCATAGATTGGCATATTTTTCGCATAATCATGATAAAGAACTTTTGAACTTTCGTGATGAAGCATCATATCTTCGCTTAGGAATGTAGACAATATCGTCACCTCTATACATTTTATCGTTTCTTTATCCTTCAAACTTATGTTAAGAAAATCTCAATTAAATGAAATAAGGTGTTATTAACAAAAATAACACCTCACTTTTTTAGATCTTACTTAATTCACACTCCGTATTTACGTAGATTGCGTCTCGTTGTGCAATTAAGCAAAGTTCTGCGGCTTTAAAAGTATGTTCTTGAGTCATAGCATTTTCAGTACCGTTTAAACAATCTAAAATAAGTTCACCAAAGTAAGGGAATCCTACTTCTCCATTTAGAGAAAAATGCTGCTCTGTATGTTGATTTACTAAGTATAAATGGTCTCCTATTTTATCCCTTGCTATGTCTACGTATTTGCGAATTTCAATATACCCATCTGTTCCAAGAATGAATGTGCGCCCATCTCCCCAAGTGCTAAGGCCATCAGGAGTCAGCCAGTCTACTCTAAAGTAGTTTGTAGCCCCATTATCAGCAATCAAAGTAGCATCACCAAAGTCTTCTAATTCTGGATATTGATGATGCTTATAATTGCCCACTTTACTATGTACAACTTTTGCATCTTTTGCGCCAGAATAGAAAAGGAATTGTTCAATTTGGTGACTGCCAATATCACATAGAATACCTCCATAATATTCCTTTTCAAAAAACCAGCTTGGTCTGCTTTCTACATTACTACGATGTGGGCCAGTTCCAAGAACTTGTACCACTTTTCCAATTGCTCCTTGTTCAATCAATTGACCAGCAAATACGGCACTCTCCACGTGCAAACGTTCACTATAATAAACAGCCCATTTAAGCCCCGTTTCAGTTGTTTTTTTACGAGCAAGCTCCAATTGTTCTAACGTTGTAAAAGGTGATTTATCGGTAAAGTAATGCTTACCATGATCTAAAACACGCAGCCCTAAATCACAGCGTTTAGATGTAATGGCTGCGCCTGCCACGAGCCTTACATCTGGATCTTCGAGAATTTCTTTCTCACTTTTGGCTGCCTGTACCTCCGGATAAGCTTTACAAAATTCTTGTACTTTTTTCTGATCATGATCATAAACCCATTTTAATGTAGCCCCAGCCTCAGTTAATCCATTGCACATTGCATAGATGTGTCCATGATCAAGACCTATAGCCGCCATGACGAATTGTCCTTCTGTAACAACAGGGGCACTTTTTCCCTTAGGAGCATAATTCATTCCATCACTTTTCTGCATGATTGTTCCTCCTCAAGTAGCTTACAGTTTATTTTGAATACTTATAACTTAATACCGTTAGACTTATATTTCCTCGTAATTTCCTCCAACGGTTATCGTATCGTCTGAAAAATTTTCTACACTGCTTTGTTTTTCATAAAAATGCTTAACGTTCGCAAGCATTCCTTCACGTGTATAAAAAGGATCGTCTGCTGAAAGAGGAAGCTTCACATGAACACCTAGGTTGGCAGATTTATAGATAGCTGTAATGAGTTCTAGTGTTTTTCTTCCTTCCGTTCCATCAATTAGAAGCTTCTGGTTACCCTTGATAGCCATTAAAAAATTATTTATTTGTCCTTTATGCCCTTCAAATAGTAATTCCGGGTATTGATGAAAAGCTTCCTGAATACGATTTTCTAAATCCTCATCATTTTTCTCTTGAGGAAACCCATTTTCTTTAGCTATTTGAGCATTTACTTTCCATGGGACAGATACTCTAGCTTTTTCACCTTGAAAAATCAGTTGTTGTTCTTCTCCATGATGAACAACAGAACTGGTTACTTGTGCTAAGCTGCCATTTCCATAGCGAAGTACAGCAATAGAAAGGTCTTCAACCTCTGCATTATCATGCAAGGTATTACTAGTTGCTGCAAAAATGTCAGCCGGCAATCCTAACATCCATTGCAACATATCAATATGATGGACAGCATGATTAAGTGTACAACCTCCACCTTCTTTTTCCCATGTACCGCGCCACCATAAATCATAATAACTATGACCACGCCACCAAAAAGAATCAACTTGAGTATGAGCGATTTTTCCAATGAGGTTTTGATCAAGGACATGTTTTAATCTCATAATGGGCGTCATAAACCTGTTTTGAGCAACAACAGATAAAAGCTTCTGGCTTTCAATAGATGCTTTTATCATTTCGTCACATTCTTTTAGAGAAGAAGCCATAGGTTTTTCTACTAAGACATGTTTGCCTGCTTTAAGAAAATCGATGGCAATGGTTGCGTGCATATAAGGAGGTGTACAAATGGAAACGGCATCAATCGTAGGATCATTCAATAACTCTTGGTAGTTAGCGACAACTCGTGCTTCCAAGTTATATTTTGTTGCTGCAGACATTGCTTTTTCAGGATAAATATCAGCTAAAGCTACAATTTTACTCATTTCAGGCATTGCAAGATAAGCCTCGATATGGGCAGTTGCAATAGATCCAGTTCCTATAATGGCGATGTTAGACATATCAATCTTTCCCTTCTGCAAGAAGATAAATTTTCACTTCCAATAATGAGATAGCGCTTTCAAAAAACTGAATGATTCACCTAACTGATAGATCAGAGTACCGTTCATTTTGTTAATATTCTAGTTATACTAGTATGGTAGATCAAAAACATTATAACTCAATCTTTTTGAATTTTGTATAGTTTTTTGAATTTTCTTTTTAATATCCCACACTTTTATGATTGATCATGGCTTACATAGTGGAATCATCAAGAGATGCTCACAGTACAAGTATTCAGAAAAATGAAATGAATGTCTACCATTCTAATCTACTTGTATGGTAGTATGTTAGAGAAAGGAGATTAGAATAATGAATATTGATTTTAAAAACCAAAACCTCTCTACGAGGGAACAAGTTTACAATATGCTAAAAGATCAAATATTAAGCCTGAAGCTTCCACCTGGGACAAATATTTCTGAAAAGGAAATATCCGTTCAATTTAATGTGAGTCGAACTCCTGTAAGAGAAAGCTTTTTAAAATTATCTCAAGAAGGATTATTAAGTATCTATCCTCAACGAGGTACATTTGTTTCTTTAATTGATTTGAACCTTGTGGAGGAAGCACGGTTTATGCGAGAACATCTCGAGAAGGCAGTGATTAGACTAGCCTGTCAGGAATTTTCGGAAGAGCTGATGAATGATTTAGATATGAATTTAAGTATGCAAAAAATTTGCGTTAAGAAAAAAGACTATAAAAAAATGTTTGAATTAGATGAGGAGTTTCATAGAACTATTTTCAAACGGTGTAAAAAAGAAAAAACATGGTTAGTTATTCAACAGATGAATGTACACTTTAATAGGAGTCGCATGTTAAGGCTAGTAACAGATTATAATTGGGATAATATTCTTTCTCAACATGTAAATATCTTCAAAGCTATACAAGATCAAGATGCTGATAAAGCTGAAAAAATCATGGAAGAGCATTTGAAAATTGCACTTGTTGATAAAGAATTATTGAAGAAAGAATATCCAAATTATTTTCAATAAAATTAGGGGTGATGGTAGATGAGGATGACATTCAGATGGTTTGGAGAAGGAAACGACACGATCACACTGGAACAAATAAAGCAGATTCCAGGAGTGGAAGGAATTGTTTGGGCACTGCATGATGTGCCCGTAGGAGAAGAGTGGCCAATAGAAAGAATGTTAGAAATGAAAAAATTAGCCGATAAACATAACCTTCATATTGAAGTGGTTGAAAGCGTGAATGTTCATGAAGACATTAAGCTCGGACTTCCAACTAGAGATCGATACATAGAAAATTATAAGAAAACAATTCAGAAGCTAGCAAAGGTGGGTGTTAAAGTCATATGTTATAACTTTATGCCTGTCTTTGATTGGATCCGTACAGACTTAAATAAAACACTTTCTGATGGATCTACAGCTCTATTTTATGAACATAGTCGAATTAAAGATATTGATCCGAAAGAATTAGTAAATAAAATTAGTGAAAACTCCAGTTTAACCATGCCAGGTTGGGAACCAGAGAGGTTAAATCACCTCCACCAACTTTTTGAAGCCTACAAAAATATAACAGAAGAGGATTTATGGGCCCACTTGAAATATTTTTTAGATCAGATTATTCCAATTGCAGAACTTCATGATATTAAAATGGCTATTCATCCTGACGATCCACCTTGGCCTGTCTTTGGTCTACCGCGAATAGTAACTAACCAAAAAAACATCAGAAAAATTTTACAACTAAATAGCAGCCCATATCATTGTATAACGCTCTGTACAGGATCTTTAGGAGCAAACTTAGAGAATGATTTAGTTTCTATGATTCACGAATTTATTGATAGAATACCATTTACTCATATAAGAAATGTACGCGTATATGATAACGGGGACTTTGTTGAAACATCGCATCGATCAAAAGATGGATCAGTAGACGTTTCAGCCATTATACATGCTTATTATGAAAGCGGATTCAAAGGTTATTGTAGACCCGATCATGGAAGACACATTTGGGATGAACAATGCAGGCCTGGATATGGTCTTTATGATAGAGCACTTGGAATTATGTATTTGTGGGGAGCTTGGGATGCTTTAAAAAATAAACAGTCTGTACGAAAAGAAGCAAAGGAGGAAGCTACATGGTAAACATACAAGAAAATAAAAATTTAGCTGGTAAAGTAGCTGTCATAACAGGAGGAAGTGGCGTACTTTGCAGCGCCATGGCAAAGGAACTTGCTAGACATGGCGTGTCTGTGGCTATTTTAAATAGAACAGTCGAAAAGGGTGAAAAGGTAGCCGAAGAAATTAACCTTATGGGTGGGAAAGCGATTGCGATTAAATGTGATGTGATGAATAAAGATAGTGTGGAACAAGCCGAGAAGATTGTAACAGAGGAATTAGGCAATTGTACAATATTGATAAATGGAGCTGGTGGTAACCACTCCAGTGCAAATACAACCAACGAAATATTTCAAACAGAAGACCTTACTAATCCTAAGGTAAATACTTTTTTTCATTTAAGTACAGATAGTGTACAAAATGTATTTGATTTAAATTTTATGGGGACTTTCATTCCTACACAAATTTTCACTAAACATATGGTTCATCAAAAGGGAGCAGTTGTCATCAACATGTCATCTATGAGTGCCCCTTCTCCAATGACCAAAGTGCCTGCTTATAGCGCGGCAAAAGCAGCAATTGAAAATTTCACCAAATGGTTAGCTGTTCATATGGCTGAGGCAGGAATTAGAGTAAATGCTATTGCACCGGGCTTCTTTTTAACCTCACAAAATAAAAACCTTCTCCTAAATGAAGATGGAGATTATACAGAGAGGTCACATAAGATTATTTCGAATACACCAATGAGAAGGTTTGGTACGCCAGAAGATCTTCTTGGTACCCTATTATGGCTTGTTGATGATCATATGTCAGCATTTGTTACCGGCGTGACAATTCCTGTTGATGGAGGTTTTATGGCGTATTCAGGTGTTTAATATTTTTATTTTTTCCTTGTCATACATCTTTATTTTATCTGTTTTTTAAATTTATAAGTAGGCTTGGAAAGGAGACATAAGAATGCAGACTGAGAACAGGAAACTAACACTCAAAAATTATATTGGTTATGGAACAATGGATATATTTGGAGGGGGAGCATTCGCTATAATAGGCGCATGGATGTTATATTTTTTCATTACATACTGCGGTCTTACCCCTGTTGAAGCAGGATCTATTATTGCAATTGCACGTATTATTGATGCGATAGCAAGCCCAATTATGGGCCATATCACTGATAATTTTGGTCGTACAAAACTTGGGAAAAAATTTGGAAGACGCAGGTTCTTTTTGCTAGTTGGAAGCCCTTTAATGGTTATTTATTCTCTTCTTTGGATTTCTGATATGAATTACTGGTACTATTTAACGGTTTATATTTTGTTAGAATTCCTTGCAGCAATGGTATTAATTCCATTTGAAACACTTGGAGCTGAAATGACGAATGATTTTAATGCTCGGACCAAGCTCTCAACAATCAGATTAATCTATTCAGGACTAGGAACATTTTTAGCTACCTTTATTCCAGGCAGATTATTCGAAATATTCGGAAAAGATTCACCTCAAGTTTTTCTTTACAATGGGATTATCTTCACCTTTATTTTTATGGCCGCATTATTAATTACACATAGAACAACATGGGAACGTAAAATAGAAGAAGACATGATAGAACCTGATGGTGTAGAAAAAGTACCTGCTATAGAATCCATAAAAAAAGTCATCATTGACTTAACATCTACTTTTAGAATAAGAAGTTTCCGTCAGCACCTCACGATGTATATTTGTTCGTTTACGGCCATGGATATTTTAAACGCTGTCTTTGTCTACTTTGTTGTGTTTTCTTTAAATAAAGATGCAGTGCTGGCAGCCGATTTATTATCTATTGGTTCATTACTTCAAATGGTATGTACAATATTGTTTGGTTGGCTCGTGATTAAAATAGGTCCTGCGCCATCTTTGAAAATATCTTATATTGCTATTATTACATGTATCAGCGGTTATATATTTTTATACTTCACACAACCAGCTTATATGATTATAGCGTTGTATGCGTTCTCTGTTATCTTAGGCATCGGAAAGAGTGGATTATATTATATACCATGGAATATTTACACTTTCATTCCTGATGTAGATGAAATGGTCACTCGTAAAAGAAGAGAAGGAATATTTGCAGGTATTATGACTTTTACACGCAAAAGTACTACAGCTTTAGCCACATTTTTGGTAGGAGTTATTTTACAGGAAAGTGGATTCGTTGCAAGCGCGACGACACAGTCTACGACAGCAATAAATGGGATTGTAGGTATTCTGTTTTTCGGAACTGTAGGGCTAGTCGGTATTAGTTTAGTTATTTCATTTAGATTTAAATTATCTAAGAAAACCCATTCCATTATGATTAATGAAATTAATAGGTTAAAGAATAATGGTTCAATGGAACAGGCTGATGATGAAACAAGAAGTGTTTTGAAAGCGCTAACAGGATGGGATTACGAGAAGCTTTGGGGTAATAATAACGTAGGATATCAGAATAAGCGCCAACATTTTGAACAACAAGATTTTAAACAGCAGGATATGAACTAACTTTTGTTGTTAGTTGAGAACTACAGCTCAGTTAAATAGTCCTTCTATTGATATGAGAGGTTCCAGAATCACTTCAAGAAAAAAACACCTTCAGATTGATATCAGAGGTGTTTTAAAATATCTTATATTCTTACATTTAGTGTTTTTTGATTTTAAAACCGGATCTCATCATCTCCGCGGATCTGCAGCTTCAGCGGTTCACTTTTCGCCTGATGCTTTTTCACATAGCGGTGATAGACAACATATCCAATGATCATAAGCGGTACGCCGACATATAGCCCGATGCGCTGCTCTTGATCAAAGGCAAGACTGACCAATACGATGGTATTCAGTGTAATTGCAATGATCGGCAGCACCGGATAAAGAGGCGTTTTAAATTTTAAGTTTTCCAGCTTTCCGCCTGCTTTCAAGTATTTTCTACGGAAAAGCAGCTGTGATAATGTAATCGTGATCCAGCCTGTCTGGGCACTCATGCCGGCAATGGATACGATCCAGGCAAATACCGTTTTCTCTGCAAAGAAGCCGGATAACAGCGAAATCCCTGTAAATAGGAAGGTGAGCAGTAAGGCATTCATCGGAATACCGCGCTGATTGACGCGTCTAAACGCTTTTCCTGCCATTCCTTCCTTCGATAAGGAATACAGCATTCTCGTTGATGCATACAAGCCAGAGTTCGCAACAGATAATAAAGCAATGATAATGACAAAGTTCATGATGTCTGCCGCAAAAGGAATGCCCGTTCTCTCAAACACAGTAACAAATGGGCTTTGCAGCACACTAGCTTCCTTCCAAGGCACCATACCCGCTAAGACAAAAATAGATAAGACGAAAAAGACGAGTGTACGCCATACGGTCTGATGGATCGAGCGGGGAACGGTTTTCTCAGGGTTTTCACTTTCACCTGCCGCAATCCCGATCAGCTCTGTTCCTTGAAACGAAAAATTTACTGTTATCATCGTAACCACAACAGCGAGCAGGCCATTTGGAAACAGCCCGTCACTCACAAAATGGCTGAAGTATGGGGCGGGTTCACCGCTCGTTGTTTCAATAAACCCAAACATCGCCGCTCCGCCTACGCCAATAAAGAGTAAAATCGCAATAATCTTAATGGTAGAAAAGAAAAACTCCGACTCCCCGAACGCTTTCGCTGACCGGGCATTTAATATGAAAAGACAGAGTCCGAATATGAGACACCAAATCCACACATCCACTTGCGGCAGCCAGCGCCTCATCAGCTGTCCTGCTGATAAGAACTCAAGGGCGACCGTAGCCGCCCAGCCGAGCCAATAAATCCAGCCGACAGCAAAACCTGCTGCAGGGCTGACAAATTTCGTCGCATACGTATGAAACGAGCCCGACACAGGAAGTGCAACAGACAGCTCCCCAAGACACAGCATGGTTAAATACATGATCAATCCGCCCACAATATATGAAAGAACGGCTCCGACCGGCCCTGCTTGTCCAATCGTATAGCCCGTTCCTAAGAAAAAGCCTGTCCCAATGACACCGCCAAGTGAAATCATAAATAAATGGCGGGAGGTCATCGCCCTTTTCAATTGTTCAGGCTGATTTTGTCCAACATCCACAATGATGCCCTCCTTCTTCTAAGGTGCTCTGTTATCAAAACATGTCTCCATGTGATTCATTCCATTTTCAAAACAACCTACTAATTATACATCTTTTATAATAAATATGCTTCCTTCTATGGTCATTGTCTCAAAGTCTTTATTTTAGTAATGTTCGCACAAATATGTGGTGGATCAAACCATTTGATAGGATGCCATATATCTAAAATATTGCACAAAAAAACCAGCATGAAACTTTATCGTTGCACACTGGTTTCGTTTCATTCTTTTCGAGTCTCATTTTAGACAGTTCTTATGATCACTTTTGTCACAAGTCATTCTGCTTTTAGCAAACACACTTTGATAAATTCATCTATTTCCTGAAAGCAGCGATTTTTAGATTCAGCGTGAAAAGCCGCAGAATAAGGATTGGCGAATCCATGCTCTCCCTCTACTATTGTCACGCAAAGCTTTTTCTTTTTCTCCAAAACACTCGCAATCTCCCTGGGATGAAAGGATGCTTCGATCTCCGGGAAAAATAACAGCGTTTTGCAGGCGGGCGCAAGATCGACGTCATCTCTGATCCTTGAACCATAAAATCCAATAACTCCGGTAAACAGCTGATCATTTTGGCTGCATCGCCAGGCAATTGTTGCCCCCACACTAAAACCTAGCAGAAATATGTCTATCGCGGCATTCTTCGTTTTTAACTCTTTTGCCAGATTCAGTACACTCTTTACCGGCTTATCAAAACCAACTTTATTCATAAAGTAGTCGTAAGCCTCATTTTCACTGACATAAGGGAAGTGCTTCGCCTGTCCCAATAAATGAGGACAATAAACCTCAAATCCAGCTTTGTCGAAATAATGGATCATACTCTTCATATGATCATTTATTCCGTATATTTCGTGTATTAAGATCATGACAGGTTTTTGTTTCGATGTATGCAAATGTTCACACTTCCCTTTTGTTTCTTAGAAGTCAATTGAATCGATTGGAAAATTTCGTTGGGATGATCATAGCATATTTTACCCGAATCGTTTATCTAACGTTCCACCAATCAAATCATCTTAATCATCTTGAACTTGTGTATGGTTTTATTCACCTTTTAACTTGGGTATAGTTCTATCGTTTGTCCGTTCGACCGTTTGAGGGCATAAAGTTGGTGAGATTCGCTCAAGCTAGTTTCAAATGCTTTACTTTTAGGTTGCTTCTCTGTAAGATCATATGTTGTAAATACCAACAAGAAAAGTGGGGAATAAAATGAAAAAAATGTTCTTTGCCATTATGTTAGGCGCTTGTGTTGCATTGATCACGGCATGTGGATCTGGTGCAAGCGACAACGCGAATAAACAATCTGGGTCTAAGGAATCAGGAGACCTTTGGAAATCCATTCAGGATAAAGGTGTATTAACCATCGGAACAGAGGGTACTTATGCTCCTTTCACATTCCATGACAAAAAGACAGATAAATTAACTGGCTACGATGTAGAAGTCATCACTGAAGTAGCAAAACGTCTTGACTTAAAACCTGAATTCAAAGAAACACAATGGGACAGTATGTTTGCTGGACTGAACGCAAAACGTTTTGACGTGGTAGCGAACCAAGTGGGGAAAACTGGACGTGAAAATCAATACGATTTCTCTGATAAATACACGACATCTCAAGCCATTGTTGTAACAAAATCAGATAACAACGACATCAAGAAACTATCTGATGTCAAAGGCAAAAAAGCAGCACAATCGTTAACAAGTAACTACAATAAACTAGCAACAGATGCTGGCGCTAAGATCGAAGGCGTTGAAGGTCTTGCACAATCCATTCAATTGATTCAGCAAGGACGTGCTGATCTGACGTTCAATGACAAATTGGCTGTATTGAATTACTTGAAAACAAGCGGTAACAAAAACCTAAAAGTTGCATTTGAAACAGGAGATCCTCAAGAAACGTATTTCGCATTCAGAAAAGGCAGCGGCGAAGTCGTTGACAAAGTGAATGGCGCACTAAAAGAAATGAAAAAAGACGGTACACTCGCTAAGATTTCTAAGAAATGGTTTGGTGAAGATGTTACAAAATAACATCCTAGGAGTCGTCATTCCTTGGGATCTTCTTCAGCAATCTTTTTGGCCAATGGTGATGCAGGGGATTTATTATACAATTCCCCTCGCCATCATTGCCTTTATTATTGGTATTTTTATCGCGCTTGTGACAGCTCTTGCTAGAATGTCTAAAATTAAAGCCCTCAGATGGATTTTCTCCATCTATGTGTCGGCCGTTCGTGGAACGCCGCTTTTTGTGCAATTGTTTATTATTTTCTATTTCTTTCCGACATTTAATATCACACTGGATCCATATCCAAGTGCCATTATCGCTTTTTCTTTAAACGTAGGTGCGTATGCGTCGGAAATTATCCGTGCATCTGTCCTGTCTGTTCCAAAAGGACAATGGGAAGCAGGTTATTCCATTGGGATGACACATCGCAAAACGCTCGTCCGCGTGATTTTACCGCAGGCTGTGCGTGTATCGATTCCACCGCTGTCTAATTCATTCATTAGTTTGGTGAAGGATACATCCCTCGCCTCCCAAATTCTCGTGGCAGAGATGTTCCGTAAATCACAGGAAATTGCTGCGGCGAACTTGGATCAAATCTTGTTTATTTATATGGAAGCAGCCCTGATCTATTGGGTATTCTGCTTCATTCTATCGCTCGTTCAGCATCAAATTGAAAAACGACTTGATCGATATGTCGCAAGGTAAGGAGGGAACGACATGCTAACAGTCAAAGGCTTAAAGAAATCCTTTGGGGAAAATGAGATTTTAAAGTCGATTGATTTTTCGATCAACAAAGGGCAGGTTGTGGCTATTCTCGGTCCATCTGGTTCAGGAAAAACAACGATGCTTCGCTGTTTAAATGCACTTGAAATACCAAATGGCGGCTCCTTTACCTTCGATGATTTCTCGATTGATTTTTCAAAAAAAAATAAATCAGCTGATCTGCTGAAGCTTCGCCGGAAATCAGGAATGGTGTTTCAGGATTATCACCTGTTTCCTCACCGCACAGTGCTTGAAAATGTGATGGAAGGTCCTGTTCAGGTGCAGCGCCGTCCAAAGGAAATGGTTCGAAAAGAAGCCATTCAGCTCTTGCAAAAGGTCGGTCTGGAAGATAAAAAAGACCTGTATCCATTCCAGCTGTCAGGCGGTCAAAAGCAGCGTGTCGGGATTGCCCGTGCACTTGCCATTCAGCCAGAGCTTATGCTTTTTGATGAACCTACCTCTGCGCTTGACCCTGAGCTTGTCGGGGAAGTCTTAAAGGTCATGAAGGATCTAGCGAAGGAAGGCTGGACCATGGCAGTTGTCACACATGAAATCAAGTTTGCTCAGGAAGTAGCAGACGAAGTGATTTTTATTGATGGCGGCGTCATTGTCGAACAAGGTCCCCCGGAAGAAATCTTCAAACAACCAAAGGAAGAACGAACAAAACAATTCTTAAACCGGATTTTGAATCCAGTATGATGAAAAAAGGCTGTTCTCACGTGGTGAGGACAGCCTTTTTTCATCTTTTTAAAAGTAAGCGATTACAATTGAGCAAAGCCATTTAAAGGGGTGTGAGAGTATGTTACGATGGAAATCGAGTGTTTAAGAAAGAAGGGAATGCTTTTGAAGCGGGAACATCTTTTACGTTGGTTTTTTTATTTTGTTGGATTGATCGTACTAGCTTTTGGACTATCGCTGACAGTGAAAGGGAAGATCCTTGGGATTGGTCCTTGGGACGCTTTCCACTACGGACTGTTTCAGCATTTTGGACTTACAATTGGACAATGGTCCATTATTATTGGTGCACTGATTGTGACACTGACTTCTGTTTTCACGAAATCATTTCCAAAGATCGGCGCCCTGCTCAATATGGTGCTGATTGGCGTGTTTATTGATTTCTTTAATGCGATATTACCTGCGCCACATGGGTATTTACCGGCTTTATATGTATTTATTACAGGTGTTGTAGTTTCTGGATACGGTGTTGGCATTTATGTTTCAGCTAATCTTGGCGCTGGGCCACGGGACTCATTAATGCTGCTCATCTCAGCGAAAACGGGACTGAACGTACAGTGGGTTCGAAATGGCATTGAGTTAACAGTGCTTTTATTTGCATGGATGCTCGGTGGACCGATTGGCATTGGAACGATTTTGACTGCGATCTTCACAGGTCTTGTCCTTCGTTTCTCCTTGCCGCAATCAACACGGCTCCTGCAGCTGCTTATTACTAAAACAGCCGAAAAACCTGTTCAAACACTGACTAGATGAGAACAAGCCATTCTATAATCAGAATGGCTTTTCTTGTGGTTAAAAAAATAAACAGACTTTTCTATTAATTATAAGAGGAAATCAGCCTGCATCTTCCTCTCCTTTTGGGCATTCACTGTAAGGAGGCCTCTTTCCCTTTTACGCGGCGCTCTCCAATGGTACAATCAATGTAAAAAATTAGAGGTTCGTTATGAAAATATATGCTATCCAATTACAACACTTAGATGAAATTGATGCACGACAACAAATAGAGCGGCTGAAACCCTTTGTGTCATCTGAAAAGCGTGCTGCGGCTGAACGCTTTCGTTTTTTGATCGATGCAAGAAGAACCTTGTTAGGTGAGGTGCTGGTTCGTCAAACGATCCATGATATGTACGATCTGCCTATGGATCAGATCGTTTTTGAAACTGAGGGCAATGGCAAGCCTGTTGTCCGGCAGCTTCCTTCTTTTCATTTTAATCTATCTCATTCTGGCGATTGGGTCGTTTGCGCAGTAGATGATGCACCTGTTGGCATTGATATTGAGGAAATCAAGCCTATCGATCTGGCGATTGCCAAGCGATTTTTTTCAGCGGATGAGTATCAGGATTTACTCTCACAGCCGGCAGAACGGCAGGAAGCCTATTTCTTTCATCTTTGGTCAATGAAGGAGGCCTTTATCAAGCTGACTGGAAAAGGCTTATCCTATGGGCTTTCGTCCTTTACAGCCCGTCTGTCAGAGGATGGACAAGCTGCGTTGACATTACCTGATCATGAAGCGCCTTGCTTTGTTCAAACATATTCACTTGACCCTGCCTATCAAATGGCGGTATGCTCACGAAAGTCTGCTGCGGCTGAAAGCGTTGAGAGACTCACTTGCAGCGATATACTGCCCCGCCTTTAATAACGCGTGCTTTTCTGAAATACTGTCTTTAATAGATCAACTCCGCGTGTGATCTGCTCTTCTTTCACCTGCCAAATGTTCAGCTGAAGAATGGGTTCCTTTTGATAGTCCGACAGGTAATAACGGTCAATTGGCTGAATGGAAACAGATGCCTTTTTCAGCTGCTGAATGAGCTGGTTCATGGGAATCGACCGGTCGACACGTACATGTGTATGGGTAGCCGGCTCCTGTTCTCCCAGCTGATAAGCGCTCTGATCATTTTTTAAACTTGCTACGAGCTGCTTGGAGCGGTTTCGATACGTCGCCCGCATTCTGTCTCTATGCCGCTCAAACATCCCGCTTTTTAAATAGATTTCTAAGGCTGCCTGGGACAGCATGGAGCTGTCGATATCAATGAGCCGTTTGTGTTCGCTAAAAGGAGTAATCAGTTCTTCAGGTAAGACGACCGCTCCTGTTCGCAGCCCTGGAAAGATGATTTTCGAAAAGCTTTTCAAATAAATAACCTTTCCTGCCTGATCATATGAATAGATCGGGTCTCTTTTTGTATCGAATTCTAAATCTGCTATATAATCATCCTCAACAATGTAGACATCATATTTCTCAGCAAGGGCTGCAATCGCTCTTTTTTCTTGCTTTGATAAACTCGTTCCAAGCGGGTTTTGAAATCTTGGCATCGTATAGAAAAAACGAATCTCCTCTTCTCGAAAGATACGTTCTAATTCGATAAGATCGATCCCTTTTTCCGTCCGCTGAATTCCGCGCACAGGCAATTGGTTTTTCTCTAAATATTGGAGATATAAGTGATACCCCGGCTGTTCGACTAGGATGGTTTGTTTTCCATTCGGAAAAGGGATGGTGCTTAAAATGGATAAAGCGAGCTGAATACCAGAGGTCATGACAATCTGTTCTGGATGAGCAAACACTTGATAATCCATTAATCGCTTTGAAATGACTGGCAACAGCGATGGCAAGCCGTTGGCTGTGCCGTAAATAAATAAGTCATTTTGATACAAATCGATCGCTTGGTTGATGCAGTGCTGGAAATCGACATATGGAAACACAACGGGATCAGGTGCAGATGAAGCAAAATCAATCCATGTGCCGTCCTGCTTGCCTGCTCGCTGCTTCGTTTTCACGACATAATAGCCGCTTCTTTCTACAGAATACAGCAGATGTCCACGCTCCAATGTATCCAGCGCCTTGATGACAGTGCTTTTGCTCACTGCATATTGAGCTGCTAAGTGGCGAATGGATGGAATTTTCATCCCAGCACTGTACTCACCAGAATCCATTTTTCTTTTTAAACTCAAAACAAGCTGATCATATTTCCTCACACCTTTTCCTCCTTGTACCGGTACAGATATCATGTTCTCTTATTGTACACGTTAGATGATCCGATTACGATAGAAGAACAGAACCGGTCAATTCATTTGAAGCATGCATGCTCATGTAAGGAGTCACGTTATGAATATGTCAAAACAAAAAGCGTATGCTGCCGCGATCGCATACGCCTCTATCATTGGTTTTTCCTTTTTGTTTGTCAAAATAGCATTAGAATCAGCAAATCCAATAGATTTATTGGCACACCGCTTTACCATTTCTTTTGCAGCCGCTCTATTGCTGTATCCGTTTCTACGAAAAAAGTATCGCATATCCATTCAATGGCGTGATCTCATTTATATCGTACCGTTTTCCTTGCTTTATCCTGTTTTGTTCTTTGCTTTTCAAGTGTGGGGATTGATGTATACATCTTCTTCAGAGGCTGGCATCATTCAAGCGACGATTCCCATTTTGACGATGCTGCTGGCAGCCTGGTTTTTAAAGGAACGTGCGACATGGATACAAGTGCTGTTTACCTTTCTTTCTGTGTGCGGGGTGATGCTTCTCTTTGTCATGAAGGGAATTGATGTCCAGCATTCTCACTTCATCGGCTATGTGCTGATTTTACTTTCAGCCTTGTCATCCAGTGCATATAGTGTGTTTGCCAGAGTGATTACAAAACGATTCCATGTGATCGAACTCACCTTTGTGATGACCTTCTTTGGCTTTGTCTTTTTCAATGCCGCTGCGCTTATCCGGCATTCGATCAATGGCTCATTGCCGGAGTTTTTCAGCCCATTTACAGAAGCGTCCTTTGTATGGTCGATGCTCTTTTTAGGTATTCTTTCATCGCTTCTCACGGCGTATTTATCAAACTATGCACTCTCGCAGCTAGAAGCGGCAAAGGTCAGCATCTTTAATAATTTATCCGCGTTTATCACAGTCGCCGCCGGGGTTCTCATTTTACACGAAACGATTGATTGGTATCATTTCCTCGGAGGGGTGCTGGTCATTGGCGGGGTGATTGGCGGGAATGTGGTGAAGAAACAGCATTCATAAGAAAAAGCGGCCACTATAAAGAGGGCCGCTTTTCTTATGTCTTATTAATTGTTGATTGTCTTGTATAAGCTTCTTTTTCGCCCAAATTTAGTGATTTCACCTTGTATTTTATTGCTAGTTACTGAAGTAATGTCATTAACAATATAAAAAATACAATTTAGGAGCTATTAATTCTCGAGTAATTTTACTACCCTTTCTCATATTCCATCAAAATACTACTAAATCTTTCGTTACAGAGAAATAAAAATACAGTATAAAAAACCCATTTATTTAATATCCTTTTTTTGTATAATATGGGCATATAAGCAAGAGAGGGGGTGTTAATTATGGAATTGAGTTTAAAAAATAGATTTTTTGCAATTGTAGGCTTGAGTCTTATTTTCACTCTAACTTTAACAACTATGATTTTATTGACTCTTGAACCAGTTACACCTTTTGCAAATCTAGTAGCAAACTATCCTCAAATACCTGGCTGGGCTATAACTTCTGTTAGTGCAATTCTAAATGCTGCAGGTACAGTGGGTGCTGTTGCTGCTGTCTTAGGTACTTTTGGACTTGGTGCTATTGCTTCTCTGGTCATTAGTTATGCTAGAAAATACGGAGTGAAATACGCTATTTCTTTCTAAAAAAGATTTAATAGAGAAGGTGTAACAGCCTTCTCTATACACCTTTAAAATGGAAGTGTTGTAAATGCATAAATATTTAACATATACAAAAATCTTGTTAATCAATGATTTAAGAAGACATCATCGAAAAAATGCTCTCATTTTTGTATTTTTTGCTTTTTTATACATAATAACACCACTATTACTAGGTATATTAACTCCTTTTTTCGTTAAGGATTTATCAATAATTTATTTATCGCTGTTTATATTTATGTTTACAGTTAATATTGATAAGAGTTTGATGAGAATACTTTTCTCCTCTGATAAAAAACAGATGGCTATTTTAAAAGTTCATCTTGATCAATACATTTTCGGCAAAGATATGAGTAAGTTTTTCAGCACTATTGTGGGTGTATTATTCTTCATATTAGGGTCCTACTTAGCAAACTTAATTATAAATGGGTATGAGGGAGCTTTTACAATAGCTGCTCTGGCCGCCACTTCTTTTATTTTAGGTTACTTACTTAGATTACACGTCTTGTTGCTACTTTCTAATCCAAAGTTTTTCTCAATTTCATCGAGCATTGGTTATATAACTACAGGCCTCATTGCTCTATGGGTATTCACTGTATTTAGATTCAATTTATTAACAAATTCTTTATCTAGTTATTCAATATATTTTATTTTAACCTTCACATTCATTAGTTTATTGTTATTGATGAATTGGAAGAAAAATGTTCGTAATGTACCAATTTTTAATTCCCAAAAAGAATTAAAAGAAAAACGAAAAAGAACATCTAGAGAGTTTAATCATATTTTGTTTTATGAAATTACGCTTCTCATGAGAAATCCCCCTATTCAATGGTCAGTATTATTATTCATATTAACCTTATCTGGGGGGTTATTTGGTCTAATTCTTTATGGTGTCAATACAAATCAGCTTGAAACATTGAATATAGAAAATGATTTTTTGTTTATTTTTAGTGTGATTTTTCCAATGATTATTATATCGAATGCAATACAACCATATGTCTCTTTTGATATTGATGGACCCATTCTTCCTTTAAAACAGAATCTACCTAACTTAGTGAAAAATAAAATTAAAAATAAGATAATTTTATCTATTATATTACACTTGTTTTTTTGTATTTTATATATCATTTTTTCAAGCTTTGTATTAAAACTAGATCAGCCTTTTTACGTGATGATTACTTTAATAAACACTTGCATTCTCGTCGGTATTTGTACTGTCGGTTCTACTGTTGTATTTCCTTATTTTAATTGGGAATTTGTTTATCAAGTTCCAAGTTCTCTTAGTAAATTGACTTTAAATATTTGTTATGGTTTCATTCTAGCTTTATCAGTGATTTCCTCATACAGCACAGTATATTTCATTTTAACAAATTCTGTTATGGCTGCTTGTTCATTCATCATTTTATTTTTAATGATTAAATTTTGGGATAGAACAATCAACAAAAACTACAAATCATTTAAAACATTATTTGAGTGAGGGATTGTATGTTATCAATTCATGGTCTAATTAAAGAGTACAAAGAGTCTAACTTTAAAGTTATGATCCCTGAGATGCATTTCCAAGAGGGTAGAATTATCGGACTATTGGGTAAAAATGGTGCTGGAAAAACGACTATTTTAGAAATGGTAGCTGGATTGATAAATCCTGATGAAGGTCAAATATTAATAAATCATAGTAAGCAAAATTTTTCTTCTGTCGGATATATGGAAGACGATCCAACTCTATTTGAAAACTTAACCTGTTTTGAACTTGTAAAATATCAATCTTTGCTTGTAGAACAACCTTTAGAAAATGAACAAATCAAGGATTTATTGAGCAAATATGGATTAGAAGAACAAATTCACCGCCGTTCCTCTGCTCTTTCAAGAGGTATGAGACAAAGAATGTCTTTTATTTTAACCATATTACATCATCCAAATATTATTTTATTAGATGAGCCATTTACAGGTCTTGATCCTACTAACATGGCTGACATGAAAAAACATTTAAGAAATTTCAGAGATGCCAACAAAATCATTTTGCTCTCCACACATATCATTCAATTTGCTGCAGACTTATGTGATGAAATCCTTTTTATTGATAATGGTAGTATTATTCACTCAGAAAAAAAATCTTCAGGAGTGACTTTTCATGAAGATCAGCTCGAAAAGAAGTTTTTTGAAAAATTATCTTAAAAATTTTTCAGTTTTTATCATATTATTTTTAGGAGGTTTTAGTTTAAGTATTTTTGCTTCAACATTTATAGATAGTATAGATTTTAAAAACAACATTGAGATTCATAGCTATCTAGACATTTTTTTTAATAACCTTTTTGTGTCACTCCTAATATTAATATCTGGAATAGTTAGTTTAGGTTTTTTATCTAGCATTATTATTTTTCTAAATGGTTTTTTCTTAGGTGCATTTTTTATATCGTATACCTATATATATGGATTTGATATAGCATTATACTATATTATTTTCCACGCTCCGATGGAGATTGTCGGTTTGTTCCTTTTTTATTTTGTCTCTTTTGATATATCAAGACAGATTATAGGATATATCATATCTAAAAACAAAATTTCATTTAAAACAAAAGGGAAAATCTATGCTAGTCAGCTTATAACCGGTGTTTTCTTATTATTTATTGCTTCGATGATTGAATTTTATTTTATAAAAATTTGATATTGTTAAAGGGTGCTATTATGAAAAAACACATTTTATTAGTATGTATGCTTTCTGGTATAATAGCTTTCATCCTTTCTATATTAAAAATGGATGAAATAAATAAAAATCTACTAGAGCTACAACTTGATGGGAATCAAGATGTAATTGAAGTTAGTAAGTGGATAGGTATTTCACTTGCTGTGATTGGAGAAATATTCAAGCCAATGATTGAAGTTTTATTTTTTTCATTAGTCATTTTTTTAAGTTTTATTATTTTCGGAATAAAAGATTCCTATAAAAGTATTTTTAAAAAAGGGATATTAGCTTACTATTACATTTTACTAGGCAACTTGATTGTTATTATTTTATACCTATTAAAGGTATCTAATGCTGAACGCACGATTACACTTCCATTTTTATGGAACATCAACATTTTCGTTATAGTCGCATTTAGTGTGTGGTGCTATTCTTACTTAAAAGATCAAGAAAATAGAAGTTATAAATTTTACATCCCATTCGTTTTATTATTCTTATTTTCATTAGCTATATCAGCGTTTTCAAGTATTATTCCTCAGTAAAAAACGACCCTATTGATGGGTCGTTTTTTCTTAATTCTTGATCAATTGCTGCTTGGCTGTTAGCTCAATCACATGTCTCATCTGCTCTGCAAATGGCTCAAGGTGTGTGTTGATGTACATGTGGTCTCCATCGAAATTGGTGCGTTCGATGGTTTTTGCCCATTTTAACCAGCCGCTTGCATCCTGCATGCATTTCTCATCTTGCTTTCCATTGAATAAATAAACAGGTGTGTCGATGATCGATTGATCTGTGTGCTGAAAGGTTTCCAGCGCCCGATAGTCTGCACGCAATGACGGCGTAAAGTAATCCATCATTGGTTTGTTCTCTAGTAATTCCTTTGGAATCCCGCCCATTTCGGCAATATGCTGTACAAATGCGTCGTTGGATAAATGCGTCAGCATCTGCCGTTTTGTTTGCGGAGGCTGAATGGCTGAGATCACCACTGCTGCAGGATAAATTCCTTCCTTTTCTAGCAGCTGGGTTAGTCTGTATACCACAAGCCCTCCCATTGAATGTCCGAACAGAATAAATGGGCGGTTCAATTTGTCCGTGAGTCCTTCTTTATACAGCTCTGCCAGCCGGTCAATGCTTGATTCAAGCGGCATGAGATTGGTGCCGTGCCCTGGGGGCTCTGCTGCTGTGACTTCGGCCACGTCTTTTAGCTGTTCAAAGAGCGGACGGTATGAGGCGGAATATCCGCCGGCAAAAGGAAAACAAATAAGCTGAATGAGATCTGATTTTTTTTCAAAGGTTTTCAATAACTGATTCATACGTCTTTACCCCTTTATAATCGTTTGAAGAATCCGTGCCAGTTCATCTGCCTGCGGTCTTTTCATCATGGTGACATGGTCGCCTTTGATGTGGTAATACGAGCACGACTCTTTCGTATAAGCCTCCCAATCTGCGAACTTCTTCTGGAAATCGCTTGCGTGATCACTGCTTTGGACAATATAAAATGGCACAGGGAATGGTTCTTTTTCTAATTCAATGGCTTGTGACATGATCGTATTATGCGTTTGCATTTGTAAATATTTATCTAAATATTGATCATTCATGAATTGATGAACAACTTCATCCTTTTCTGCCTCTTTGAGGATTTTCTGCTTCACTTCTTGGAAGCTCAATCCTTGTAAAGCTTCTGGCTGGATGCCGACAAGGTTCCCCATTCCAAGGACAAGCGCGAGCATTTTCACTTCTTCTTCGTTCATATCGGCATGAAGTGCCTGATCTGCCTCATCTCTTAGCACTGGGACCGTATCTAAAATGATGAGTCCTTTCGGTGCTTTTCCTGCATGGCAGAGCCGCTGATTCATTCCGTAGGCAAGATGCCCGCCCATTGAATGCCCTGCGAGATAGTCAATGCCCGGACGGTAGAACGTCTCAATAGCTTCAATAAAAAGGGTCACAAGCTCCGTATAATGGAGAAATTGCGGCTCTTCATCCTCATATAGGCCAGGAGACTGCAAGGCGTACACAGTGCCTTGATGTGTCATGAGCTTAGCAACATCAATATAGCCCATCACCGTTCCACCAGCAGGCGGCGCGAAGAATATTCTCGGTTCGGCTGGATCGCCTTTTTTCAGCTCGATCACGTAGTCCTTCGGAGACCTTTCGACGTTCTCAGCGGCTTCTGGCACTGCGTCCAAATGTGCGGCTAATTGCGCAGGCGCCGGGTGCATGAAAATCCATTTTGGATCAACACGAACACCTTTTTCTTTTAATTTGGCCACAGCCTGAATACTCATAATGGAATCGCCGCCCAGATCAAAGAAGGAGTCATGCATACCTACTTGCTTCACACCAAGCACTTCCTTGAAAGCTGCGACAATCCGCTCCTCCGTTTCGGTGACCGGTTTGTCGTCATCATGGGAAAGGGAAATTGTTTCTGTTGGCTCTGGCAATGCTTTTTGATCAACCTTTCCGTTCGTTGTCACCGGCATTTCATCCAGTACGACAAAGTAACTTGGTATCATATAGCCTGGCAGGCTTTCCTGCAAAAAGGCTTTCCAGCCCGGAACAGGGTTTTCTCCGTTTGTTACAAGGTAGGCCGCCAGCCGTTTTGAGCTGCCATACGTTTTGGCGATGACTGTACATTCTTTGACTTGTGGATGCTTGAGCAGGGCTGTCTCAATTTCTCCGCATTCAATCCGGTAGCCTCTAATTTTCACCAGGTCATCTTTTCGGCCGAGATATTCAATGGTGCCATCTGACCGCCATGTACCAAGGTCGCCTGAACGATACAGCTTGTCTCCCTTTAGTTCAGGAAAAGGATTGTCAATAAACCGCTCCTTTGTCTGCTCTGGATCATGAAGGTAGCCTTTAGCAAGACCAGTTCCACCGATATAAATTTCTCCTTTGACGCCTGCTGGTACTGGGTTTAGCGCTTCGTCCAGTATGACAACAGTTGAGTTCGACACCGGCACACCAATTGGAACTGATTTTGCGCCTGCTGGCACGTGTGTGACTTGATGTGTTGTGGCTAATGTCGTGTTTTCTGTTGGACCGTAAGCATTGACGAGCACACCTTCCATATGCGGCAGTGCCTTTCGTGCATGCTCACTAGACATGGCTTCCCCGCCAACGAGTAATGTGCGGTAGCCTGCCACACTTTTTGGATCGTGCTCTACCAGTCGATTAAATAAAGCGGTTGGCAGACAGTTGGCTGTTACTTGATGCGTTTTAATGAACTGCGTTAATTCGTCCATATTCAGTGCTGCATATTTTGGGAGCAGAATCAGCTGGCCGCCATTCAGCAGCATTCCCCATAATTCAAATGTAAAGGCATCAAAAGCATAGTTTGAGAGCTGAAGCATTTTGTCATCTGGACCGAGCTTGATATAGTTTGTTTCTCTAACTAAGCGGACAACTCCTGCATGAGGAAGCATCACGCCTTTTGGTGTACCTGTTGAGCCTGATGTGTAATTGACATAGGCGATCTGGTCTTCACCTATAATCGATGATTCTCTTTGATACACTGCATTTGTTTCTGGTATTGGCTTGTCCATGATAATCCTTGTACCTGTAAAGCCTACTAGACGATCTGCAAGATGAGACTGAGTGATGATCACATCGCTTTGCGTATCACGAACAATGAGACGGATGCGTGCATCAGGATATTCAGGTGACATCGGAACATATGCAGCACCAGATTTGATGATTCCTAGGACCGACACAATCATGTCAAAGGAGCGATCAAATAGCATCGGTACAAGGGAGCCTGCTCCAATTCCTTTTGACTGCAAGTAAGCAGCAAGCTTTGTCGCCTTCTTATCCAAGGCCTCATACGTCATGTGTTCATCCATATAGGATAAGGCAATACGATGCGGATCACGCTGCACCTGCTCTTCAAACAATTCTTGAAGCGTCCGCTTTGGATATGGCGTATCTGTTAGATTTTTCCCTAGAATCATGGCCGCCTGTTCCGCTTTGTTCATTAAGCAATAATCAGCAAATGTACGCTCAGGCTGAGCCGTCATGCCATCTAACAAATGGAGATAATAATTCATATAACGATGAATGGTCTCTTGATCAAATAAATCCGTATTGTATTCCACATGAATGGACAGCTGCTCTTCCTGTTCAAATACATGCAGGGTGAGATCAAATTTAGATACTGTATGATGGATCATCACATGTTCACTTGTCAGCCCTTTAAGGTTTACATCGAGCGAATCGGTGACATACCCCATGGCCGCCTGAAAAATAGGTGACCGGCTTAAATCTCGATCTAACGAAAGGTCATCGACAAGCTTGTCAAATGGATAATGCTGATGCTCAAACGCTTTTAATGTCATCTCTTTCACGTTTTCCAAAAGATCAGCAAACGTCTCTGCTGTTGAGACGTCCTGTCTCAGTGCAAGTGTATTCACAAACATCCCAACGAGCTGCTCTGATTGCTTGGCATCCCGGCCCGCGATAGGCGATCCAATGATGATATCTGTCTGTCCGGACAGCTTGTGAAGCAGGACGTAGTACGCGGTCAGCATCGTCATGAACAAAGTCGTTCCCTGCTGCTTGGACAAAGCCTGCAAGCGGCGGATAAGCGGTTCATCCAGTACGATTTGCTCTGTAGCACCGTTAAATGTTTGAACCGGCGGACGAGGACGGTCAAACGGCAGCTCCAGCACTGGAAGTTCACCTTGTAACGTATTGAGCCAATAGGTTTGATCTTCTTGATGATGCTTTAATTGTTCATTTTCCCAATGTACATAATCTGTCCATTCGATTTCTAAGGCTGGGAGCTGCGGCGTTTCATCCGCAAGCAGCGCATCATATGCCACTTCTAATTCCTGAATGAGCAGGCTGAGTGACCATGCGTCTGAAATGATGTGGTGCTGCGCGCAAAGGAGATAATACTCCTCCTTGCCCATATCTACTATCGTCCACTGCGCAAGAGGCCCTCTTTCTAAATCATAGACACGTTCTGCCTCTTGCTGAATGAGCTGCTTGAGTCTTCTCGCTCTTGTTTTTTCATTAAATAATGAGAAATTTGCCACTGTCACAGATGGCGGAAGGTCTTCACGAATAAGTTGCACCGGCTTGCCGCCAAGTGATTTAAATACTGCCCGAAGTGCTTCATGCCGCTTTGTTAAAAGGCCAATCGCTTTTGTTAATGCTTGAATGTGTAATGGTCCTGTCAGCTTCCAAGCACCTAATATATTGTAATGATGGCTCTTTTCTAATGTGGATAAGAACCAAATACGCTTCTGGGCATGTGACAGTTCATAGCTTGTTTGCTTTTCAAGCTTTGGAATTTTAGCTTCCTGAACGGCTGGCGCCCCTTTGATGTCATCAACCATTTGCGCCAGATGTGCCAGATGCTTGCTTTCAAATAATATTTTTAAAGGCGCCTTCATTGAAAATTCATGATTGATCCGGGAAATGGTTTGAGTTGCCTTTAGTGAATGTCCGCCAAGATCGAAGAATTGATCCTCTTTGTACACGCGATCTACATCTAAAATGTCCTCCCATATGGCGGCAAGAAGCTGCTCTGTCTTCGTTTCTGGCAATTGCTTTTCAAGGCTTTGTCCATTTTTGTCATGATTCAATTTGAGTGCTTCATGATCAATAGAGCCATCTTGCTTTTTCGGTATTTCCTGTACTTGCTGAATGTCCCATTTGCCTTCTGAGACGCTCGTGATCTCTTCAACATGCACTTCTTTGCCAGGCTGAACGGTGTAAAAAAGCTTTTTCTCAAAGACCGGTATTGGAGCTGGCTGAAGATACTCGGCGATGTCTGGATTTGCTCCGTCCAGACCGATAAACAGATGCGCTTCATTGAGCCGAACACCTAAACATAATGAATGGAGACCTTGTTTCTTTCCAATCAATTGAAATCCCTTGCGAACGGTGAGAGCTGCTCCGGTATGCCCCTTAGACAAACCGAGATTATCCCACATACTGAAGTTCAAAGAGATTGCTCGTCTTCCTTCTTGAAAGGTGAGAGCGTGCGCGAGTCCATCTAAAAAGCTGTTGGCCGCAGAGTATGCCCCAAATGTTGTGCCGCCAAAAAAGCCATTGACCGATCCAAAAAAGACAAACGGTACTGTCGGATCATACTTAAAGGCTTTCTGCAGGACCCATGCCCCGTCTGCTTTCCCTGACACTTCTTTTGTGAAATCCTCTTCTGACGTATGAGCCAGTGTATACTTGTCCGCCTGCTGAAAATGCTCAGACACATTGCCAGCACCGGCTAAATGCAGCACACCCCGGATCGATTGTCCAAAATGCTTTTCTGCTTCATAAATCGCCTGTTCAACGTCACGTAAGTTGGTCACATCTGCTTGGATATAAATGACGTCACCAACATCTTTTAGCTGTGAGAAGGCTTCTTTCTTTTCCAAGCTGTCTTCCAGAGATGTCCGTCCAATCAATACGAGCTTTAAGCCAAATTGGAGCATCTGCTTAGACAGCTCAAACCCAATACCGCCAAGTCCTCCAGTCAATAAATAAAGACCTTCATATTCTAAAAACCCTTCTGTTTGAGGCGCTTCGATCATATTGACTTTTTCCAGCTTTGGTACAAATCTGTCCCCATTTCGGTAAGAAACCTCTGCTTTTATATGAATCGCAGACAATTCTTCCGCAATATGCTTGGCATCCTGTTCTACATTCTCCGCTTCAATATCAAGATGAGACACCTCTGCTCCTTCCCATTCTTGCGGAATGGTTTTTAGCAGACCTACAAGGGGCGTTTTCTCCACATGAAGATCGTCTTCAGGCTTCACAAATTGACCGCCTTTTGTCACAACGACAAGACGGATGGGCTCTTTATTTGCTTGTCTCAATGCTTGATACAAGTACAAAATGGATTGACCCGTGCTGGCATGCAGCTCTTTGAACTGCGCAGGATCAACGATGTCTTCTTTGTCTGACACATTCCACAGATGGAGCATGCGCCCGATCTTTAGTTCATCTGCTTCAAGTGCGGCAACGAGCCTGACGTAATCCCCCTTGATTCTCGGATTTATCTGGTACATCCCTTTGGACAGACGCAAAAATTCATGCCCTTTTCTCACAGAAATATATGGCTGATTCTTTTGCTCAAATTGTGCGTAAAGCGATTGATAAAGTCCTTTTTCATCCTCGAAAACGAGTACATGGTCAGCAATAGGCTGAGTTGGACCGATATGCTCCTTAGCCCAAATGCGTTTGAAAAACCAGTCTGGGAGTGTTTGTTCATTTTCAGAAGCAAGATCCAGTGCCTGTTCAATGTCACGGAAGGCTCCATCTTTTAGTGCTGCGCCTAACTGGGCACGCTGGATTTTCCCACTTTCCGTTTTTGGAAATTGGTCTTTTTTCACCGGAATGATGTGATCAGGCTCTATTCCGATTTTTCGAATAATAGCCTCTCTCATCTGTTGAATTATTGCGATTTGTTCCTCTATTGAATCCCTTTGTGAGACAAAAAAGACGGCAAGCGTGTCATTGCTTGATTCGGGATTATAAATGCCGTACGCAGCGGCAAAGGTGACTTCGACCCCGTCCACTTCTTCTACAACCGCTTCAATTTCGTAATTCAAATAGTTTGCGCCGTTGATCACAATGATGTCTTTTTCTCGACCTGTCAGAACGAGACGCCCTTCATGAATAAAACCTAAATCCCCTGTGTGAAACCAGCCGTTTTCCGCAAATACTTCTTGATTGGCTTCCTCATTTTGATAGTAGCCCATCATAATTGTTGGACTCTTCACCTGCAAGCGCCCAACCTGATCTTCTGGCAGCACCTCGTGATGCTCATCTACAATTCGAATCCATACAGACGGAATCGGCGTGCCGACTTCTGTAAACGTCATCTTGTTCGGATGATCGTGCGTCACATATTCGATCTCACTTGTTAACGAGGTCTGATCAATCGTCAGCTGTCCATCCTGTTCACTGTTCCGCATAAATTTCTTTGACTGAACAATGGCTGAGGATGTTTCTGACATACCGTAAGCAGGTACCATCGCATGACGGCTTAATCCGTGCTGCCCCATGATGTGCATGAAGCGCTGCGTGACTTTCGGAACAACCGCTTCGGCTGCATTCATGATATAAGTCAGAGTGGACAGGTCCCAGTTTCCCTTACGAATGTCGTCTTCATATTCATTCATCATGGCAAAGGCAAAGTTTGGTGCCCATGTCCTTGTGACACCGTATGTTTCTACCCAATCCAGCCACACCATCGGCCGCTCGATAAATTGATCGATGGATGGACTAATCTGCTGGCAGCCAAGGTAGACGTCATGTACATGAAACATAACAATTCCACCAACATGATCAAGCGGCATCCAGTTAAGCGACACATCCTCATGTGTAAAGCCGTTTACCTGCTCAAAGGCCATAATTCTAGATAAAATGCTTTGATGATGATGACGGATACACTTTGGTACACCCGTACTTCCTGAAGACAGCAGCTGCAGCACAGGCTCATCCGGCTCTGGCTCATAATGCTGTTCATCTGGTTCATACGCCAGCAACGCTTCAATTGTTAAGATAGGCATGACCTTCGCTTCAAATGCCTCACGCAGCCCAGCAATGTCCTCAGCACTTGCTTCATTCGTAATAATGAAAGGTTCATTTTGCAGCTGAAACACGCCCTTCAGCTTATTCACACCTTGATTCATTTCATCATAAACAGGCGGCACAGAGACTGGGGTCGGAATGATTCCTCCGAGAATACAGCCCCAGAACACCGTGATAAAATCTTGATGCTCTTTCAATTGAAGTAACACTTGATCGCCGTTTGACAGTCCTGCTGCCCTTAAACCGGACAGAACGCGTTCAGCGCTAGTTAGTAATTCAGGATAGGTTTGGGTCAACGTACGCCCGCCTTCTTTCAAATAAGTCACCCCGCGGTCTGGTGACATAAAGGCTGATCGAATCAGCACCTCTGTCAGCGTGACAGGTGTGCCTGGTTTTTTGATCACATCTCCGCCATACACAAGTGCAGGCGGCTTCTCATGTAGAGATGATGGTTTTGCTTCGCTCGCTTCACTTTTCGAAAGCGGTCCGTTCCCTTGAGTACGCTGTCGATCAGGAAACAGGTCATCTAGGTGATAGGGCGTGCGTTTTTCTGACTGACTTTCAAAGAAAGCGGCCGCTTCCTCTACTCCATCTATAGCTTTGGTGCGCTCTTCTATCTTTCTTAATTCCTCTTGATCTATGATTTCAATTGAAAGCAGTGCCTCTGTGTCGACTGCTCCACTTTCTGTCTTTGGCAAAGAAGGTAATAAGACGAGAGCAGCTGGCACTTCATGAGGATGAAGTGGACCTTTCTTCAGATCCTCTCTTGTCAGCGAAGGGTCCTTCGCCTGTGCAAATAGCACAAGCGATAAACTGCCTTCTTGATTTTTCTTCGGAATGATTGCACATTCCTTTAGCGGAAAATGAAGCATCATGACTTGCTCTAATGCTTTAAGATCCATCCGTTTTCCGTTGATTCTGACGATATGATTTGCTGCATGTCCTTTTCGTCTACTCATTAACATCGTTCTTCTCCTCCTACATCCAATCCAAAATCTGAATCTTGTTTTCTTCAGTCCAAACGCCGACATCCCCTGTCGGATAAAGGTATTCGCCAGTTTGATGTTTGAATGGATGCGGAATTTTATGCGTCTCCATCCAATCGGCAAGCTCCCCGCAAAATGCTTTGATGTCCTTTGCGCCGATAAAAATATCTCCAGGAAATCCTACCGGCATGAGCTGATGCTCTTCGCTCAGGACATATATTTCCGTCTCACAGGAAGGATCATGCACACCTGAATAGACCTCTTCTTGATCTGGGTACAGCACGCTGACTTGTGCATTTTTCGCCCAATCGGTGATCATCCGCTCTTTTTCTTCATTCGTCACGATTGTGAAGGAAGAGAGGGGTGTCTCCATTTGTTCTGTCATCGCTTCAAGTGTGTGGATCAACTGCTGCATCAGCGATTGTATTTGCTTTTCTGTATATTGATTGAAGCGATATGTGACCCGAAGCTCCAGCGTATCTCCTGGAACTGCCACAAGGGTCAGGTCATAGTTCGTTTCTTCATGACTCGCAATGTCTAAAATGCGTACTCCGTATGGTTCGATAGATTCAATCGGATAGTTTTCAAACACGACAATGCTGTTAAACAATGAATCTCCATTCGGAATGTGGGTCAGCTGCTGAATATCCGGCAGTACGGTATATTCGAATTCCCGCATCTGAAAAACTGTTTCCTGCGTATGTGCCAGCAGCTTGGAAATGGTCCACTCTGGCGTGATCGGCAAACGGAGCGGCAATGTGTTAATAAAGAGCCCTGTCATGCTTTCAACCTGTGGTAAGTCCGCCGGCCGGCCAGACACTGTCACTCCGAACACGACATCCTCAGATCCTGAATGAAGATGCAAAAGCAGCCCCCATGCTGTTTGAATCAAAGTGCTCATTGTTACCTTCTGCGTGCCTGTCATCTTTTCGAGTTTCTGCTGCATCTCGGGCGTTAGTTTGATACTTAGCTGATCAACACCTGCTTCTTCATCCGAAGCATGCCCGCCGTCTCCTGGAAGCGGTGTAGCCTCCTCTACTCCTGACATATAACCTTTCCAGAACTCTAGCGCCTTCTCTTGATCCTGCTTTTGCAGCCACTCGATAAAATCTTTATATGGACGTACAGCAGGAAGATCCACCTCCCGTTCATCCACAAGAGAGCGGTATAAAGAAAAGGATTCTTCAATAAAACTGAACAAGCTCCAGCCATCGATTAAAATATGATGAAAGCTAAAAACAAACGTGCATGTGTTTTCATCACGATGGAATAAAGCAATACGAATCAGCGGTTCATCCGTATCTTCTAGTTTGAAATCCTTTAAACGATCTGTTTGCAAATATTGCTGAATGGCTTCCTTCTGATCCGTTTCGCTCAGGTGGCGCACATCGTGCTGAGTGAGATGAATGCTTCCTTCTGATTGAATCAACTGAACAGGCTCCTTTAGCCCTTCCCAAGCAAATGTTGTCCGCAAAATCGAATGCCGCTCTACAAGCAGATTCCAGGCCTTTTCATAGGCTGCGCCGTCCGTTAAGCCTACGAGTGTCATATGCACTTGACCAAAATACGCCTGTGACGCTTGATCTAATAGAGCATGAAACAGCATCCCTTGCTGCATTGGAGATAGTGGATACACATCCACTACATTGTCTGGCAGTTCTTCGATTTGCTTATGCGTCAGCTGAACCATTGGAAAATCAGATGGCGTAAAGCCGCCTTTTGTCTCTACACAATGCGTCAGAATATCCTCCAATTTTTCTTTGAACCGTTCAGGTAACAAGCGCACCTCTTCATACTGAAGCAGTTCCCGATGGATCATAAAATTCATCTGAAGCTGACCGTTCACAACATATCCGTATACATCGATCAAATGCTGTCTTTCTGCTTTTGGATCATGTACATGTCCATTTCGTTCATCTGCTAAATAAAGATGTGCTTCACCGTCTATTTGATCTAACTGTCCAAGATAATTAAAGCTCATCTGCGGCGCGGCCTCTTTGAGTAAACGAGATGCTGTCATATATTGAAGCAAGCCATAGCCGATTCCCTTTTGCGGCACAGCTCTTAAGGTTTCTTTGACATCTTTGATTTGTCTCTCAATATCGGTTTGAATAAAAGGAATAAAAATAGGATAAGAGCTTGTAAACCATCCGACTGTTCGTGACAAATCCATCTGTTCAAATAAATCCTCGCGTCCGTGCCCTTCTAACGTGATGAGCAGCGGCTTTCCAACGGCTTGCGTGAGTCCGGATAGGAGTAAATCGTTTACCTCTGTTCGGTACGCTTGTGATGCCTGCCTTAGTAAAATATCTGTTTGATCCTTCGTCAATTGAACAGACAAAATCTCTGCATGTTCTTCTATATTGAAAAGCGCAGGTGTTTGAAAAGGAGAACCCTCTTCCTCTTGTCTGATGATATTTTGCCAAAAAGGAACCTGCTCTTGTAATTCATCGGTTTGTGCATATTCATAGAGAGCTTCTGCCCACTGCTGATAGGACGCAGTTTTCTTTGCAAGCGCGATTTCCTGCCCTGCCGCAAGCTGCTTCAGTCCATTTAATAGGTCCTCCTGTATGATGCGCCATGAGATTCCATCCATTACAAGATGATGGGCTGCGATAAAGAGTTCAGACGTACCATCACTTGTGTGAAAAAGAATGGCTTTGATTAATTCTCCCCGCTCTAATGACAACGTTCCTTGACAAGCGGTGGTCTCCATGCGGATTTGTTCCAGCGCTTCCTCATGAGAAACACCCGTCAAATCAAAGAAGGTGACACAAGGGGTGATGCCAGGCGCACGAATGGTTTGAATCCATGATCCATCTGCTGTTTTTGTATACATCGCTCTCAGCATATCGTGATGATCGACAATTTTTGAGAGAACCTGTGTCAGCTGCTTTAGCTGTATGGATTGCTTGAATTCCATATGCGCTGATAAATTCCAATAATCTTGGTTTGTCATTGATTGCTCAAAGAACCATGATTGGATTGGAAGCAGACGAACAGCTCCTGTGACAGGCGACTGATCATAGAACGCAGCAGCATCTGACCTTTTCATAGCAAGTGCCAGCTGTGAAATCGTCTGTTTTTCAAATACATCTCTCGGCTGAATGACATAGCCTTCCTGTGCTAAGCGCGCCACCATTTGTATGACAATAATCGAATCTCCGCCAAGCTCAAAGTAGTTATCATGTACGCCAATCGAAGGCGTACCGAGCAGCTGAGTCCACACTTTTTCCAGTACGCGTTCTTCCTCACTGAGTGCCCTGTCAGCCGGTTTGTCCACTTCTTCCTGTCTCCACTCTGGCGGCGGGAGACGTTTTTGATCTACCTTGCCATTTGCCGTGAGCGGGAGTTCCTCCAGCTCTATTAATAGGCTTGGCACCATATAATCTGGCAGTATTTCTTTTAATTGATGGCGAATGTCTTGCGTGGACATGCTGCCCTTTTGGACAAAATAACCGATCAATCGCTTATGACCACTCTCATGCTGATGCGGAATGACCGCACATTCTATGATGTCATCAAAGCGCAGCATGGCGGCTTCAATTTCTCCGCATTCGACGCGGTGTCCGCGAATTTTCACTTGATGATCGATTCTTCCAAGGCAGTCGATGATGCCGTTTGGCAGCCAGCGGCCCATATCGCCTGTTTTATATAAACGCGCTCCTTCTTGGAAAGGATGCGGGATAAATGATTGCGATGTTTTTTCTTCATCTCCAAGGTAACCGAGTGCAAGCCCTGTACCGCCTACGTAGATCTCTCCAATGACACCTTGCGGAACCGGCTGCAGCTGGTCGTCTAGTACATAGGCCTGTGAATACGCAATTGGCTGACCGATAGGAACTGTTGCCTGCCCCTCATCCACTGCTCGAATGTGATGCACACAGGAGAACGTCGTATTCTCAGTTGGTCCATAGCCGTTTAAAAGACCTTCAGGCAGATACGGCAGCGCTTTACGGATATGAGCAGCTGACAAAGCATCACCACCGACCAATAATGTATCGAATCCAGATAAAGCTTCTGGATGTTCCTCTGTTAATCGGTTAAACAGCGGCACTGTCAGAAATCCTGTTGTGATCTTGTAAGATGTCAGCGTGTCAGCCAGTGTATCCATTGATAAGATCGTATTTCGATCGGTCAGTATCAGCCTTCCCCCGTTGAGCAGGGCCCCCCATATTTCATACGTAAAGGCATCAAAGGAAAAGCTCGCGATTTGTAAAATACGCGTATGTTCATGAAGGGTGACATAATCTGTTTCACATACAAGCCGGATGACCGCTTGATGCGGAATTAAAACCCCTTTTGGCTGACCGGTTGATCCTGATGTGTAATTGATATAAGCGAGTCCATCAGGTTTTAAAGCAGCAGACTTGAGTTCTGCCTCTGATAAAAACTCTTCATACCCCTGATCAAGACAAATGAGCTCGGTTTGACTGATCGAGACTTGTTTCAGCCATTCATTTTTTGTCAATAACAGCTGAATACCTGTATCCCTCAGCATATAATCAATGCGTGCTTCTGGATATTCAGGATCAATTGGGACATAGGCCCCGCCTGCTTTCACAATCGCCAGTACCCCAAAAATCATTTCAGGCGACCTGTCGATCAGAAGCCCTACTGGTTCATGCGGCTTCACTCCTCGCTGCTGCAGATAAGCGGCAAGCCGGTCAACTTTCTCTTGTAACTCCTGATACGTCCACTGTTTTCCCCCAGATTCGAGGGCGATCGCATGAGGTGTCTTTTTCACCTGCGCTTCAAACCGTTCTGTGATGAGAAGCGGGCCTGCTGGTTGATCTGTTGTGCCGCTCCATTCATAGAGCAGCTGATTCCTCTCTTTCTCTGGCAGGTAATTCATTTGTCTGATTGGCTGTGCTGGATTTTCACAAATACATGCAAGCAGCTGCTCGTAGTAACGAAGGAACCGTTCCATCGTGTCGTCAGAAAATAAGTCTGCATCATACTCCAGTTTTAATTGAAGACCTTCCGCCCCTTCAAAAACAAACAGAGATAGATCGAATTTGGCCGTATCATTATCTTCAATGGCTAAAACAGATGTCGCTTCACCCATCGGAGAAGCTTCAAGGGGCAGGTTTTGCAGAACGAACATGACCTGAAACAGCGGCTGCTTCCCAGCCTCACGTACAATATTCAGCTCATCTACGACCATCTCAAACGGCACATCCTGATGTGCATAGGCACCCATTGTTGTTTCCTTCACTCGCTCTAATAGCTCTGTGAAAGCCGGATTCCCGCTATGATCGATCCGAAGTGCCAGCGTATTCACGAAAAATCCGATGAGCTGCTCCATCTCCGTCCGATTTCTCCCGGCAATGACGGATCCAATGACAAACTCATCCTGTGAAGACAATCGATGCAGCAAGGTAGAGAAAGCCGAAAGTAATGTCATATAAAGGGTGCTGTCTGTTTTCTGAGAAAGAGCAGCCAGCTGGTCAGACAGCGGCTTCGACAAGCGGTATTTTTTCGTTTTTCCCTTATAGGATTGAACGGCCGGACGCGTGTAGTCATACGGCAGCATCAACTCTTCCACAGGTACCGCAAATTGCTCCTTCCAATAGGAAAGCTGCTTCTGCAGTGTTTCTCCCGTCAAATACTCCTTCTGCCAAAGTGCGTAATCTGCATATTGAATCGGCAGCGGTGAGAGATCAGGCTCCCTCCCCTCGATCATTGCTGTATACCATTCGGACAGCTCCTTTGCGGCAATGCCAATCGACCAGCCATCTGACACGATGTGGTGAATGGACATCAGCAGCAAATGATCTGTTTCTGACAGCCGAATTAGTTTCACCCGAAAGAGTGCATCATGCTCTAAGCGGAAAGGTGTGCCCGCTTCTTTTTTCGCCCACTCAGCCGCTTTTTGTTCTTTTTCTTCCTGTGATGCCAAATCTGATACATCGACCACCTCAAGCGCTGGAAGAGTCATATGCTCATGTATGATCTGTACCGGTTCATCGCCGTTCATTGCAAAAGATGTTCTGAGTGATTCATGCCTTTGCACCATTTGCTGCAGGCTGCGCTGAAGCACCTTTACATCTAAAGGTCCATTCATCCGAAAGGAAATCGTATTATTGTATAATGGCAGATCAGGCTGTAATTGATAGAGAAACCACTGTCTTTGCTGAGCATAGGACATCGGAAGCTCCTGACCCTTTTCTATTTTCCGTATCGGAATCGCTTCATCGGCTTTGGCATGTGAATCAATCCAGTCCGCTAACTCTCCGAGTCTCGTATGCTCAAAAAGAACGGCGAGCGGCACGTCAAATCCAGTTTTCTGCCTAACAGCAGACAGCATTTGCGTTGCCTTGAGCGAATGACCTCCGAGTAGAAAGAAATGATCACCACAGCTGATGATTGAGACATCAAGCAGTTCGGACCAAATATGTGCCAAAAGTTTTTCCGTCTCGGTTTGAGGTACTCTGTCCTCTGCAGCATGTCCGCTTTCCTCTATTAATTCATTGAAATACTCTTCGTCCGGCATCCCATCCTCTGTTTCTTTCCAGTATTCTTCAGGATATAGATGAACGGAATATTCACCAGATAGCCGAGACTGTATACACGTATAAATGGATTGATACAGTCTTTCTTCAATAGCCTTTGTTTGATCAGTTTTGAAAAAGACATATACGGCCTGCTCTGTTAGGATCTCCCCCTGTATCATCTCTTGAATTTCCTGCTTCGACCGATCCAGCCCGATATAAATGAGGGGAGCATCTGTCATCAAGCATGCCAGCATTGTTTGAATGCCCACCCGCTTTGGAATCGGGAGATAGCCCCTTTCTTTTAGCATGCCTTTGATCATTGAGCCTTCACTCATTCCGGTCTCATCCCACATGCTAAAGCTAAAGCAATACGGCTTTACAGTAGATGTCAGCCTCTGATAATGAGCAAATTGTTCAACGAACTCATTGGCCGCGCAATAAGCGCCAACGGTCATCCCGCCCTTTAACGTTCGAGCTGACGAGCTAGAAAGGAATAAGACATTGTGCCGTTTAGAGGCTGCTTCATGAAGCGCAATCGTGCCATATACCTTCGCTTCGTACATCGCATGTAATGACACAGACGTCATGTCACGAAGCAGCTCTTCTTGAATGATGCCAGCGAAATGAATAACGCCATGCAGCCTTTTGCCTAAAGCCGCCTCCTGTTTTGAGATCAACGCTTCAATGGCTTTTGCGTCAGTGATGTCCACTTTTTCATAAAGAACTGTGCCGCCGCGCTTTTCCGCTAGTGTCTCAAGTGAAATCAATACGTCTTGCTGCTCCATAGATAAAGCCTCTCTCGCCTTTCTTCCAACTAGCACTAGATGCGCTTGATAGGATGTCAGCAGGTACTCACTAAGCATCCCCCCAATGCCGCCAAGCCCGCCTGTCATCACATAAAGCCCGGATGATTCAAATGGCGGTTTCTTCATCCTTTGTTCTTTTTCCAGATGAAACGGTATTAAAAGAGGAATATAACGAACACCTTCGCGATAAGCGGCGATATGATGGCTTGTGTCATGTGTGAGCTCTGTCATGATCAATGATGCATGAGAACGGCCAGCATCCGGTTCTATCAGAGAAAAATCAAGACACCGCACCTTGATAAACGGCCATTCATGCTGAACAGCTGTCATCAATCCTGCTGTCGTTGCTTTCTCCACATCGTGTGTTTGATCTTCCGGCAAATTCATCGCATGAGCAGAGACAAACGTGATCTCTACCGGCTCCTCATAGGCAGCGATCGCTTTTGTTACATATAATGCACTCATACTGCCAGTTTTCTGCGCTTCTTTTGCCAACGATGCATGAAGTGTGTCTTCTTGAGTTGTGTAGTTCCAAAGGTGAATGATTTGTTTCACCGAAACGCCATACGAACGGAGCGTCTCAAAGAGTTGTTCGTAGTCAGACGGCCGATTCGGGTGGATGATGAAGTGTGTATGTGTAAGTTGTGTGAATGCTTGACCCGGTTCAACCGTAATATACGTTTGCTCATTGCCTGAAAGGGATTTTAATTGATCTGCCAGCCCTAGTGTGTCTGCAAAGATCACCATATTCCCTTCTGTTTGTTTTTCCGCTTCATGAAGCGGAGCAGGTGTCCACTTCTTTTGTAGACTCCAATCAGGCAAGGTGTGCTCATTTTCAAGTCTGATGTCCAGCTCCTTGATGATTTCATCGAATTCACCTTCCTGCCATCGCTTCTTGAGCTGTGCCCTTTCTATTTTTCCAGAGCTTGTTTTCGGAAAGGCATGCTTCTGGACAGGAATCACGCGCGATGCAGACAACCCCATTTTTGTTGCAATATGGGATTTGATATTCTGACTTGCCCTCATGATATAAGAAGGTTCATACAGCTTCGGTGTAAAAAAGAGAATCAGCTCGTCGGATGCAGATGCTTCCATCCGAGCGGAACAAGCGGCTACAAAGCTCGTTTCGACGCCGGGTACTTCCTCTGCAATGACTTCTATTTCATAGTTGTGATAATTTTTCCCGTTGATGATGATCATGTCTTTTTCTCTACCGGTTAATGTCAGCCTTCCTTCGTGCAGAAAACCTAAATCCCCCGTGTGAAACCAGCCGTCTGTTTGAAAGACTTCTTGATTCGCTTCGTTATTCTTGTAATAGCCCTTCATTGTCGTCGGCCCTTTAATTTGCACACTGCCAATATGATCTTCGGGAAGAAGCTCATGCTGATGATTCACGATACGAATCGTGATCCCCGGAATTGGTCTTCCCAGCTCTGTAAAGCTGACGGTTCCTGTCTCACGCGCCTCTGCTGGTCTTAGCTGCTCTGTGAGTGATGTTTCCTCAAAGGTTAGAACCCCGCTGCTTTCATCTCCCCGCTCTATCGCAAAAGAGAAGACAACGGCTGAAGAGATTTCAGACATGCCGAATGCCGGTCTAATGACGTCTCCCTTTAAGCCGTGCGGAGCAAGCAAGTGTAAAAATCGGTGAATCGTCTTCGGTACGACCGCTTCTGCCCCATTGATCATACAGGTCATAGCAGAAAGATCCCAAGATCCTGATGAAATGTCTTTCTCATAATCATTGATCATCGCAAATGCGAAGTTAGGCGCCCATGTCTTCGTTGCACGGTGGCGGTCCATCCAGTCAAGCCAGCGCAGCGGCTGTGCGATAAAATCATCTGTTCTTGCCCGAACCTGCTCACAGCCCGTGTATACATTGACAAGGTGAAACATCACAATGCCGCCAATATGATCTAAAGGCATCCAGTCTAACGATACATCCTCTTGTGTAAACCCATTGGCTGCCACTGTTCCTTTGACATTCGCCAGCACGCTTCGATGAGAATGCTCTACGCATTTGGGCATCCCTGTACTTCCAGACGTTAAGATAAAAAAGACTGAATCATCCGGTGACGCGGGATAAGCTTCTATGTCTCTTTCTAAAGAAAGCATCGGCTCAACGGCTGCGACACGTAACTTGTCTGTATGCCACAATAAAGCTAAGCCTTGCACCTCATCAATCAGCGAGTCATCTGTTAAAATGAGCGGATGCTCCAGCAGGTGCCACGCATGATGAAGTTTCTTCACGGAGGCATTCATTTCCCGATAGGTCGGTGCAGCGGACACTAGTGTTGGAACAAATCCGCCTAACACACACGCCCAAAAGGCGGTTACCATCGCATGATTGGATGAAAACTGAAAGAACACAGGATCACCCGGTTTAAGTCCGAGCGCCCTTAAACCTGTCAGAACCCGCTCGGCATCCTCCTTTAACTGCGCATAGGATTGTGTGAGTTCATTTTCACTATTGACGATATAAGTCAGCCCATTTGTCGTTTTTGCCGCCTCTGTTAAGGCGTCCTGCAAGGTTTGGGCTCCTGCCTTAACATCTAGATCCCCTCCATAGGAAAGGGCAGGCGGCATGTCCGCTAAAGCAGGGGAAGCCGTGTGCTTCTGTATCGATTCAGATGCGGCCTCCTGCTCCATGTGATTGTCGAGAAATAAATGAGAGAGGTGATATGGCCGCGGTCGAATGGTTTTTTCCCGAGAAAAAACAGCGAAGCGTTCGATTTCGTTGGTTTGTAAAATGGTTCTCTGTACATCTTGTAAAATCGTATCCATTGATTCATGTACATTTAATTCATTCTTAATTGATGGTTTCATATGAGTTCCTTTCCTTTTTTGTCAGGCAGGGCTGCTAATGTGCACCCCTGCCTGATCTAAAGTTTACAAAACGGCTTCTCTATTTTTTTGATTGACGATCTTTTGGATCAGCTGGGCATTTTGGGCTGCACATTCTTTGTTTTTGAACATGTCAGCATGCTGACCATAGCCTTGATAATAGCGATAAGCACCGGTCGTCGCTTCTTCCCAATGATCCATCCAGTCTGGAACATCAATTTGCTCTTCTGATTGGATGAAATCGATATCTGCTTGTATCTTTCCTTGATTCACCCCCTTAACAAATGTTTCATAATAGGCCCTAGTTTTTTGAGCAAGCGCTTCTTGAACGAGCTCTTCTTGGGCAAGTTCACTTTGCTTTGATTGATGGACAATCGCTGCGATATCGTCATCAATGGATCGTCCTTCTAAATCACTTTCACCAATTTTCTTATAGGAATCGATCATGATGACCTTTTCCACCGTCCGTCCTGCTTTTTCAAGCGATTGAACGAGATCAAAGGCCAGGTAGCACCCGCCAGAGTAGCCCATCAAAGTCAGCGGCCCTTCAGGCTGAAGGTGCTGGATATGCTGAACGTATTGCGTCATGCGTTGATCAGCTTCAATAAAGTCAAAGGCGATCAAACGAACGCTATCAAGTGTTTTGGCAGCTTCCTGATAGATAAAGCCGTAGCCCGGTAATGGCGGAAGAGCAAAGACTGTTGGCGTTTGAGATTCATTGAATACAAGATAGCCGGCAGCTTCATGATCCTGCTGTTGAATATAACGGCTGATGGCTTCAATTGTAGGCGTCTCAAACAGCAAGTGAATAGGCACCTGAACATCGAATTCCTTCGACACCTTTGATAAAAGTGACATCGCTTTTAAAGAATGTCCGCCAAGCTCAAAGAAATGGTCATCTGTACTGATATCATTTCGTTCAAGTACTTCACGCCACATGACAAGCAGCTTTTGTTCTATCTCATTGGCCGGAAGCTTCACATGGCGGTTTCCTTGAGGCGTCTCCGGCTTTGGCAGCTGACGTTTATCAATCTTTCCGTTTGGTGTCAGCGGCATTTTCTCAAGTCTGATCAGCTCATGAGGCTGCATGTAAGCCGGAAGTTTCTCCTTCAGCCCTGACTTGATCACATCAACTTTGTCCTTCCACTCCTCCTCACACGTCATATAGGCGAGCAGTCTTGTATGCTGCGAGCCATGCTGATCCGTCATAAGGGCAGCTTGCTTTACACCCGGATGCATGAGAAGGTGGGCTTCAATTTCTGTCAGCTCAATTCGGTGGCCGCGAATTTTCACCTGATCGTCCACTCTGCCTGCATACTCAATCAGACCGTCTGCTCGAAAATAAGCCAAATCTCCCGTACGATACAGCCTTTCTCCCGCAGCAAATGGATGTGTGATAAAGGCTTCTTTTGTCAGATCAGGACGATTCAAATACCCCTTCGCAAGCCCTTTGCCGCTGAGACAAAGTTCTCCAACCATTCCAATCGGCTGAAGCTGTCCGTGCTGGCTCAATATATAAGCACCCGTTTGGTTAATCGGCTTTCCGATTGGAATAGAATGCGCTTCGATCGGAGGAGCTTCATCTACAGGATAATAGGTGGCGAAAACCGTTGATTCAGTTGGGCCGTAGACATTGATTAGTCTGCCTTTCCCCATGACATCAAAGGCTTTTCTCACATGCTGTACAGATGCACGCTCACCTCCGAACAGCACCTTGCGCACACTGCGCATCCAATCGGTTTCTTCATCAATAAGAAGATTAAATAAAGCAGTTGGAACAAACATGACAGAAATGCTTTCTCTTTTAATCAGCTCCGTCAGCTCATGCATATCTAAAATGGTTTCTTTTTTCGGCAGGACAAGCTTTGCTCCGTTTAAAAGTGCACCGTATACATCAAAGGTAAAGCCATCAAATACGCTGTTGGATAGCGACAGTAGTGTATCTGTTTCTGAAATGGTTAAGTAGTTCGTATTTTTGACCACCCGGGCAATATTGGAATGGGTTGTCATGATGCCTTTTGGCTGACCCGTTGTGCCTGATGTATACATGATATATGCCGTATCGTGTAAACCTGCTTCCAGCGGCAGATTCTCTGAGCTCATTAGTGAAATCTCCTGATCATCTGCAAACAGATACGTGCCAGCAAACCCGAGTCCCTTCGCCTGACCAATAAAAGATGAGTGAGTCAGAAGATGCGTCGCTCCGCTGTCTTTAAGCATGTATTGAATGCGGCTTTCTGGATAATCAGGATCAATTGGCACATAGGCTGCGCCTGCTTTTAAGACAGCAAGCAGACTGACAATGAGTTCAGGCGTTCGATCGGCTAAAATGGCGATGACCGTTTGATGTGCGGCCCCATTTTTTTGCAAATGTCTTGCCAATCGATTGGCTTGTTCATTCAGCTCGGCATATGTCATCGTTTGCTCTTCTGCTGATAGCGCCACTGCATTTGGCTGTTTGCGGACATTATGCTCAAACCATTTCGATAAATACAGCTGGTCATGCTCAAGCTCAGGTGCATTCCATTCCTCAAGAATCAGCTGTTTTTCCTGTTTTGTGACGAATGGGAGTGTATGAACCGATTGATCGGGATGCTTGACCGCCTCATTTATCAATAGGCTGAGCTGTTCCTTTAACTTATGAACAAATTGAGGATCAAACGCTCTTTGGTTAAAGGCCAGCTTCAATAGTAATTCTTCTCCAGGCGATGCGAGCAGATTGAGATCATAGTTTGATTTTTCATAGACATTCATGTCCTCCACCGTGAACCCTAACCGTGCTTCTTGCTCGTCCTTCTTTGCGGCTGGGACATTTTCAAACACGACAATATGATCAATGAGCTGCTGCTGACCTGTCTTTGCCTGAATATCGTAAATCGGAATATATTGGTGCGGCTCGGCTGCAAGAGAATGCTGCTGTGTTTCTGACAGGAGCGCACGAAATGTCATGTGATCTGTCAGCTGAATTCTTCTTGGGATGACATTGATGAACAACCCAACCATCCTGTCAACGCCAGCCAAATCTGCCGGACGTCCTGACACAACTGTTCCAAACAGCACATCATTTGACCGCTGATACCTGCTCAGCAGAACCGACCAGACTGATTGAAGCGCACTGCTTAACGTCGCATTTTGCTGCAGCGCTAACTCTGATAAAGCGGCCGTTTCTTCTTTGCTCAAGGACCATTCAATTTCGCCTAATTCATGTTCATTCGTTTGTTTCCGCTGCTTTTTAAAGGTCGATTGTCCATCAAATCCTGCTAATGATTGCTGCCAATATTGAAGTGATGCTTGCTTATCTTGTTTTTCCAGCCACTTTATATATTCTTTATATGGTTTGACCGGTTCTAACTTGTAAGGAACGTCATGTAAAAGTGCATGGTAAATCGCAAATAACTCCTGCACCACAAGTCCAAAGCACCAGCCATCCAGAAGGATATGATGATAGCTCCATATCCAGCGATAGCTGGCAGGGCCCGTTTGGAAAACAGATGCCCGCATGAGAGAATCCTTTGAGAGGTCAAATCCTCTCAGTTGATCCTGTTGTTTGAATTTCTCTATACGTTCAAGCCGTTCGTCTTCAGAAAGATCTTGCAAGTCCACAACATCAAGTGTAAAAGGACGTTCCTTTAGTACAACTTGGACAGGGCGCTTTACTTTTTCGTGGAGAAACACGGTACGAAAAATATCGTACCGCTCCACGATGATATTCATGCTTTTCTCAAGTAAGTCATAACGCAGTGTGCCCTTAACGTTCATATCCATTTGCTCTACATAAAAGCCCTTTTCCTGATGGTGGAGGGTATGAAACAGCATTCCTTCTTGCATCGGTGACAGATAATACATGTCTTGAACTTGATCCCTTTTAAATTGACTCATCTATTTCATCCTCCCTTCCTTTTTTATGATTCATCTCGTGTTGTTAAGTCAATTTCTCCTCAAGCATGTCAAAAATGTCGTCCATTTCGTCCATTTCAAGGTCAGCGGCAGAGAAGTCACTTGGCGTAAATTCCCGTTCTTGCTGCGCTAAGCAATGGGTGATGATGGATTGAATTTTCCCCTTCAACAATGCCATGAACTGCTGTATCGTCTGTTCTTCATATTCACTTGCACAATAGGAACAAGACAAAATGAATCGGTTTTGTTGAACAAGACCACTAAGGTTTAGCTTATAAACAGCTTCCGAATCAAGGCTTGCTTGTCGTCCCATATCATAAGTCGACGGCCCAAAGAGTTCTGTCGTCACTTCCTGATCAATCTGTCCAAGATAGTTCAAGCTGATTTCAGGATGTACGTGCTGCCCTGACGGTTCAGTGGCTGTCATGTATTTTAAGATTCCGTAGCCAATTCCTTTATTTGGCACACGCCGCAGCATTTCTTTCGTTCCTTTAATAGCATCAGCTATGGTCTGATCCGGCTTCGCTTCAAGAACAACTGGATACATACTTGTAAACCAGCCAATCGTGCGAGAGACATCCAGCCCTGATAAAATATCCTCTCTACCATGACCTTCAAGCTGCACATGTACATGGGACTCACCTGTCCACTCTTGTACAGCAAGACCGAGAGCACATAAAAGAATATCGTTCATTTCTGTTGTGTACGGCAGATGAATATCGGTCAAAAGATGCTCAGTTTCTGTTTCTGTCAGCTGCATTTGAACCGATTTGGTTTCTGAAACTTTTCTTTTTGTCACTTCATGATCAACAGGTAATGCGGTTAATGGTTTGCTTTCAATTTCTGCCCAATACTCCTGCTGACTTTTTAATGGCTGTGACTGTGCATAACGTTCAATGGCCTCTGCCCATTCTTTAAAGGAATGAGTTTTCAGCGGCAGGACAAGCTTTTGCCCCTGAGCTGCCTGCTGATATAGAGACATAAAGTCCTCTAGTAGAATTCGGCATGAGACACCGTCAATGACTAAATGGTGTGTCACGATGAGTAAATGATCGCCATCTTCTGCATGGAAACAAATCACTTTCATTAACGGACCTGTTTCGAGGTTCAGCTGACGCTGATACTCGTTCGCATATGTGGAAACAGCCTTTTTCACGTCGTGCTCTTTTGAGACATCATGAGAAATAATCGCCATCGGTTCCGGGAGCTCCCGCTGGTTGTATTGCAGGATGCCGCCATGTTCCTGCTTGTATACCATACGCAGTGCATCATGATGTAAAAGCAGTTTTTGCATGACTTGTTCTGTAATGGAAAGGTCAAATCCATTTGGTGCATGAAGCATCATCGAGAGATTCCAATGGTGCTGATCGCTGAATGCTCGTTCAAAGAACCAGCGTTGAATCGGTGTGAAAATGACTTCTCCTTCGACAGGTGATTGGTCGGCTGTGAGGAGATCGGCTTCCTCTATATATGGGCGAAGCTCTGCAATTGTTGGATACTGGAATAGAAGTTTCATATCGAGCTTCCAGCCTGCTTGCGTGAGTCTGCTTGCCATTTGGATGCCTTTAATCGAATCTCCTCCAAGGAAGAAGAAGTGATCGTGAATGCCGACTTGGCTGACGCCAAGGACATCTTCCCAAATGCCGCAAAGCAGCGTTTCCACTTCATCTCTTGGGGCTTCGTATACCGTTTGGTTCGCTTCCATATCAGGAGCTGGCAATGCTTTGAGATCAACTTTTCCATTGACCGTCATTGGAAATTGGTCTAGCTTTATGATCCATGCTGGCACCATGTATTCAGGCAGTGTGCGTTTTAGGCTTTCTTTTAATTCCTCAGTATCTGTATCGTTTTCCGTAATCACGTAAGCGGCAAGGGCGTCCTGATCACTCGCATCTTTGACCGTTGTCACGACGGCTTCTTTGACGACATCCAGCGTCAAAAGCTGCGCTTCAATTTCTGACAGCTCAATACGGAAGCCGCGGATATTCACTTGATGGTCTATTCTGCCGAGATAAATCAGCTCACCATCCTCTGTCCATTTCACTAGATCGCCTGTGCGGTACATGCGCTCGCCTGGATAAAATGGATCTGGGACAAATCGTTTGTCGGTTTCATCTGGAAGATTCCAGTAGCCTCTTGCCAGTCCTTTTCCTGCAATCACGAGCTCACCTGGTACGCCTGGCGGCGACAGGTCGTATAAAGAACCCATGATGTAAAAACGTGTATTGGCAATCGCTGTTCCAATCGGAATCGTGCCTTGTTCTGGATCGATCATTCCGCTTGTCGCTACGACTGTATTTTCAGTCGGACCGTAATTATTGACGAGTTGATATGGAACCGGCTTTACCTGTTTCAGCTTGTCTCCGCCTGTTAGTAAATAACGCAGAGAATGGTTGTCCATTGACATAAACTGCTCGCATAGCTGGGTCGGCAGGAAGGCAATGGTGATGCCTTTTTCATTGAAATACGCATTGAGCTTGATCATATCGAGACGAATCGCTTCATCGATAATGTGCAGCTCTGCGCCGGCGATCCACGTCGGGAACATCTCCCAAATGGAGGCGTCAAAGCCAAAGCCGGCATATTTCGCAGTTCGATCCTCGTGTGTCACTTGGAACGCATCATTGTGCCAGAATGCAAGATTCACAAGCGACTGGTGCTCAACCATGACACCCTTCGGCTTTCCTGTCGTTCCAGACGTGTAAATCATATAGGCGAGATCTGTTGGTTTGATATGAACCTGAATCTCGTGAGCTTCTCCTTCTACCGCATCTTCTATGAACAACACTTGACCTGTGAATGAAGATGGTGCAGTGAGTCCTTTCTGCATCAGAAGCACCTCTGCCCCGCAGTCTTCCAGCATGTACGCAATACGCTGCGCTGGATAATCCGCATCAATTGGAACGAATGCCGCACCTGCCTTGAGAACGCCAAGAACAGCTGCCGTCATATCAAGGGACGGACGAGTGAGAATACCGACGCGGTCGCCTGGTTTTGTGCCGTTTGCGATGAGTCTTGAAGCGACTACATTTGCCCGATGATTCAGTTCTTCATACGTCCAGCTCGTTCCGCAGAAGACCACTGCTTTTTGGTGCGGCGCTTCTTGTGACTTAGCTTCAATCAAGGCATGAACGGTTTGATCTAACGGGACGTTGAGGTCTGGTCCTGACCATTCATTGATCAGCTCTCGTTTTTCCTCTTCAGTTATGAGAGATAGCGCTGAAATTGGCTGATTCAGCTTAGCCAGCATATCGTCTATGATTTTTTCAATATACCTGCTCCAGCGCTGAATGGTGCTCTTTTTAAACAGAGCCGCTGCATACTCAAAGCGCAAGCCCACTTGGTCATTTTCTTCAAATACACCGAGCGTTATATCAAATTTTGCATGAACGGTATCTTGCTGCTTTTGCGACAGCTTGAGTCCATTCAAATCCGGTAACGTCAGGTCACGGTCATCTGTTGTCAGCATGACACTAAACAATGGATTGCGGCTCGTGTCTTTCGGAAGATCTAACTGAGCCACCAATTCCTCAAACGGGAATTCTTGATGTTCATAGGCTGATAGGCTGCGATCTTTCATTTTTTCAAGCAGCTGCGCTGTCGTTTCTTCTGGCTGCACTTCGTTTCGAAGAGCCAGTGTATTGACAAACATGCCTGGAACCCGCTCGATTGAAGCATGCGTACGTCCTGCGGTCACAGCACCTATGACGATATCTGTCTGCCCAGTTAATTTGGAAAGGAAAATGGCAAATGCCGTTTGCATCACCATGTTCAAGCTCACACCTTTTTCCGCCATAAGCGTTTTGATGGACTGCACCTTTTCAGCAGACAACCATCTATCGACTCGCCCTCCTTCAAATGACTGAACTTGAGGACGCGGAAAATCAAGAGGCAGTGCTAAGTCTTCCGGCGGCTGTGCATATTGCTCCAGCCAATACTGCCGCTGTTTCTCAAGCAGCGCCTGCTGCTTTTCTTCCTGCTGCCATACCGCAAAATCCTTGTAATGCAGCTGAACTGGCGGTAATGTCTTTTTCTCATACAGCTCTGCGAGTTCTTGAATGAGCAGGCTGCGTGTGACACCATCTGCAATGATATGGTGCATATCCATCATGAATACATATTTCTCATCAGAAAGCTTCGCCACTTTCGCCCTCATTAATGGTGCTTGATGTAATGAGAATGGTGTAATGAATGACTCGATGACAGACTGCTCCTGATCGCCCTCTATTTCATCAATCTTTAATGTAAACGGCACTTGGCGATAGACTTTTTGAACGGGTACGCCGTCAATTTCTACAAAGGCTGTCCGAAGTGATTCATGTCTGTCGATCAAGGCTTGAAGCGATGCTTCCAGCTGCTTCACATCAAGGCTGCCTTCCATCATTAAAACGGCTGGCATATGATAAGTGACTGCTTCTGGATGCAGCTGCTGCAGTACATACATACGCTTTTGAGCAGAAGAGACGGGATAGAAATCTTGCTTTTCCGCTGGCTGAATGGATGTCACCACCGAAGAATCTGTTTCTTCCAAGTAGGCTGCCATTGCCCGTATGGTTGGTTTTTCAAAAAGGACTTTGAGCGGCACATGCTTGTTCAGCTTTGCCTGCACCTTCGAAATGAGCACCATGCCCTTGAGGGAATGACCTCCCAATTCAAAGAAGTGGTCATGAACACCTATTTGTTCAACCCCAAGAACTTCTGACCAAATGTCACACAGCGCCTGCTCAAGTTCCGTTTCTGGTGCCACATGCGCCGTACGGTTCATATGCACCTCATGCGGAAGCGGCAAAGACTTCGCATCCACCTTTCCGTTTTGGGTGAGTGGAATGTGATCGACTTTCACAAAGTACGTTGGAATCATATAATCCGGCAGTGTCTCCGCAAGATTTTCTCTAAACGTCAGTGTTCCAATGTGTTCTGGCGCTGTGTAATAGAGTGCAAGCTCCGGCAACCCAGACAGGTGCAGGACTTTTACATAGACTTCTTGAATAGATGCCAGAGCACGTGCGGCATGCTCAATTTCCTGTTTCTCAATGCGATAGCCGCGGATTTTCACTTGATCATCGACTCTTCCAAGAAACTCAATATCTCCATTTGCATGCTGTCTGACCAAATCCCCTGTGCGATACATTTTCTCTTGAGGATCATATGGATTTTCAAGAAAACGTTCTGCTGTTAATTCAGGCTGATTCAAATATCCTCTCGACACGCCTTCTCCAGATATATAAAGCTCTCCCGGCGCGCCATAAGGGACAAGACGCTGCTGCTGATTGCATACGAGCGCTCTTGTGTGAGCAATTGGCTGTCCGATCAAAGATCGTTCCTTCAAAGCGTCCAGCTCTAGCGGTGTGATCAGCTTGGTCACTGTACCAATGGTTGTCTCAGTCGGACCATAATGGTTCATGACTGCCACGCATGGATGCTGCATCATAAATGTTTCAACATCCTCAGGGATCACCGGTTCTCCTCCAAGTACCACCAGGCGTAAAGCATTAAATGAATGTTCCTTAGAATCTGCCATCATATGAAATAAGGATGGTGTCATTTTGATATAAGTCAGCTCTTGTTCATCAATCAACCGCATCAGACGTACAGGGTCTGTATACACGTCTTCACGAGGAACATAGAGTGTCCCCCCTGCTTTTAAAACAGGGAAAATGCTTGTGTAACCAAGATCATATGCATAAGAAGAAAGCAGTGCCGTCCGATCACATTCCTGCAATGTCACCTCATTTATCAGCCAGCTGACATAGTGTGATAGATTACGATGCGTGAGCTGTACACCCTTCGGCTTCCCCGTTGTCCCAGATGTGTAAATGACATAAGCGAGCTGATCAGCCGACACTTCCGGCAATTCTATTGGATGGCTTTGATGCACTGCTTGTTCAACCTGCACCACTTGAATCGACTTATGATTTTGATAGGAATCTGCTAGAGACTCATTTGTCACGATGACTTGTGCACCTGAATCCTCTAATGTGTAGCGGATTCGTTCAGCCGGAAAGGCCGGATCAATCGGGACAAACGCTCCTCCTGCTTTCATCACACCAAGCATGGAGACAATGACATAGACAGAGCGGTCAAGGATCAGTGCCACAGTTTGTTCTTTCTCGACGCCTCGTTTTTTAAGCTCACAGCTAAGTGCATATGACATATCCTCAAGCTCGCGGTAGGTGAGTTTTCTTTGATCATCCATGACGGCGATAGCATCCGGTGTTTCCTTCGCCTGACGTGAAAATTGGACATGGAATGGCTCATGACGATTCGTTTGCCCTTCGGCTTTTTTCTCCAGACGCTCTATTTGTTCATGCTGATCCAGTATATGGAGCAAGCCGATCTTTTCCTCCGGATGACGAACTGCCTCCCGAATAATCGCCAGAAGATGAGTTCCGAACCGGCGGACGGTCTCTTCTTTAAATAACGCCGCTGCATAGTCAAAGCTCAGCTTTAATGCTCCCTCGCGTTCAAATGCTTCTAAAGATAGATCAAATTTGACCGAGTGATGCTGAATGGCATAAGGCGAAATGTGCAGATCGCCGAGCTTTAGCGCCGGTACCTCCATGTTCTGCATGTTAAATGAAACGCTAAAAAGCGGGCTCCGAGTTGTATCACGGTCTAATGGAAGATTCGCAATTAACTCTTCGAGCGGATAGCTTTGATGTGCAAAAGCATCAACACTTGTTTCTTTTATTTCTTCAAGCAGCTGTAAAAATGTTTTGGTTTGTTCTGGTTTTCCGCGCATCGCAATGGTGTTGATAAACATCCCCGGCATGTCCTGGATATCAGGGTGTGTCCGTCCAGCAACAGGCGAACCCACAATGATATCTTCCTGCCCGCTATAGGAGGCAAGCAGCACTTGAAAGGCGGATAACAAGAACATATACATAGTCGTATCAGTTTTCTGAAGCAGTTCATGAATTTGCTGAGTCGTTGCTTGATCACAGCCAAACATGAATCGTTCTCCAGTAAAATCACGTTCTGCTGGACGCGGATAATCAGTTGGCAGCTCTAAAACCGGTAAATCTCCTTCGAATTGCTTCAGCCAATACGCTTCATGTTCCTTCTGTTTCTCCGTTTCTTCTTCACTTAGCTGCCAGACAGCGTAATCTTTATAATGAATGGCTCGTTCAGCAAGAGCTTTCCCATCGTAGGCCTTCGCTAAATCTTGAATGAATGTCTTCATGGAGCTGCCATCTGTAATGAGATGATGTGCTTCTAAGACGAGAAGATGACGATTCTCACTGACTTTCAGCAGCTGAGCTCGCAAAAGGGGTGCTGCTGTTAAATCAAATGGCGATTGACGTTCTGTAAGAAATGCCTCCGCCTCTTCTTCCTTGATGTCATGAACAGGAAGGTCAAATTCAGTCCATTCATGCACCCTTTGGACAATGTCTTCCCCGTTCATATGAAAGCTCGTTCTTAAGATTTCATGTGTTTGGATTAACTGATTAAATGCTGATTTGAGCCGCTGATATTCGAGTGTTCCTTCAAGCGTTAAGACGATCGGAATATGATAATTCGTGCTGTCAGGTTCAAGTGTCTGCAAAATGTATAAACGGCGCTGAGCTGGTGATACCGGATATTCGTCCGCCTGCTCTGCTGGCAAAATAGGATGTCCGGTTTCTTCTTGACCATCCTGATCGATGTAAACCGCTAATGAGCGAATCGTCGGCTTCTCGAAAATCACTTGAATCGGCACTTCCTTTTGAAACACTTCTTGAACCTTCGCAGACATCATCATCGCCTTGAGTGAGTGCCCGCCAGCCATAAAGAAATGCTCGTCTATCCCAATCGTTTTCCCAAGAAGATCCTCCCAAATGTCAGCGAGTGCCTTTTCTGTCTCAGTCTCAGGCAGAATGATTTTGATTTCCTCGCGATGCACTTCGTCAGGCTTCGGTAAAGCTTTTCGATCTACCTTCCCGTTCGATGTCAGTGCAAAGGTATCCAGCTTCATCACATGGTGCGGCACCATATAAGCTGGCAGTTTTTGATTGAATACATCTCTTACCTCTTCTTCTGTCAGTGTCCCTGTGAAGTAAGCGATGATTTCCTTTTCATCTGAGGAGAGCTGCTGAACAAGTACAACTGCTTCATCTATGCCCACTTCTTGGTGAAGCACTGATTCAATTTCACCAAGCTCAATACGGAAACCACGAATTTTCACCTGATCATCGGCACGGCCGAGGAATTCAATCTGACCATCCGCACCATATCTAGCCAAGTCCCCCGTTCGATACATCCGTCCTGACGGCTTAAAAGGATCTGCCATGAATACTTGATCAGTCAAATCTGGACGTTTGATGTACCCTCTTGAAACACCATCTCCGCCCACATACAGCTCTCCTGGGGCTCCAATTGGCTGAAGTCTTTGATAGTCATCTAAAATATAAGCTGACGTATGATTAATCGGCTGACCAATTGGGATCGGGCCCATTTCATCTCCTCTTACTTCGTAAATGGTCGAAATGGTTGTATTTTCAGTTGGGCCATAGACATTCAGCAAGGTAATTGATGGATGATACTTTTTCACAAGCTCCGCACTTTTCACATTGATCACATCACCGCCGGTGAATAATGTTTTTAACCCTTTGAACATTTGCGGCCGCTGCTGAGCGAGCTGATTAAATAAACCAGTCGTTAAAAAGAGCGCTGTGATCTGATGTGTTTGGATAAATTGTTCAAATCGGTGAATATCCAATAAAGTATCACGGTCAACAGGATAAAGCGTCGCCCCATTCAGAAGCGTAGTAAAGATTTCAAGGGTAATCGCATCAAAGCTGACAGCTCCTGTATGCGCCATACGATCCGACGTGTTCAAGCCTATTTTTTCCTGAGAGCATGCTAACCTCACAATATGCTGATGCTCAATTTGAACTCCTTTTGGCCGTCCAGTTGATCCCGAAGTGAACATGATATATGCCAATTGAGATGGGGACGTCTCGACTGATAATTCCGCTTGTGAGTGATGAGACATGCCGGTCACATGAACAGCTTTGATGCTTTCATCAACTGGCGGCTGGCTGTCAGCATAGAGCAAAACGGATACGCCGCTGTCTTCAAGCATCCAACGGATTCTCTCCTCAGGCTGAGCTGGATCAATCGGTACATAAGCAGCCCCTGCATGTAAAATGGCTAAAATAGAGATCACCGCATCTGCTGATCGGTTCATATATACCGCGACAGCATCCCCCCGCTGAACGCCGTTTTCTACAAGGCTGCTCGCTAAACGACGGATTTCCTGTCCAAGCTCTTCGTATGTGAATGTTCGCTCGCCTTCGACTAATGCCGGATGGTCAGGCTGCGCCTTGATACGTTCATCGAGCAGCTCAGGAATGGACAAGTGCTTCGGATAATCTCGCTCCGTCTGGTTCCATGCTTCAATCTGCTGCTTTTCTTCTTCTGTAATACATGTCACTTCATGAAGACGTACGTCAGGATTGTGAATGATTTGCTTCATGAGGTTGGTCAGATGTTTGGATATGTTTTCAATGACCTTTTCTTCAAAAGCCATCGCATTGTATTTGAATTTCAATGTCCACGTTTCACCAGGATAGACAAGTACATTGAGATCGAAATTCGTTTGTTCAAATCCGTCCTTTACATCAATGGCAAAACCGAGACGTGCAGACATGGTGTCACCAGACAGCTCCTGATCTAAAGGATAGTTTTCAAACCCAACCAAATGATCAAAGAGTTTTCCTCCAGCAGCTGTTTTCTGCTGAATGTCATAAAGCGGCATAAAATCATAGTTTTCCGCTTCCAGAGCATGCTGCTGAACCGTTTGAAACAGCTGTTTAAAGGTCTGTTCCTGATCTAATGTCACCCGAACAGGTATCGTATTGATAAACAGCCCTGCCATCCGCTCAATCCCAGACACACTTGGAGGTCTGCCTGATACGACTGTTCCGAATGTGACATCATCTGCTGCATGATAGGTGCCTAAAAGAACGGACCAGACAGCCTGAAAAAGGTTCGGTGCTGTCACTTGGCATTGTCTTGCCGCTTCTTGAATGGCTTGTACGGTTTGAGCGTCCCATGTAAACGTCCATTCCTGATGGTCATATTGTCCGTTCGCTTCTTTTTGCTGCAGCAGCCCTTGGTGCTGAACAGCACCATCCAGCCGCTCCGTCCAATAGTCTTCCGCTTCTTGTTTGTTTTGCTTTCCAAGCCACTGGATATAGTCCGCATAAGGCTTACCTTGTGAGCGATCCGGCGTTCGACCGTTCCGATAAGATTCATAGTAATGAAACAGTTTTTTCATTAAAACACCCATGGACCAACCATCCATAATAATGTGATGGTTGCTCCAAATCAGGTGCCAGTTTGTTTCATTTAATTGAAAAACAGCGACTTTCAACAACAGATCATTCGTTAAGTGAAATCCTTGCTTTCTCACTTGCTTTTTATATTGATCCAATACCTTTTTCTGCTCTTGATGATTCAGATCAGATAGATCTTCTCTATACACATCTATATGACGTTCAGCCAGTACAACCTGACGAGGCTTTTGTAATTGCTGATAGACAAAGGCTGTACGCAGAATGTCATATGTCCGTACGAGTTCATTGAGACTTTTTTCAAAAAGATCGAGATCAAAATCTCCGCTTATTCCAAGCTCAAGCTGTGTGAAATAAGAGGAGGAATTAGGGTCTAGCATGGCATGATACAGCATGCCCTCTTGCATTGGTGTTAAAGGATATACCTTTTGAATTTTCTGCTTGCTCATAAGTCCACCTCTTCATTTTTGCTTAAAATAGATCCATTAGCTTTTCAAGTTCGTCCATGGTGAGATCCTCATCCCCCACATCACTAGGTGTGATCTGACTCTCATCCTGTGATAGACAATGTGAGATCAGTGCCTTCACATTCTTTTCTAAGAGTTCCTTGAACTGTTCGATCGTACGTTCTTCGAATTCAAGGTGATGATAGGAAATCGTCACATGGAGCACTGCTTGTTCTACGAAACCAACAATATCCAGCGCATGAGGTTTCTCAGATTCAGGGCTCAGCGATTGTCCTGCATGCCATGGAGAGCGCCTCAATTCACCGCCGCCGATCTGTTCATCAAACTGACCAAGATAGTTAAAGCTGATATCTGGTGTGACTTGAAAATCGATATCGTCCTTCATCTTGTCAGGCGTTAAGTATTTTAAAACGCCATAGCCGATGCCCTTGTTCGGAATGTGTCTGAGTTCCTCTTTTAAATACTTGATCTGATAAGAAAGATCGTCTGCATGCGACATATCCAATAACACAGGATACATACTAGTAAACCAGCCGATGGTCCGTGATACATTAACCGCAGGGAGGATGTCCTCTCTCCCGTGCCCTTCAAGATGAATAAAGTGCCTGTCTTCACCTGTCCACTCTTTCATGGACAACCCTAATGCCGTCAGCAAAATATCATTGATTTCTGTTTGGTAGGCTTCATGTACATCCGTCAACAGACTGCGTGTTTCCTCTTCAGACAATGTAAAACGAACGGTCTGTGTATGAAGCATTCGTTGATCCTCCGTGACATGATCCTTTTGAAGCGGAGGAGCGGAATGCGCAAGCACCTTTTTCCAATAATCTCTTTCCGATAGCAGCTCATCTGACACAGCGTATTCAGTCAGCTTCTGGGCATATTCTTGGAAGGAGTGTGTTTTTTCAGGAAGGGTAAGAGTTTCCCCGCGCTTCGACTGTTCATAAAGAGCCATGAAATCTTCAAGGAAAATGCGCCATGACACACCATCAATGACAAGATGGTGCACAGCAAGCAATAAATGATCCCCTTGATCCGTTCGGAAAATGGCAGGTCTCACTAAAGGCCCGTCTGCTAGCGATATACTCGCCTGCACTTCATTTGCCAGCTTTTCTACCTGCTGGATTTGCTGTGACAGCTCTCCTTTTACTTCCACCACATCAATTGCTACATTGTTTTCCTCGATTCCTCGATGACGCTGGATGACGCGCCCTTCTTCGAGCGGATACACCATTCGCAAGGCATCATGATGAATCATGAGCTGTTCCAGTACTTGCTGAACGTTTTTCTCATTTAAACCATTTGGCGCATGAAGCATCATCGATTGGTTCCAGTGATGCTGATTCGTAAAGCTTCGTTCAAAGAACCAGCGCTGAATCGGTGTAAAAATGACTTCTCCTTCGACAGGTGATTGGTCGGCTGTGAGGAGATCGACTTCCTCTATATATGGGCGCAGCTCTGCAATGGTCGGATACTGGAATAGAAGTTTCATATCGAGCTTCCAGCCTGCTTGCGTGAGTCTGCTTGCCATTTGGATGCCTTTAATCGAATCTCCTCCAAGGAAGAAGAAGTGATCGTGAATGCCGACTTGGCTGACGCCAAGGACATCTTCCCAAATGCCGCAAAGCAGTGTTTCCACTTCATCTCTTGGGGCTTCGTATATCGTTTGGTTCGCTTCGATATCAGGAGCTGGCAATGCTTTGAGATCAACTTTTCCATTGGCCGTCATTGGAAATTGGTCTAGCTTTATGATCCATGATGGCACCATGTATTCAGGCAGTGTGCGTTTTAGGCTTTCTTTTAATTCCTCAGTATCTGTATCGTTTTCCGTAATCACGTAAGCGGCAAGGGCATCCTGATCACTCGCATCTTTGACCGTTGTCACGACGGCTTCTTTGACCGAATCCAGCGTCAAAAGCTGGGCTTCAATTTCTGACAGCTCAATACGGAAGCCGCGGATGTTGACCTGATGGTCTTTTCTGCCGAGATAAATCAGCTCACCACCCTCTATCCATTTCACTAAATCGCCTGTGCGGTACATGCGCTCGCCTGGAAAAAATGGATCTGGGACAAATCGTTTGTCGGTTTCCTCTGGAAGATTCCAGTAGCCTCTTGCCAATCCTTTTCCTGCAATCACAAGCTCACCCGGTACGCCTGGCGGCGACAGGTCATATAACGAACCCATGATGTAGAAACGTGTATTGGCAATCGCAGTTCCAATCGGAAGCGTGCCTTGATCTGGATTGATGACTCCGCTTGTCGCTACGACTGTATTTTCAGTCGGACCGTAGTTATTGACGAGCTTATATGGAACAGGCTTTACCTGTTTCAGCTTGTCTCCGCCTGTCAGTAAGTAGCGCAGAGAATGGTTGTCCATTGACATAAACTGCTCACAAAGCTGTGTTGGCAGGAAGGCAATGGTGATGTCTTCTTCATTGAAATACGTATTGAGCTTGATCATATCGAGACGAATTGCCTCATCGATAATGTGCAGCTCTGCGCCGGCGATCCACGTCGGGAACATCTCCCAAATGGAAGCGTCAAAGCCAAAGCCGGCATATTTCGCAGTTCGATCCTTGTTCGTCACTTGGAACGCATCATTGTGCCAGAACGCAAGATTCACAAGGGACTGGTGCTCGACCATGACACCTTTCGGCTGTCCCGTCGTCCCAGAGGTATAAATCATGTAGGCAAGATCATTTGGTTTGATATGAACCTGAATTTCGTGAGCGTCTCCCTCTACCGCATCTTCTATGAACAGGACATGACCTGTGAATGAAGCTGGTGCAGTAAGTCCTTTCTGAATCAGAAGCACCTCTGCCCCGCAGTCTTCCAGCATGTACGCAATACGCTGCCCCGGATAATCCACATCAATTGGAACGAATGCCGCACCTGCCTTGAGGACACCAAGAACAGCGGCTGTCATGTCAAGAGATGGGCGGGTGAGAATACCGACGCGGTCTCCTGGTTTTGTGCCGCTTGAGATGAGTCTTGAAGCGACTACATTCGCACGGCTGTTCAACTCTTTATACGTCCAGCTCATTCCGCAGAAGGTCGCTGCTTTTTGATGAGGTGTTTCTTGTGCCTTAGACTCAATTAGCGCGTGAACGGTTTGATTTGACGGGACGTCTAGGTCTGGTCCTGACCATTCATTCAGCTGTTTTTGCTGCTGCTGCGGTGACAATAATTGCATTTGATCTAGCGATTGATTTGGCGCTGATACCATTTGTTCCAGCAAATGAAGGAAATATTCTTTCCACTTTTCAATTGACGTCTTTTGAAAGATAGAACAATTAAAATCAAACACGAGCTCAATTTGATCTGAGGATTCGTTTCCAGTTAAGGTTAAATCAAATTTGGCGATATTCTCTTCGAATGGCTGTGGAACAATGTGAAGCCCATCCATTGATAAATCACGAATATCCGCATTTTCCATGGAGAATACCACGTCAAAAATTGGATGGCGGCTTGTGTCTCGAACCGTTTGCACCTGATCTACCAATTCTTCAAATGGGTACAGCTGATGCTCGTTTGCCTCTAACACAAGCTGATGAACATTTGACGCAAATTCAGCAGCTGTCTGATGTCCTGATGGTCTTGTTCTAAGTGCCAGCGTGTTCACAAACATGCCGATCACAGATTGAATATCAGGATGGGTTCTGCCGACAACCGGAGAACCAATAATGATATCCTCTTGTCTTGAAAGCTTGCTTAAAAGAATACTGTAGCCAGCAAGCAGGACTGTATAGGTCGTACTGTTGAGCGCTCTAACGAGTTCGTCCAATTTCGCTTTAAGCGAACCTTCGATTGTAAATGAGACACGATCTCCTGAGAATGTTTGCACTTTTGGCCTTGGCAGGTCTTCCGGCAGTGCCAGTACAGGCAGTTCCCCTTGTAATTGATTCAGCCAGAAAGCCTCTTCAGCTGCTTTTTGCGCAGCAGATGCCTCACTTTTTGACCAAACTGCATAATCCTTATATTGAACAGGTAATTCCTCTAGTTTTTCTCCTCGATACAGGGCTGATAGCTCCTCAATTAAAATGCCAACAGACGCACCATCTGAAATGATATGATGCATATCAATCAGTAAATAATGGACATTTACGGAGACGGAAACCAGTCCTATTCTTAGTAAAGGCGCTTTTTCTACATCAAATGGCCTGATAAATTCATTCATCAATTCCTGTATGTCCCGGCCGTTCTGTTCAATTTTTTCAATGTCTATAGAGACATTTGTTTCAATCCGTTGAACAGGTTCATTCTGAACAAAATCAAAGCTCGTTCGGAAAGCTTCATGACGTTGGACTAGCTGATCAATTGCCTTTTCAAATCGTTTTTCATCAAAGACACCTTCTAGCTTTAAGGCAGCCGGCATATGATAGCTTTGCTCCGCATCAGTCATTTTCTCCAAAACAAACAGTCTTTTCTGAGCAGATGTCACTGGATAATAGGCCGCCTCTTTGGCAACTTCCACTCGCTTGATCTCCGTTTGATCCGCTTGATCAACCGCAAGGGCGAACGCTTCTAATGTTGGGGATTCAAATAAAGACTTCAAAGAGAGCTCCACCTGCATCTCTTCATACAGCCTGTTCAGCATTTTCATGCCGCGCAGCGAATGGCCCCCGCATTCAAAGAAATGATCATGCCTGCCGATTCGCGGCACTTCAAGAACTTCCTCCCAAATGTTCGCCAGCAGACGCTCTGTTTCTGTTTGAGGAGAGGTGTATTCATTTGCCCCCTGCTCACTGAGATCAGGTGCCGGCAGCGCCCGCCTATCGACCTTGCCATTATTCGTCAAAGGAAGCTCGTCTAATTGCATGAAAAATGCCGGCATCATATATACAGGCAGTTCACGCCCTGCTTGCTCGCGCAAATCAGATAATGAAACAGATCCTTCTGCTGTGAAATACGCACATAACGTGTCATTCGAAGCAGCAATGACGACAGCTTCCTTCACCTGAGGATGCCGCAGCAGCTGGTGTTCAATTTCTCCAAGCTCGATACGCTGTCCGCGAATCTTCACTTGATGATCGATCCGTCCAATGAATTCAATATCTCCATTCGGCAGCCAGCGTGCAAGATCGCCCGTTTTATACATGGCCTCTCCAGGGCGGAAAGGATTGTTAACAAACTTTTCGCTTGTTAGTTCTGGCTGCTTATAATATCCTTTCACCAGTCCATCACCAGCGACACATAGCTCTCCCGCCACACCCGGCGGCTGAACATGTCCAAACTCATCTACAATATAAACAGCCGTTTGACTCACTGGCTTTCCGATCGGGATGGATAACGCCTGCTTCTCAATATGATTCACAGGATAATATGTGGTGAATATTGTGCTCTCAGAAGGTCCGTACATATGAACAAGCTTGTCTTTCCCAACTGTCTCAAGTGCAGTCACTACATGAGGCACAGAAGCACGTTCTCCGCCAAACAGCACTTTTCTCACGTTTTTCAGGCTGTCTTTTTTCATATCGATGAGTAAGTGAAAAAGAGCTGTCGTGATCATTAAAATACTTACTTTTTCCTTCTCAATCGCTCCAGAAAGCTCATTCATGTTTAAAATATGGTCCTTTGGCAGAACAATGAGTTTCGCTCCGTTTAATAAAGCACCAAACACATCAAACATAAAGGCATCAAATACATAGTTTGAAATGCTCATCACCGTATCCTCATGATGAACCGTGAGATAATTCGATTGCTTCACCGTTCTCAAAATGTTCCGGTGTGTCACCATATTTCCTTTAGGCTTACCGGTTGTACCAGATGTATAGGTCAAATTCGCTAAGTCCTCAGATAGAATATGAGCATCTATAGGGCTGTCTGACTGCTGTTCAATCGCTCGATCTTCTGTTTCTATGATGGTTCCCTCAAATGAAGTGAGCACCGAGCGATGGCGCAACACTTGATGTGTCAGTAAAAATTGTGCACCGCTGTCTGTTAAAAAGTGCTTCACGCGCTCATCAGGGAAATCGGGGTCAATTGGTACATAGACACCGCCAGCCTTAAGCACAGCCAGAACAGAGAGCACCATTTCATTGGAACGTTCAAAGAATAAGGCCGCTTTCATCCCTTTTTTAAAACCATTTTCACGCAAATAATGAGCCAGCTGATTCACTCGGTCATTCAGCTCTTGATAAGAAAGAACCACATCTTCACATTGCAATGCAGGCTGATGACCATGCTGCTGCACCTGTTTTTCAAACTGCGTCACAATGGTTTCTTCTGCTGGATAAGGCGAAGGTAACGGATTCCACCTATTTAACTGAGCTTCTGCTTCTTGTTCAGACAGTAATCGATAGGATTGGATAGCTTTCTGCGGCGCTTGAACCATCTGCTCCAGCAGATAAACATAATGTTTCATCATCTGCTCTGCCGTACTTCGTTTAAATAGCGCCGTACTGTAATCAAGTACAAAGGATAAACCTTGATCTGACTCCATCGCTTGCAGTGTTAAATCAAATTTCGCAATATGGAAATTGGTTTCTTCAACCTCGACCAGCATATCTCCAATATGCTGAGATGCTCCATGATCCGGCGCGAGTGTAAAGACGGTGTCAAACAATGGATGACGGCTAAAATCTCTTGGCACATTCAGCTTTTCAAGCAGCCGTTCAAATGGATATTGCTGATGCTCAAATGCCTGCATTGTCTTTTTCTTTACTTGCTCAATCAGCTGAGACATGGTTCCATTCGGATCTACCTCAGACCGCAAAGCAAGTGTCTGGACAAACATACCGATCATGTCATTCAAATCTGTATGCACACGCCCTGCCGCCGGTGTTCCGACCACGAATTCCTTTTGACCTGTATATTTGGCAAGCAATGTATAGTAAGCAGAAAGCAAGACCGTATACAGTGTCGTGTGATGGTTTGCTGCAAGCTCCTGTAATTGATTCTTTAACGCTTCATCTATTTCTTTGATGACACGATCACCTGCGAAAGACTGGACAGCTGGACGCTGATAATCGGTCAGCAGCTGTAAAGCAGGAATCTCACCCGAAAATTCTTGCAGCCAAAATGCCTCTTCTTTTTGAAAGCCTTGGTGCTGCTGCCAAACAGCATAATCTTTATATTGAAGCTTCAATGGTGCTTTAACCGATCCCTCGTAAGCATCTGACAGCTCACGCAGCATCAAATCGATCGAAAGACCATCTGAAATCAGATGATGCATATCGAAAAAGAGCAAATGCTCCTGATCATGCAATGACTGCAAACCAATTCGAAGAAGCGGCGCACACTCAAGATCAAAAGGTCTGACAAATTGCTGCATGTTTTCTTCCATCGTACCGCCTGTCAGCTGTTCTATTTGAAAGGACACTGATGAAACGATCCGCTGACGAGGAACACCTTTTATCGTATGAAAAGAAGTGCGCAGCATATCGTGACGTGAGATCAGCCTGTCAAAGGCTTCATTCAGCTTCTCAAGCTGCAGAGTTCCTTTTAACCTCACAACAGCAGGCATATGATATGCAGTGCTTTGCTCCAATTGACTCACCATATAGACGCGCTGCTGTGGAGGCGACAATGGATAATGATCAGCAGCCGGCGCTTTTGGTATCACCGTTTCAGAAGACTTATCTGCTTGCTCAATATAAGCAGCTAGAGCAGCAATCGTCTGCTGTTCAAATAAAACGGAGAGCGGCACCTCCACTTGAAAGTCTCGCTGAACCTTGGTAAGTACGGTCATTGCTTTGAGCGAATGCCCGCCTCGATCGAAGAAAGAATCATATACACCGATCTTCTCTTGATCTAGAATGTCTTCCCACAAATGAACAAGCTTCGTTTCTATATCGTTTCTAGGTGCCGTATAAACAGCATGTACCGCTCTATCACCTTTTAACGCAGCAAGTGCACGACGGTCGACTTTGCCGCTGACTGTGAGTGGAAAAGCATCGAGCTCTTTGAAATAAAGAGGCATCATGTACGCTGGAAGCTGATGTTTGATAGCCGCTTGCAGCATGTCAACAGACACACCTTCATGACGAGCTTGATAATAAGCACTTAACCCCTTTTCTCCATCCGCTTCGTCAACCACTAGCACGACAGCCTTATCAACTCCATCTACCTGCTCCATCACCGCTTCAATCTCGCCTGTTTCTATCCGGTAACCCCTTATTTTCACTTGATCGTCCATTCTGCCAAGATAATCAATCGTGCCATCCGGAAGCCATCTGACTAGATCCCCCGTTCGATACATCCGCTCATGCGGAGAAAACGGATCTGCTGTGAATACCTTCTCCGTCAATTCAGGCTGATTCACATAGCCTCGCCCAACACCTATACCGGCAATGCACAGTTCTCCTGCTGCCCCATGCAGCTGTAATTGATCATATTCATTTAAAATATAAACACGATGATGACCAAGCGGTTTTCCAATCGACACATAGCGCTGTTCAGTTGATTCACTCAGCTCACTGAGATCTAGACGATGCACCGCCGCATCCACACACGTCTCCGTTGGACCATACACATTCCACAGAGTAAAATCAGGCTGACTCATACGAACTGCTTCGATGAGTGAACGTGCTGCTTTCGCAGGCAGCGCTTCTCCCCCAATCAACATGTGCGTCAATGACAGCCCGTCCAAATCCGCAGCAAGTAAAAGCTGCACATGCGCCGGTGTTCCATCTGCCGCTTCAATTTGATGTTTTCTGTAATAAACCGCTAGCTGCATGCCATTTCTCGTCGTTTCTCGCGGGATGATATGAAGCGTATGTCCAAATAAAAGGGCAGCAAAGATTTGTTTGACCGATGCATCGAAATGGAATGGGGCTAGAAGCGCCATTTGTAGCTCATTCGCCCCTTGATAAATCTCATGATGCAAAGCATGGACCAAATGATGAAGCTGAAGATGCTCAATCATGACGCCCTTCGGCTTTCCAGTCGTACCCGATGTATAAATCATGTAGGCTAAATCCTCCGGCGCCGTCTGATCGACAAGCTCAGGCAGCCGTCCATCATCTAATAATATTTGCTGCTGCACGATCAATTTTTCCGAAAGGGCTGGGTACTCTTGAATGAACGATTCATCTGTTAACACAATAGAAGCACCTGAATCTTCCACAATAAATTGAATGCGCTCCTCAGGTAATGCCGGATCAATTGGTACATATGCCCCGCCAGCCTTTAGTATGCCGAAGACTGCTACCATGGCATCTGTCTTCCGCTCCATCAAAACAGCAACAGGCACATCACGTGAGATACCTTTCATTTGTAAAAAACGTGCCAGCTTTTCTGCCTGTTGTTGCAGCTCTCCATAAGTAATTGTTCCATTTTCTGCTACAACGGCTGTCCGGTCTGCATATTTGTTAGCTGTCTCATCAAACATGTGATGAACCGGTTTTGCTGCTGGCCTTTCAAACGATTCTCCTTCAGATAATTGCAGCAGCTCCTTTTGTTCACATGCTGAAAGTAAAGGCAGTGTCCCGATCAGCTGATCAGGCTGAGAGACGGCCGCTTCTAGTAATATCAAGAATCGATCAAACATCTTACTCATTTCTTCTTCTGTGAATACATCTGTACGGTAATCCAAATCAATGGTCAATATATCAGTATCCCAGCGGTCTTTTACATGTATTGAAATATCATTCATTCCGCTTCCGCTAAAAATCGGTTCAGTAATGAACGACAGATTCTCTTTTTTCTGCCACTGCATCACCTGATACTCTAAAGAAATATCAAAAAGGCGTCCTGTAAACCCTTCTCTTTCCCGCAAATCATTCATGAGCAAATTGTAAGGGTACTTTTGGTGTCGCAAGATCTTCATTTGATCCGCCATGACCTGCTTTACGAAATCAAGAAACGATTGCGACCCTTGAACAGATGCACGCATTGGAATCGTGGATACAAACATCCCAATCATCTTTTTTTCTTTGGCATTCGTCCGGTTGCCCATAAAGGTTCCAAGAACGACATCCTCCATACCGCTAAAGCGATGTAAGTAAATATAGACAGTGGACATAAACATCGAAAGCATACTGACTTTCTGTTCTTCACAAAAAACACGAAGCTTCTCCTTTAAAGAATCTGGAACATCCCCTGAAAATCGCTCCGCATGCAAACTCATCTCGTATCCCTTATGCGGTTTTAAAGATGCGAAGTCTGGAATATGAGCAAATTGCTCATTCCAAAAAGCTTGGTCTTTTTGAAAACGTTTAGAAGATTCATAGGTCTGCTCACTCATGATGTGATCAACGAAGGAAATCTCCTCAACTGGTGAGATGTCTACTCCTTGCAGCATGTCATGATATAAATCAATAATGCGATTTCCCATTAAAATGATGGAAATACCATCCGCGACAATATGATGTGCTTTACAGAACAGCCAGCACTCTTGATCACTGATTTGAAACACCGTAAATTCAATCAAAGGGCTGTCAATCAATGGCATCGGCTCACGAATCTGCTCGTTTGCCCAAACCCTTACTTCCTCTTCACTCCAGCCCTTTTCCATGCGAATCGGCTGTTTTTCATAAGGTTTGATATATTGAACAGGCTCCTCCTCTTCATCTCGATACACGAGCCTCAGCCGAAGAGAGTCAGTTTGTCGAATGTACGCTTGAAGCACATCGACGACCAAAGAAGAATCGAGACCAGATGCCGATCTCAACCTGGCGAATCCACCCAAATTAGAAATACTTGTACCTGGATAAAATCTTTCCGTGTAGAATACTCGCTTTTGCGCATGTGTTAAGGGGTAATAAACTGTATTCATTCTCATCCTCCGCCTCTTCTATGTTTTCTCCACCAATTTCACCCTGCACCCTCTATATCAAAAGAACCAAGTCTATTTCATTAAAATAGACGGTTAAACAGAAAAGGAGCCCACCCCGAATAAAACGGAGGGACTCCCATTTTCATTCGGTAGCCTGCCGACCTTAGCAAAAAAAGAATCATTTACCTTAGGACATGGCTTTGCGTCTCTATGTTTCCATAGATTTGCCTTTTTCTTCTTTTCTTTTAGATATTTTCTATTTACGTCCACTTTATATGAAAATATTGTTTTTTTCACCGAAAAATGGGTGTAAAGATTCATGCGTTATACCGAAGGGATCCTGTGAGAGTTGACGATATTTACCGAAAATAACTAATAATAGTTGCGTTCAACCGAAAATAATCGACTAAATACCGCAAAAATTTCATATTTTCCCTTAAATTTTGAAAATATGACCGAAAATGTAGGATAGAGGTCTCCTTGCGTTCCCCGCAAATTCTTAAATCTTAAGAACTATATTCCCTAAAAAAAATGAATTTTTTTACTGTAAAAACAACAAAAAAAGAGTTGTCATTTCAAATGACAACTCCTTGTTTCTTCATTATATTTACATCACCTTAGACAGACCAATCGTTTTTTCAATAATGAGCAGCGCAATGATAGAAATGATAATAAATATGACAGATATCGCATTGACACTTGGATCAAAGGTTTGCTCAATGTAATTAAAGGTCCTGACAGGAATTGTAATGGTTTGAGGAGAGGAAACGAACAAACTGATCGATATTTCCCCAAATGACGTCACAGCAGAAAACACCCCTCCTGCAATGATTCCCGGCTTAATCAAAGGCAATGTGACTCGAAAAAACGTGCGAATGGGTCCTGCGCCAAGATTCATTGAAGCCAGCTCAAGCCGCGGATCTAAATTCGAAACACTTACGCCTACCGTTCGAACCACATAGGGAAAACCAATGATGACGTGACCAATGACGAGCGCCCACAAAGACCCTGTAAAGCCCATAGCCGTAAACAAGTAAAGCATTGCAATCCCTAACACCACCTGAGGAATCATGAGAGGTGACAGAATGAAAGCTTGGACAGCCTCCTTTCCCTTAAAGGAAAGCCTTGCTAAAGCATACGAAGCCATTGTCCCTAAAAGAACCGTGAGAGGCGTCACGATGAACAGCAGAATCACACTGATCCGAAGAGATTCCATCCATTCTGGATTTGACACGACCTCATGAAACCAGCGCACAGAGAACGAAGTCGGTGGAAATTCAGGAAAGGCATTTGGACTAAAAGCAGATAGGACGATCACAAGAACAGGTATGGTTAAAAAAAGATAAACCAATGACCCAGCAGTCCAAATCAGGATGGAAAGCAAGCGGTCACCTATTGACTTTTTACGCATGCATCCTCGCCTCCCAACGCTTCAATAAATAGCTTAATAGACTGACTACCACAAGCACACAAACCAATAATGTAAAGGACATAGCTGCAGCAAGAGGCAAATTATACACCTGCATGACCTGCTGATAAATTGACAGCGGCAGCAGCGGCTGCATCCGTCCGCCGACTAACAGCGGGGTGATATAACTTCCTGCTGCCAGTGAGAAGACGATGATCGCGCCAGTCACCATGCCTGGAATGGTCAATGGTAAGGTGACATGAAAAAAGGTTCGAATCCGGCCAGCTCCAAGACTCATAGAAGCCGGTCTTAAGTGACGATCCATATCGGTTAAGCTTGTTGCGATCGGCAGTACTGCAAATGGCAGCATGACTTGGACATAGGCAATAATGACCGCATTCATATTCCACAGCATCGAGAGCGGCTTCTCAATTACCTGTAAATCTAGTAACATGCCATTGATCAGACCATTTTGCGAAAGAAGAACAATCCATGCAAATGTCCGAATCACAACACTTGTCAAAAGCGGCGACACAAGTAAGATATAGAAAAATGCCCGCAGACGCGGATTAGGTGCTTTGACGAGCACGTATGCTGCGGGGTATGCCATCAATAAACAAATCACCGTTGTCTGCAAAGCCACCCACACAGTACTTCCAATCGCCTTTACATATGCATCTGTCGTGAACACATGAATATATTGAGAAAAGCTATACGTTTGTAATGTATTCATCATCGAATCGACATCGCGAAAACTGAGAACGAGCATCATCACAAGCGGAGCTAGTAAAAATACAACAAGAAACAAACAGGCTGGCAGCAGCATAAACCAATGAAATCGTTGATTCTTTTTCTTGATTCGCATCACGTATGCACCTTCGAATCTAAGAAAACGATATCTTCAGGCTGCCAATGGATATGGACGGTTTCTCCAACTTCAGGCAGCTCGGGAAATGCCGCATCAGAAGCATGGACAATGATTTCACCATTATCAAGCCCCACAACCAAACGTAATGAATGCCCAATATAACTCACATCTGACAGCACGCCTGATACATGGTTCGGCTTTACTTCCTCCTGCTCAGAAGAGATGCTGATTCTTTCAGGGCGCAGCATAAGCAGTTGCTTTTCCCTCTTCTCTTGATGTGCCGCAGCCTGCAGCTGAAGATGCTGACCGTTTGAATGGGTTACATGCGGAACTGTAAATGCCACATCAGCTTCATTGTACACGGCCTCAAAGATGTTCACCTGTCCGATGAATTCAGCTACAAATCGGTTGTTTGGCTGGCGGTACACCTCTAAAGGCGTCCCAATCTGCTGAATTCTTCCCTCTCCTAAAATTCCAACCCGATCAGAAAGGCTTAAGGCTTCCTCTTGATCATGTGTCACAAGAATGGTTGTAATCCCGACATTCCTTTGAATATTTCGCAGCTCTGTCTGCATGTTTTTTCTTAGTTTGGCATCCAGGTTGCTGAGCGGTTCATCAAGAAGGAGAACAGACGGCTGAATCGCCAGCGCTCTTGCAATCGCTACCCGCTGCTGCTGACCACCGCTTAATTGGTGGGGCATCCGTTTCGCAAATGCCTCTAATTGAACAAGAGACAAGCTTTCCATCACCTTCTCTTTGATTTCCGCTTTCTTTTTCTTTTGAACCTTTAGCCCGTACGCCACATTATCAAATACAGTCAGATGCGGAAAAAGTGCATAGCTTTGAAAGACCATACCTGTTTTTCTTTGGTAAGGCGGCAAAGCTGTCACATCCTGATCACCAATATAGACGACACCTTTTGTTGGTTCTAAAAAACCGCCAATGATGTTTAATAACGTTGATTTTCCGCAGCCGCTAGGACCAAGAAGGGAGAAAAACTCTCCCTCATTCACCGTAAGACTGACATCGTTGAGAGCAATCTGCTCACCGAAGTGCTGACTGATGTGTTCTAAATGAATTCCACTCATGCGATCACCTATTTTCCTCCGCCTAATACTTCGTTCCATCGATTTGTCCAATTGCCAAGCTCAGAGGTCGCTGTTTCATAATCTACCCAAGTCAGCTTGCTGTAATAATTTTCTCCAACTTTCACTTTCCCCTTAATCTTGTCATTGTATTTCACATCAGAATTAGACATGCCATAATAAGATTTTTCCGAAAAAGCTTCCTGAGCTTCTTTTCCGCTCAAGTAGTTTAATAGTTTGTATGCCGCTTCTTCGTGCTGATTTCCTTTCGTTAAAGCCCAGCTCGCAACAGCTGCAACAGCGCCTTCTTTCGGATATGAGAAACCAATATCCATTCCTTCTTCTTCAAGTGCAAATACTCGCCCGTCCCAATATGGAACAGCCGCGACATCCCCACGTTCTAACAAAGTTTGAATCGATCCTGGATTATCTGGAAAAGCAGCTACATGACCTTTTAATTGCGCGAGACTTTTAAATGCTTTATCAATATCCTTAGGATTTGATTCTGTCCCCCCTTGCGCATGAACAAGTGCAGAAAAAAATTGCAAACCGGCTGAATAAGTCGGAGATGAAATGGCTACCTTCCCTTTCAGCTGACTGCTCCATAGGTCAGTCCAGCTGTTTGGTTCCTGCTTGACGAGGTCTTTTCTATAAGCAATTCCAAGCTGCCCCATACTAAAGCCTGCTGCATATTGTTTTCCATTCACAGTAAGCTTCTTTTGGACAGAACGGTAAAGTTTTTTGACGTTCGGCGCTTGAGCTTCATCGATAGGCGCAAGAACGTTTGCTGCGATACCTCTTTGAATCGTATCAGGCTGTAAGATTAGTAAGTCATATGGTGGATTTTTCCCATTTGACGCTTTTAATTTTGTAAACCATTCAGAATCCGCCCCAGAGACGGTTTGCACTTTAATTCCTGTATCTTTTTCAAACTTTTCAAGGACTGGTTTGATATTCTTTTCCCAATCGCCTCCATATACGCCAACAATCACCGTCTGCTGCTGTTTGCCTTGATCCTTTCCATTTCCCCCACAAGCGGCCAGCAGTACAACGATTGATAGGATGCCTGCAAAAATAGCAATTAATCTTCTTTTCATGATTTATTTCCCCCTTTTTGTCCATTCATTTGACGAAGTGCTTGAGTAATATCTTCCTTTGTTAACGGCTCATTTCTATGACTGAAATGTTGATGAACTGCATGTTTATAGTGCGTACGTTCATTAGCCGGATAGGAACGAAGCTGAACGGCCAGCTCACTGCTGGCTTCGTCCGTCCATACTTTCTCATAAGCTGCTCTTTGTTCTCCGAAATCCCACACGTCAGTAGATGCAGAAACATCAACCTTTTCTCGCACCCTGCTCGTCTGCTCCTCATCAATCTTCCATTCATTTTGGTCTAAATATACTTTCACACCATATTGCTGCAGCGCTCTTTCTTCACTTAATAGACCTGCTTCCACTTCCTGAAGGACTTTTTCTTTCTTTCTGTCAAATGGATTCCCCCAGCCGCCTCCACTTGGTGAAATCAATTGAACGATATCGCCTTTTTCAAGTCGCAGAACATCTATTTTGGGCTGGTCTTGTTTCTCATCATTAGCTGTGATCAGCTTAACCTCACCAACCGATCCTGCTCGGCCGCCCATTAATCCCCAAGGCTGAAACTTCATCCGTTCCATTCCTCGTGCTGTCACCATCGATTCAGGCTTCATCATTTCAAATTCCAAACCAATCGCATGTCCGCCTCGATTTTCACCAGCTCCACCTGTATTCGGCAGAAGTTCATATCGGTGAACATGAATATCAATATGCTGTTCCAAACTCTCAATTGGGGTATTCTTCAAAAAGCCTGACGAATGATCAATACCGTCCACTCCATCAGTACCATTTTGAGCACCGCCGCCTCCGCCTAATGGTTCGACAACGGACATTTTCCTGCCACCCGTTTGATCATCAGGTACAGAGAGAACCACAATGGCAGATTGACCTGCACCTGCTGCCGGCACTGCTTCAGGTAACAGCTTACCAATGGCGCCTAGCACAACATTGTACAGCCTCATCGTAATCGAATGACGAATCCCGACAGAAGCCGGGTATTCTGGATGCACCAGCGTTCCTTTAGGAGAGATCACGTCAATTGGATACGTTATTCCACCATTAATCGGTATAAAAGGATCCTTACTAATGATGTAATTAATCAATCCTTGATAAAGAAAGGAATGCTTCTGACCATTGGTAACAAGGTTAAAGGCTGTTTTTACTTGCGGGTCACACTCAGAAAAATCGAGCGTCAGCCGTTTCCCTTTGATCGTTAGCTTGATTTTCAACCGAATAGGGACGTCTGAGATCATATCATCATCTAAATAATCAGCAAATTCACTCGTTCCATCCGGTATAGCTTCAATGACCTTTCCAGCACGATCCTCGGCTTGCTTCAGCAAGTCTATCATTCCTTGTTTCACTTCGTTTTTTCCGAATTTCTCAATCATTTCTTTTAACCGAATATCTGCTGTATTAACTGCAGCAATCATCGCATTGATATCACCATCATTTAGATGACTAGCGCGGCTGTTAGCTCTTAAAAAGGTACGTACGACCTGATTCTCTTTCCCGCCTTCATAAATTTTTACTGGCGGAATTCTTAATCCTTCTTGATGAACATCCGTTGCTGTCGGTGAAATACTCGAAGGCACAAGTCCACCCACATCACTGACATGAACAAAAGACCAAGCATAGCTTACGATTTCACCATCTACAAAAATTGGCTTAATGATATGGACATCTGGCAGGTGAGTCGCCAAACCATCTGTCGTATAAGGATCATTAGTGATGATAATGTCTCCTGGCTGCATCGGCCCGCTTTCTTCAATCGCTTTTTTTAGACTCAGCCCTAAAAAGATCGTCACACCCACTGTCTTCGGATAAACAAAGAAATCTCCAGAAGGCGTGGCTAATGCTGTCGCAAAGTCAGCAGATTCTTTGACGAAGGTCGTAAATGACGTTCGTTCAATGACATGTCCCATGCCTGATGCAATCGCATTAAAATAACTGCGCATCATCTCAAGCTTTGCTGGATCAGTTCTCATGTAAAGCCGCCTCCTTTGAAATCACTAAGTTACCTGATGGATCAATGCTGCCTGCCCAGTTTGGCAAAATTAATGTTGTTGTATCATCCTGCTCAATAACGGCTGGCCCATTTACAATAGAACCTACTGACAGAGTATCCCGGTTATAAACCGATGCTTCGTATTCTTTTTCCTCTATAAAGATTCGTCTATATTCATATGGTTTCACAGAATGTCCGCTGTTTTCATGAACAGGTGAAAAAGGCAGCGGAGGCGTCTCGCCTATGACTCGAACGCGTAAATGAGTAAACTCGATGTTTGCCTGATCATCCCTATGACCATATTGACGCTGATGCAATTTGTGAAAGGCTTCAATGAGTTGGTGGATGTCTTGTTCTTGCTTTAGCCAATCAATCGATAATGGCAATTCAATCTCAAATGCCTGTCCTTGATAACGTGCGTCTGCTAATAATAGAATAGATGTCTGATTGATATGCTGAATGTCCTGCTGGCTGACCCAATCAGTCGCTTTTCGCGACAGCTTCTCATAATCTTGTTTTAGTTGGTTGATCGAATAGTCTTGTAAGCATATTTTCTTCGACAGCACCGCATCATGAATAAAATCAGCGGTCAGAGCACCTAATGCACATAATGTACCCGGACTCGGAGGAACAACCACATTTTTCGCATGAATTTCTCTCGCAAGAAAATTCGCCACAACCGGTCCTGCTCCGCCAAACGCCAGCAAACTAAAATCTCTAGGGTCAAATCCTTGCTGCTCCATCACATTACTTAATTCTGTGTACATATTGGCTACGGCTACTTGAATGAGCTGGTCAGCCGCCTCTTCAACCGTTTTGTTGAGCTGATCAGCAATTGGCTGAAAGGCCTTTTTCGCCGCAGACAACTGTAATTGTAAATGTCCTCCGGCAAAACGTTCTTGATTGAGATAACCGCATATGAGAAACGCATCAGTTAAAGCTGCTTTTTCTCCCTTTCCATACGAAGCTGGTCCCGGATTTGAGCCAACTGATTCTGGCCCCGCTTTTAGAAGTCCGCCCTGATCAATCCATGCTACCGAACCTCCCCCTGCTCCTATTGAATACATCGCAACAGATGGAAGAATAATTGGGAAGCCTGAAAGCTGATTCGATTGCGCCATTGTAGGCTGTCCATTTTGAATAATCGAGATATCTGCACTCGTCCCCCCAACATCAAAAGTGATCAGGTTGGGTTCACTAGCTGATGCTGCAATTCTCGCCGCACCGATGACACCAGCTGCCGGACCAGAAAAGAGAGTCTTAACAGGCGAGGTTGCCGCACTTTCTGCATCCATTAAACCACCATTTGATTGTGTAATGTATGGAGAAATTGGTACACCTTCTTCCTTCAAACGACTTTTCAGTGTTTGTAAATACTGTTTCACCTTTGGTTGAATGTACAAATTAACAACAGACATCACTGTACGCTCGTATTCCCTCATTTGAGGCCATAATTCAGATGAGGTAAGGACTTCTAACTGTGGATAATGATGATTGATATAGGCTTTTGCCTGTAATTCATGAACTGGGTTTTGATAACTATGTAAAAAAGAAATGACGATACCTGCTAGATTTTTAGATATAACATGCTGGACTGCATCATCTAACTGCTGCAGATTGAGAGGGTTTTTGATCGTACCATCGTGTATCAACCTTTCAGAGATTGGATATACATGCTTCCGAGGTATCAATGGTTCTGGCAAACGAGAATTGAAGTCATAAGGAATGGGTAGTCGTAAACGTTGAAGTGACAATATATCTTGAAATCCTTCTGTCACAAAAAGGGCTAAATCTGCTCCTTTTCGCTGCAATAATGTATTAAGACCGATTGTCATTCCGTGAACGAGGTATTGGATGTTGGATAAATCAACACCTCTTTTTTTTAGAAGATTTAACCCATTGATAATACCTTGGGCTGGGTCATCAGTCACTGTGGGTGTCTTGAGTTCAGTCAGCTCCCCTGTTGCTTCATTTATCAACGATAAATCAGTAAATGTTCCGCCTATGTCTATTCCGAGCCGGTATGAGACATCCGCCATTTGTACTTCCCTCCTACAATGTAATTAGAATCATATTTTGATAAATTACGACATTTTTTGATATTTGACTCCATATTATTAAAGCAGATCGGTCTAGTCAATTTTATTTTTTTGAAATTTCTGTGTGTTAAATTCTTGAAATTAGCTCAAAAAGCAGTGATAAAGCCATTTTGGATGAGCATAATCGTTTTATGATCTACAAAATTAAAATTTTTATGAATTTCTACAAAAATGAAAAACAAGAAATCAAGTAAAATCTGTTTTTTGAATTTTAAAAGGCGTTTTTTCTAAACCAGGAGAAATTGGTAAGTAATTCTGCTATACTTCTGTTTACAAAATACGCAAACAAGAAAGAGAGCCAGCACCTATGAAACTTCTTAAAATGATTCTCTTGCTTTTATTGATTGTTATTGGTGTAGCAACAGGCTATATCCAGCTGGAGCAAGGGAAACAAGAGACAGCGAATTCATCTTATGACAAAACGATTCATTTTCCATCAGACCGCTATCCCGAAACAGCCAAGCACATAGAAGAAGCCATTGATGAAGGTCATTCATCCATTTGTACAATTGACCGTAAACATAGTGATGATCAGAGGGATCGATCATTACATGGCGTTCCAACAAAGCGCGGGTATGATCGTGACGAATGGCCAATGGCAATGTGCAAAGAAGGAGGCACAGGAGCTTCTGTCAAATATGTACGCCCTTCTGATAATAGAGGCGCAGGCTCGTGGGTAAGTCATCAATTATCGGATGATCCTGACGGCACAAGAATTCAATTTATCATCGATTAGCAGCCTTTCCCCTTTTCTATATTAAAAAAATTTTCACATGACTGCATGCAGGTATTTTAAACACTTTTTTCATGCCGATAATCCTTAAGGAGGGATATCCTACCTTATACCTAAAGGAGTTAAAAAGCATGAAGAAAAAGGGAAAACTGAGGCTTGGCGCCAAAATTTTGCTGATCTTTTTAAGTGTCCTCATCATCTTTTCCGCAGTTGTTGGTTATGTGGTGAATCGCGAGATGACAGAAAACATCAAGCAAATGGCAACTGAAAAAGCAAAAGGTGATTTAAAACTAGGCTACGCCTACCTGAATGAAAAAGTAGAAGGCTCGTGGCAGATTAAAGAGGACAAGCTATTCAAAGGAAATACGCAAATTAATGATCATGACACATTGGTTGACCAATTAGCCGAATATACCGGTGATACCATCACGATTTTTCAAGGAAATACCCGCGTTGCTACAAATGTCATGTTAAACGGGAAACGAGCTGTAGGTACAGAAGTCTCTCCTGAAGTGAAGACCACTGTTTTAGATAAAGGAGAAAACTATTACGGCACAGCAAATGTTGCCGGGAAAGACTATCAAACGGCTTATATGCCGATCAAAAATGAAGCAGGCGAAACAATTGGTATTTTTTATACTGGCGCCAATCAAAGCATGATTTCACAAATGCTTCAGTCATTCTATATACAATTTGTCCTCGTCCTTTTGTTAAGTCTGATCGTTTCGGTCATCATTATTTCTATTTTCACTAAGCGGATTCAGGCACGTCTCAAGCATATGGCTTCTGCCATTAAGAGTGCAGGCGAAGGTGATTTAACCATCAATGTGACGGATACTGCTGGTGATGAATTGTCTGATCTTGCTGGCCATTTCAATAAGATGCGTGAAAAACTAAATCAAACCATTCTAAATGTCATGAACACGTCTGAATTAGTGGCCACATCCTCTGAGCAGCTGTCAGCTAGCGCAGAAGAAACGAGTGCAGCATCAGAAAAAATCACCTACACGATTCAAGAAGTGGCACAATCTTCAGAAGAACAGTCCGCTCAAATGACAGCTAGTGAGCACAAAATGATTCAAGTATCAAACGAGCTGGCAAACATCACTGAAAATGCAGCACAAATGGCTTCAAGAAGTCACTCCGCACAAGAAGTGGCCCAAAAAGGTGTACACAATATCGGTGAAGTTCATTCACAAATGACGTCTATTGCCAAATCAATTGAAGAAAATGGTACAGCGATTCAAGCATTGGAAACACGTTCAGCTGAAATTGATCATATTTCCAAAGTCATTACAGATATCGCCAGCCAGACAAACCTGCTTGCTCTTAATGCAGCAATTGAAGCAGCACGGGCAGGTGAGCATGGAAAAGGATTTGCTGTTGTCGCAGACGAAGTGAGAAAGCTCGCAGAAGAATCTCAAGCATCATCAAACATGATTTCCCATCTCATTTCTGAAATACAAAAAGAGATGACTCATTCGACGAATGCTATCAAACGAGTAAGAGAGGAAGCGGCTCAAGGGGCTGTACTTATCTCTCATACAGAGGAATCATTTCATGATATCCAGCAGTCGATGAGAGAAATGGCGAATGGCATTAAGCATTTATCAAGTGCAACACAAAAAATCGCAGCTTATACAAACGATGCGAAACAGTCTTTTGCGTCTATTACAGAAGGCGTGAAACGAACGAGTGAACATTCACAGCAAGTAGCCGGTTTAACAGAAGAACAATTTGCTGCAATGGAAGAAGTAACAGCTTCATCAGAAGCGCTTGCCCATTTAGCAGGAGATTTAAAAGCAATGGTCTCGCAATTTCACATCTAGATCCCACACCAAATAGCGCAAGACGGCGACAATCGTCTTGCTGCCTAACTTTCTCCTCAAGAATCACTCTTTAACCATTCACGTTCCAACGAAAATCCATAAATAAAGGAGTTTTTTATATGAATCATTTAAATCAAGCCTATTCTCTATCTATCTCCTACCACCAAATCACGGTATACACCGGAAGCGAAACACCACCTGTCATTGATTGGACAGATGAGGACATTCTTCAAGGATTTGCAACGGGAGATCAAGGAGTTTCCTTTGAAGGAATCAATAATGGAAAGGCGTCTATTATTGTGACATTAAATAGCGATGAGCCCCAAGTCTCGGTTGATAGAGCCATAACAGTTCCCTTTACGCTTACAAGTGATCAAGTTTATATCACAAGCGTCATGGCCCATGTGCTGTCTTTCTCCATTCCAAAAGGAAACTATCAGCTTACCTGCTACACCTCACAGCAGCCTGATCAAGACGTTTATTATGTAAATTTCCAAACAGTGTAGATTACGACTGATCGTATAGATCAAGCCACTTTTCCGCATAGTCTACCGATTCTCTCATGGGCAGTAAATATGAACTGGCAAGTCCAATTTGATTGTGCTGATGGATACCCCCTGATTTCAGAAAATCACGGCCAATGTGTTCAAATAGTTCTTCTCTTGTGATGATATCTTGGTACTCTTTCCATACCCTCCACCCATTCTCTAAAATAGGGGCTCCTCTTGTCATGAGGTCCTGCTGAGGGATTCGGTATTCAGCTAGATGAAAAGCTGTCATGCTCTCAAATGATGCACCAAGCAGCAGCACTTGAGCATGAAGATCATACATGCGGCCAAGAGGCGACTGCTCTCCTAATCCAAAGGAAAGTGCATGGTGTTTCAGAATTTCATTTTTTCTTTTCCCCCAGGCTGTGAATGAAAAATGGGGATGATTGCTTCTCGCCACGCCTGGGTATTTCCAAAATGTTTCCGCCACCTTTCCCATTGCTGCTGGCGTCGTGTAAGCTGGGTCAAATGCAGGCATTGTTTCTTTGATCGATTTCCACCATGAATAAGGAACAGGCGGATCGATCCAATCGGCGGGATCAGAAAGCTCTAACGTTTGTGCGGGCATAATCAGTGTCCCCTCTTCTGTTAAGGTTTCCATCAATGCTTGTACGACGGCTACAGCGCCTCCGTTTACCCAGCCGATTGATGATAAAGATGAATGAACACATAAAATCATGCCCTTTTTCACACCAAGTTGAACCAAGTCTGCTTTGATTCTTTCCTTTGTCATCGGTTCAGCTTGATTTTCGATTAATTTTTGCATCGTTCCTTTTCCTCCTGCGTCTCTTCTATTACTGATGAATGAGACGTTTAACCGCAATAGACAGTTTGTAATTTGCGTAAGTCGTCAGCTCCGTTAAAAACTGATCGAGTTCATCATGACTGGAGAAATGTCCTTCAGCCATATAACAGCCTTCACCACTTATTTTGAACAAATTCTTGATTTCTTCCTTTTTATAAAGAAACGACAGAAGTGGTTCATGATGATGACTACGGGTATAGAGCTGCAAAAAGGTTTGAATCGTCTTTTGTGTCTGCCAATCAATTGAAATGGTATATGCTTCAATCACGCCTTCTTCTTCTAGCTTTAACACCCGATTTGCAACAGCTTGGCCGGTTAAATGAACTTTTTCACCTAGAGCTTTCATCGTTAATCGGCTGTTCTTTGATAGTTCTTTTAAAATATTCATATCTGTTTGGTCTAGCATTGGCTCACCTCTTTCAAAAATCAAGCCCTTCTGCCAAAAGACTTTCATGATCCTCTGTCACGTAGAACTCTTTTAATATACTGTAAACTTAATCAGAAAAAAAGGAGGCCTTTTTATGAAAATTACACTCATTCGCAATGCTACTTTATACCTTCACTATGGTCATTCAACTTTTTTAATCGATCCCTTTTTAGCAGCAAAAGGAACATATCCACCGTTCCCTCATACAGCCAATCAACATTTGAACAATCCTATTGTGGATCTTCCTGTAAATATAGATTTAGACAGTCTGTTACACCCAGATGCTGTCTTACTCTCTCATTTACATGTGGACCACTTTGACGACGCGGCCAAAAGGAAATTAGCTCAGGATCAACCAATTTATACTCAATCGGAGAAGGATCGAAAAGAAGTTGAAGAAGCTGGATTTCAGCATGTCACATGTATTGAAGATGAAATGGACATTTGCGGCGTTCATATTAAACGTACAGGCGGACAGCATGGGACGGGAGAAACGGCGAAGCGGATGGGCCAGGTGAGCGGTTTTGTTTTCTCTCACCCTGATGAACCTACCCTTTATATTGCAGGTGATACCATTTGGTGTGATGAACCGAAAGAGGTTGTGAATACAAGCAAGCCAGACGTCATTGTGGTCAATAGCGGTGCTGCTCAATTTTTAGAAGGCGATCCGATTACAATGACCAAGGAAGAGATTCTAGACGTTCACCGTTCTCAGCCAAAAGCTCAAATTGTCGTCTGTCATCTTGAAGCAGTGAATCATTGCTTGTTAACAAGAGCTGCTTTAGAGGCTTACATTCAAGAGCATCATGCAGATCAAGCCATTTTTGTCCCTCAAGATGGGGAAAGTCTCACATTCTGATCAACAATAAAAAAACCGGCACTTCGCTGCCGGTTTCATCATTATCATGGGCGATGGTGCTGTGGTTTTTTCAGCAATGGAACAAATCCATTCTTTTTCAAATGAGTGTAATGCTCATCCATTCGTTTCGTGATGTGTGTGCCTTGTTCCTTTGTTAACACGCCGTACTGTACATATTTCTCAATGACTTCTTTTCGCTTAGAAAGAATTTGCTGTTCAAGGATTTCAATTTGTTTTTGTTGTTCTGCTGTTAATTTCACTTGGTGTGTCACCGGGCGCTTTTCCATTTGAGGTGTTTCTCCATGAGCCGTTTCTATATGAAAACCAAATAACAGCATCATCGACAAGATGATCAAACTACTTATTTTTTTCATCATTGTTGTTCCCTCCTTTATTCGCCTTTATTTTGCGCTCGCTTTCCTTTTTTATACATTATTTCAACACGCAAATTGCTTATAATATTCTTACTTTTTCACTTTTCTTCTGAAAACGTTGTCCTTACAGAAAAAGCGTGCTATGTTTTGTTTTGTATAAAAAATAGAGGAGGATTCTTAAATGAGTCGTTTTTATCATAAAAAACCTATATGGATCATGCTTGTTGTATCTGCTTTCATTCTTATCATGTCTGCTTGCAGCCAATCAGGCTCATCTCAATCTGAAGACACAAAGTGGGATCAGATTAAAAAGAAAGGGAAAATCGTGGTTGCAACTTCAGGCACCCTTTATCCAACTTCTTATCATGATACTTCTAATGGCAAGGATCAATTAACTGGCTATGAAGTAGAAGTCGTCAAAGAAGCGTTTAAACGTCTTGATGTGAAAGTAGAATTTAAAGAAATGGGCTATGATGGGATGCTGAGCGCCATTAATTCTGGTCAAGTGGATGCCGCTGCAAATGATATCGACATCACAGATGACAGAAAAGACAAGTTTGCCTTTTCAACCCCTTATAAATATTCCTACGGAACGGCTATCGTTCGGAAAGATGATTTATCTGGCATTAAAACTTTAAAAGATTTAAAAGGAAAGAAAGCAGCAGGGGCTGCCACAACGATTTATATGGATGTTGCTCGTAAGTACGGTGCAAAGGAAGTCATTTATGATAATGCGACAAACGAGCAATACTTAAAGGATGTTGCAAACGGCCGTACAGATGTCATTCTAAATGATTATTACTTGCAGACACTGGCTCTTGCTGCATTTCCTAAATTAAATATTACAATTCACCCTGACTTGAAATACATGCCGAATGAACAAGGTTTTGTTATGAAGAAGGACAACAAAGAGCTTCAAAAAGAATTGAATCGTGTATTAGGCGACATGAAAAAAGACGGAACAATGAAAAAGATTTCTGAGAAATTCTTTAATCATGCAGACGTCTCTAAGAAAATTGATGCTGATGTCGAAGATGTCGACATTTCCAAATAAGGAGCCGCAATCGTGGGAGATATTCATTTAGAATATATATTTAATCCTGCACTGGCAAAGGCGTCATTTCCATTTGTTATGAAAGGCATCTGGCTGACGCTGCTCATTTCCTTTGTGAGCATGTTCTTTGGTACCATTCTTGGCTTTTTTATCGCTCTTGCCAGGATGGCGAATTCATGGATTCTTCGGCTGCCTGCACGACTGTATATCTCATTCATGCGAGGCGTGCCCATTCTAGTGATTTTGTTTATTCTCTATTTTGGGTTCCCCTATATCGGCATTGAGTTCACAGCGGTCACTGCCGCCATTATTGGGTTCAGCTTTAATAGTGCTGCCTATATTGCAGAAATTAACCGGGCGGCCCTCTCCTCTGTTCCAAGTGGACAGGTGGAAGCTGCTAAATCATTAGGTCTCAGCTATTGGCAAACGATGCGTGGTGTCATTTTGCCTCAATCCGTCCGCATCGCCCTGCCGCCATTGACCAATGTCATGCTCGATTTAATCAAAGCTTCCTCACTGGCAGCAATGATTACTGTACCAGAGCTCTTCCAGCAAGCAAAAATTGTAGGCGGACGAGAATTTGATTATATGACCATGTATATTTTGGTCGCACTCATTTACTGGGGCATTTGCAGTGTCGTCTCATTGCTTCAGGACTTTTTAGAAAAACGCTATGCGAAATATCTGTAGCAAAAAAAAGAGCAGATCTCATGGATCTGCTCTTTTTCAGCGTGATAGAAAACCTTTGCAGCCCTAGAAAGGGCGAGTACCGGAGCGGAGCGAATTTGACATTCGTGAGCACCGGAGCGCAGACCTGAGGGCGAATGCGAGGGTTTGTCTACACGATGATTAATGAATAAGCCATAACCACACATACAACCCGAGTAAAGTGAGAATCAAGGTTGGGATGGTCAGGATGATTCCGGCTTTCATGTACGCCCCCCAAGAGATATGGACGCCTTTTTTCTTTAAGACATGAAGCCACAGCAATGTCGCCAATGAGCCGATTGGGGTCATTTTCGGTCCAAGGTTGGAGCCGATGACATTGGCATAAATCAATCCGTCTCTCATGACACCTGCTGTATCTGTATGTCCAATGGCAATCGCATCAATTAAAACGGTCGGCAGATTGTTCATCACAGAGGACAGCACTGCGGCAAGCACGCCCATAAACATCGTTCCTGCAAGCAAGCCATGTGATGCTCCTTGCTGGATCCATGCCGCCAATATTTCTGTAAGACCGACATTTTTCAGTCCATATACGACGACATACATACCGATCGAGAAAAACACAATGGACCACGGCGCTTCTTTGATCACTCGCTTTGTCGCCACTTGCGGACTTCTTCTCGCCAGCCACAAGAAAGCAAGGGCAATTCCGCCTACAATGATGGACACTGGAATACCGATCAGCTCCCCCGCAAAATAACCAACAAGCAGACAGCCGAGCACATACCAAGACAAACGGAACATACGGATATCTCGAATAGCTGACGCCGGTTCCTTTGCCTGTGACAGATCGTAGGTTTTTGGGATAAGCTTTCGGTAAAATACATACAGAACCAGCATGCTCGCTCCAAGCGACACAAGGTTTGGCACGAACATATTCGCTGTATATTCTAGAAAACCAATATGAAAATAGTCGGCTGATACGATATTGACCAGGTTACTAATGACAAATGGCAAGGAGGTTGTGTCTGCAATAAAGCCGCTTGCCATCACAAAAGGCAGCACCATGCGCTCATCCAGCTTCAACGCTCTCACCACAGATAAAACGATTGGGGTCAAAATCAGTGCCGCTCCATCGTTGGCAAAAAAAGCAGCCACAACAGCGCCGAGCAATGTTAAGTAAATAAACATGCGGACACCGTTGCCTCTTGCGGCTTTTGCCATATGCAGTGCAGCCCATTCAAAAAAACCGATCTCATCTAAAATTAACGAAATGATAATAATGCCAATAAAGGCAAAGGTGGCGTTCCATACAATTTGCGTGACTTCCCACACATCGCCCAGATGAACGACGCCAAAGGCAAGTGCAAGAATGGCGCCTCCACATGCTGACCATCCTATGGTGACACGTCCTGGCTGCCAAATGACAAGGACGAGGGTCATGATGAAAATCAAAATGGCTAAGGTGACTGATCCCAAAGGTGGCCCCCCTTTCACTTTTCTCATAAAATCTTTATCTATCATACAACGAAATGCATCAGTTGTATGCCATTTTCGCATGTCACATGAAAACCCGCAGGTGATCCCGTGCACCTGCGGATTCCATCATGTATTATTGATCTTTTTTCATCAGCATCAATTCAATAAATAACTCACATCGCTGGCTAAAATGACTTAAGTCGATCGAGGTCATGTCAAAAATTTGTTTCATTCGATAGTTTAATGTATTTTGATGAATAAACAACTGCTCCGCAGCTGGCTTTAGCTTGCAGTTATTCAATAAGTAGACTTCCAGCGTTTTTAAAAACGAGGTTTGACTCTCGCGGTCTTTTTCCTTCAAGCGTAACAAATCTGGATTGAAGTCGTTTTTCTTTTTTTGATGGCTGTAAATAGAGTCTAAAAACCGGAAGACCCCTAAATTCTCATAATCATATGGAATCAGTTCTTGTCCTCCGACAATTTTTACTGCCTTGACGACCTCTATCGCTTCAAATCGACTTGTACTCATTTTCATGACATCACGATACTCTCTTCCCATCCCAATATACAAAGGGGAAGGATGTGCATGCGTTTTCGATTGCAGATGTGCGATGACATCAGCGGCAGTCGCTTTCGGTGAGTGCCGGTCTGACAGGCTGCCTAATATAACGACAATATCTGCTTGAACCGAATAGACGTGATTCACTTTATCCTCTAGCTGCAAATACGTTCGAATGACATCCTTCACATCTTCTGCCGTCTCACTTTTGTTATCTGCAGCGTGCACGACCATGACGGTAAATACGGCTGGCAGTGGAATGCTTAAGTTCTCAGCCTCCCATTTCAGCTCTTCTTCTGTATAAAAATGATCATCCATGACCTTTTTGAAAAACTCTTCAATCTTGCCTTCCTTTTTCTCAAGCTGTTTCTTATTCTTATAAATCACTTTTCCAACCTGAAAGGAAGCTTCGTGTAAAAATTGCAGCTCCTCCTGAGAGAGGGAGTCCTCAATGTCCTGCACCCAAATAAAGCCTACTACCTCTTGTTTATGCTTGGCGCTCACAGCCACCCGCCGATTAAATCCGAGCTCGTCATGACCGCTCACATAAAAAGGCTTTGATTCCGCGAAAAGCCGCTCAATTACCCCTGTTTTCTTTAACCAATCGACCACAGACCCCGGACATTCCTTTGAGAAAATCGTTTGCTGATTGACTGGGTCAAACTGCTGAATGCTGTAAGAATTATAAGCAAGGAGCTGACACTCTGTGCTTTCTAAAATGACTGGTTTTTTTAAATAGCCGCTAATAAATGCAATTAATTTATCGACATCAAAAAATGTATGAAGCTTTTCTAATATCTCTTCCATCCCGATTGCTCCCTGATTAAGTGATACATTTATCATACTTCTTTCCAGTCAGATTTGTATAGAAACAAGTCGCAGGCAGGCAAAAAAAGCATGAACCCGTCAGTGCAGGTTCATGCTTTTTCCATATTAAAACATTTCACTAATCGTTTTTGCCTGCATGTGCAGAGCTAGGTAATCTGGACCGCCTGCTTTTGAATCCGTTCCTGACATTTTGAAGCCGCCGAATGGGTGGTAACCAACGATGGCACCTGTGCAGTTACGGTTAAAGTAAAGGTTCCCTACATGGAACTCCTGCTTCGCACGGTTGATGTGATCACGATTATTCGTAATGACAGCACCTGTTAAACCGTATTCTGTGTTGTTGGCTACCTCAAGTGCCTCATCAAAGCTAGATACTTTCGAGAAAGCCAAGACTGGTCCAAAGATTTCTTCTTGCATTAAACGGGAAGTTGGCTCAAGATCTGCAAAAATGGTCGGGTGGATAAAGTATCCTTCCGAATCATCACTCGTTCCTCCAGTGACTAAGCGGCCTTCCTGTTTGCCAACCTCAATATAATCCGTGATCTTGTCAAAGGACGCTTGATCAATGACAGGTCCCATGTAAACATCCGCAGAAAGTGGATTGGCTGTTGTTTTCGTTTCTGTGATTTCCTTCACTCGCTCAACCACTTGGTCATACAGCTTCTCGTGGACGACAGCCCGAGATCCAGCTGAACATTTCTGACCTGAAAATCCGAAGGCTGATGTGAAAATGGCATTAGCCGCTAATTCAACATCTGCATCCTCATCAACAACCACTGTATCCTTACCGCCCATTTCAGCAATGACACGTTTTAAATGCTGCTGTCCTGGCTGCACTTTTGCCGCGCGTTCAAAGATACGTGTCCCTACTTCTCTTGATCCAGTGAATGTAATCAGACTTGTTTTCGGATGATCTACTAAGTAATCCCCGACCTCTGCTCCGCTTCCTGGTACAAAGTTGACAACACCCTTTGGAAGACCGGCTTGCTCAAGCTCCTCCACAAAACGGGCTGCAATGACAGGCGTCGCACTTGCTGGTTTTAAAACAACTGTATTCCCAGTGACGATTGGGGCTACTGTTGTTCCTGCCATGATCGCAAACAAGAAGTTCCACGGCGGAATCACGAGCGTCACGCCAGTTGGTGTGTAAACATATTGATTGCGTTCGCCTTCGCGGCTGTTCACTGGTTTGCCTTTCGCCAGCTCCAGCATTTGACGGGCATAATATTCTAGGAAGTCAATCGCTTCTGCTGTATCTGCATCCGCTTCATTCCAAGGCTTACCTGCTTCTTTGACAAGAAGGGCTGAATACTCATGCTTTTTACGGCGAATGCTTGCCGCAGCTCTGAATAATACGCCAGCTCTTTCTTCTGGAGACGTGTAGCGCCATGTTTCGAATGCTTTCGCTGCTGCTTGAACCGCTTGTTCTGCCTCTTCCTTGCCGGCCTTCGATACGGTTCCAACCACTTCATCCTTTTTCGCTGGATTGATCGAAACAATCTTGTCTTTCGTTTCAATTCTTTCTCCATTAATCACGAGCGGATAGGATTGACCAAGTGATTCTGTTACTTTAGCTAATGCTTGTTCAAACGCTTTGCGGTTTTCTTCCTGGCTAAAATCCGTGAATGGTTCATGCTTGTAAGGTGTTGTCATTTTTGTCACGCTCCCGTTTCAAATTATTTTCTCGTCATCCCTTTTAGAGCAAAGGCAATGTTTGCCGGCCGTTCTGCAAGACGTCTCATGTAGTAGCCATACCACTCTCGTCCATACGGAGTATAGACCCTCATTTGATAGCCTTCTTTCACAAGTGCCTGCTGCGTTTCTGATCTCATGCCGTACAGCATTTGAAATTCGAACTGACTTGTCTGTATATTGTGTTTTTTCACAATATTTTTCGTAAACTCAATCATTCGATCGTCATGTGTCGCAATGGCTGTATAGTTCCCTGAGAGCAATTGCTTCTCGATCAGCTTTTGATAATTCTGATCGACGTCTTTTTTGTTTGGATACGCCACTTCGGCGGATTCCTTATAGGCACCCTTTACAAGTCTTAAAAATGGCTGCAGCTCATTTAGGTTATCAAGATCCTTTTCTGTTCTGTACAAATACGCCTGCAAGACCGTACTGACATACTCATATTGAGATTTCATCTCTTTAAAAATGTCCAGCGTTTTTTGACAGCGCTGTTCATCCTCCATATCGATTGTCACCATGATACGGTGCTTCTCTGCCGTATCTAAGATACGTTTCATATTGCGATACACAAGGTCATCGTCAATATCCAGGCCAAGTGATGTCATTTTGAGTGACACGTGGGAATTGAGTCCCGCCTCAGCAATCCGCTGAATGGTTTGTATACACTCAGTCGTCCGCTCATTTGCAATCTCTGCCTTTGTGACAAACTCACCAAGGTGATCAACTGTCACGGCCATTCCTTGTTCATTTAATCGTTTGATGACAGGGATGGCACTCTCAAAGTCCTTCCCTCCGATGATTTTCTTAGATGCAACAGCACTTCCCCAATTACGAGCAATATGGTTCAAGAGACTGCTCTTTGACAAAAACAAGAAGAAATTTCTTGTGACCGACTCCATAAAGGGCACCTCCCACTCTTTGTAAGCTATGTCTTTATTGTAAAGCTCATAAGCTGTCCGCTACAATATTTGAAGATGACAAAAATTCTGACTTTTTTTGTGGTTTTATCACAATAAGAGATAAAAAAGAGCCTGCCGCGATCCGGCTGGCTCTTCCCTGCTTACGCCCACACCTCATCAAGGGTAGACTGCAGCAGCTCATTTAATTCTTGCATCAGGTTGTCTTTCGGCTGATTGTAGCTTTTCACCAATTCATCAAATCGCGCGAGCTCTTTGTCGATAAATGGATGGACATAAGCGAGGCGGTTCTCTACATCCATTTCTTCTCCGTCCATTTTTCGTTTGAGCAGCTCATGGATTTCCGCTAAAAGCGGTCCTTCCTCCACTAGGTCCTCGAGCAGTTCATGAAAGTCCATCGGCGGAACCGTCCGGTAGCGTTCAATCCACTGGCAGGCAAGCAGCGGACGAAGTACATAAAAATACTTCTTGATTCGCACCTGCTCTCCTCGTAAATGCCGGCTTTCATTCCGCTTCGCCATATTGATGTAATGATACATCAATGCTGCAGGATAAAACGCTCGATCCTTTAATTCTCTTAGCTGCTTTGCCAATGAATAGGATTCAGCATAGATGATGTCAGAAGACAGCCATTCCATGATGGACGGATTCGATTTATTGAATAAGCGAAGTGCCTTTCTAAGCTCCCAGCCGCTGATATCAAGCACATCATCAATCGGCCGTTCAATGACATCACGATGTTCTTCCATCGCCCAATACCATTCTTTTCGAGGAACATATAAAAAGCGAACATCGTAATCACTATCAGTCGAGGGGAATCCCCATGCTCTGCTGCCTGATTCGACCGCAAGACAAATTTTTACGTCATACGTTTCTTCGATGATTTTCAGCTCTTCCTTGATTCTCTCTCTCATCATCCATCAACTCTTTCTATAGAAATCTGCATGACTTCTTCACGTTTTGGTAAAATACGAATAAGACATATATGAAAAAGGAGTTGGATCTCATGTCTATATCTCGCATCATGAAATGGATCACCGGGATTTTTGAAGCCTGTCTTGCCATCCCTGTCATCGGAGGACTATTTATTATTAGCAATGGTTATACACCGCTCATGGTCATGCTTATTCTGCATATTATCACACTCGTCTTATCGAAGCGAGACCAAGGACCAATGATTGGCAGCATCATTGGGATTATCACATCCTGCCTCGCCTGGATTCCGATACTCGGATTCATCCTTCATATCATCACAGCTCTTGCCCTTATTATCACCGCGTTAGTACCTGATGAAAAAACGAGACAAAATACGAGTTATTAAAAAAGAGGCCCTCCTAGAGCGGCCTCTTTGTTCTTTTATTTGAGCAAATACTTTTGTAAGAAGGAGAGCTTCTCTGTTTGAAAAGCCGGGATAAACTCGTGTCCAAAATAGCGATATACCTTCAGGTCTTTATCTGCTTCTAAATGGTTGTATGCCGCAAACACAGTAGATGGCGGGGTAATTTTGTCAATCAGACCGATCGCCATCAATGTTGGCTGTTTCACCCATCCAGCTAAATTGATTAAGTCAAAATAGCTTAATGTCTCAAATGCCTTTTCTTCCACTTCCGGGTCACTATTTCTCCGAAAGTACGAATTGATTTCTAAATAAGGCTGCTCCAAAGCCACATCCACTGCACGCTCAAAGTTTGATAAGTAAGGGTAATCTGCCACGACGACCTTCGGAATATCTGAAAGTGCTGCAGCTGCTACCGCTAATGCGCCTCCCTGGCTTCCACCAATTACGCCGATCCGGTGTTTATCCACTTCAGGGAAGGACTGAATGACTTCGAGTGCACGAACCGCATCTAAATAAACACCGCGATAATAGTAGGTCTCTTTTGATAAAATACCTTTTGTCATCCACCCCAAAGCGTGACCGCCTGGTGTCACTGTCTGATCTTCACTGCCGCCTTGACCGCGGACGAGCATACCAAATGTTGCATAGCCGTGGAGCGCCCAGTTGACGATGTCGTGAATGCCGCCGTCATAGCTGGCATTATAGCCATGAAAACGAACGAGCGCTGGATGCGGGCCAGTTTGATCAGGTACAGCATAAAAGCCTTCAATTTTAGAATGTCCAAAGCTTTGATATGTCAGGCGGTACACCTTGACGCCTTTCACTGGATAGTCATAAGGTTCAAGTGATGACTCTGCCTCCACTTGGCGCAGTTCTTCGAGTGATTTCTTCCAAAAATCTGAGAAATCAGAACGTGCTGTTTTCTTTGGTTTATATTTTTTTAACTCTTCAAGTGGTAAATCGAACAATTGCATATCCGAGTATCCCCCTTTGTTTTATTCATTATATGTATCATAACACCGATTTCTTGAGTTAGAAAGCTATTTAACAAAACCTTCTGACATTTCTATTGGCAAAGATGATGGAAACCTTTATGATAAAGAAACTGGCCTTGAAGACTAAAATAAACCATTACATACATTCATGATTTTCACATGACATATAGCAAATAAAGGAGGAACTCGTATGAAAATCGCCCTTGTCCAAATGGACGTACAAATTGGAGAACCTGAAGTGAATTTTAAAAAAGCAGCAGCGTTTTTAGAAGAAGCGGTCCGCGAGCAGCCTGATTTGATCATTTTACCCGAAATGTGGAATACCGGCTACGCCCTTGAGCAAGCCGATCAGCTTGCGGATGTAAACGGTGAACGCACAAAACAGCTCTTCTCCTCCTTTGCCCGCAAGCACCAAGTGTATCTCATCGCAGGCAGTGTTTTAAATAAGCGGACAGAAGATGAAAACATCACCAACACAATGTATGTCTTTAACCGCCAAGGTGAGCTTTTGTTAGATTATGATAAAATTCATTTATTCCGCTTAATGGATGAGCATAACTATTTAACCGCTGGTGATCAGCTTGGTTTATTTGACTATGGTGAAGATGTAACGATTGGTGCGATGATCTGCTATGACCTCCGCTTCCCGCAGCTTTCCAGAACACTTGTGAACAAAGGAGCGAAGGTGCTCGTCAATACGGCGCAATGGCCGTCAGCAAGAGTGGACCATTGGCGCAGCCTGCTCATCGCAAGAGCGATTGAAAACCAGTCATTTATGATTGCTGTTAACAGAACAGGCACAAGCAGAGACACGGCATTCCCTGGACACTCTATGGTAATTGATCCACTCGGCCGCATCCTGCTTGAAACAAACGATGACGAAGATATTTATTATGCGGAAATTGATCTTCAGCTAGTGGATGAAGTCAGACAGCAAATTCCGGTTATGACGGATCAGCGTCTCGACTTATATTAAAAAGCAGGGTGCTCCCCTGCTTTCAGCGTGTAGACAAACCCTCGCATTCGGTGTCAGGTCTGCGCTTCGGTGCTCACGAATGTCAAATTCGCTCCGGTGCTCGTCCTTCCTAGACTGCAAAGGTTTTCTATCACGCTGAAAAGAAGACAAAGGGCTAAAATCAAGATCATTTTAGCCCTTTGTCACCAATCTTAAAGCAGGGTGCTCCCCTGCTTTTTGCGTTTAATTAAACGTTTGTTTAAGCTTCCCCTTGATCCTGATAAAGGTCCATGAAGGCTTGAGCGGCTTTCGTTAAATACCTTTCTTCCACATATGCAAACACAAGTGTGCGGGTGGGGCATGAATCAATGTTTAAATAAATGACCCCGTTCCTATCCTCTTGTGCCACCATTTTCGGCACAACGGTCACACCTAGTTCGTTTTTGACCAATGCCTGTGCTGTTTGAATATGACTTGTTTCAAAAGCCGCTTTTGGCTGAAAACCGTGATGACGGCACAGCTCCATGACCACTTGCCGAAAACCGTATCCCTCTTTCAGCATAATAAATGGGGTACCTTCAAGAAGTTGAAAGGGAACGATTCCGTGACCGGACTCTTTTTGCCCTGCTTGCATGATGATCTCGTTCAATTCCTCTGATAACCAAGGCTGAGCAGCTTGCGGAACTGCAAGAAGGAGCGGCTCTGTCAGCATTTGTTTCGTTTTCAATGATTCATGCTCGACAGGCATAGATAAAATAGCCAAATCCAGTTTTCCAGCCAATAGACGTTTTTCGAGCTCACGAGGAGACTCTTCTATCAGTTGAACGTGAACATGAGGATACGTTTGACAAAAGGTTTTTAATAAACCGGGCAAGACATATCCCCCAGTCACTGCTGGCGCTCCAATGTTCAGCTCTTTCCCGATTTCATAAGCTGCTTCTCCCATTTCACGCAGCAAATCATCTCTTTCCTTCAAAATATTCTCAGCCCTTTTAATGAATCGTCTCCCTTGAGGTGTAGGCGTTACTTGTCCATACTTTCGAATAAATAGCGGTGTGTCTAATTCCTCTTCCAGCTTCTTCATTTGCTGGCTTAAAGAAGGCTGTGCAATATGAAGTTGATCCGCTGCTTTTGTAAAGCTTTGCTGCCGGTACACTTCAATGACATATTCCATCATTCGTATATCCACTTTCATCACCTCATAGGTTTTAACTATCCGTGTCATATCTTTTATGTCTTAGACAAATAACAGAAGGAATTCTACGATAAAGAGACCACAAAGGGGGAAAAGAAATGAATCCATATGCTAAAGCCGAGAACCAATTTTCACAAAATGCCGAGAACTATCGAGATTCACCTATATTTGCAGCCGGAGAAGAACTGGAGTGGATGAAAACAACAGCAAATGCGAAGGGACATGAGCATTTACTTGATATTGGCTGCGCGGCAGGACATACCGTTTTTTCCTTTTCAGACGTTATCTCTAAAGGGATCGGCATTGATGTCACGCAAAGAATGATCGAGGTTGCAGCAGCACTTGCGGAAGAACGCCACCTGAACCACATTACTTTTGAGCAGGCAGCCGCAGAAGCATTGCCCTTCTCTGATGAATCATTTGATTTAGTGACGTGCCGTTTTGCTGCTCACCACTTTCCAAACCTTCAGGCAGCCATGTCTGAAATCAGCCGAGTCTTAAAAAAAGGCGGCCAATTTCTGCTCGTTGATCATTATGCACCTGAAAACACTGCACAGGATTCATTTATTAATCACTTAAATAGACTGAGAGACCCTTCTCATGTGCGGGAAAGCTCGTTATCAGAATGGAAACAGCTCTTCGCTGACAACCAATTGACTCAGAAAGAGATTCGTTACTGGGATCTGCATATTGATTATCAGGACTGGATTATACGTGGACGCACACCAGAGAACATTCAAAAGGAGATCGTTTCCCATCTTCAAGCCGCAGACCCTGACACAAAGCAGCTGTTTCAGCTTCAATTCGATGCACAGCATCAGCCCATTTCCTTCTGTTTAAAAGCTGCACTGCTTCAAGGAATCAAGCATTGAACTGATAGAAAAAGTCTACCATCGTCGGTAGACTTTTTTATTTCAAATATACATCTTCACTGTCTCACAGGTGGCTTTTCATGTTCGTGACACGTCTCTCCTCACGACTAGATCATGTTTCTATTATATGATAAATGAATAGAGATAGGTGAGGCATTTTAGATTCTCTGAATAAAAAAGAACCTACCCTCTTTGGAATAAGTTCTTTACTGCATGCGTAACTTACGGTGCAATATCCTCTAATACTTTCTCGCGCGTTTCTATCATTTTAAAAGCAAGAATTGCTCCCACTACCGTCACACTTGCAAAAAGAATAAAAATAGTTGAAACACCGCTTACCTCTAAAATAAAGCCTATCATAATAGGAGCGATCGCTGAGGCCAGTCTAAGCCACGCTGTAGCAAATGCCGTTCCAATCACCCTCATACGTGTCGGATAAATTTCAGGTGTATATAGATAGAGGAGAACTGTAATTGTCCCCATCATTCCGTAAGCAGCAGACCCTAAATAGATGACGCTTTCTGGTGAAGTCGCTCCGCTGATCCATAAAGCCGTTAATAACACACCTGTTAATACAAATGCAATGGTTGCCCAGCGCTTCCGTCCCACTTTATCAATTAAAAATGCACAAGCGAATACCCCTACGGTCTGTAAAATATTTGTGAGAGATGCTGCCCTTAATGAATCTCCGACTGGCAAATGGTAAACAGTATTATAAAGACTCGGTAACCAGTTATTTAAACCATTCGATACAAAGTAGGCAGAAAACCATAGTCCCCATACGACCAATGTTCTTTTACGGTAAAAAGTTGAAAATAGCTCTTTCCAGTCGCCTTTTTCAGTACTGCTGGATACTTGATTTGCGACAGGCATTCGTTTGTCAGTACTCGCTTCAATTTCTTCAATAATTTTTTCGGCTTCATCTAACCTGCCTTTCGAAATAAGCCACCTTGGCGATTCACGCAGCATGAAAAAGAATACAAAGACGATTAAACCTCCAATGCCTCCAATCAAGAACATCCATTTCCACCCAAAGCTAGGTACGACGAATGCGCCAATTTGAGCTGAGATCATTAATCCTAATGGAAAAATCATCTCATAAAGCATAAAAAATCTGCCTCTTCCTTGGGCTCGGGACAACTCATTAATATATGAAGCTGCTACCGGCACCTCTCCTCCAACTCCAATCCCTTGTATAAAGCGGAAAATAAAAAGGGCCATAAAATTACCTGAAAATACACATGCGATACTCATAATAGACATGAGGAACACTGTCCACTTTGCACTAAATACACGGCCGCGCCTTTCTGCTAACCACCCAAAGAAAATAGCACCAACCGCTTGTCCTATATAACCAGACCCAATAAGAAGGCCAATTTGAGCAGGTGATAAATTCCACATGCCGATGAGGACCGGGAGAACAAACGCTAAAGATAGCGCATCAAAAGCATCAAAAAAGGTAGCAGATCCCATAATGATCCGAGGTTTTAAATGCCACCTCGAAAAAGGTACACTTTCCATCCTGGTCAATAGTTGTGAAGCTCTATCAACAACTTGCCCACCTTGAGAATTTGAATTTCCGCTGAGTTCTAACGTCATGGTATCTCCTCCTTATTAGAGGAAATGATGCAAAAGTACATGCCGAAGAGCACTGAAGAAATCGCTTACATTTTAAATCAAGAGAAATTCTGCAGCGTTCATACGAGTTTTCAGCATCTATCAAATCTTCTTTGGCGTTCCCGTGGTGCCCCGATCTATATAATACATAGGGAAGATATGTTCCATCGCCTCTAACTGTTCCCCTTCTAATAACTGTGTTAGTAAAGAAACAGCTTTTCTTCCCATTCCAACTAAATCAACATGAACAGAAGATAAAGAAGGGGTTAGAAAACTTGCAATGGGCACATCATCAGCACCAACGACAGACAAATCATGAGGTATTGACACATTTGCGTTTTCTGCCGCTTTCATGACCCCTATCGCCAAAAAATCTGAAGAGCAAACAACTCCAGTCATGTGCTGGTTTCCTTGGAGAAATTGAGAAACCACTTCTACTACTTTTCCCCCATCAAATTCATCTAACTCAAACACAAGCTCTTTGTTCATTGTTAATCCTAAACGTTTCAGTGTGCGCTCATACCCCTTGTAATACCTTACACTATGCATCGAACTCATTGGACCATTGACCAGCCCAATGGTTCGATGTCCTCTATCAAATAAGGCCGTTACAGATTGACAAACACCTTCTTCATCATCTGGCCTGACACATGGAAATGGTGAATCCTCTAAGTAACTTCCGACAACGATAATGGGAATAGCCAAACTTTTTAACCAATCTATGCTCAATTCTTCATTTCTTGGAGAAAATAAAATGGCACCATCTACAGCCTGCGTCTCAAGTAACCGCTGCTGCTGCACAGATGTAAATGACATCAGCATATTGAATTCGGTCTCATCTAATTCCTTCGCTATTCCATCTAAAATCGTTGAAAAAAATGGATTATTCAAAATATATGAACCGCGAGGAACCACTACAGCGATATTCCCAGTCTTTCTTTTCACGAGCCCTCTCGCTCCTAAATTAGGGCGGTAGCCTAACTCAGCAATCACTTGTTTGATTCTTTCAGCCGTTTGAGCACCTACTCCTGGTTTACCACTCAATACTCGGGAAACAGAGGCGATAGACACTCCTGCTTTTAATGCTACATCTTTAATACTTACTGACACATTTCATACCTCCGGGAGTCTGTTGTTTTATACCTTATTATAACCTGACTCACCTTCATCATGAAATCAATGGTCTGTTATCTACTGACATTTTCCTTAAGCAAACCAACACTTTGAAGGCCCTGGCGAATCTCTTCTTTTTCCTTTTGAGTTAAAGGTAATACCGGCTTCCTAGCAAGCGAACTGCTGATCAAACCTCTCTGGAACATCGCTTCCTTCATTCGCAGATGAGAGGTAGAGGAAGGTTCATCCATTTTATACACAGCATGCTTTAATTCAAAGATTCTATCGTACACTTTATTAGCCGCTGCAAGGTCTTGTTCTCTCACACATTTCACAAGTTCAGCGATCAAATCCGGCACAAAACAGCCGAAACCTACAAGCGCCCCGTCAATCCCTTGAACTAATGTTGGCAATAAATATTCATCGTGACATGTGAGTAGCGATACATCTGGTGCATGCTTTTTCAATGCGCGCACATCGACTTCATATTGTGCCATGTCTCTTTGACCAATTTTAAATGAGACAACATTTTCAATTTCCGACATTTCTAGTAATTGATTCGTTGTATATGAGGTTTTTGTCCACGTTGGATATTGATGGACGATGATTGAAATGTCAATCGCTTCTGCAACATCTTTAAAGAATTGGACAGGTGATTCAGGCTGCATACCGAATCTCAGCCATGAATGCGGCGGCATGAGAAGGATACCTTCTCCGCCAGCTTCTTGAACTGCTTTTGCATGCTGGATCGCTTCAATTGTTCCTTCAGCTGAAACCCCGGAAATGACAGGTACTTCCCCTTTTAATTCGTCGGCTGCAATACGCACAGCTTCAGCTCGTTCATGTGGCAGCAAAGTCATAATCTCGCCAGTATGTCCATTGACAACAATCCCGTTAATCCCTTCGTGCTCCGCCACCCAGCGAACAAGCTTACGAAAAGCAGGTTCATCAATTGAATAGTCATCTTTAAAAGGAATTAAGACCGCCGGGAATACACCGCTCCATTTTTCTTTATTTTTCATCAACAAATTCCTCCCCATTCGATTATAGTAAACGTTTACGGTAAGCGTTTACGTAAACAATCATAGAATGTTCTCATCGAAGATGTCAACACTATTTTTTTAAAATTATAATAATTCAAAAAAACTATGATGGAAATTTAGATACTATTTTATTTTTCTGAAAAAGAAAATGATCTATATCAAAAACCTCCTCATCATGAACTGATTGAAGGAGGATCACCGCTTTTCCCAAACGGCCGCACACCAAAAAAGGATAAATACATTTTGGTTGTCAAAGCATCATCATATGTACGAAGGAAAAGAATTCAATAAAAAAAGTCTACCCTAAACGGTAGACTTTTTTTATTTCGAATACAAATCCCAGCCAAGCTTGAGTGTGTCCACAATATAATTGGCGACTTCCTCAGCCTCTAAATGATCTGTTTCCACTCTTGAGTTATGAAGAGAATAAATCTCCCGGCGCTCTTCAAACAGCTCTTTCATCTCATCAAGTGTCCGGTTGTGAAGAACAGGACGGTTTTCGATTAAAATATCAAGCCGCTGCTTCCAATTCTCCCACGATAGATCAAGGAAAAGAACGGTACAATGCTTCAAGCAGGCGCGTTTGATTTCTTCCTGTTTGAATGCACCGCCTCCAAGGGAAACGATCTTGAGCTGTGTATGTTCACATAAATCGACGATATAATCCTTTTCAGCCTGCCTGAAGAATGCTTCTCCTTTTTGCTGAAACATCTCTGGAATCGTCATGTTGTACTTTTTCTCAATCTCCTGATCGACATCAATAAAATCTCTATATAGCTTTTTGGCAACCAGCTGCCCAATGGTTGTTTTCCCAACACCCATAAAGCCAATGAGGACAATATTCCGCTGTCTTACAGGAATTTCTCTATTGATTTTCATGGTCGTGACACGTCCTCCCTACGACAAGGAATGCTACATAATGTTTCTATTATATGATAAATGGAGCGCGAAAAGATAGGCAATCTTAAAAATTGTGTTTGACGACGTAGCCGAGCTGTTCAGAAAGCCTCTGTGCCTGTTCTTTCACTTTTTGCTGCAGCTGAGGAATGACTTCTTCAGTAAACCGATGGGTTGGACCAGATATGGATAAACAAGCTTTCACTTCACCATGAATGTTAAAGATTGGTGCCGCTACTGCCGCAGATCCTACCTCGCGTTCATCAATGCTGCAAGAAGTATATGTGTCAAGAATATGTTTACGTTCCTTTTGCCAGTCACCCTTCATCACATGAGCAGCCTCAGACGCTAATACTTTTTGTTGAAATTCTTCACATTGAAATGCCAATAATACCTTTCCGCCTGCACCTGCGTACAATGGCAGCTTCTCACCAATCTTGACAAGATGCCGAATCGATTGCAGCCCTTCCGCTTGTTCAATACAAACCCTGCTTGTTGAATCCAGTACATACAGGTTGACGGTTTCCTTTGTTTCATCACGAAGTGAGTACATGAGTGGCTTAGCCAGTTCCCTCAATTTAATGGACTTCCCTGCAATGTATCCGAGGAGATAAAGCCTTTGACCCAATCGGTATTTCATTGTTTCTTGATTCTTCTCCACAAAATGATTCATTTCAAGTGCCTTGAGCAGTCTCGTTGTCGTAGACATTGCTAAATTCATCTCTTTTGAAATATCCGTTAGCGTCAGCTCTTGACGTTCTTCACTAAAACAATAAAGAATATCCAAAGCACGCTGAACTGTACGCAGTCCTGATTCTTCTTTTGACTTTTTATCAGCCATTTTCACTTTCTCCTTTTCCCCTTTGATTTCTTATCGACATCAACGATCGATTTTGCTATAATCCATTTTAAACGTTCCACTAAAAGAAAACAAATTCCACCAGTCGGAATAAAGTCACTTGAAGATATTTGATGGAGGAGATATTTGAATGTACCTGCTCGTTTTTACACTTCTTATCAGTCTATATATTGTTCATCAACTATTTCCTGCTCCTATACTCTCCTATTTTGTTGGTCTGCTGGCCGCTATCTCGCTCACCATTTCTTTTAAGAAAGCAAGCGGTCTTTATTTGAAAACAGGTGCTGTATTTCTCATCATTGGGTTGTTCTTATTCTTCTTATCCGGCCAGCCATTGCACACGTTTTTTCTTCACTTTCATTCCATGCTGGGCTTGCTTTCTCTCTTTTTCATGCTGCCTTTTATTCATTCTCTCATACATGTTGGACATTTCGATACACAATTAAATAAACTGCTCACACTGCATACAACGAACTCAAACCAGCTTTATCGCAAGAGTTCATTTGTCACTCATATTCTCGGCATGTTTTTAAATATCGCGACGATTCCTTTACTATATACATCGCTCAAACCGTCGCTCGAATCCCTAAAAGAACAAGTGAAACAACATCTTTATACACGCAACCTCTTAAGGTCATATGCATTATGTTTAAGCTGGAGTCCTGTTGAAGTGCTGGTAAGCGTCACCATTGATGCAACCAAACTAAAATATTATCAAATTGCACCTATTACTTTTGGTTTAATGGTCGTCGTGCTGGCGATAGATTGGATGCTTTTTTCTCGTCAAAGCAAACGATTACCAAACATCATTCAGTCTTCAGAAACAAACGCCAATCCTCATCGAATTAAGCGAAAAACCCTTCAGCTCGCTTTCATGCTGCTAGGTTTTATGACAGTCGTCTCACTTGTCGATGCATGGATTGGGAAAGGCTATTTATTCGCTGTAGTACTGACGATTATTCCATTTGCTCTATTATTCTCTTCTGTTATCAAAAAAAGAAAACAATATATCGCTGTCTCTGTGCCTCATTGGAAAGAAAGAACCCGTCAGCTCTCCAACTATATGTGTCTATTTTTAAGTGCAGGCTTCTTTGTCGATATGCTCCTTGCGACAAACAGTATGCAGCCGATTCAAGCATTTATTGTCAGTATATCAGACCATGCCATTTGGGTTTATTGTGTCATTGGGCTGTATTTTCTGATCACCGCCCTTTGCGGTTTTCACCCGCTCGTCTCACTTGCTTTGTTAGTCAGCATGATGGCACCAGTCATCCATGAACTGCCTGCTCTTCCCATTGCCATCATGCTGATCGTTGCTGGCACATCAACTGTCATGTTTAGCCCTTTTAATGTTTCTGTCTCCTTATTGGCTGATTTGATGAAGGTCAATCCTTACCGTATCACTCGCTGGAATATATGGTTTGCCAGCCTTTATATCAGCATGGGTATCGCATGTGCAGCGATCATCACCGTTATCTTTTATACATAAAAAAGAGAACTCACCTTGGTATGAGTTCTCTTTTGCTTTCCCGCTATGGTTTTAATTGAATACGTTCAATTTTACCTACGATAAAAATGTACGACAATGCCCCGCCTAAAGCGACTAAACTGACGAATAAAATTCCTCCATTGTAAGAGCCTGTCGCCGACACGATGAATCCGATAATCAGCGGAGTGATGATCCCAGCTAAATTAGCAAAAAAGTTAAATACGCCGCCAGCCAGCCCAACCATTTCCCGCGGTGCCACCTCAGACAGCATCGTCCAAGAGATATTAGACAGTCCTTGCGCAAATGAAGCGATGGATAAAATGGTCAGCACAAGCGGGATATTTGTTGTAAAGTTTGCTAAAACAATGGTACTCGTCATCAGCAAGCCCACCACTACTGGCAGCTTTCTCGCTACATTCACTGATACGCCCTTTTTAAGCAGCCAATCAGACACATAACCTCCAAACAAGACCCCAAAGAATGCAGCAATATAAGGAAGAGAAGCAGCAAAACCTACCTTGAGAAACGCCATATTTTTCGCCTCTGCCAAATAGGTCGGAAACCACGTTAAAAAGAAAAAAAGGGTAGACGCAACAGAGAATTGGCCAATATAAAGCCCGATCAATTTACGATATTTTAGAAGGGCGGCAAAGTCTGCCCATTTCAGCTTCTCCTGTGATGCGACTGTCAGCCCATCGCCTTGCCGGATTAATTCTAACTCATCTTCATTTATCTTCGGATGCTCTTTCGGTTCGTGATAATACTTGTACCAAAAGAAAGCAAATATGATACCGAGCGCACCTGCCGTAATGAAGACGGTTCTCCAATCGAAAGTCGTCATGATCCAAAATAGAAGAGGTGTCGCAAATGCAAGACCCACATACTCTCCAGCAGTATAAACACCTGTTGCAAAAGCCCGTTCCCGCCTTGGAAACCATGTGGTGACAATACGGTTATTTGCAGGAAAAGCGGGAGATTCTGTAATCCCAATAAACAAACGGCAGCCGAATAAAAAGGCAAAGCTGTTCGCAAACGCCTGTAAGCCTGTGAAAATAGACCAAGTAACGAGTGATATCCCATACGTTACCTTTGAGCCAAATTTATCGAGAATAAAACCGCCTGGTATTTGCATCGCTGTATATGTCCAGCTAAATGCCGAAAAAATCAAGCCTAATAAGGCAGGATTTAATTGCAATGAAGATTGAATCGCAGGAGCAACAATGGATACACTAGCTCGATCAATATAATTAATAGCGGTAATAAAAAACAACAGAATCAATATGCCAAAACGGGCTTTCGTTGGTTTCACATATGCGGGCTGCAATTCATTCCCCTTCAGTTCTGAATGCACTTTCATAACCATCCTCCTTTGTTTCCGCAGTGTGCGGTTCGGTTGGGCGTATTAAATAACCCCTTTTTCTTCTAACTGCTTACACTCTTCTTCTGTTAAGCCAAGCATATTTGTTAAAATCTCATAATTATGTTCGCCTAAATCAGGTGCAATGTGACGGATACTTCCAGGTGTTTTTTCAAACTTCGGAATGATCCCAGGCACCTTCACTTTTCCAAGACGAGGGTGATGCACTTCGACGATATTCTCTCGTGCTTTAAATTGCGGATGCTCAAAAATATCCCGAATACTTAAGATTGGGCTCACAGGAACACCATGTGTATCTAAAATTTCTAATACGTCATCCCTTGTTTTCGACGCGATCCATTGAGAGACGATCGCATCCATTTCTTTGTTATGCTTCAGCCTGGATGCATTGACCGCGAATTTTTCATTCTCTAGTAAATCTAATCGATTCATCGCCTCTGCCAATCGATTGAAGGTCGAATCTGTACTCGTCACAAGAACCAAATAATGACCATCCTTTGTCTCATAGGTACCGGCAGGGCTTGAATGTCCGCTTAGCCCCGGTGAACGCTCACGAACCTTCCCAAGCTTGTCATATTCTGCAACCAAAAACTCTAACATACGAAACACAGATTCATAGAGGGCCAAATCCACCATTTGCCCAGTTCCTTCTGGATGTGTATCCCTGTAATACATCGCTGTCACAGTAGCAAACGCCACATAGATGCCAGCAATATAATCAGTGAGAGAGAAGGAAGGGCTGACTGGATGCCGGTCTGGGAACCCTTGAATATATGTAAAGCCGCTAAACGCTGTCGCTGGTGTTCCAAATCCGGCTTTGTCCTTAAACGGACCCGTTTGCCCATAACCCGATACACGAATCATAATTAAACGAGGGTTGATTTCTTTTAACACATCGTACCCAACGCCCCATTTTTCGAGTGTTCCAGGGCGGAAATTTTCAATCAACACATCGACCTGACCCGCAAGCTTTTTAAAAATGTCCTTTGCTTCGTCTTTGTGCAGATCCAGTGTAAGGGATTTCTTATTCCGCGAGAGACCTGACCATCTAAGTGGTTCCCCATCTGCAAAAGGGCCGACATGCCGCAGCGTATCGCCTTTGCCAGGAATCTCGACTTTGATGACCTCTGCTCCAAAATCCCCTAGAAGCACCGCGCCATAGGGTGCAGCAATCATCGTAGAGACGTCTAATATTTTTATTCCTTCGAGCGGTGTATTCGTATTCATTGCTTGACTCCCTTTCATTCATGTGATGAAGGGCTAAAATCATTCCTAATTTTAGCCCTTTTCATCTTTCTGATTGACCTGGAAGGCCCTGATGATTCAAAAGGAGGGCTTACCGGTGCAATTTTTTAATCCTTCGGAAGCTGCCCTTGCGGTGTGTAGAGCCAAATGAGCCATAAAGGTTCATCTCCTGTATTGACATGCTGGTGCGGGACACCGTCAGGAATGAACATAAAATCATTTTGTTTAAAGGACTGCCTTTCTCCATCACAAATGACTTCGCCAGATCCTTTAATCACAAAATCAAATTCCTCTGAACCCGGGTGATTGTGCACTGAACTTGCTTCCCCTGGTTCAAAAATGGTGAGACCCGCCATCATATGTTCTGATCCAACTGTATCCGGTGTAATGGTTTGAAATACCTTTCGAATCATTTGCTCCTCTGGACGATCTAAGCCTAACCATAATGGGTTCCCATCTTGAAACGGATTCAATACTTTAATTTTCATTGTTCATTCCTCCCTCGTTCTGTTTAATTCACGCTGACATGTGAGCGCTTTGAATTTGGTGAATAAATATCATTAATGTTCCAATGTCCATCCGTAGGAACAGGATCATTTTTCATTGCTACATCAATAACGCAAGGCTCCTGAGAAGCAATGGCTTCAGCTAAAGCTTCTTTGAATTCAGAAGCAGAGGTGATTTTAATCCCCTTCATTCCATAACCTCTCGCAATGGCAGCAAAATCCGGTGAATAGCTTTCTCCATCTTTTCTGAAAACAGTGCCGTACGTCGTTTCATAGTGCGCCATTTGCAAGCCGGCTATTGTGCCAAACGCACTGTTATTCATCACAATCCACACAACAGGAATGTTCTCTTCAACGGCTGTTGCGAGAACGGATGGATTTTGACCGAAGCCGCCGTCTCCAACGAGTGACACAACGACACGCTCAGGCTGGGCAATCTTCGCCCCAAGTGCGGCAGGGGCTCCAAATCCCATCGTTGCAAAGCCGCCTGGCGTTAAAATGGTTCCTGGCGTGAGCACAGGAAATTGCTGTCCGACCCCATTTTTATTCCAGCCAACATCCGTTGTAATAAAGGCATCTGGCGGCAATACTTCCCGCACTTCCTGCAAAATTCGCTGCGGCTTCATTGGGAAGGATTCATCTTGAATATTCGTCAGATTGCTAGCCTGAAAATCCTTACGATATGCCGCAATTTCCTTTTTCAATTCAGGACGATTCAGTCCTTTTGGCAGCCTTTCTCTCGCCACTCGATTGAGTACAGTTAAGGCTTGCTTAAGATCGGCTACTGCTCCAATTTCAACAGGATAGTTACGTCCAATTTCATTCGGATCAATGTCAATATGAATGAGCTTGGTTGAGGGGAAGCGGAATGTATAATCTGATTCCCACGAGCTCGCATCAGCTTCAGCAAAACGAGTGCCTAAAGCCAATATATAATCCGCTTCTTTGCACTGATCATTGATAAATTTTGTTCCCCAAAACCCTGTCATTCCAAGGGTCATTGGGTGATCATCCGGCATGGCTCCTTTCCCCATTAAAGAATGGGCGACAGGGATACTTAGATGGTCAGAAAATGCCTTTAATTCTTCAGCTGCATCAGCTAATAAAATGCCTCCCCCTACATATAAGAGCGGCCTTTCTGCCTGCAGCAATCGATCTAATATCCGATTGGCCGTTTGATCATCAATAGAAGGTTTTTCAATGGTGTGTGTATGATGGTTGATTTGTTCAAACAGGGACACATCTAGGTCTTTTGAGAACACATCCATTGGAACAGAAATAAGCACCGGGCCAGGACGGCCGCTTTCAGCTAACTGAAATGCTTTTGATAAAATCTCTGGAAATAATTCTGGAATATCGACTCGCCATGCTCTTTTCACAAACGGCCGGTAAATTTCGTATTGAGAGGCATCGGAATGAAGATTGATCTCTTGATGTGGGTGCTTTCCGTAATAATGACTTGGGACATCTCCTGCAATGACAACCATTGGAATGGAATCAAGTGCTGCATTCGCTACCCCTGTTGCCGCATTGGTGAGTCCAGGTCCTAGATGACTGAGCACAACAGCCGTCTGTTTCTTCGCTCGCGCATAACCATCTGCTGCATGTGCCGCTATCTGTTCATGCCTGACATTTACAAATTGAATCGAGCTTTTCTCAAGCGCTGATAAAAAAGCAATATTCGTATGACCGCAGAGACCGAAAATATGCTCGACTCCCCGATTTTCTAAGTACTGAATCACCTGTGTAGAAATATTCTTCTTCATGTTTCTCTCCTCTCACGGTGCAGCTATGAATCTGCTACTCACTTATTCTTTGAAAACACAATTGATAGAACATTGTTCAAATCCTGTATCGCCACTTGCCCGGGAGCTGAGCTTTCTTTCCCTACAGCAAAGGTCATCACAGATCCAAAAAGCCCGCCAATCATTCTTGTAAAAGCCCCGTATTCCCCCATTGCCATCGAAATAACGGGAATTGACAGCTGCTTTTTCGCATGGCTGGTCGCCGAGAGCAGTGTTAATGCATCGTCATAGGAATGCGGCATCACTGCGATCTTTGCGATATCGGCGCCGACTGATTCTGCATTGACCAATAGCTGCACGAGCCGATCCAACTCAGGGGTGCGATTGAAATCGTGATACGACACAATCAAGGTAACGCCATGTCTTTTAGCCGCCTGACTGACTTGCTGTATATGTGTCACATCATGCATCAATTCATAATCAAGAGCGGCCACAAGCTGTGTGGAACAAAGCTCGGCAAGCAGAGAAACCTTCTCAGATTCTGAGAGTGATATCCTTTCGCCTCCCTCCTTTTCAGAGCGAATCGTGAATAAAAATGGGATGCCCTTTGCCTTTTCTACCATTCCCTTAAGGGTTTCTATCACTTGATCCTTGTCATGAAGGTGATGAAAAAAATCCGCCCGCCACTCTATCACATCAGGCTTCTTCTCTGTTAACACCTCGACCTCATGAAACAATTCTTCCTTTGTTTGTCCGATGAGCGGCGTACAAATCATTGGCTGACTGCCTGTCTGCACACTTTTTACCTTTTGCTGAAATGCATTCACATCCATAGGCCCCTTTCACAGACCATTTGGAAGCACGACCATTTTGGTTTCGGTCATCTCCTCGATGGCGAAACGCGGACCTTCTCTTCCAAGGCCACTTCGTTTAATCCCGCCATAAGGCCAATGATCCAGTCTAAAATTCGATGTCCCATTGATGACAACCCCGCCAGTTTCAAGCTCTTTTGCTGCGTGTAATGCCACATCCAGCTGATTCGTAAAGATCCCTGCCTGCAAACCATATCGGCTATCATTTGCTTCTTTAATTGCCTCCTCCAGCTCCTCATAAGGGAGAATGCTGACAACTGGGCCGAACACTTCCTCACAGACGACCTTGGCCTGTTTCGGAGGGTTTAGCAAAATAGCCGGTGTGATGCTCGCTCCATTTCTTTTCCCCCCGCATAAAAGCTGGGCACCCATGCTCTCTGCCTCTTGTATCCATGCCTCAACACGCTTTGCCGCCTGGACATCAACCATACAGCCGATATCACTCTCACTGGACAGCGGATCTCCAACAACAAGCTGCTCTACTTTTTGTTTTAATACCTCAGTAAACGACGGCATCATTTCCTGATGGACATAAATTCTTTGAACAGAAATACAGCTTTGACCGGAATTACTAAAGCCTGTTTTGGCACACATGGATGCGGCTTGTTCAATATCTGCATCGTGATGAACAATCGTCGCGCCATTCCCTCCGAGTTCGAGCAGTACCTTTTTTAATCCCGCAGAGGTTGTAATATGTTCGCCTCCAGGAGCCCCACCGGTAAAAGAGATGAGATTCGTTCTTTCATCAGTGACTAACTGTTTCCCAGCCTCGACCCCGCCAATCACAAGCTGCAAACCAGCCTGAGGAAATCCTGCTTCGAGAAGGAGTTTGACAAATGCTGTTGCAACAGCTGATGTTTGCGGTGCGGGCTTCAAAATGATGACATTCCCTCCCGCAAAGGCCGGACCGACTTTGTGACAAATTAAGTTGAGCGGTGCATTAAAAGGGGTAATCGCCAGCACAACTCCGACTGGTACTTTAAATGTCATGGCCATTGCTCCCTGTCCGCGCGATGATACATTGCCAGGAATGGTCTCACCTATTAATCGATTCGCTTCTTCCGCCGACTGAGCCAGCGTCTCGATTGATCGCGAGACTTCATCTCTTGTATTTTTAAGCGGTTTGCCTAATTCTAGCGAAATCAGTTTTGCAAAATGGTCTTTTTGTTCTTCAAGCAAGGTGGCTGCTTTTGTTAGAAGCTTTGAGCGTTCGATTGCCGATATTCCCGCTATTTGTTTTTTAGCATGCTGCGCACTAGAAAGTGCCTGTTCTATGTCTTCTGATGAGGCAAGATAGGATGTTCCGATCCTTTCTCCTGAGTAAGGATTGATGATATCTGTTTTCACACGACCTGTATCCAGCCACTCGCCGTTTATATATGACAACGCTTTTAAACCACTCAAATTTTTTCTCCCTCCTTCAAGTGCCGCGTTCCATGTCCTGCATAACGAACCAATCTTTCTTCATTCGGACAAGGTCCTTTCACGAGGACTCCTTTTGTCAGCTCCTCATATGCATGCGCCACGATGCCCATTCCTCTGGATAAGGAAAAAATGCCTTTTGCTGCTTCTGCTGGGATGTTTAATTCACATTGGATGGCAGCAGATACACCATCTATATTCATCGTGATTTTCTTCCCTTTCAGTTGTTCAAGCTCATGTCTAATCGCTTCGGCTAACCGTAAATATGTGCCGCTGATCAGACCTTGCTGGACATATGTGTGACTCAGCTCATATAGACGTCTCACCCTCGGATCATCATCATGAAGCTGATGGCCGATTCCTGGGATTTTTTCCTTGCGATTTAACCATGTTTGACACACTTGCTTTGCCGCAGACTGTACATCCTTTTGTTCATCGTAGACCGCTTTGGCCTCGTATAACATACGCATGGCCTTCTCTCCGGCTCCACCATGAATGTCACCTAATAGATTCACCCCTGTTGCAACAGAGGAATTAAACGAAATGCCGCAAGTCACCGCCATTCTAGCTGCTGCAATAGATGGCGCTCTTGGTCCATGGTCCGCACCTGCGACAAGAACACTTTCAAAAAGAGCTGCTTTTGAATCATCCAATAATTCACCAACAAGCAGTAAATAGAGCATTTGTGGATACGACAATTCACCAATCAGTTCTTCAATCGGATACCCTCGTAGTTCAATTGAATTTTTTTGAATATGACTAATCTCAGTCTCCCACCAAGCGCCTCCCTCTTTGTAAATTTCCAGTGCACTTCGATTTTTCATTGTGTCAATCATTCCTTTAGCTTCTTATTTAGAGGTGAATCACCCTTTTATTCCATCCAGTGGAATCTAATTTCACTTTTCGGAATGTGGTTTCATTGTAAGCGCATTCTTTTCGTTCGTCAATTATTTTTTCTGAAAATACTGTCAACAGAAATGAAATTAAGTGAATCGAACTAATTATGTTTGCTATTATTGTTCAAAAAAATCAATATTTAGTTAAATGGACTTAAGTAGATCGTTCTACTAATTTAATGAATTTTTGGTTATTTTGTCAAACCCAATTCGACATAAAAAGACCTCTCCTTCTTCTGAAGAGGTCTCAGTATGATGTGAAATTGAAGTTTCCGACTGATAAGTATCCAGAAACAGCATGACACATAAAAAATGCTATAAAAAAGAGCGCTTCTGCCGTCTTCACGATTGATAAAGAAGGTGCCGATAAAAATAGAGACGAATCATTGAAAAACATACCAACAAAAAGGGCATATGATCGAAATGAATTCCCTATGGCTATGTGTGAAGAAGGCGGTGCAGGAGCCGATATAGAATAAATATCTCCTTCAGACAATCGAGGTGCGGGGCCGTACTGTTTGTTGTTGATTAGGGTTATGCAACTTTGAATTAGATCGCAGCTTATTCAAAAAATCCCTATCCAATTGGAAGGGATTTTTTCTGAGTGTCTGTTAGTGCATTGGTGTTGTTCAAGAAGAATTTCCAAATAGACAGACCCAAAAGGTCTGCCATTTTTCATGTACCTAATCGAATAGCCAACTCCATAGCAGTCTCGGTATGATTCAGATATGAACCACCAACCAACATCATGATCGCAAGACCAGCTAAAACAAAGCTTTTTTTAATGTTCATACAAACAGTCGCCCCTTCGAATTTGTTTTTGAGCGTACACCATTTGCTGATACAAATATACAGATTCCTCCATACGCTCACATTTAGTATAAAATTCTGCGGACTCTAATGCCAGTTCTTCTAAATATGGATAACCCCTAATGTTATCAAATCGTTTCAAAATATCCTTGAGATCATCAAGATTAAGTGGCTTTATATATAGGTTTACAAGAAAATCGTACAAAGATTCGAATAATTGATCAGGGTTTGATTTTAGATAATCTATGCCACGCTGCAAATATTCCTTGGCCAATTCATCGTTACCCAATTTAAAATGGATCAGAGCCTGCTGATAAAGGATTGCTCGTATGTGAGAATGACGTTTCAAATAAATTTCAGCTTCCTCCAAATGATCTAATGCCAACTGATATTTTTCCAAACTAGAATAACAGTGACCCAAGTTCATCAAACTTATACCAATCATTAATTCATCCTTAATCGCATGTGATTTTTCTAATGCTTTGTCTAAATGCGGGAGAGACTTTTCAGAACTGTTAAGATCAATATAATTTCCTGAAACAACAAAACGAGACTGAATTTCTCGGACAAGATAAGTCGGGTGCGCCTTATATGTATCAAGGGCTAGCATGATGTAATACATAGACATTTGAGTTTGCTTCATGTGATAGAAAATCTCTGCCATCTTGAAGTAAAACTCTGCTCTTTCAACTTCATCCGCCACTCGATCCAACCGTTTTTCTGCCTGTCGATAAAAAGTAATCGCAGTAATGTAATCACCTTGCGAAAACTCATACATCCCTTTGAAAAAATTAAAATAGTATTCCAGGATTCCAGTAAGCTTCCGCCCTTGCCCTTCAACTGATCGCAGGTACTCCGCTTTGTTTAATTTCCGAGCTCCTAGATTCATGTATTCAAGCATTTGTTCGTGGCGGAATTCCATAAGCTGAAAATAAAGAACAGCTTGCTCATCTTCCTCCATGATGTCTAAATCCCTTCTGATCTCACTCCGAAGCATTTCCGCATCTGTTACATTCAGCCTCTTGATATTCTGATACCATTCATTAATCTTCTGACCGATTTTCGCTGAAGATACAGCTGCCATTTATTCATCCCCCTCAATTTTTGCCGTTTTATGTTAAATCCTAGCACATGAAATACGTCCAAAACCCATTTTAGTTCCAATTTTGAAAATTTTCGGTATCTCACAAACAGATTTTCAAACTGATTTCAGTAGCCAAAACGAAAAAACACATTTAAAGCCCTTATAAGCGTTTTTGACACACCACCCCTACTTTTAATACCTAAACAAAAAAAGCAATCAGAATCAAATCTGAGCGACCTCAACTGAAATTTTTAAGTAAACCTCTATGTAAGTGTTAAAATCTATTGATTTCCGTCAAGCGCCTTTCAAGAAGCAGCCTAGCTCTTTCTTTTTCGTTTTCGTTTTCGTTTTCGTTCCTCATTAGCTTTGATTAAAAACAAAACTGAAAGACCTAGAATGAGTAATCCTATCTCAAACAGGTTTATTCCTACTTCTACCTTCACATGATTCACCTCTGCAGTGACTGGATTTTATCACAAAAAAAATCCGTCAAAATGAAGCACTGGAAAATAAAAAAAATGCTTGCGGACACCGCAAGCAAAATGGAATTTTTTCAACAAAAACATAATATTAAGAAACAAAAAAACAAGCTCTCCAGCCTGTTCATTAGCGATAATTGACAATCTAATTCTTCTCTATTCGAAATTTCTCCTCCCAATTAAAAGAACCTTAATTGCGGACACCGCAACTGAAAAATAAAAATTCCACCATATTACCAATTATCAAGAAATAAATGGTAGCATTTGAATATATCAAAGAAAGTGAGTGATTTTTATAAGCCCATGTCTCTTATGACTCTTTATGCAACCATTTTTTAGACTCTCTTATGATCCCCCAAAATAGGAACCTGTACAGAACTACAAGCAAGAAAAAAGTATAAACAAATTCAAAGGGAGAGAATGGTTCATAATCAATTATGTATGCATTAATAAACACTATTACCAAAGAAAACAATTCCATCAAAGAATCTATAAATCTGTTTTCTTTGAACACGTCCCTTGTCTTTTTGAAATTAAAGATGTCTTTAATTTCCCCACTGGAAAGTCCTTTGATTAAAGCTAACCCTATCAAGTACACACCAAAAGACATCTCAAAGGAAAAACTCAACATCTGAGTGATTACACAATAAATCAAAGTGAATAAGAATAAATACATTTTATTACTCTCCTTAACCTCTAAGTATTCCACCCCAATAGAAGGAAATATCATGTATGCGTTACCCCAAAAAACAAATAGGAGTGGTACGTATGTTTAAAAAATTTCTAGTAGTGTTATGTGTACTTACTATTACATTTGGTTTCTCTTCTCCAATGATTAGTCATGCCAGTCAAGGTAATAATGAGACCCCTCCAGTCAGTGTAGATAAAAAACAATTGGAATTAGCAGAGAAACTATCTAATTACTTCGAATTAGATAAGGATGGAAATATTCATTTTACAGCTGATAAAGAAACCCTTATGGAAATGGGAATTTCAGAACACGACAGTCTACTAATGACTTCAATGAAATCAGAAGAATTTAGCTTTGAAGAGAATGAGAAAAAAGGTGACATGCAGACATTAGGTTTTGTAGGTTTACACCTCAAATTAGGACCGAAAGTTAGAAGCATGAATGCCATAGTAGCAGGTGGATTTGCAGCCGGATATATCGGTTGGTACACAAGTCGAATTGCTGCTGCTGGACCATGGGGTGCTGGAGCCGCTGCGGCTATTACTGCTGGAACCTCTGGTGCTGTTGCATGGGCAGTTAAAAACAAATATAAGAAAGTTGATGTAGGCGTAAATATTATGTTTGTTGATTTAGCATATACTGTAAAAATACCTTAAAAATTACTGTTAAGCAACAATAAATAAAAAAGGCCTCCCACAGACCTAGCCTAGCTTGGCTAGGTCTGTGGCAATCTTTTTCATGTTCTGGCACGCAGCTGTGAGAAGAACTTGCTCACTCACATTCTGTTTTCCTCTCAACCAACAGTAGCGAAGCCCATGCAGTTATTTTGAATCTGCAAATCTTCGCTCTATTTTTTCTTTTCTCTTTTTATATAACTTTTTTCCAGAGATAGACAGACGATTTTGTCTAATCTTTTCTTTTTGTTCCTCCCATACATGTCTTGAGATCACTTTTTGATGATTTTTCGATCTTGTACAGCTTTCAAGGAAAGGACAAGAAACGCATTTTTTAGGGTCTGATTTATAGTACCTACGGCGATCGGATAAATCCTTTACAGATTGATGTTGTCAAATAACCAGAATCAAGGGCAACCGCTTCTACTTGAAAATCAAATCGGGTGATTTGATGATCCAATCGATCAAGAGAAGGACGACCTTTATTCTCACTATAATAAGGTTTGACTTTGTCTATGATAAATGAAAAATCAATGTACTGATCAATTTTACGAAGCAGGTGATCCTCTTCGACCAGTTGATCTAGTAATACAAATTCGGCTTCGTGCTGAGAAGAATTTCTAGTGTGGAACATAAGAAAAAACACCTCCTTTAGTGGACTTATCTCTATTATAAAATTTGGAGATGGAAACTTTAAGGAAAAAAATAAAGCTGTCGAGATTTTCTCGACAGCCTGATACCTCTCCATCTTCTGGAGAGGTTTCTTTTTTATTTCCACCAGTCATCAAACATGGAAGCGGGTACTTGGCGTTTATGCTCTGATTGAACATAACGCTTTTCAATCGCTTCGGCGGCTTGATCTGACACTGGTTTTCCTTCTAAGTAATCATCAATTTCATTGTACGTAATGCCGAGTTCTGTTTCATCCGTTTGCTGAGGCTTGTCATCCAGCAGATCGGCTGTTGGTTTCTTTAAATACAGGCGTTCCGGTGCTTCTAGCGCTTCGAGTAGCGCCCGTCCTTGGCGTTTTGTCAAACCTGTGAGCGGAAGAACATCTGCACCGCCATCACCGTACTTCGTGAAGAAGCCGGTTACTGCTTCAGCTGCATGATCTGTACCGATAACAAGCAATCCTTCCTCACCACCGACGGCATATTGCGCGATCATTCTCATGCGTGCTTTGACATTTCCTTTATTAAAGTCAGACAATGGGCCGCCAGTTTCCTTTTGATATTGATCACTGAATGCTGACACGGCAGGTGCAATATCATATTTCCACGACTTGTCTGGCTGAATAAATGATAGGGCGAGCTGTGCATCATCTTCATCCTGCTGCACACCATGCGGAAGGCGTACCGCAATAAAGACCGCATCCTCTTTTCCTTCTTGACGAAGCTCACTGACAGCAAGCTGTGCAAGACGTCCGGCAAGCGTTGAATCCTGCCCACCGCTAATACCGAGAACAAATCCTTTTGCACCGGTTTTTTTCAAGTACTCTTTTAGAAATCCAACCCGTTTTTCGATCTCCTGCTTTGGGTCAATTGAGGGCTGCACATGCAACTCTTGGCTGATCTTTTTCTGCAAACTCATACACTTTTCCTCCTAAGCATCCTCTACATGAAGAGAACAGGTTTTACTCACAATTCATTGATTTAACAACGTTTTTTGAATCTTCATTATACCATGTTTTCATCAAGAACATTTTGTTAGACGTTCCCCTATTTCTTAGATGATCAAACATTCACAAGTGAAAAAGACCACGTCTTTATGGACTGGTCCTTTTCTTTTTTAATCAATTTCTACCCGTATAGATGTACAGCTTGATCCATTACACTTCCCAATATCAGCAGGACATGCAGACACGGCCACAATGAGATCCATTTCAGCCCGCAGGCGAATGTAGTCACCGGGCAGCGATTTTGGCAGCTCGACAGACAGCTTTCCTTTTTCATCAATGACTGTATTCATAAAGGCATTAAAAGGATAGTACATATCCTCCTTTGGAATTCCAAAGGGCTCAAAGGCCGTCCGCAAATTGTCGTAGCATGTATGCATGACCTCTAAGTGCGTCCGGCCGTATAAAAGCTGATACATCTCTTGCCGGCAGGCGGGCATGTATAAATCATGGCATTCTACTGTATCTTCAATGATCGTAAACATCGGTTTATATAAATTAGAATAAAGCTTATCGCCTTTTTTCACTTTAGACGAGAACAAACTGTCCATCGTCGCACCTTGGTCAAATTTTTCATAAAAATCTTTTTCATGATAGGCCATCACATCTGCTACTTGCTGGCCTTCGACATCAACCACTCGCATACATTGGCCTTTTCCTAAACGAAAGCCAAGTCTACCCTTTGGTAAAATGACGTGTTCTCCGTTCATCACATGCACTCCTTTCCATGACAGTATGCCCAAAATGTCCCCTTGATCATGTATAAAAAAAAGAGGCGGTCACAAGCTAAAGTCATTGAAACAGAAAGGTGTTGCACTTGCATTGAAAGAAGAACAATCTTTATCTTGGTGGCAGCTTTCTCTCATCGGAGTCGGCTGTACAATTGGCACTGGTTTCTTCCTTGGTTCCAGCATCGCCATTACAAAATCCGGTTATTCCGTCTGCATCTCCTTTTTGCTTGCTGCGGTCGGAACGTATCTCGTCTTTAAACATTTAGCTGCGATGACAGCCGATCATCCTGATAAAGGGTCGTTTTGTTCCTATGCTCGTAAAGCATACGGACGCTGGGCAGGGTTTAGCAATGGCTGGGTGTATTGGTTTGCAGAAATGCTGATTACAGGAAGTCAGTTAACCGCCATTTCTCTATTTACCCGCCACTGGTTTCCTTCTGTTCCGCTTTGGGTGTTTTCTGCGATTTATTCCGCTCTTGCCCTGCTCGTGATTATCATTGGGCTTTCTTCTTTTCAAAAGACAGAAAATGTTCTTGCGGTACTGAAAACAGCGGCGATTTTTCTGTTTATGATTCTTGCGGTGCTTGTGTTATTCGGCATTTTGACAGAACATAAACCGACCCTGCATCTGCCTAACAAGGATCACGAATGGATGCCTCTTGGTCCGCTTGGTCTTTGGAATGGATTGATTTACGCATTTTATGCATTTGGGGGAATTGAAGTCATGGGGCTGATGGCGGTTCATTTAAAGAACCCGAAGGATGCGGCAAAAGCTGGACGTGTCATGCTGATCATTCTAGCAGTCATCTATATCGTCTCGATCGGACTTGCTCTCTTGCTTGTCCCAGTGACAGCCTTTAATGAGAACAGCAGTCCATTTATTACTTCATTAGAGCCGTTTCATTTATCGATCTTTCTTCATATCTTTAATGGCATTTTCATTATTGCTGGTTTTTCGACATTGGTTGCCTCTCTCTATGCGGTCACAACGCTGCTCGGCACAATGTCAGAGCATCAGGATGCACCTGCTTGCTTTAAACAAAAAGATCCATCGCATGTGAGATGGTCTTCGATTATCTTAACTGCTGCTGGCTTAATTGTCTCGATTTTGCTTGCACTCTTTTTGTCCAAACACATCTACGAGCATCTCACAACAGCAGCCGGTCTTACCCTGCTGTACACATGGATTTTTATTCTGTTCTCAAGTAAAAAGCTATCCAAGCCATCCACCCGCCAAACGTGCGAAATGATTCTTGCGCTGCTCTTAATTGGAGCCGCCGTTTCAGGCACATTAACAGAGGCAAGCGGACGACCTGGCTTTTTTATCAGCCTTGGGATCATTGCAGTGATTGCCATCATGGTGCTATTTATGAGGAAAAAGTGGAAGCAGGATCAGACCGCATCATAATTTCATCATGTTTTTTAATGCAGTAAATGGACATTTGGCGGAGGCTGGTTTCTCCGCCTCTTCATCTGGGAGAAAGTATTGCTTCCATTCATGATTGGTCGGGTCACCGTACCATTTTAATGATGGGTGAACACTGACCTCATCATATGCTTTGAGCCGCTTGCGAACGAGCTGGCTCATTTTTTGTCCAAACTTGGTCGATCCATTTAATTTCTCAAACACCCATCTAGGCTGAAATGCCATCAAGAGATAAGGGAAGTGGCGGCTTTTTCTGAGCTTATGAGCAGGTGTGGAACACAAAATAAAATACGCCTCACCATAGAAGCAATACTCCCACTCATGATGATGAGTATCTAACGGGATCTCCTCAGGCCACGGTTCTTCATCTTTATGATGCAGCCGTTGAAGCAGCGACCAAAACTGCTGCTCAAACTCTTCAAGCGAACTTTCCTTTAAGTCCTGCGGTGTTTCAAAAAAACAGATAAATGAAGCATATTGACCGGTTTCTTTCGCACAGCCTTGATATTCTCTCAGCAGCTGGGCTAATTCATCCACCGCTTCCTCTTTCCTCGGGTCACCAACAAACCCATAGCGTAAATGATCGAGAAAAAATCCCTGTCTTCCGGGTACACAAGGGAATGTATCGGCTTCATCTCCTACCATCTCGCCAAATTGTGTGAAAGCATCCTGCTTCCATTCTTCTAGTGATCGTAGATTTTGATCAAGGCAACTTTTTGCATACAGCTGGGCCATTTCTTTACACCTCGTTTTAGCGTCTTCTCCATAGCCTATGAGGTGCAAATGGCTGTGGTGACTGTCCTTCCACGACTTTCCTAGCGCATGACAAAATGGGGTTTCCATTCAAATTGAGCAGGTATTTGTTTCTTTTATTCTATTATGTATGATCAGACTAGTGTAAGTTAATAGAGAGCCTTTCGTCATACCTACGATCGATTATTCATCAAAAAGACGGAATCCAGCACCCAATAAATAAGGGCTGCGCAGAAGCTAAACAGATAGACTTTATAGCTGATGAACACAACAAGCCCATAATCAATCCATAAAGCCAAAGCCGAACAAACCAGCCATGCCGCAATAAAATAAATCAGTAAGTCACGGCTTCGAAACCTCTTAGGATGCCGGTGCAAAACAAGCTGAATCGGTGCAGCAAAAATGACATAAGCGAGCAAAATGAACAGACTGGTCATCTCCACATAACTAAAGCCCAATTCAGGCGGCATGAATAAAAACGTATAAACGAATGTTGCTGTGATGACTGATAAAATCAGCATACACACATAGTTGAATACTGGCAAAAACAGACGCATAGCAGAAGCTCCTTCAAACCATTTTCTGTTCCATCATTATTCAATAATGTATTATATCTGTCAATCCTTACAAAAAAACAGACTGAATGTGTCAGTCTGTTTTTCTACCCAATCAACGCCATGATCCCCTGATATCCAAAATAGGCGCCGAAACCAAGTAAAGATAGACCTGCCAGAACAGATAAACCATGTAAAACACGTTCACTTAAATAACGCCTAAACGAACTAGCAAGCAGCGCCATACTGAAATCCCAGATCAGCATGCCGATAAAAATAGCCATACTGTACATGAGCATTTGGGAAGCTCCATACTTTTCGATCGTATTGGCTAAGATGCTGCCATAAATGCCAAGCCAAAACAAAATACTGAGCGGATTAGAAAGAGAAATGAAAAATCCGGTCATGAACGATTTGCCAATTGATGTGTTTTCGCTGTCCTTTTTCGGACTTTCCTGCAAATTGATTTTACGCAGACTTTCAATGCCGGTATAGGTCAAAACGAAAAAGCCGAACAGCCACAAAAAGGTTTTGACAAGAGGTGCAGTCAAAAGCTGGGCGACACCAAAATAGATGAGAAGCATATAGACAATATCCGCAGCCATAGCCCCCACACCAAAAATCCACGCATGCCAAAATCCACTTTTAATCCCTCTGTCGATTTGAGCTGCATTGACCGGCCCAACAGGCGCTGAAAGTGACAACCCTAAAAAGATATAACCAAAAAACACCGCCACATAGACGTCCTCCTTTTGATGCTGACTTGTACATGTTATTCAAACTTTCTGCGTTTTAGTACAAGTCCTTTGTCATCATTTCAGGTGGATGCTTAGCGGTCTGCTTTCAGTGCCGACTGCTGCGCGTGTACCGTTTCTTTTTTCTTAGAACGATTCATTTGAATCGCAGCTGCAAACAGAAGAACAGCTAAGAAGGCAAATACAAAGACGGCACTTGCCGCTCCTGCCCATTCCAGACTAAATCCAATCAAAAAGGACAAGCAGGCTCCGCCTAAGCTCGCGGCTGCAATAAAATAACTCGTCGCCTCATCGATGGCATTTTCAATCATTAAGGCAGATGCTGTCAGTGCGATTGGGAACATGCCCGCTGCGCAAAGACCGATGAAAAAGATGAGAATCAGCTGCGCGGTCATGTGGGTTGTCAGAGCGAATATCACAAGCAGCAAAATCATCAGTGATGCGCTTAGCTTTAAAAAACGCAGCGGATGCAGCTGATCAGCTTTTCTCGCAATCACGGTTCTGCCGATAACGATCGCTGTCCAGAAAGTAGAGACCGCAAAGAGGCCCCAATTTTCTCCCCCTTTTTCCAGCATGATCGACGGCAAAAAGTTCGCAAAGTTCGTTTCAATCCCTGCGTAGAAAAAGGCAAAGCAAATCATGATCACCACGATCATTCGATTATTTCGATCAACAAGTAAGGACGGTTTCCTCGTCCCTTCTGTGGAAGGAGCATCCATCTGTCCGTGAGGCAGTTTGTTCATAAAAACCAGCCAAAGCATAAGAAAAAATGTCAGCGCACCCACCTGAAATAAAAACACATACTGCCATGTCTGTTCTGTGACAGTCAGCAGAATCACTAGCGGGAATAACAGCGCACCTAATCCAAAAAAGACCTCCATGATACTGATTCGCTTTGCACTATTAGCCATCGAAATGACATACGCACCGGCCGTTGTCTCAAGACTGCCTGCGCCGCTCCCAAGAAAAAAACCTGCAAGCACAAGCGTTGTCCAGCCCGGCACCAATAGCCCCAGCAGAAGTGAGCCGATCATCAGCAAAAGACCCATGGTCAGCACAGCGCCATAGCCTTTTTTTCTCACTAGAATGGGGGATAACAGAACACCTGTCAAAAATCCAATAAACTGAAAAAAAATTAAAGATGATAATTCCCCGGGGCCCTTATCGTAACTCGACAGCAAATAAGGCGTTAAGCTGCCAAAAAACACATGAATGGTCCCAATAAAAAAATAAAAGACACAGCCAAAATAAAATACCTTTTTCATCTTTTCACTTCCTCTAAAAAGGAGCGGAGTCATCACATCCTCCGCTCCACCTCTTTAATATGCCTGTGCAGAGACGACTGCCTCTTCCCTCTCAAAGCATGTATTGAGCGCAGCCTGCGCGCGATAACCATCTTCGAAATCAGCGACCTTCATATGAGATGGGTATGGATCTGTATTCACCCAATGCATCAGCTGATCGCGGAATGTATCGGACCATCCGTAAAATTCATTTGGCGGATCTGTCAGCAATGTTTGCGGCATTTGATGACGTTCCACACACAATCCATCACTAATCTCATATTCGTTTTTCATGTTCGTGTGGTATTTGAATACCTTGTCATGTCCAACGACTTCTACACTAAATCCACATTCCTCAGGCTGCGTGCTTTTGGATGTCACCAAATGAAAGAACACTTGATTCTCCATCTGTCCGAAAATTTCGGTATGATCGTCCACCTGAACCTTTTTCTCTTCTTTTTCCTTTACATGTGTCAGCATCTTGGTGTTAAGTGATTCCTTCTTCATTTCACTGCCAAATAAGTACCACAGCATATCAATCAAATGAATGCCAAGATCCCCTAGTGCACCGCTCGTACGAAGACTTTCGCCGCTGTCTCTCCATGAAAAAGTCTTTCTTCTAAGGGCACTGTTTTTCTTAAAATGAGTTCTGACGGTTAAAATGCGGCCTAATTCACCGTTGGCAATCAAGTTCTTCAATATATTCACAAAGGATAAATAACGATAGTTAAAGCCCATACTGGCTTGAACTTGGAACTGTTTGGCTGTCTCCACCATTTCCTTCGCTTCCTTCAGCGACACAGCCATCGGTTTTTCACATAAAATCGGCTGTCCTGCTCTTAGCGACTGAAGGGCATGGTCCTTGTGACAAAAATTAGGAGAAGCAATAATCAACCCATCAGATGCATCTGCCAGTGTCTCAATACTTGAATACACACGTCCGCCGTACTGTTTAATGAATCCCTGTGCAACTGACTCGTGCAAATCATAGACACCGGATAATTCTGCACCTTTGATCGTTGATAATGCTCTTGCATGTGCTTTTGCAATATTCCCTGCTCCAACAATTCCAATTTTCTTCATGAATGTGCCTCCTCATGTTTATACATCACTGTTTTCAGTGTTTCATAGATTCCTTTTGCATACCCATGATGACAAATTTGGTGATGGTGCCGTTTGGCTTCGGCTGTCGCATTTTGGACAAGGAAACCGTGTGTGACGGATTGAAGCATCCGCAAATCGTTCCCACTATCACCAAAGGCAAAGCCTTGATCTTTCGATAAATCATATTGGTTCAGCATAAAACGGACAATTTCATCCTTCCCTGTTCCGACTGGTAAAAAATCGACATCATAGCAATCCACAGGATCTCCTGCAAGCGGGTTGCATTTGTTGATATTGACCGCCACGCCTCGCTCTTTAGCCAGTGTTTGGATAAATGATAGATGATGAAGATCTGTCCGTTCATCCTGCTCCTGATAATAGAAATTCTTCTTATACCCTGAGCTGCCCAGCTGCGTTTGCGGCCTAAGGGAAATTCCCTTTTCTCGGATGGTTTCCAGGATGTCTTCGATTTTTTCATCTGAAAAGCCCTGCGCATCCAGCCGCTTCATCCACTCTGCATCTGGCTGTCCAAAATGAGCATCCGACGTATATACAATCTCAGTCCCTAAGTTCGACGCAATGAAATGCGGGAATTGATGAAACCCGCCTTTTTCCATTTTGCTCGTGACAGAATCGAGGCTGCTTCCCGTCACCCAGCCCAGCAAGAGCTGTCCCGCTTCACTCTTTTCTGCTACAAAGGCTTCCAGCCGCTTGACATCCTCTCTCTGCTCCTCTGTCATTCCGTGAGAATAATACGTTTCATCAAAATCACAGAAAACGATCCACTGCGGATTCTTCGGCTGATTCAGCAGTTTTTTATTGAACGGAAGACTTGATAACATGATGAACCCCCTCGATGACCTTCTCCTGATCTTGCAGCGGCATTCCTGGATAAAGCGGCAAGTGAAGTAATTGCTGCGCTGCTTTTTCCGTGTGTGGAAGTGTCGTTTGTCTATATTTTTGAGAAACAAGATTTGTTTGATGCTGATGCGATAGAACCGGGTAATAGACATCCGTCTCTATGCCCATTTCCAGCAATTTCGCTGCCAGTTCATCTCGGTCTCCCTTCAGCACTCTAATCGGGAATAGATGCCATACATGATCATCTGTCAGCTTCGGGAGCTTCATATATCCTTCATCCTCAAGCGTTTGCAGCTGGTCAATGTATCGCTTGGCTAAGTAAAAACGTTTAAAGTTTTGCAATCCTAAATACTTCATTCGTTCAAGTCCGATCGCTGCCTGCAAATTATCAATTTTGGAATTAAAGCCGTAGTCACTGCGTTTGACATTTTTCTTTCCAGCTTCAAAGCCGTGATAACTGATCTCCATGCATTTTTCCGCTAGGGCCTCATCATTTGTAGCGATGGCTCCTGCCTTGCCGCAGACCCCAAGGTTTTTGTATGGATTAAAGCTGAGAACAAGTCCATCTCCATAAGCACCAAGTCCGCTGCTGCCAATCGCTTGACAGCCGTCTTCAATGATTTTCAGCCCATGCTGTTTCGCAATCGCCGAAATCGCCTTCATATCCGCTTGCTTTCCATATAAATGAACCGGTAGAATGCATACCGTTTTATCTGTGATATGCTTCTCTATTTCACTCGGTGAGAGGCAGTAGGTTTCAGGATCAATATCGGCATAAACCGGAACAGCCCCAATGGCAAGCACTGCATTTTCTGTTGCAGCAAAGCTGTTAGCCGGCAAAATTACCTCGTCTCCTGGATGGACGCCTGCTGATATGAGACTGATCATCAATGCATCTGTTCCACTTGACGTGGCAATGACATATTTTTTCCCTAAGTACTCAGCAATCGCCTTTTCAAACGTCGGAATATATGGCCCTGAAGTAAAACGGCCAGAGCTCAATACTTCCTTCAGCACCAGCATAATATCATCGATTTCATCTTCTGAAATCAGTTTGTCAACTGGCAGAAACGGTATCTTTTTTTCCTTATTTTGTTTATAATGGAAGAGAATTTTTTCCAAACCTGTGCGCTCTATATCTTGCTCAAGGAACGTCACCAGCTTTTCATTTGCTAGATGCTTTTCAACTGAATCGGCCTTTACTTGAACACCTTGATTGATCATATCCAGCAAAGGAAGATAATCCTTGCTTTTACCTGATATCTTCGTCAATATTTGCATTCCATTCCCTCCAATTAATCAATTCCTTTTGTTAATATTTAACTTGTTTCACATTGTAAATGATGTTATCGATTTCAGAACAATAACTTTGTGTAAAGGATTTGTTAATATGTGTACAATTTATGAAATTGCCAAACGCTGCGGGGTTTCAACCACCACCGTTTCCAGAGTGCTAAACCATCACCCATATGTGTCAGAAGAAAAGCGGCAGCTCATTTTACAGGTGATGAAAGAAATGGAATATACACCGAGTTCAGCAGCCCGCACACTAAGGTCACATCAGACAAAAACCATTGCTGTGTCTGTTCCAGCTGTGGATCATCCTTTTTTTGCACAATTGATTAAAGGCATTTCAAAAGAAGCCCTTGATCAAGGATATAAAGCCATCGTGCTTCAGACGTTTTATCAAGAAGCATTGGAGCTTGAAGGGCTTCAATTATTAAAAAGAAAAGAAGTAGATGGGGTCATATTGGGGGCATTAGAAAATCAGTGGGAAAAGATCGAGCCATTTTTAACAAACGGCCCCATTGTTATGGCAAATGAATATCACCAAACAGCAAACATCCCGATTATTGGTTACGATGAACGGGAAGCCGCCTATAAAGCCGTTGACTACTTGATTCGGTCGGGGCGAAAATCGATTGGGTTTTGCTTTGATACAGAAAGCAGTGAAGCGCAGAAACAAAGAAAACAGGGCTATCTTGATGCACTCTCTGCTCACGGTTTGCCGCTGCAAGACGATTGGCTGTTTGGAGAGGCCTTTACCATTGAAGACGGCTTTCGCTTAATGGATGTCATCCATCACATGAAGAAAGCGCCTGATGCCATTTTCACCGGCAATGATCAAGTCGCAGCTGGGCTCATTAAACAGGCTATTTCATATGGCTATCAAATCCCCAAGGATCTAGCGGTCATCGGCTATGACAACCAAGACATTTGTGAGGTGACAGCTCCAACGATCACCACAATTGACATACCGATCGTAGAGCTTGGCCAGCGGTCTGTGCAGCAAATGATCGCACTCCTGCAAGACCAAAAACCATTACAGCGCGAACATATCCAGCTGCCTACCCGGCTCGTGACAAGAGAATCTACATAAAGAAAAAGACTGAGAGAAATCTCAGTCCTTCAGATTGTTGACAAAGGGCTAACATGATGTTGATTTTAGCCCTTTGTCTTCTTTTCAGCGTGATAGAAAACCTTTGCAGCCCTAGGAAGGACGAGCACCGGAGCGCAGACCTGACACCGAATGCGAGGGTTTGTCTACACGCTAAAAGACTGAGAGAAATCTCAGTCTTTTTTAGTCTATCAACCTATACAAATTGAGCGAGAATGAATGTCCATATACATACAATACCGAGCAGGATGAAGCTGTACTTCACGGTCTTTTTGAAGAGCTCAGATTCTTTCCCTGTTTCTCCAACAGCTGCTGTAGCGATAGCGATTGATTGGGGAGAAATTAATTTCGCCATCACACCACCGGTCGTATTCGCCCCAATTAACAAACCTGCCTGTGAGCCGATTTGAGAAGCAGTGACCGCTTGAAGGTTACCGAATAAGGCGTTGTTACTCACGACAGACCCCGTAATAAACACACCGATCCAGCCAAGCACTGGGCTGACAAGGGGGAACAGATCGCCTGTTTTGGCAAGAGCAAGTCCAATCGCTGAACTTAGTCCAGCAAAGTTGGCAAGGTTGGCAAAGCCCATGACAAAACAAATAGTGAGAACAGGAACCCAAAGCTCTTTCACCGCTGCTTTTAAACAGACAGCGCCTTCTGTTAATGTAATATGTCTGCTAAACAGCCCTGTCAGCATGACCGCAATCAGAATGGCGGTCCCCGTTGCACTGATGACATCAATTTTAAAGATCGCATCAATAGGTGTTTCTGTTTGTGCAATTGGTGGTAATTTCACAATTTGCTGATGTAAAAACGGCATTTTCACTAAAATGGTCGTCCAGTTAAGCGGTCCTCCTACAACAAACAATGCTTTAAATGCTGGCAGACTCCATACTGTAATAACAGCAGTTAAAATATAGAACGGAGACCATGCTTTCAGTATTTCAACACCGCGATACGTTTGTTTCTGTTCAATATCCGGCGCTCCTTTTTCACGATAAATGTGTTTTGGCTGCCATTTCCGAAGAAATAAAGCCAAAACTCCCATACTTGCCAAGGCAGAAATAATATTGGCAAGCTCAGGTCCCATCGTCACCATTGTGACAGCTTGCAAAATGGCATAGGTTCCACTCACAACAAGTAAGGCTGGCAGAGTTTCTTTGATTCCTTTGAATCCATCTACAATCAGAATGAGGAGGAACGGAATACAGAATGAAATAAACGGGATCGTATATACAAGAGTTTGAGATAACGCAAGCGGCGTCATATTGCCCATTTGCGCCCCTGTAATCACTGGAATGCCCACAGCACCAAATGCACCAGACGCAGCATTGGCAATTAAGCAGAGCATCGCAGCTTTCAGCGGTTTAAACCCAAGCTCTGTTAAGAGAGCGGCACTGATCGCAATCGGTACACCAAACCCAGCAGCTCCCTCTAAAAATGCGTTAAAACTAAAACCAATTAATAAGAGCTGAAGACGTTGATCTTGAGAGATTCCTGCAATACTAGATCGAATGACATCGAACTTACCAGATTTCACAGCAATTTTATAGAGCCATACCGCCATGATGACGATATATCCAATCGGCCACAGCCCATTAGATATACCGAGCAGCACAGCAGATAATGCCTTTTCAACCGGCATATGAAAGAAGAAAATAGCTGTTACAAAACTGACGATTAAGGTAAAACAAGCGGCTAAAACACCTTTTAGCTTAAAAACGGTTAATGCAAGAAGGAAAAACAAGATTGGGAGCATTGCCACCAATGCACTGACGAATTCATTACCAAACGGATCATATATTTGCTGCCACATAGTGATTCATCCTTTTCTGCTCAGATAGGTTGTTTTTGATTGATTAAAAATGAGGAGCCAAAATCTCTTTTAACACATTTACACTGTGTGCAAATTTTTCTTTCTCCGTGTCGTTCAATGCAAGCTCCATTACTTCTGTCGCGCCATTTCGATTCACAAGGGCAGGTACACCAATGTAGACATCTTCTGCTCCGTACTCTCCATCTAAGTAAGTGCTGACAGTTAAAATGCTGTTTTCATTGTGCAGGATCGCTCTTGTAATGCGGGCTAAACTCATTGCTACGCCGTAATAAGTGGCGCCTTTTTTCTCAATGATTTGGTAAGCGGCATGACGGACATTTTCCATGATTTCATCTAAGTCTTCTTGTTTGTATTGCTCATTTCTCTTCATTAATTCTGTAATCGGTACACTTCCAATATTTGCATGACTCCAAACAGCAAGCTCTGTATCTCCATGCTCTCCAATGATGTACGCATGCACGTTGTGTGCCGCTGCGTCAAAGTACTCACTGAGCATGTATCTAAATCTTGCCGTATCAAGCGTTGTACCACTGCCAATTACTCGTTCTTTTGGAAGTCCACTGAATTTCCAAGTCGCATATGTCAAAATATCGACTGGGTTTGTGGCAACTAAGAAAATGCCATCAAATCCACTTTTCATCACGTTTTCTACAATGCCTTTAAATATATTTAAATTTTTCTCAACAAGATCAAGTCTTGTTTCACCTGGTTTTTGGTTTGCTCCAGCACAGATACAGACAATATCTGCATCCTTACAATCCTCATAATCTCCATACCATGTATTCACAGGATGCGGGGCAAATGCTTTTCCGTGGTTTAAATCCATCACGTCACCCATTGCTTTGTCTTGATTCAAATCGATGACAACCAATTCATCTGTGATTGCTTGATTTATTAATGTAAAGGCATAACTGCTGCCGACGAAACCTGCTCCAATAAGGGCTACTTTGTTTACTTTTTCGTTTGTCATTTATCTCATCCTCCTGAGTAAAACTAGGCTGTTTTTCTTATGTGAAGTATTTCACATTCTTATTGTGCAACATTTCACAAACTTTTGCAAGGGGGCTGCTCAAAAAAAATATGTAGCGAATTTGTGAACACATTTATTGTGCTTTCAAAGCGCTGGCTCCATACATATTTCCACAAGAAAAAAGCTGCCAAACGCTCGTCGGCAGCTTCCTACATATTTAATAAGGTCCCCAGTTGATCATGACCCCGATACAAATAAACACAAGACCGATGACAAACCAAATGAGGGCAAGCGGCACCATAAAACGCAGCCACTTTACATAAGGAATACCACTTGCAGCAAGCACAGCCATCAACACACCGGAAGTCGGATTGATACAGTTGACCACCCCTTCACCAAGCATTACCGCTTCTACAGCTACCTGTCTTGTGATGCCCATTAAATCAGCGAGCGGCGCAAGAATCGGGATAAAGACAACGGCTTCTCCTGATCCTGATGAAATCAAAAAGTGAAGAAGCGCACTCGCAATATACATCCCGATCGCACCAGCGATTGGACTAAAGCCTGTCAGCATACTCGCCAAGCCGTTGACCACTGTATCAAGCAGCTTCCCGTTTTCTAAAATGACCGAAATACAGCGTGCCATCCCAACAATAAGTGCGCCGTATACAAGGCTTTGGCACCCGATAATAAACGTTTTCGCAATATCATTGGCCGCTAAACCGCCGAGCAGTCCAGCAGCGATAGCCATAAAAATGAACACACCGGCCATTTCCTTATCGGTCCAGCCAAGCTGAAGTGCGCCATATAAGAAACCCCCAAGTGACAATCCGCACACTGCTAAAATCAGCTTATGTCTGCCAGTAAATGCAGGCTTGTCCACAGATTCCGCATCGGCACCGCCAAGTCCCTTAGCAGGAAACCATTGATCGCCAAGAATGCTTCCCTTTTCTTTATTCTTCAGACGTCTTGTATATAAATAGATGTACACAATACTAGAAATAAGAAAACAAAGATAAATAATGACACGCAGGCCAATGCCGGAAAAGATCGGCAGCTCTGCAATCGTTTGTGATAAACCTAATGGAGATGGAGATAAAATCGTTGCGTTAAATCCTGCATAACAGCCGATGTATATGACAGCCGCTCCTGCTACAGCATCCCATTTCAAGGATCGTGCCACAATGATGCCGATTGGAATAAACCCAATGACAGAGTTCACGACAATTCCGGTCGTTCCAAGGATTGAAAATAATCCCCCAACAATACAAATAAACAATAATTGCTTCGTTTGAAACCGGCTGATGACATGGTGAATCATCCCGTTAATAGCACCTGTCTTCTCCAAAATGGCAATGGTTCCGCCCGTAAATAAAATCAGAAAAATGATAGAAGAGGACCCTACCATTCCTTCTTGTATCGCTGTAAAAAAGCCAACTGGACTCACTGGTGATTGATCAATACGGTGATAGCTGCCAGGAACGGCTGTTGTGATCTCCCCAGATGTCTTTCGGTCAAACTCACCCGCTGGTACAAAATACGTTGCGATTGTACAAATCAGTGCAATCATAAATAAGAGAACATACGCATCCGGCATTTGAAGTTTTCGTTTTTGTTTCTCTGGTGCTGATACTGTCGCTGTTTTCATGTGTCAAAACCCCTTTGTCCCGATCGGAATTTCACTTAATTTTCAGAATAATCAAATGATGTGTTATATTATAAACACTGTTGATATTTAAGAGCAATATTATTTCATTAAAATAATGTTTTGGCAGATTATCTGTCAGCAAGGAGGCTTCTCATGACAACTTTGACAAACGAAATGAAACAAACCGTGACAGACATCTTTGAACACTTGCATGCCCACCCGGAAATCAGCTGGGAAGAAACAGAAACGACCGCTTATATTGAAGATATATTGAAAAAATTGGGCTGCAAAACTCAAACATTTGACGACTGTACAGGGGTGATCGGTGAAATTGGAGAAGGCGCACCAGTGGTCGCTGTGAGAGCTGATATTGATGCACTTTGGCAGGAAGTAGATGGTGAGTTTCAAGCCAATCATTCATGTGGCCACGATGCACACATGACAATGGCTCTTGGCACCTTCATGGCATTAAAGGAAAAAGAACGCCCGAACGGCACGATCCGTTTCATCTTTCAGCCTGCTGAGGAAAGAGGCGGCGGTGCGCTGAAAATGATTGAAAAAGGTGTACTCGCAGATGTCGAATACTTATATGGCGTACATGTGCGCCCAATTCAAGAAACATTAAACGGACGCTGCGCTCCTGCTATTTTGCACGGATCAAGTAATCATTACGTCGGCACCATTATTGGCGAGGAAGCGCACGGGGCACGTCCACATCTTGGCGTCAACGTCATAGAAGTGGCTTCAACCCTCGTGCAGAGACTCGCGCATATCCATGTCGATCCAAGAGTCGCGCATTCTGTCAAAATGACCAATTTACATGCTGGCGGGGGCAGCTCAAACATCATTCCAGGCAAAGCTTCTTTTACATTAGATGTACGGGCTCAAACAAACGAAGTGATGGATGAACTAGAAAAAGAAATTGAAAGAGCGGTTCATTCTGTAGCTGATGCCTTTGGCGCTTCCATTACACTTTCAACAGACCATCGACTGCCTGCCGCCACCTTAAATGAAGAAGCTGTCCAGATCATGTCTCATGCAATTGAACAGGTTTTAGGAAAAGAGCAACTTGATCCCCCGATCGTCACAACAGGTGGAGAGGACTTTCACTTTTATGCAGCAAAGCTTCCGCATATCAAATCCACGATGCTCGGTTTAGGCTGTGATTTAAAGCCCGGTCTTCATCATCCGTATATGACCTTCGACCGCTCTGCTATCTTTACTGGCATTGAGATTTTGACCGAGGCTGTCTATCAAACACTCCAGCAGCATTCATCATAAATGAAAAAGCCACCCGCCTTCTCTTCAGGACGGGTGGTCTGCTTTATATTACGCATTCAGATCTGCCATGGCTGGAACGTTGATTTCTTTCACGCAAGATACCCTTGATAAATGAATCACACATCTCGCAAGCTCCACAATATCCTGAACAGGGATTCTCGTTTCATCATAAAGAGTGATGGCCTTTTCGGCTCCATCCTCATACGGAACCTCCGCAGCCAGCTCTCCTGGATTGATACAGGTGACGGATATTTTATCTTTCCTCACATGCTCTCTCAGTGCATTCACAATTCCGCGCAGACCAAATTTAGATGCAACAAACGAGACCTGCGGCAGGTTTGTATAATCGAGTCCGGCCGTTGAGCCAATCACGATGATTTTCCCATGCTCTGATTTCCTTACGTGCGGAAGCAGTGCCTGGATGTATGTAATAGTTGAGGTGACATTCACATTGATTAAATGTGCAATATCCTCTGGCTGATCGTGATCAAAGGAATAATCGTCTTCAAAGCCTCGTTTTTCCCATAAACCGACGTTATAGATGAGTACATCAATCGTCTTGTTCTCAAGTGCTTCAAGCATATAAGGAATATGCGTTTGGCTTGATAAGTCGATTTTCAGCCAAATTCTATGTACACCGTCATCTATGTTCAAACTGCTTGGTTCACTTCGCGACACAATCCAAACTGTATCTCCACTTGAAGGAAGACCCTTTACAAAAGCATCTCCTAATCCTTGACTTGCACCGAATATGATATAGTTTTTACTCATAGCTCCTCCTTCTATGGCACACATACTGAAAGCGTTTTATACCTATATCATACAGATTCTAAGAGACCGGCGCCCCTTTTATGCTCGTCTTCACTTATTGATTGGCGCGGCTACTGGATTTCCTTTAATTCGACTGGTAATGCACGTGCCTCTATAAAGCTTATGATCATTTCTGTAAAAAGTTCTTTCTTTTCAAAAGTAAATGTATGCCCAATACCGGGAACAACGACGCCTGTTGCCTTCGGATGTGAATTCGTTATTTTTTTTGCTGACCGTTTCATGATGCCTTTTTCTTTTTCTCCCACCGTGACAAGAATGCGTGCCTTCGCTTGCTGAAACGTGTCTGGGAGCTTGTAATGGAGGTTTTCTTGAAACATCGTAAGAAGGGTTTTCTTTTGCAGATGTTTCGATTCCGCCGCATAATGATGCAGTACATGTTGCGGGAGCCCCATCTTTTCGGCTTGGAGCTGGATAAACCAGTCTTTCTTTAATAATGGATACGTCAGTGGCAAGAGGGGTCTCACCATGAAATGGAGCCATGGCAAAGGCATCACAAGGGCGCTATTGATGACGGCTATGTCTACGATATCCGGCTCTCTTGATAACACATCAACGGCAATCTGCGCACCTAAAGAAAATCCAATCAGAATCACTTGACGGCCATTCGCATTTTCCTTAATCCATGAGATGACTTCACGGGTGCTTTCATTCATTGAAAATATCTGTTCTTTTGCTCTTGTCCCGTGTCCAATGAGATCAGGGGCAAAGCATTCATACGTGTCCTTCAATATTTCAACCTGCTCCTGCCACATCCAGCTGCTTACTCCTCCACCATGCAAAAAAATCATGATTGACTTATCCATCGCCCGACAACTCCATCCTTCTATATAAGAAAAAAGCAGCCGCTTTTTGAGCAGACTGCTTTTTCAACATGCTCCCTTCTATTATAAGGGAACCACTACATCATTGACTATTTTTTCAAATCCTCAATGGAGTTTACGTTCTTCATATATGTCGGGACAACTAGCCCCATTCGAAGGCCTTTCATACTTGTACCAAGGTCATCATATTTTCCTTTAAACTTCGCTGCATACGTTTTATGCGTATTTGGCAGCCAAGCAGATAATGATGCATCCGCACTTCCGGTTGCAATTGCTGTCCACATTGGACCTGCTTCAACCTGAGTCAAAGTTACTTTAAACCCGAGTTCACGCAATACTTCTGCTGCAACATTGGTACTTGCAATCTCACTATCCCATGCAACGTAAGCAAGATTGACTTTTCCACCATTCGACTTTTTCACGCCTTTTGTCCATTTCGCTACTTGGTCTTTATGTTTTTTCACATATTTTATGGCGGCATCCTTTGGTTTCACACCATCTTGGATATCCATCATGACTTCGCCCATGTCATCTTGAGACCATTTAAACTGACTAAGCATTTTAGCTGCTTCCGGCTGATCCTTCGCAAAGCCTTTACGTGAAATCGTATGAATTTCTTCCGCTTCACCGTAAGATTTTTTTGGATCATCTAAATATTTTAAATCATAGCGGGAAAACATCCAGTGTGGATTCCAGCCAGTGATAATGATTGGCTTTTTACGGTCGTAAGATTTTTTGAGCGTTGCCGTCATGGCTGCACTTGATGCAGACACAACCGTCCAATCCTCTAAGCCATAATCCTTTTTGGCCTGATCGGTTAGGGCCATAATACCTGAACCCGGATCAATCCCAATAATCGTTTTATTGACCTGCTGTGCTGCACTTGCATTTGAATCCGATTGTGCACCACAAGCTGCTAGTAAAAAGACGAGCAGGGCGGTCATCCCAATGTAGAGAGACTTTTTCCACATTAAGCATTCCCCCTGGTTTTTTTCGTTTTAATGTTTTGGGTAATACGGTCAAGTGTAATCGCCACAATAACAATGGCAATACCTGCTTCAAAACCAATACCTGTTTTCAGCTGCGTTACCGCACTATATACTTCTGAACCAAGTCCTGGTGCACCTACCATTGCCGCAATCACGACCATTGATAGAGCCAGCATGATACTTTGGTTAATACCAGCTAAGATGGTTTTTGTTGCAAGTGGAAGCTGAACTTTGAATAAACGCTGGAATGTCGTTGAACCAAATGCTTCGGTAGCTTCAATTAAATCAGCTGGTACTTGTTTAATACCGAGAATGGTCATACGAATCGTTGGCGGCATGGAGAAAATAACCGATGCCACAACCCCAGGAACAACCCCAATATTAAAGAAGAAGATCGCTGGTAATAGATAAACGAATGCAGGCATTGTCTGCATTAAATCTAAAATAGGTGTCACAATTTTACGCACAGTTTCCTTCTGTGATGCCCAAATACCGATCGGAACCCCGATCACAATGGAAATGACCACAGCGGTCAGAACGAGCGCAAGTGTTTGAAGCATTGGATGCCAGTAGCCTAAATAGTCGATCAGTAAAAATCCAATAAGTGTGAAAAGAGCAACTCCTCTTGTACTGATCCACCAAGCAATGCCGGCAAAGATAAGGGTTAAAATAATGGATGGAATGACGCCAAGTGCAGCTACAATTCCATTTACTGTTCCAGCTAATCCATTTGTGATGCCATCAAAGAAACCACCAAACGTTAATGTTAACCAGTCAACAAACCGATCGATATAATCCGCGAACGGAATTCTAGGTAAATCACTCATACTAAACATCTTATTCTACCTCCTGTGCAGAAGGCTCTTGTGTCTTAATTTCCTCTAGCTTGTTAGAAGACATGTTGATATATTCATCATTACCTGATAATGCACCAATCAATGCACCTCTGACCACAATGCCCTTCATTCTGTTTTTCTCATCTACAACTGCAATTGGAATGTTTGCCGCATCAGACACTGCATCAAAGATTTCTGTTAAATACGTTGATTCCAACACTGTCGTAAACTCTTTATCAAGAACAGTTTCAAGCGATGCACCTGTTTCTGCTGCTTTTTTCGCTGCTTGTGCAGAAATAACACCTAATAAATGCTTTTTCTTATCTACTGCATAGATAGACGAAATCCCAAGGTTTTTCATGAGCGTAAGCGCAACACGTGCCCCTTTATCGATCTGAACTGTTTCTGCACGTTTCATAATATGACCAGCGGTTAATACTTTAGAAAGGTCAACATCTTCAACGAAGCGTTCAACATATTCATTCGATGGATTCATCAGAATTTCTTCTGGTGTTCCGATTTGAACGATATTTCCGTCCTTCATGAGTACAATGCGGTCACCAATACGAAGCGCCTCATCTAAATCATGGGTAATGAAAATGATCGTTTTTCCTACAGATGTATGAAGCTCAAGCAATTCATCCTGCATATCTTTACGAATTAATGGATCTAGTGCGCTGAATGCTTCATCCATTAATAAAATGTCAGGGTCATTTGCTAACGCACGTGCCAATCCAACACGCTGCTGCATACCACCACTTAATTGATTTGGATATTGCTCTTCAAAGCCTTCAAGTCCAACAAGCTTTAAAGATTCAAGCGCTTTTGGTCTGCGCTCTTCTTTATCGACACCTTGCAATTCAAGACCATACTCAGTGTTCTCAAGAATTGTACGGTGCGGGAACAATGCGAAGTTTTGGAAAACCATGCTGATCTTTTTCCGTCTGACTTCACGCAATTGATCCTTTGACATATTTGTTATCATATCCCCATCAATATATATTTCACCGGAGGTTGGTTCGATTAACCTGTTTAGCATCCGCACAAGTGTGGACTTTCCGCTCCCTGATAGCCCCATGATGACAAATATCTCGCCGTCATATACATCAAAATTTGCTCGATTGACACCAACAGTTGCGCCGGTCTCTTTTAGGATTTCTCTTTTTGTTTTCCCTTTTTCAAGCATTTGAGATGCTTTTTTAGCATTTTTACCGAAAATTTTAGATACATTATTTATCTTGATTTTGATATTTCTCTCTTCAGAATTCATATTTTCCCTCCAAATTAGCATCTTTATAACCGTAACATAAGCGTTATGATGCGAACAATCTTTAGAATTCGCTTATTTCCCCACAATATGTATGAATTCCATATAGAGGTCTGGTCATTAGAGTTTATACGCCGTATTACTCGTAAATCCTATAGAATGCTTCATAAACTACATATTTTACGGGGTATTTCCTCTCATCAGACAATATTTTACTGGAAATTCCTAATTGTGCTAAAAAATAAGTCGAATCCTCGTCATAGCGGTTTTTTGAATCATGGGCGAACCATTCCCCTGAACAGGATTTACCCGAAAATGGTCACATAAAAACCTTTTTTCTCAAATTTTATTTAAATTCATAAAAAAACTGCCTGAAACTTTAGTTACAGACAGCTTGTTTTTTTAGGACTCTAGGGCAGCCCGCTTAATATTATCTTGAAGCTCAAGCATACGTTTTGTTCCATCTTCGCGTAATCGCTTGTTCTCTTCTTCAATCTGTTTCGTCTCTTTCATCCCTTGTACAATTGTATTAAAGGAAGATTCGATCGTTTCAATATCGATGCTTGGACGGCCAGATAATTTAGCAATCTCCACACTTTGACTTGAAATGTTTTCAGCATTTCGTTTCAGCATTTCATTTGTTCTTCTATCCAGCTCACTCATAGAATCAGCCACAAGCTTTTGTCTCTTCGCTGTAACAGCTTGAATGATCCCATTTTTGAAAATTGGAATCGTGATGATGAAGGCAGAGTTGATTTTACCGATTAATTTCGTATTCCCGCGCTGAAGCAAACGGATTTGCGGTGCCGTTTGAAGCGCCACCATTCGTGCCATATCAAGGTCATACACACGCTCTTCAAGCGCTTGAATGCCATTACGAAGCGTATCAAGCTCCATTTGTGCCAGCTGGTTTCCACTAGCTGCTTTTTCTTCATATGAAGGAACCAATTGCTTTAATTCTTCGATTTTCATTTGACCGGCTACGACATACTTTTCTAGCTCCAAATAGTATTGAATGTTATGCTCATACATTTCTTCAAGCGTCACAGTCGATTTGGTCATTTCATCTTTATATTTACTAATTTCCACATTAATTTTTTCAATTTCTGCACCGAGCGTTTGATATTTACTGAAAATCTTTTCGATCATACTGCCGCCGCGCTTAAAGATTTTTGACAACAAACCACCCTTCGGTTCGTCAAAATCATTTTTATCAAAGCGATCCATAATCTTACCAAGCTGCGTCAGCATTGTTCCTGAGTCAGTGACGCTTGTTGAACGCATCATTGAAAGGATACGGTCAGAGAACTTAGAGATTTCAACGGCCGGCTGTTTTCCGTATTCAAGCAGTTCCAGCTGATTTTTCGCATCTATTTGTCTCGCAATATTTTGCACTTCTGGTTCATTGCGAAGCTGAACGCGAATATCGTCTGCCTTCTCAATCGTGATTTCCTCTTTATCAATTGAAATGATGTCATTTCCGTTTGTATTTGTCATAAGCTTTGATCTCCTTATCGGTTTTTAATGGATTGAAATAACTTTCTAACGATGGACGGCTCTTTAAACTCCTGGTTCATGACCATCTCATCAAGCCAATGGGTATCAAATAATTGGTCATCGATATACCGTTCGATACACTGATATCCCGCCGGATGATATACGAAAAGATCCACACCCATTTCATTTAGGAAAATCAGGGCGGCCGCATCAGAACGAGTCAGCTCACCATTATATTCCGTATGGTATAAAATCACTTTCGGTACGGTTTGTGCGTAATCAAAGGTTTGAATCAGTTCAATGATATCCTGGCTTAAATGCAGAACCTGCTTGAATAAATAAATACGGACATCTAATTCGGTTTCATTGCCTTCTTTTAATAGCTTCGGATGCTGACAGATTCGAGATATCGCCTCTGCAATCGCACGCTGCGTACCCTCATATAGATGAGAAAACTGCCACACATTGCTTTTCATTAATAAGTCAGGATCAATCTCTCCAGTAGAAGAAAGTGCATGCTGATAATGAAATTGATAATTCGATGTCACTTCTTTCGTAAAAGGAAAATGGCGAATGGTCTTCGTCTCTTTCCCTTCCATTAACGTATGGATGCGATCCCAGTATTCACGCTTGTCTCGTGTGACACCCATCATTTTCGCAAAGAGATTTGGAATCTGTATCGTGTCCCGGTCTGCTTTGAAATTGGGGCGGATAAAGGATCGTTCCTTTGCGATTAAAAACAGCTCATCATACGTTGTCTTCAGCGTAATAGAATGAGGAGTATGATCTCTGAATTGCCACGGCTTATAGAGCATTGAATCTTCCGTGTGAAGCACCTCTTCAAGCTCTCTTGTCGAGCGGTACGCCACCGTTGATTTCCTCTCAGGCCTTTCAGTAGGGAACGGCTCAAGCTTTGAAGTCCCCGGGTACTGATCAATAAAAGTCAGCTTTTCTTCTGGATCTAATTCGCGGAACGAATCCTCGCCTTCTGGATGAAATAGCACAACATCACAGCCAATCAGCATGACATAGTAAAGAAAATAAAGCTGACTTTTATTCGCCTCTCCATACCAAATGACAGCCGGCATTTTTTCTTCGATATTGACTTCCTTCAGCCATGGACCTAGATGGTTATTTGAAAACTTCACGACATCCAGCAGAACCCGGCGGAAATCAGGATGCTGAAATCCACCTTCATGCATCTGCTTGAAATGCTCAAACACCTTGATCAATGAAAGACGAATATGCCGGTTCATTACAGGGTTTGGATGGCGTACAATCAGCTGTTCACCATCTAAAAAAGCCACAAAGCGATTCACGGACAATCCCTTTTCTTCTTGGTTAATCAAATGAATGCGCTGCAGCGCTTGAAAATGCTCTGGCTCAATATGACGATTGAGCGTTTCACTTAAAATATGCATGCCGTCTGTTTCGTATAATTCATGTAAATAAATAAAATAATCGGTTGCATCATGCGGAGTTCCAAGGACCCGGGCGGCGAGACGCGGCAAGGACAACGTATGCTCGTCCTTTACATAACCGTCTCTTTCAGGGAGCGGCTTTTTCAGCACGTTTTTCCAGGCTTCCTGCTCCGCCCGTGTATGGGTGACATTGATTTCTTTATAACTCACGCCGCTCCTTCCTTTCTCCTATATTTTCTCGAAAGCTACTACTATCATATCATTCAGCCTTCTACTTCTGCTATCGAATCGAAGGCTTTTTTGCGTTCATCATCTGCTCGATGACACAAGCGGTGATTTCATCTGCTGCGGCCATGCCAGATGCTGCTGTCGGCTCAAGGTCTGGGTCAAAGCCGAGAACTTCTCCATGCCTTGGGGCAAAGCCCATATCTGATTGACGAATGAGCCCCGCATCTAACAGAGAATCACCCGCACCATAGACGTATTCTAGCTGCAGCCTGTCCTTTAGAAAAGCAACAGCATCCCACTTATTAAGCGGCTGTGGAATAAAATAAAGCTTCCGTCCCTGAAGAGAAACCTGCCATCCTCTCTCCTCACCCCACAGCTTCAATTCAGTAAGTGGAATGTGAGATAGATACTCCTCTTTCATAATCAAATAAAGGAATCTTCCCTCTGCTGTACGGGTACGCTTCACCCATGCCGCAACTGGAAGCTCGGAGATCGCCCTCAGCATCTCTCTGACTGGCATACACTCCCTAAGTCTCTCATCAACAATGGCCTGCCAATCCTCAAGCGGCTTGCCATGATGAAGAATACAGCCCCCGTTTGTTGTGACAGCATACTCCGGTATAAGCTCTTGCTCAAAGAAGGTGATTCGTTCATACTGTGCGGTTGTTCTTGTCGTCACTGGAATGAACCAGCCTGATTGATGAATCGTCTGCAAAGATTTTTTCGTTTCAACAGACATATAGGAAAGCGGCCGTTCGTCCAGCACCTCAACTAAATCATACTCTCCTTCATACGCATACTGGTCAAGCACTCGATGTGAGTAAATCAGCGTCCGGTCTAAATCACTGGCAAATGCAAATGTCTTCATGACGTTTGCTCCAGCGGGCGAATTAACCCACAGCACGTGTAGGACATATTGGCATATTCAATGACAGGAACCCCTCTGTCCTCAGCCAAAAGCAAAATATGCTTCAGCTTTTCCTGAGATCCAGGCTGAATCAAGATTTTCCAAGGGATTCTTCTAAGCAGCACGCGGGTCGTCTCACCAACTCCCGGCTTAATCAAATGGGTATTTTCAATTTGAAACTCCTGACCGATTGCTTCAATGGATGCCATTCCCCGCCAATCTGCCGGCGTTCCCTGCGAGAGTATGGTTTCTGCTTTCTCTTGTACATTTGGTCCGAGGCTGGAAAATGCTTGTTCAATTGTATCCACATATAGATTGGACACATCCTCATCAAGCAGCTCTTTATAATACTTTGCCCCATGGAAATCATCGGCATTGATCCAGCGGTTGTTTAGTACCGTACGACTGACAAGCCCTGATACCGTCGAATTTAGGCAGGCACTTGGAATGAGAAAGTCCTCTCTCGTTCCGTATACATGTGTACAATAGCCGGGGTCTGCCAGCACAGCCAGTTCACTCGAGAGACGTACACCATACTTTTTTTCAAAATCAAGAACAGCTTTTTGGAGCTCTTTCGAAATCGCCCCTTTTCCAGTCCATCCATCGATAAAAGCAATTTCAAAACCTGGATGTTCTTTCAGCATATAATGCAGTGCATTCTCGTCTATTCCGCGGTCGCGAATAATAGAGATGCTGTAATGAGGCAGATCGACACCATACGTCTTTCGAATATATCGTTTGATCAGCACCCCGATCGGTGTCCCCGCACGCGCCAAACTGCAAAGCACGGTTTGGAAGCCTCGCTTTTTCACAATCTGTTCTGCTACAACAGCTACTGCTTCTGCTACCTTTTCCTTACTTTCTTCAAGAGATTGATAGAATAAAGTCATATAAGATGCCGTTGGTTTGTACTCAATTGGCAGCATTTCTGAATAATGCGCACCGCTCTGAATCGAACGCTCCCGCTCCTCTGTACTTTTCTCCATCTCAATAGAGGATAAATCTTTGAGTAAGAAGGTTACATCCTGCTCTGGATAGCTCCCCATCTTTGTATACACATTAGCCATTCACCTTCACCTCGTCTGATAAAGTCACAATATGCACATGCTTCACATGCCGCTCAGCAAATAAGTGAACAAGCGGAAGCAATGACTCCTGAGAGACCTTTTTCTCAAAAAAGAGAAATACATCATCATATTCACCTTTTGGAATGTTGTACACGTAGTGCTGAATTCGGGCATCCTCTGGATTCATAAAGGTAAACCCATTTTGGACAGCGTATCCATCCTTTTCGACTGGGTGAATAGGGCTTCTCGTTGTTGAATGAAAGAGAACACCTTGCCCCATGTGTGCAGACAGTCTCATTGGCACATACATCAGCTCACCTGTCCCTAAGCAGAGTGTTTGTTTTCCTTTGCGTTCCTGCCGCAGCTTCAATCCCGCTTCAGCAGCTGCTTGGTCGAGCGCTTCCGTATCTGCTGCATTTAAACCAAAACGGCCCGTTTCATGTATATATGGCGAATGACCAGCCGAATTTGCTGCATGAGAAAGTGAATATGGCACCTGCTTAAAGAAAGATTGAAGAGAGTGAAAAGAGAGACTTGGCTGCTTCTCTTGCTCCGCAATCTCATACGAATAAGCTGGCTCATCGAGCGTCTTGCCTCGAAAAATCATCTGCCCTTTTAATAAAGACAATGATGTGATGTGAATTCCAAGCTCCTCTTCAAGCTGGCACATGGCTTTCTCATGCTCCTCCGTCCGCCAGTCCAAAATGGAAAGAATGGTATAAGAATGCCTTGGATACTTTGCGTGAAGGTCACGAATGATGTTGATATTGGTACGGCCTGTCGTGACTTCATCATCTACTAACACGATGGGGCGGTCTGTGCGAAGTAATGCTTCGTCTGCATAACAAAGCTGATCTGTTGCATGCGAATGTTCTTCTTCAAATACCAATGACGGGTCAAGATCCAGCAGCTGTTCACGTGTCGTATGAATGTATGATGCGCCTTCTATCACATCATACACACCATGTCCAAGGGCTGTTGCCGTTTCCGCAAAGCCGATGACGACAGGCACATTGCCAGCTGAAAGCTTTTCTTCTTTGAGTGTTTCATAGGCTGCCGTTAACACCGTGTGATCATCCGTCTTGAGTGCCTCGACGATAAAATCTTGGTGCAGGGGCGTCTTTCCCGTTTGCTCTTTGGCATATGCCATCGCTAAAAGACCCGAGACAAGGAGCGGTTTTACTGGATGAACAGGAATATGCTTTCCAAGCACCCTACTAACGAATAAAAAGGCTCTTTTTTTGTTCACCCTTGCCGCCATCTCAAAAAGATGCTCTTTTTCCAGCTGGAGCTCACCCTCTTTGAGGTCAAGCTCAACCTCCATATGTTCCAAGATGTTCAGCGTATGCCGCTTCTGATTCTGTGAGTATGTCGATATAGCTTCTATTTTCATGAAACACCCCGTAAATGTCTGACTTAATTAAAATGTGCTCTGCCCACCTGTAATGGGGCTTCGTTTCATTCATCTTATTAGAGAAAGCACTCTTCATCACGCCAACTGTGCCGTCGGCATGTTCCAGAATGCTTAATGCATCCAAGTACTCTTCCTTTGTCACAACGTACATGCTTTGCACTGGCTTGAGATGTGTTGGATGGATCACTGTCTTTCCATGTATGCCGTTGGCTACATCGAGTCTTGTCTCTTTGAGTAAACCTTGTACGTCATCGAATTCAGATAAGGACAGCTCACCGCCCTTAGAAAGCGCACGGATGAAAGGTTTTTGTTCCTTTCTTGCAGGGCCAAAATGCTCCCATACAGCACCTGATACAACAAAGGAACGGCCAAAATAATTGATAATATCTGTGATCAAATCAGCAATCAATCTGATTTCATAGATGGTGGTGTCGCGATCACGGCGAATGCCATGTAGGCCGCAAAGATCCGTTGCCCCAATACGAATATTCAAAATATATTCTTCATCATTCAGCATGATCTGCTTTAACTCAGACAGCACCGTATATCTTGTTTCTTTTTCTAATAAATCGGGTGTTTCCAAAATGGGCATACCGTACAGCGTTGTCTTCGTTTGTGCGGACGCCTGTTTCAAGCTGTCCAAATAATCCTTCGCATTATGAATAGAACACTTTGGAAATACAAAGCCCGTCAATAAACGAAGAGATGGACCAAGCAAATCTGCCATTTTCAGCAGCTGCTCCGGCGAACGAACCCGAATAAATAAAAGCGGTATTTTTTCAGCCGTTTCAGGTGTATGCGTCAATTTGTCCGACAGTTTGGCGAGTTGTACCACTAGATTCTGTTCAGCCAGTTCCACTTCTTGATCACCGATGGCATCCTCTAAACAAAATACAACAGAGCAAAGCGCTTCATATTTCTGCGACAGCAGCATGTCTGCTATATCCTGTCTTGTCGCAGGCATATACAAAGTAGCACCTAATGCATGCGCAAGTACGTGCCTTGGCGTCATCAAATGCATCGCCCCCGGCCGTTTGAAGAAAATATCGTGCTGCCTCGCCTCTGATAAAAACTGAAAATACCGCATGCTGTGCCACCTCCTGTTGTTGAGAGAAAATCGAACAAATGACTTGATGATTCAAAAAAGGATGGAGCCGCTAATCAACTCCATTCCTTTTTGATCGTCCTATTCTTCTTTTGAAGCCGCAGCTTCGTTTGTCACTTCTTGATGTTTCTTCTTATTGATCTTATGAACAATAAACGTTCCGATAAATGCTAGGATAATAATCGCAAAGAATACAAGATGCGGGATTTCAATGTGAGCAGCACTCAAGCCCATTTTGATCGCAATGATCCCGATGAGAATAAACGCTGTATTCTCGAGCTCTGGGATACGATCAATGAGAACAAGGAATAACTGCGCGACTGTACGCATCATGAGAATTCCAAGCATTCCGCCTAATAGTAGAATCCATACTTCCTCAGATACAGCAAATGCTGCAAGAATACTATCAACCGAGAAGGCAAGGTCCATAATTTCAACAGAAATAACGGTTGCCCAGAACACACCAAAGACACGAACCATCCAGCCTTCTTTTTTCAGTTCCTTCGCTTCATCATCGCCGTCACCTAACCAGAAGTGCTTAATCACAAGCCATGCTAAGTAAGCAGCTCCGAGGACCTTAATCCACCAGAACTTAATAAGCAGCATCCCTACGCCAATGAATAGAAAACGGAAGAAATAAGCGCCAATTAATCCGTAGGTTAATGCCTTTTTACGCTGCTTTTCTGGTAAATGTTTCACCATCACAGCTAATACAAGTGCGTTATCTGCTGATAACAATCCTTCAAGCACGACAAGAGTCCCAATAAGCCCCCAAGAGACAGGGTCTGTTAATACCTCTGCCCACATATGCCAATCAAAAAACGAGGCATATGTATCCAACATATGTTTCAAAATGTCCAACTGGTTTTCCTCCTATAAGTGTAGAAGCATCAGCAGGCTTTCGCCTGCTGCTATTCTTGATCGCTGTTTCTTTCTCACTTAGGAAAAGGCCCTCATATGAGCTTTTGACAGCATCTCTTGAATTGATTTGTTTCTCTTATTTACACTTCTAACCCATAATTTTGACAAAGAGCTGCAAGTCCGCCAGAGAATCCGCTTCCGATCGCGTTAAACTTCCAATCACTTCCGTGGCGGTACAATTCACATACCACAACAGCTGTTTCAATTGAGAAGTCTTCGCCTAAATCGAAGCGAATCAATTCTTCCCCGCCCTCTTCATTTACAACACGAACAAATGCATTAGAGACTTGTCCAAAATTCTGGCTGCGCGCCTCTGCATCATGGATCGTAACTGTAATTCCGATACGATCAATGTTAGCAGGAATTTTCGAGAAATCAACGAGAATTTGCTCGTCATCTCCATCTCCTTCACCCGTACGGTTATCACCTGTATGAGTGACACTGCCGCTCGGATGCTGAAGGTTATTATAGAATACAAAATCTGTATCTTGCTGACAACGATTGTTTGCATCCACCAAGAAAGCCGAAGCGTCCAAATCAAATTCGGCTCCGCCAGAATATTTATTCGTATCCCAGCCAAGACCGATCATCACTTTCGTCAGCCCTGGGTTGGTTTTGGTTAAATCGACACGTTGTCCTTTTGAAAGCTGAATCGCCATATTCGTATCTCTCCTGTCTTTGAAAATAGGAAGTTATCGTTATCCGATATCTAAGCCGAAGTCCGTTGCAATGCGGGCAAGACCGCCTTGATAGCCTGATCCGACAGCTGAGAATTTCCATTCCCCGCCATGACGGTATAATTCACCTACAATAATGGCTGTCTCAATTGAGAAATCCTCTGCCAAATCGTAGCGAATGAGTTCTTCATTCGATGCTGCATTTAAAATACGTACATATGCGTTAGACACTTGTCCGAAATTTTGACTGCGCGCTTCTGCATCATGAATTGTAATGACAAATGAAATCTTCTCAATACTTGCTGGTACAGCTGCAAGGTCAACATTGACCTGCTCGTCATCTCCGTCCCCTTCGCCAGTGCGGTTATCGCCTGTATGTACGACACTTCCGCCTCCGCCAGTTGTTTGATTGTAAAAGACAAAGTCAGATGGAGAGCTTGCTTTACCTGCCGCATCTAAAAGGAAAACACTTGCGTCTAGATCAAAGTCATGTCCGCCGTCATACTTATTGACGTCCCAGCCAAGACCGACGACTACTTTTGTTAAACCCGGATTCGTTTTTGTTAAATCAATTTTTTGACCTTTCGCTAAAGAAATTCCCACTAGGAACCTCTCCCTTCTGTTTAAATATAGTTTCTCGTAATATCGGCAAGCTTCGCATCATTTGTACCATTTCCAAGCGCCGCAAACTTCCACTCATTCTCATGGCGATAAAGTTCTCCGACGATTAACGAAGTTTTTCCTGCATAGTCATCTTTTAAATTATATTTCACTAATTCTTGATTGTTAGAACGATCAACGATGCGAATGTAAGCATTTTGAATCATACCAAAGTGTTGGTTTCTTCTAAGGGCATCATAAATGTTGACGACAAACACCAATTTGTTCACATTGCCCGGCACCTTGCTCAAGTTGACGAGGACTTGTTCATCATCTCCGTCTCCTTCACCAGTCAGGTTGTCACCTGTATGCTCCACACTGCCGCATTTGCTTTTTAGGTTGCCAAAATAAATCAAATCTTTATTTTCCGTAAACTTATCATTTTTCAGCATGAGCACTGAAGCATCACAATCAACATCAGCGCCGCCTCCGCCGCCAAACAGCTTTCCTAAAAATCCGCCGCCTTGTGAGACAGGGTCCCAGCCAAGTCCAACAAGAATATTTGTTAGCCCTGTTTTCCCTTTTGTTAAATCAATACGTTGACCTTTTTCTAATGTAATCGCCAAATCAATCACTCCTCCAGCATAATAAAAATCTATTTATTAAGCGATGGACCCTATTAAAATCATCATACATGAAAATTCGACAAAATTCATGAAATGACATTGGAGCCTCTTACTCTTTTTTCTATTTACTAGTATATACGATCTATGTTCAAGATAGGTTTCAAACACTTTATATTTTTTTAACGAAAGATGCACATTGGAAATGGTTCATGTCGTTAATGAAGTGTTTCATGTGAAACATTGTCGAAAAATCACGGTGAACAGCTCTTGCTGATAAGGAGCGTATTGATGTGGTTTCATATGTTGATATAGAAAGATAAAAGCAAGGGATCAAAGGATAAACCCTTTCGTTTCCTTCCATCCATGGATTTCTTTATACTTATATTCAGCATGTTGATGAAAGGATGTTGATGATGCCATCACTTCATATATTAGATCAAGTCGCCATTCCTAAAGGTCAGTCTGCTCAGGAGACATTGATTCATACAACGCAGCTGGCCCAGCTGGCTGAAACGCTTGGGTATGAGCGCTATTGGTTCGCTGAACACCACAGCACAAGGGGGCTCGCTAGTACAGCGCCTGAAATATTAATGGCTCATATTGCGGCTCATACAACGACCTTGCGTACCGGATCTGGCGGTATTTTACTTCCTCAGTACAGTCCTTTTAAAGTAGCAGAGGTCACGCGGCAGCTTGAAGCCCTTTATCCTGGACGGATTGAGATTGGTGTCGGCAAATCTCCGGGCGGGATCGAAAGGACGAGACTCGCTTTGACGGACGGCGTGCATAAAGATCTGTCTCAGTTTGACCGCCAGCTGAAGGACCTTCTTTTTTACTTATCAGACAGCCTGCCTTCTGGTCATCCGCATGCAGGCGTGAAAGCTGCTCCGCTTGTTGATGCTCATCCGCCAGTTTGGCTGCTCGGACTTGGAGAAAATAGTGCCGTGCAGGCGGCGGAGCTTGGAATCAACTATATTTTTGGCCACTTTATCCATCCTGCACGCGGCACACAAGCATTTGAGACGTATCGATCACACTTTTCTCCATCTGTCTTTTCTAGGCAGCCACAATCTATGTTTGCCGTCTTTGTCATCTGCGGTGAAACAGATGAAGAAGCAGACAGGATCGCCAGCAGTACAGATTTATGGCTGCTTCGTGTTGAAAAAGGACTGGACAGCCGAGTTCCTTCTATAGAAGAAGCAAATGCGTATCACTACACCACACAGGAGAAGAAAAAAGTGCTGCAAAACCGCCATCGGATGATTGTCGGCTCGAAGAAAACGGTGAAAGAGCAACTACAGACCTTGATGGACCGCTATCAAACGGATGACATCATGATTCTGAACAATTCCTTTGATCCGATCGAAAAACAACGTTCCTTCAAGCGAATAGCAGAATTATTTTGAAGCCAGCTTTTCAGGCTTCTTTTTTACATTGTCATAAAAAATGGGAAATGTAACATCAAGATGTCAAAATCCTTCCGTCTGTCATCTGATCGCAAATGTGTCTTCTAATCGTTAGCGAACTGTAAACGCATAAGTGGTGTACCTTTTATATAGTAGAGGTACATATTCAATGAACGGTTTACGACGCTGAGAAAGAAGGAGATGACAGACATGAAAAAGAGACTCGATTGGGTTGATGCAGCTAAAGGAATTGGCATTCTGCTCGTGGTCATGGCGCATGTGCCCATTCCAGATTCGCTCAAGCAATTCATTTACTCTTTTCATATGCCGCTTTTCTTTTTACTATCAGGCATGATGTTTCGATCATCCTCATCCCCTGCTCTGTCATTTATTCAGAAAAAGACCAAAAGCTTACTCTTGCCCTATCTCTATTTCTCCATCATTACGTATGTATTTTGGTTCTCCGTTACCCGTTTTTTTGCATTCAAGGGACAAACGGATATTGATCCTTTCGTTCCGTTTACAGGTATTTTCATATCCAATGCAGATGAAGCAAGACTCACACATAACCCAGCGATTTGGTTTTTAACGACGCTCTTTTTAGTGGAAATTTTATTTTTCTTTATGCATCGTCTTTCAAAAGGAAAACCCGCTGCCGTGATCTTGCTGACTGTTCTTTGCGGAGGTGCTGGATATGCCTCTACCTTGCTTTTAGATCAAAGTCTTCCTTGGAACGCCAATGTCGCCTTGACGGCTGTTGTGTTTTATTCGATTGGATTTTTAGCAAAGCAGTGGTTTGTGGAATTAAAAACAGATCCAACTCTTCTTTTATGTACAGGTCTGCTTGTGCTAACGGCTTACATGCAGAGCTTTAATTCACGGATCGATATGCGCGTCAACGACTACGGTGATCTCTTTATTTTCTATGCATGTGCTCTGCTCGGTTCAGCTGCCGTGATTTATTTAAGCTTTAAATTGAAAACATCCCCTATTTTGACGTATCTAGGACGTAATTCTATTGTCATTCTTGTCTTGCAGTTTGCCGGCATCGATATCATGAAAGCATTTGTTTTTTATGGACTTGGTATCAATATTGCTGATACAGCGCAGCTCTCTTGGACACTTTTTTACACGATCGGCACATTGCTGCTCATGGTGCCATGCATCTCCTTCCTGAGCAAATACCCGATGCTGCTCGGCAAAACAGCCAAAGCCGCACAACGCTACGAACAAAAAACATCCGCCGGCTGAACAGGCGGATGTTTTTTGAATTAATCATTGATTTGAGAAGGATAAAGTGTCATTCCACCATCCACAAATAAGGTGGTGCCTGTGATATACGCCGCTTCCTTAGAAACGAGGAATGCAGCAGCGGCCCCAATCTCCTTCGGTTCACCAAAGGTTCTCATCGGAATTTTCTCAAGCTGCTTTTGTTTTTTCAATTCATCCTGTAAATCATCATTCGATTCGGTTGCCATGGTACCCGGCGCAATCGCGTTGATTCGAATACCTGCTTCGGCATAATCAAGAGCCAGCGTCTTCGTCATCATATTCATTCCGCCTTTTGAAGTGGAATAATGAACATTGAACGGGCGCGGAATTTCCTGATGGACACTGGAAATATTTAAAATAGACCCTTTGATGTCATGCTCCATCATATAGGCGAGCGCAGCCTTTGCGCCTAAAAATGCACCTGTTATGTTCACATCGATGACGTTTTGCCATTGCTCCAGCGTCATCTCATGCGGCAGCGCTTCTTCGCCGTTGAAGCCTGAATTATTGACGAATACATCTACTGTACCGAAATGCTCCAGTGCTGTATCCATGATGGCTTGGATGCCTTCCTCTTTGGAGACATCTGCGTGTACTTTCACCGCCCCACCTCCATGCTTCTGAATGGCTTGTACGGTCTCTTCAGCTCCATCTTCATCGCCTTTATAGTTCACAACCACATTCATTTCCTCTTGTCCAAACCGCAATGCGATCGCTTGTCCAATTCCTTTTGAAGAGCCTGTGACAATGGCTGTTTTCCCTTTTAAATCTTGATACATCTTCATTTCCTCCATTCACGTGCTTCATCTTGCTGATACACAATGGTTACCCATTTTGGAAAAAACAAAAACACAACCCTCTGCATTCGTACTCTAAGAGGGTTGTGCGTTTCATCAAGCTAAAAGGTGTTATAAACATTTTCACACGTTTCGGCGGTTGGCTGATAAAAGCAATGCGACTTATACCTTGCCACAAACGGCTGATTGTACCAAGTCGCCGGACAATCGCCAGGCGGTTTAAAATACCAAAGGCTGAATTTTGCTGGCCAAAAACGTTCTCCGTTAATATTTCTCCGCGCAAGTGTTTTTTCCGTTTCTCGTGCTCGCTGATAGAAGTAACCATGCGTGACCGCTTCGAATGCATGCTCCTGATAAATCATTTGTGGAATCGTACGCAGCCCTTTAAAGTCAGAGCAGTTGGCACGCAAACGATTGATGCCCACGTTTCCTACGAGCAGCATCCCTCGCCTCCCTTCACCTTCTGCCTCCGCTCTCAGCAGTCTGGCCATTAAATCAATATCAGAGCTTGTCGCTCTTACCACTGCCATACATCCACCTCCAGTTCGTTTCTCTTTTATTTTATGTAGCGTTTCTGTGTAGATGACTGCCATTTTGACATGAAAAAGCACGTTCAGTGTCGGCAGCCTGTCTAAATTTGCTGGACATGTGTCTCGCTGCCAACAACACTCAAACCAAGTGACCATATACATAACAGGAAGAAATATTCATTACTATATACTCATTTACAAGTCATAAAAATCCTTCTAATTGCGACATCATCTTCAAAAACAGTCATTTGAACCTATTCAATAATCCGACTCAAAACCTTAAAATATAAAATGTTGAGTTTCTACAGGAGATATCAAATAATAAATTACAAGTTTCCCCTCTCAACTTAGTGTCATTTTTACTACTTGAAGCCAATCAACCTCGGAAACGCACTGAGGTATTGACAGTACTTTCGCTTCATTCTACAGTAAAAAACATACAGTATTTTTCTTTTTGTGCAAAAAGAATGATATGAACTACAGCTTTTCAATGAAATTCACCATAAACCCGAGGAGGAAAACACGCCATGTTTAAAAAGAAATTATCCCTGTTTCTTCTGATCTTGTGTGTAACTGTTGTCGCTGCTGCTTGTAGTGGTGGAAAAGACAAAACAGCTGCGAAAGAAAACGATACCAAAAAATCTCTTGATGCAGCAGAGGTAAAGGTAGAAAGTGCTGAGTACACATTACCACCTCAATACGATACATCTGTACAGGATGATCAGTATGTACTAAAAGTGAATGTATCTGTAAAAAATATCAGCAAAGAGCCTCTCAATGTTGATAAAAGCAACTTCACGCTTTACCAAGATGACGCACAGGTATCTACGATCTCTCCAGATGACTATAACGAAGTATTATCTTCAAGCTCTTTAAATGCAGACAAAGTCACAAAAGGCGGTCTTTTCTTTGTTGTTGACAAAGAAAAGGACTATCAGCTTGTTTACACAGAGCCAGGCAGTGGATCGAAAAAAGATGACAAAACACTAGAATTCGATATTAAAGGAAAAGACTTAATGAAAAAAGCAGATACACTACAAGCATCTGCAAAAGCTCTTTCTTCTTATATTGATGTGATGATTTTTGGTAAGAAAAACGATGATTTCGAAAAACTAACAGGTGATAACAAATCAACTGTTGTGAACGAATTTGATAAATCATTCAAACAAGGTTACATCACTTCATCAGGTATTTCTTCTAGCTCAGCGAAGGACGAAAACCTTGATAAGCTTTTAAAAGCAGTAAAAGAAACATTAGCTGAAAAATCAAAAGTTTCAACAAAAACAAAATCCATCAGTGGTGATAAAGCTGTCGTGACTGTGACTCTGACACCAATCGATGCAAGTCCGCTTGTCGATCGTTTGAAAGAGAAAGCGACTGAGTTCTACAGCAAAAACCGTTCAGCTTCTTACGATGAAGCGCAAAAATACTTACTATCAATTTACCCAGATGAGTTTAAAAAATTAGGACCATCATCTTCTGAAGAAACAGTAGAAGTCAACATGAAGAAAAATGATATCGACCAATGGAAACTTGATTTGAACGACTACAAAACAAGCTCATTAGTTGAGAAATTCATCAAGAACTAAAGAAAAACCCCCGATTCCGGGGGTTTTTTCTTAATTTATTTCGGTTGTTTCCTATATTTGATTCCGAAATACAGACAAGAAAGCAAGAAAATCGCCAGCCACACCCACTGAATATCCACCATAAATATAGTAATGGCTGCTACTATTAGTATAGTGAGATCGAGCTTTTTTCATAACGAGAATATTTCATGAAGAAGAATTCCCCTTTTCAGCTTCATATTCTTTAATGATCTCAATTGGATCAACCGCATCTTCCTCTTGTGCGTATTCCTCTACATAAGGAGTCGTTAATTTTTTAAACCTTTGCTCATCGTCTACTAAAGTAATATAGACATCATATCCCTCATAATCAGAAGGGAATAACGTTGCAGTAGAACTACCGGTTTCTAAAGCCTTGTCTATTGCATTTTTTAATTCTAATAAACCTACCCTGTTTCCCAAAATAAAGGCTTCAAAATGGTGTGTTTGCTGAGCATATATATTACATAGTCCTAACACATCATCGTCATCTGTTTGATAAGACATACCCGAACTTCTTTCTTTGGTAAAATTAGGATAATTATATCATTTCCTCTTCCATCATGCTATCGCGAGCCTCTTTTATATGTATCTCTGAATATAAAAAACTTGCAGAATATATCTGCAAGTTTTTCTTTATTTTGCAAGCATCCATTTCTCTTTCATAAACAAGCTTCTGACGATGACAAACAGGATAACGACTGCCAAGGCCGAGGAACCGAGTGTCAGGGTGATGGACATTGGATCAATGATCCCAAACATCAGTTGCTTACACAGCGCATGAATATTCAGGAATGGGATGGCAAAATAATACGTATCTAGCTGCGTAGCACCTGCTCTCATAGTAAAGAACATTGGGAGCACACCGAGTGTAATGATCATGGACATGTACGACTGTGCTTCTTTCACTGAGCCCGATATCACGCTGAGCAGCAGTTCAATCATGGAGACCATGAAGGAGAAGATGATTAACGCCGCAAACATGACGCCGATAATGCTCCACATTTGATCACCAAAGTTCAGAGCCTGCTTCAGCTTTTCTGTAAAGAGCAAAGTGGATAGAAGCAGCATGCCGATCGCCACAATCCCACTTAAAATACCGAACATAGAGACAGCGAGCCATTTTCCGATGAGAATCTGTAGTCTGCTGGCCGGTGTCAGGAATAAGGCTTCAATTGATTTTCGGTCTTTTTCACCTGCTACAATATCAAGCGCAGCCGGCAAAGCTCCTGAGATCACGGAGGTTACCAAAATCATCGGAAGGAGAATCGACAACAGCATAGCGGTCACTCCGTTTTCCCCTTCATCCCCTTCTTCTACATCAACGGACTGCACCTCAAACGGATGAATAACGGACGTATCGATTTGATCCGCTGCTAAACGCTTCTCGACCACCTGGTTTTGATACTGCTCCAGCAATGATTGCAGCATTTGAACTGTGATCACCGAATCATCATCTGTCGTATATCCGTGAATTTTAATGGCGAATGGCTTTTGATGCTTGAGCATATCGCCAGCCTCTTTCGGCATTTCCAGGTAAGCATTTGCCTCCCCATCCTTGACGGCTTGCTGCGGATCATCAAATGTTTCAAGGTGTAGGTTTTTGACCTCTTTGATCATTTGGTTCATTTCGCCTGGTAGCTGTTCATTGATGGCGACTGTATAGGCTTTATCCCCTGGATCTGCAATCATGCTTTCATAAAAGAACACCAGTCCAAGCATGGTCAAAAGAGGAATCAGTACGGTTAAGAGCAACGTTTTTCGATCCCTTAGCGCATCTGTCATTTCTTTCAAAAAGACGGTTTTCCACATTATGAAATCCCCCTAGCGAGCTTCGACATAAAGATATAGTTCAAGTCTTCACTTTGTTCCTGTGCATATAATTCCGGAAGTGTCCCTTTGTAAACAAGCTCTCCTTGATGAATCATCATGACACTGTCACAAAGCTGGCTGACTTCTTCCATGATATGGCTTGAAAAGAGGATCGTTTTATTTTGCTGCTTGAGCTGATGGATAAAATCTCTGAAAATATTACTCGACGTGATATCTAAGCCTGTTGTCGGCTCATCAAATAAAATAATGTCAGGATCATGAATTAACGTTCTGGCAATCGCCACCTTTTGTTTCATTCCTCTTGAGAATCCTTTCACCTTGCGATCCATGTATTGTCTCATCCCAAAACGCTTTGCCAAATCCTCTATTCTTGCTTTGATTTCATGCTGATCTAAGCCATATAATTTGCCAAAGTATTCAAGGTTTTCTCTTGCCGTCAAACGATCGTAAAGCCCCGTCTCTCCACCAAACAAGACACCAATTCGCTTTTTCACTTCTGTTGCTTCTTTCACTGTATCAAAGCCTGCGACAGTGACTGTTCCGTGTGTAGGCTCTAATAATGTGGCTACGGCGCGCAATAATGTTGTTTTTCCTGCACCATTTTCTCCTAGGATGCCAACGACTTCCCCTTCCTTCACGGAGAACGTCATGTGTTTCATCGCTTTCACGACTTTTTTCTTATCTTTAAACCAGCAGCTGCAATCGCTGAGTGTAATCATTTGGTTCGCCCCTTTCAACTTTCTAATCCTATGATAGAAAAAATAACGCTTGCCTGATATAAAAATGTCGCGAAACGTCCTTTTTCTGTCTTGAAATGATCTATTTCAAAAAAACAAATGGTAAAATAGACAAATAATAAGAATAGTCATAGGTGATTTTTATGATAAAAGTAGGTCTCGTCGACGATTACCGAGTAGATTTAGAAAAGTTGCACGCCATTGTAGGCAGGATGGAGGCTGTGGACATCGTCTTTGTCACGCAGTCAGCAGAGGATGCATATGAGAAGGTCAAAAAAGGAGACATTGATCTGCTGTTTGCTGACATTGAAATGCCCGGAATGTCCGGTTATGAATTAGCGGACCTCATTCATTCTCACGCACTGAATGTCGATGTGGTCTTTGTGACAGGAAACAGTGGATATGCAGTCCATGCATTTGATTTGAATGTACATGATTATATTATGAAACCCTACCAAGCTGATCGAATTGCCAAATGCTTAGAGCGTTATATGTCCACCAAGCAGGAGAAAAGCATTCATGGACGGCTTCTCATTAAACAGCAGTCAGATATTCATGTGCTGCAGAAAAAGGATGTCATTTTTGTTGAGCGAACGGGCCGGTCAACAACTATCGTGACAACGACAGGAGATATCCAGACCTATCAGACATTAAATGAGCTAAAGGGCGATCTGGCTGAAAAGGATTTTATCCGCTCCCACCGATCGTTTATCATTAATATTCATTACATTAAGAATTTCTCGGCGTATGCTAAAAATTCGTATATCGTGTCTTTTGAAGGTACAGATAAAAAAGCCATGATGACCAAGCAGCAATTAGAATTCTTTAAGAAATACTATTTTTAAGGAGAACGAACGTGAACGCTTTCTATCTTGGATTTCGCATTTATGCCCTCATATGGTTAGGTCTTGCGTTTCATGCGGCTGCTGAAGCCCTTCTGCCGCTATCATCCATTGTTTTGTGGCTTCTTACCTTTTGCGCGGTGTGTGTTTATACATTTTTCATGTACAAAAGATTTTTGCCTCATACGAGTGGTTATGTGATATTAGGCGCTTTTATACTCATTACCTGCACAGGCCTTTTGCTGTTTCTAACGCAACAGAATGGGCTGAGCTGTCTTTTGGCGCTCATCATCATGGTGACAGTCGATATCCTCTCATTGAAGGTGATGCAGACAGAGAAACAGTTAAATGGGCGGCTTCAAGAGCTCATAAACGCGGAATCAAGAACCAACGAATTACTTCTTGAGCTGCGCAGTAAACATCATGAAACAGCCAGACATTTAAATGCCTTTTCCGCGTCGAACGACGAGCATGAAATCAAAGATTTGATTCAGCAATACGTCAAACATTTCCCATGGATGAAAGGAGAAAATGCATATTTGGCCGCTACCCTCCACCCCTTCTTTCAACGGGCTGAGAAAGAGGAGATTGCACTTTCACTAGACCTTCAAGCACCCTTTTCATCGCTTCCTTTTTCAAAGGCGGATCAGGTTAGTTTTACTGGCAACCTGCTTGATAATGCTCTAGATGCAGCGATTGAAGCGAAGCAAGCCGGAAAAGAGGGCAGCATCTCGGTCACGACCTCTATTCGGAGCGGACTATTTTTAATCCATTGTGAAAACAGCACAAAAGGTATGGAAAAACACGTGTTAGATCATTTATTCAAAACTTTTGGCCGTTCGACAAAAGGCGGCGATCATCAAGGCATGGGGACGTATATCATTCAACAGCTTGTAGAAAAGGCAGACGGTACACTTGATTTCACTTACCGTTCTCCAAATTTGCGGCTCGTCATCAAAATCCCTCTCACCATGTCATAAAAAAAGGTGCATAGCTGCACCTTTTTTTAGTGTTAAGAGAAGATTTTATCGATTTGATTGATTTCCTCTTCTGTTAGTTGAACATCGTTTGTTTTTAGGTTTTGCAGCACTTGGTCTGCTCGTTTGGCCCCTGGAATAATAGCATCAATGCCATCCTGCGCTAAGAGCCATGCGAGTGCGACGTGTGCTGTTTCTGCATTCTTTGATTGAGCAATGGCTTTTAGCTTGTCTACTTTTTCGAGATTTGAAAGGAATGCATCGCCTTGGAAAAGCGGGTCCTTTGCTCGAATATCATCAAATGTCGCATCTTTTGTAAATTTCCCGGTCAACAAGCCTGATGCCAATGGGAAATAAGGAATAAAGGAGATCCCATGCTCGACGCAGTATGGAAGAAGATCCTGCTCTGCCTGACGTTTCAGCAGAGAATACTCCGATTGAAGCACGTCTAAGTAGCCATCTCGGTTAAAGGCTTGAAGCTGTTCAAAATCAAGGTTTGATGCACCGATTGCCCTGATTTTCCCTTCATCCTTCAATTCCTTTAATGTGCCTGCTACTTCTTCGAGCGGCGTGCGTCCATCCGGGAAATGCATATAGTACAAGTCAATATAATCAGTTTGCAGTCGTTTCAGGCTATTTTCGACCTGCCCTCTTAAGAAATCACGGCTGTTATCAAGTTCAATTTGGCCGTTTACTTCCTTATGAGCTCCTTTTGTCGCAAGGACAAGCTTTTCTCTGCCGCCTCTTTTGGCAATGATCTCACCGATTAATTCCTCTGAACGGCCCAGCCCATAAATAAAAGCAGAATCTAAGAAATTGACACCTTGATCAAGAGCCGTCTCCACAAGCTCCCGTCCAGCATCCTCACTAAGATTCGGGAATAAATTATGCCCACCTACTGCATTCGTACCAAGCCCTATCGGATTTACCTGCAAATCAGTTCGTCCAAGCGTTACCTTTTTCAAAAGCTCATCTCCCTTATCTACATAATCATCCTTATTTTCCCACGAATCATTTCCAACATTCAAGTATACCGCTCTCTAAAATCAACCCGCAGGTGGACGCCGCGAAAATAGAAGATGCGTATGATGAAGATAGACTAAAACGAAAAGGAGATCTTGTCATGACCATTCAAATTGTCATCATTATGATTATTCTGCTTTTAAGAACAGGCAAGGAAAAAGAAATCCGCCCCATCAGGCTTCTCATAGGACCGCTCATTTTATTAGGCACACTCTCTTATTCCTTGACCCAGCATATTGAAATCACGGCGATGAGCCTGCTTGCAATGATTGTCTTTGCACTCGCAGGTTTTGCAATCGGTCTATGGAGAGGTAAACTATACAAAGTAACATATGATCAACAGTCGGGACGTATCACCGCCGCCAGCTCACTCTATGGAACACTTTTTTTCATCGGAATCATCCTTATCCGGATGACAGTAGGCTCAATTGTACAGGATGGCGGTCATTCCCTGATCATTTTCGCAAATGGCCTGACATTCCTTCCAATCGGCAGTATGATCGGATTACGTTTTATTCTTTTAAAAAGATATATGAACATCAAGGCATCTGCTGCTATTAACTGACAGACAGGAGTTTTTGATATGTACCTTCAGCAGCCACTCAAGCTTTTAGGTCAAATAAGGCGAAAATTCGTATTAGGCCTTGTATTGACCTATATGTATATTCAAATGTATGAGTCCCTTTCAATAGGCGAATTGGTGTTTCGCACCTTCGTCTATTTGGTGTTTCTCCTTTGTCTTTTTCCAAAAAGCAAGCTGTCACCTAAAAAGCAATTTTCTATGCTCCTCTTGATGTGGATTCTGACACATCTCTTGTGGCTAGTGACAGATCAGATTCAAGACAGTATTGGACTGACCTTTTTTATGATCGGCTTTATCGCTTTTCGTTTTTCAGAGGCGCATCATCCCTATCTATTTGCTATCATCTTTTTCACCAGTGGGGTCAGCTATTATATAAACAATTTTTCTTGGAACATGGTGATCACTCTCCCGCTATTCCAGCTACTTGTGTATACACTTGTTTTGATTTCTAGAATGCGTCGGCGTGAACAGGAATTAAAGGAAGAACACTTCGGAGAACTGCAATTGGTTCACAAGGAATTATCAGAAGCCCATGAACAATTGAAAAAGGCGCATATGGAGCTTGAAGAAGCGACCGTTCAGTCACTCCAATTTGCAGTGCTGGAGGAGCGAAGCAGAATTGCACGTGACCTGCATGACAGTATCGGTCACCAATTAACCTCGATGATTGTCCAGCTGCAGTCTTTGCCCTACCGTTTAAAGCAGGAAGAACCAGAGCAGATGACGCAGACGTTTCAGGAGCTGATCCATATTTCTAAAAATTGTCTCACCGAAGTTCGTTCTGTGGTTCATCATATGGCGTCAGATGATGCAGGTCTCGGACTTGCCGGACTTCGCAGCCTCATCAAGCAAGGAGAGATATCGGGTGAGCTTGACATTCACTTTCATACAGAGCAGCTTACGTATAAAAAATGGCCGCTCTCCGTATCTGAACTGCTTTACCGCATTTTACAAGAAGCCATCACCAATACAATTCGCCATGCCAAGGCGACCGCGATGACCATTACACTATCTAACGACCAGCATGAGCTGATGATGAACATTGAAGACGATGGATATTTGACCAGCGAAAAAGATATTTCATTTGGCTTTGGACTGTCAGGCATGAAGGCACGGTGTGACGCAGCAGGCGGTTCCCTCAAGGCGTCCATACGCGAGCCGCACGGCTTCTGTATTCATATTCAAATTCCTATCAAGGAGGACTTCAAGGCATGACAAACCCTATTAAGATTAGCATTATTGATGATCAGCCGCTGATCCGCCAAGGATTTCGTTATATTGCAAGCGCTCAAGAGGATATTGACGTCATATGGGAGGCGTCAGACGGTCAGGAGGCGGTTGAGCTTTGCTCGATCAACACACCAGACGTACTGCTGATGGATGTACAAATGCCTGGAATGGATGGCATCACGGCAACAGAGCACATTTTAAAAAAGCATCCAGATGTAAAAGTTGTGATTCTCACGACCTTTGATACGGAAGAATACGTCTTTGACGGAATTCGTGCAGGGGCAGTCGGTTATTTGCTGAAGGATACAATGCCTGAGGAATTAATTGAGGCCATCCGCACCGCCTTTGCTGGTGAATCTGTCTTTCGAACGGCAGCCTCTGAGCACATGATGGCACGAGCTCTTCAGCAGGCAAATGATACACATCACACTCATCTGCTGCACGAATCATTCACAGAACGTGAACGCGATGTATTACAGCAAATGGCCTATGGCTTAAAGAATGAAGACATTGCTGATCAATTATTTATCAGCAAAAGTACGGTAAAAACGCATGTGCACCGTATTTTACAAAAGCTCAATGCACAAGACCGTACACAGGCTGTCGTCTTCGCCATCCGGCACCGCCTCGTGAAATAAAAACTACCTTCACTTCAAGATTTTTATACAAAAAACATTTAAAACCTAAAATAAATCCATAAATCAATACTTTTTAACTAGTATATTGTGCTTATTTAATTCCTTATTTTATAGGTGATTGTGTTAAAAACTATCAAAAATAGGGACTAAAACCTATTCCTCATCATGAATGAATTTCGATAGAATGAATAGTGCAAATCGTCATTAGGATATTTTCCCCTTTAACACCCGAATATACCAATCTATCTGTTTCTTTTTTCATAGTCAGATAGCGGGAAAGAAATGACGAAAGAAAAGCAAAGGAGCTTCAACTGTGAATCTTAAAAAAATAAGTGCACTCCTCATGATTTCATTCGTGATGATCATCTCTGCAGCCTGCCAGAGCTCAACCAAATCAACCGACGCTGATCAAAAGTCAACAAAAACAGCAGAGGTAAAAGTCAATAGCTACGAATATACGTTACCAGAAGACTCAACAACTACCCTAAGAGACAATGAATTGGTACTAAAAGTCAACCTGACGATCACAAACAAAGGTGACAAAGCCCTTTCATTATATAACTCTGACTTCTCCCTTTATCAGGACGATGCCAAAGTATCTGATTTAAAATTCTACGGCAGCAAAGACCGTCTTGACCTTGGTTCATTGAACAAAGGCAAGTCACTTTCAGGAGCTCTTTATTTCCTAGTAGACAAAGGGAAAAAATATCAGTTCGTCTATCAGGACAGCATCAAGAAAAACAGTGATCCCATCCAAATCGACCTAGATGGAAACAAAATACTCGATTCAGCAAAAAAGCTGGATAACCCAGCAAAAGCGTTATCCGCTTATACCGATATTATTGTTTTTGATAAAAAGAACGATGAATTCGCAGATTTAACGGGTGACAACCAATCGGATGTCGTCAATAAATACCATGAGATGTTTGTAAAAGACTTCAAAAGAAGTGCAGGAATATACGGAAATGAAGTGAGTGACCGAGATATTCTGTCGATGTACAAACGCATTCAAAACACCATGAAGGATAAAGCCAAAGTAGAAACAAGTGTGAAAACCATCTCTGATGACGAAGCAAAGGTTGTCGCTCAAGTAACCGGCATTGATGCTTCTAACTTAAAAGACAAGCTAGACAAGCAAAGAGACGAGTTTTACAACGGGAAAATCCGTTCTAAAGAAGAATTGTATAAAAAAAGCTTAAACATGTACGCATCTGAATTCGAAAAACTTCCTCCCGTTTCCAGCCCAGCTGAATATGAAGTGAAAATGAAACGTAATGGGGATGGTCAATGGAAAATTGACCTCAACGATTATAATACAGAGCAGTACATGAGTGGTTTTATTAAAACGAGATAATCTAAAAAAAGACGCTGGCCTCTGAAGGTGCCGCGTCTTTTTTAGATTATATTGTCGCCTCTTGCTCTTCTTTCACCGCTTTTTCGATATCTTTAAAACGGCTCGATACAGTAGACGCACTAATGCCATACTTTTTCGCTACTTGTGATTGAGAAAGCGGGGCATCGCTTGCAAGTGAATGAATATAGTATTCGATTCCCGCAGCAAATGACGCTGCTTTACGGATCACAGGTGATTTCTGATCACAGTAGGCTTTCCAAACCGTTAAAGCACCGTCTGTCAGGCTCTGGTCACCGTGCTCCTTCATTCCGTCTTCAATCAGCTTAGCTGTTTCCAGCTGAACGTCACTTGCCCAGTCCATACGATCTGCTGATAGACCTGCAACGCCTTCTGTTTGAGCAGGTGTTTCTGATTCTTCTACTTCTTGCTTCGCAAACATACACTTCAGCACATCAGGGAATGATTCTCTCATAAATGTGCTGCGCGCCTCTCCATTTGCTTCATATGCGTCAACAAGCTGGCGAACTTGAAGAAGAAGAGTATCTGTAAACTCTTTCGCAAACATCGTATATTGAATGAAAAACTCTGCCTTTTCTTCAAATTGAACAGGAAAACCAAGCACGAGACTTCCCTTATCAGGCAGTACCGTTTGATCAGGTTTTACATCTACTTCAACCTTCTCCGCTGTTATCATATTCTCAAAATAAAGAGACTCGTCCGTTTTTTCATTTAATAAAAGCAAAGATGGTTCCATGTCTGTCCAAGATTGGACAACTTGTCTTGTTTTCGGACGGGTAATATCCTCTGCTTTCTTTGTCAGGAATTCTTGGAAAATGGTCTCTTTCTGATCAGTTAATGGACGGAAGAAGATGCCCCATACACTCAAATGGAAAACTGAGATTTGTTGCGTTTCTTTATCCATATCTGCAAGGAAAGAAAACTCATTAATGAATTGATTGATCGCTCTCTGATGCTTAGAAAAAGCATAATTCATTAAATCCTTTTGAACTTGTACAGCTTCCTTAAACACAAGCTCAGACGTTTGTTCTCCGCCTGATTTTTGACCACAGCAATGTTTATATTTTTTTCCGCTTCCGCATGGGCAGAGCGCATTTCGTTTAATTTTTCCCAAAATAAAACCTCCGACATTCTAGTCTAACCTCACTATTTTAACAAACGATTGCACAGGAGGGTTTTATTTTCAAGAAAAAAGAAAAATCTGAATGATCAGTTAAATTATAAAAACACCTGAAAATCACGATAGATCATAGGAAAGACAGACTTTCTCTGTTTATTTTCTCCAATCATACCAACAGATTTTCCTCAGCTCATTCCTTCGAATAACTGCTTTGCCTCAAAATAAAAGATTTGAACGAATTTCTTCGTATTGACTCTGCCTGTCGATCCTGAGGGAGAAGATGTCTTCTGCATTTCTTTCATTCTTTGGCTGACATCGGTAAAATCGAAAAACTTCGACGCGTAGTGCTCAAACTTAGGATTTGAGAAATCTGTTAATCCTAGTGAGGCAAAATGATTCAAGGAATGATGAATAGCTCGTCTAATCCGCTGCTCCGCCGCTTTCACTTCCCGCATCACCTCTACATCGGTTGCACCATGATCCAGTTTTCTTTCTGCTGTTTTGATAAACAGCTGCTTTAGCGGCGGGAAATTGACCTCATGAGAATTGGCTGACTGTGTTTCATGTAAGTAGATGAGTATCTCCAGTAAATCCTTAGAGCCGCTCTCGCCGACAATTCCAAGCTCAGATAAGAGGAATTCCCCAGCCTCTTTCATCGTTCTTCTCTTCGCCCCAACGCCCGCACCTTGAGAAATCACAGGCTCTAATGGCAGCACGTGGCGAAGAGAGGCTTGTATATCGTAAATCGATTTTTCCAGCTTGATACGCTCCATGACTTTTCGAATCACACTGACGATTTCAATACGATTGACAGGCTTATGGATATAATATTCAATCCCTAGTTCATAGGCTTCTGCCATCATCTCTTTCGCTTCTACTTGGGAAATCATAATGACCTTGCCTTTGAATTCAGGGTGGATATGGCGAATGGTTTGAATGCCATCTCTAGCAGGCATTAAAAGATCAATCAAAAGGATGTCTACTTTCTTGAGGTTCAGGGAATGTGCCTCTAATCCAACTCCGTCACCCGCTTCATCTACGACCTCTCCCAAATCCTCATCCTCTATGATTTGACCTAAAATCGAGCGTATTGCACGATCATCATCTGCAATGAAGAATCGCATACACTCACCCTCTCTGTATTAAATTTTGTATAGGAAGTACAAGCAGAAAAGCTGCACCTTTTGTTTCTTTTGGTTCGATTTGAATATGACCGCCAAGCTCTTGAACCAGCTCTCTCACATAGGATAAGCCAATCCCTGTAGACGGTGTTCCAAATGCATCAAATTTGGAGGTATACCCTGGATCAAACACAATCTCTCTCATTTTTTTAGGAATCCCTGGTCCGTCATCTTCAATCCGAATCTCTATTTTATCATGACTTCCTTTCAATTCGAGTGAGATCATCCCGGTGTCTTTTATTGCTTCGACTGCATTGGCCATTAAATTATTAATCAGCGATAAGAAAATAAATACATGATAATCATGCAGATGAATGCCCCTTATATCAGATGTAAAGGAGATGTTTTTCCCAAGAGATAAAGCATACTTCTCTTGAATGCGGATCACAATTTGAACAAGCTCTTCCGCCTTCATATAGTCTTGCATATTTTCCTTCGAAATCAGCTTTGAAAGCCCAGCATAAATACGCTGATTATCCTTTTTCACTTCATGAATTTCTCCTGCAAGCTTTAGCAGCTCCTGACTCACTTTTTTCCCTGCTTCGTGTTCATGCAGCAAACGATAAAGCCGGTATGATTCCTGCGTAATATGCTCTGTATGTTTTAACGTTTTCTTTAAATGAACCGTTTCTTCATATAAATTCGAAATGACCATCATCATATGCTCATTTTGTTTCATGATCTGCTTTTCTCTTGATTGAGCCTCATACAGCTTCATCATATTAAAAAAACTGATCACCACAAAGCTGTGAGCAAACGCAATGAAGAACATATCGCTCAGCTTTGATAAGGTCATCGTTGTATCAAACACTAAGAATTGTACAAACAGCTCGACAAAATCAGCAATTAATTCGATCATCAGACCGATGATCCCAATGAAAATAGAGCGCTGTTTAAAACGTCCCGTACGGACGGCAAAAAACAGGAAAGCATAAGTGAAATAGAAAAAGAAGCTTGGGAATTGCTGATAAAATGATGAAGCCAGATCAGCATTCTGCTGAATCAAATCTAAGCCTACCCGAAAAAGCACAATGGCTGCGCCTGTTAAAAATCCCGGCAATAGCGGTCTAGATTTTCTTAAGAGTAATAAGCAAAAGAAAAACGCAGGTGCGCCAAAGCTGATGCGAAACGTCTCATTCACAGGATAAAACTTCAGCTCTCCTGCAAGCGGCACAATGACCATCATAAAAATTAAAATGAATGCGTCCTTTTTGACAAGCTGATTTAAACTCAAATGACTGACATCCCTTCCCCTGTTTGCATAGCCACAGTATACAAGGAGACTCTTTTCTCCACAATGTACAAAAAAATAATTTTCACTGCTCCTTTTATCCTCAAAATCCTTTTTTATGACTATTCTCCGGGGCAGCAAGGTGACCTTTCAGCTATTCAGTGTTTTGATCATTGACGACAATAATAGGAATTGTTTAGACAATCATCGACAGACTGATTTTTATTTGTAAGTTTTTCTGTAGATTTACGTCAGATTGTGTAGTTTCCAAGATAAATTGAATGAACAATTTTAGTGAAACTATATGTAAGCGTTTTCTGAATTTTCACTAAAAACCCTTTTTGTTTTTCCGCCGACAATGCCTTCATTTGTACATATATTTAGGTGTAAAGGAGTGGTGCAAGCAGCGCATGACAAGTTCTTTGAAGATGTGTAACATGTTTTCGTGCCTATTTGATCGCATTTTTTGTCATCCGCCAATTCAATAGGGTACTTTTTGATTTTTGATTGGAGGAATCGTATGAAAACAGCAATTTCTAAAAATACACAACACGCATGCCAGTCTTCTGTTGATCAATGGGCAGAAGAAATACGTCCGTATTACACAAACGGGCAGAATGCTGGCTACATTCCAGCACTTGGAAAAGTGAATTCCTCTCAACTTGGTATCAGCGTGATAGGCCCAGATGGATCATCTGTACGATATGGTGATTGGGACGTTCCCTTTACCCTGCAAAGTATCTCAAAAGTCATCAGCTTTATAGCTGCCTGTTTAGGAAGAGGCGTACCTTACGTCTTGGATCGGGTAGATGTAGAGCCAACTGGTGATGCATTTAATTCCATCTACCGTCTTGAGATGCATAAACCAGGGAAACCCTTTAATCCAATGATTAATGCTGGAGCTATTACCGTATCCTCCATCCTTCCTGGAAAGACTTCTACAGAAAAGCTAGCATATATTTTCGATTTAATCGAAAACTTAATAGGTAAGCGTCCTTCTGTTAATGAAGAGGTTTATCAATCAGAATGGGCAACTGCGCACCGCAACCGTGCTCTTGCTTATTACTTAAAAGAAACCAATTATTTAGAATCAGATGTCGAAGAGACATTAGAAGTGTACCTAAAGCAATGTTCCATCGAGGTCACAACTGAGGACATCGCCTTGATTGGACTAATTATTTCAAGTGATGGCTACCATCCCTTTAAACAAGTCCAAGTCATCCCAAAAGATATCGCAAGACTAACAAAGGCATTGATGCTGACATGCGGCATGTATAATGCATCTGGTAATTTTGCTGCTTTCGTAGGCGTACCAGCGAAGAGTGGTGTGTCTGGAGGAATTATGGCTTGCGTTCCGCCAAGCGCAAGAAGAGAATTTCCGTTTCAGACAGGCTGTGGAATCGGTATTTATGGTCCCGCCATTGACGATTGTGGTAATAGCATTACCGGTGTCATGATGCTGAAAAAGCTCGCCAAAGAGTGGGATCTCAGTATTTTTTAAAAAAATAGGATGAATTAGAAGAGGTGATGTTATGAATGATTTATTAACAACAACAAATGGTTATCTATGGTCATATATTATTGTTGCACTATTAATTCTTGTCGGTCTTTATTTCACATTCAGGTCTCGTTTCCTTCAAGTGCGTATGCTTAAGGAAATGGTGATCGTTCTGAAAGAAGGAACAAACAAACAAAAATCTGGCGTATCGCCATTCCAAGCCTTTGCTATTAGTATGGCGGCTCGGGTTGGAACTGGGAACATTACTGGGATTGCGATTGCAATTGCCATGGGTGGTCCGGGTGCTATTTTTTGGATGTGGCTCCTAGCCATTATCGGTTCCGCGTCAAGCTTTGTTGAAAGTACGCTTGCCCAAGTGTATAAAGTAAAAGATGCATCAGGCTTTCGCGGTGGTCCCGCTTACTATATTGAAAAAGGCTTAAAGAAACGCTGGATGGGGATCTTGTTTGCTGTATTAATCACCATTTCTTTCGGTATTGTCTTTAATGCTGTACAGTCGAACACTATTACCATTGCTTTCGAAAATTCATTTGGTACAAATCGTTTGGTCGTAGGCGTCATTATGGCTATCGGATTTAGTATCATCATTTTCGGCGGGGTCAAAACGATTGCCAAGATGGCAGAATACATTGTGGTCTTCTTAGCTGTCGCTTATATTGGTATTGCTCTTTTTGTCATGATTACAAACATTACTGAACTGCCTGGTGTGGTCAAGACTATTATTTCACATGCATTCGGTATTGAGCAGTTTGCAGGAGGTACCATGGGTGCCGTCATTATGGAAGGGATTAAACGGGGTCTATTCTCAAACGAAGCTGGGATGGGTAGCGCACCAAACGCTGCTGCAGCTGCCGTGACGACCCACCCTGTAAAGCAAGGACTGATCCAAGCATTTGGTGTCTTAATTGATACTCTGATTATTTGTACAAGTACTGCCTTTATCGTCCTTTTCTCAAGTGCATATAAAACGACAAAATTAACAGGTATTGAGCTCACTCAAGCATCTTTGAGTGAACACATCGGTCCTTGGGCTTCTGGTGTTCTTGCCATTATGGTTTTCTTATTTGCGTTTAGTACGCTAATCGGGAATTATTACTATGGTGAAACGAACATTGAATTCCTTAAATCAAGCAAAGCATGGTTGATTGGATACCGTATTGCGGTCATTGCCATGGTTTTATTCGGTGCTGTAGCAAGTGTTCCTTTTGTTTGGAATCTTGCCGATCTGTTTATGGGCTTAATGGTCATCGTCAACCTCATTGCCATTACCATGCTATCTAAAGTCGCCTTTGCAGCATTAAAGGATTATTCACGGCAGAAAAAAGAGGGGAAAGATCCAGTCTTTTATAAAAATGCCGTTCCAAACAATGAGAACATTGAATGCTGGGATGATGAACCTGCTCCGTTGAAAAAGAATCATATCGGGTAAATCACAAAAGCTCTGGTCCCCTGACCAGAGCTTTTTTCTTTAGATCAAAAATTCGAGTATGAGTTTGTTCACCACTTCTGGCTTTTCATGATTGATCCAATGAGAAGCATCATCGACAAAAATCAGTTGGCCATTAGGGCAAATCTTTATCGTTTCCTTTGCCAGTTTTCTGCTTAAAAACTTGTCTTCCATCCCCCAGATCATGCGAACAGGTACTAAAATACGTGTAGATATCGGCTTTTCAAAGCCGCCCTTTTTAATGGCACGATACCAATTCAGCATGGAGGTCAAGGCGCCTGGCTGCGTCCAAGCCAGCTTATAGCTTAATATATCTTCTTTCGAGAACAAATGTGGTCTTGCCGTCAGTCCGATGGCTTCATCCAGTTTTTGAAATTGATTTTCTTGGAGTGCTGCCTCTGGCACATTCGGAAGCTGAAAGAAAGCAATATAGGAGCTTTTCTTCCACTGTGGCGGATAAAATGGAAGAACCTTCATCATGACCCGCGGATGCGGCATATTGACAATGATTAATTTCTCGACATATTGAGAACGGGTTGAAGCCAAATGCCAAGCAACAGCTCCGCCCCAGTCATGTCCGCCGACAATCGCCTTTTGGTTCGGGCTCAGCGTCTTGATCAAACCCACAATATCATCTCTCAGTTGATCTAATACGTAGGATTCGACTCCTTCTGGCTTGTCACTTAGATGGTAGCCTCTTTGATCAGGAACGACAACACGATAGCCTGCCTCAGCCAAGGGGATGATTTGATTTTTCCAGCCGTACCAAAACTCAGGAAACCCGTGGAGCAGCACAAGCAGCGGGCCATTTTCCGGTCCAGCCATTGCTGTATGAAGTGTTACACCATTTGTTTGGATTGATTGAAACTCAATTTGTTCCATTCCTTTGCCACCCTTCTCCTTGTCCTTTTATTCTTCCAACATAGCATATTTTCCATTTTTCAGAAAATAAAAACACTCACAAAAAAACCTTCACTATGGTGAAGGCCTTTGTTCTCTTCTCAGCGTGATAGAAAACCTTTGCAGCCCTAGGAAGGGCGAGTACCGGAGCGGAGCGAATTGGGCATTCGTGAGCACCGGCACGCAGACCTGACACAGAATGCGAGGGTTTGTCTACACGCTGAACCTTCACACTGGTGAAGGTCTTCGTCTATTTCATATAATTCAGAACCCAGATCAACCCATTTTTCCGGTCCTGTACTTGTCCGTGAAGTGCGCCAAAGAAGGTATCCTGTAATTCGACCAGTACATCTCCATCAGCTTCCAGCGCTTCATAGACAGCCTTTAGTTCTTCTTCATTGTCAAACTGCATGATCAATCTCAGATTCTCTGGCTTTGGTGTACGTCCAAATGTATCTGAAAAATGAAGCAGTGATTCCCCAAGGTGCAATTCAGCATGCAGGACACGGTCTTGATGTTCATTTAAGATCTGAATATCCCCACCAAAAATCCCTTGATAATATTGAAGAGATTCTTTCACATCTTCTACAACAATATAAGGACTAACACTAATCATACCCCTCATCCTCCTCTTGTTCCGTCCATCATCTCTTTTATAGCTTATCCCAAATCGTATGAAAAAAGGCACAAATCGTCAACGGATTTGCACCTTTTTCTCATGAAGATTTCGCTAATTCACTGTGTTTGTTTGAATACGCTGCGTACATGACGACACCGATTAACAGCCAAACCCCAAAGTAAAGCCATGTCCGGCCTGGTAAGTTGAGCATAAGGAACAAGCAGCAGCCCATTGATATAATCGGCAAAACCGGCACAAAAGGAACCCTAAAGCCCCTCTCAAGCTGCTGATGTGTTTTTCTCAGAATAAGCACAGATAAACTGACCATTGCAAACGTTAATAACGCACCGATATTCGCTAAGTTGGACAGATCCTTCAAATCAATAAAGCCTGAAATAACAGCTGTCATTCCGCCAATCATCCATATGCTAGCAACAGGCGTATCGCTTTTGTTTGTTTTTGAAAACACTTTAGGCAAAAGTCCGTCTCGGCCCATCGCATAGGCAATTCGAGTTGCTGCATAATTATTGGCGAAAATCACAGCCATCAATCCAATGACCGCACCAACCGAAATAATACCAGCCACGCTATTTTGATGTACACTTTGCAGGACATAGGACATAGCCTCTGTGACATTCAGCTTTGTATAGTGCACCATGCCTGTCATGACCAAACAAACGACAATGTAAATGATCGTACAAATAAGTAATGAACCTATGATCCCAATTGGCAGGTTCCGCTGCGGATTTTTCACCTCTTCTGCTGAAGCAGAAATCGCATCGAACCCTAAAAAGGCAAAAAATACAGCAGCAGCACCGGCAATGACGCCTTCTGCACCAAACGGCATAAACGGCTGCCAATTGGCTGGCTGTACATAAAAGCCGCCTACTACAATGAAAAGAACAATAATACCGAGTTTCACAAACACCATGATATTATTAAATTTTTTACTTTCCTTCGTTCCTCTAGATAAGATCCACGCAATCAGTAAAGCAATGATAATCGCCGGCAAATTCATATATCCGCCTTGCTCCGGCCCAGCTAAGAATTGATGCGGAATCGAAATTCCAAATCCTTCGAGCAAGCTGTTGAAATAACTCGACCAGCCGCTGGCAACAGCTGAAGCAGTCAGCATATAGACGGATAATAAGGTCCATCCCATTAAATGACCTACAAGCTCGCCCATGGTCGTATATGAATAAATGTACGCACTGCCGAATACAGGAAGCGCTGAAGCCATTTCTGCATAACAAAGTGCTGCCAAACTGCACACAATGGCTGCAATCGCAAAGGAGAAAATGACAGCCGGTCCAGCATCCTTAGCCGCTGTAATTCCAGTTAACACCATAACCCCTGTGCCAATCACTGCCCCTATACCAAGAAGCGTGAGATCGAGCCCGCCCAGCGTTTTTTTTACCTTTTGCTGTCTGCTCTGTTCCAACAAATCGTGAACGTGTTTCTTACGAAGAATATGTCGCAAACCCTTTCCCTCCAAAACGTTAGAAAAACAAAAAATCATTCAAATTTCATTATAGCAGAATAGGTACTAAGCATTCACAACCAATTCACGTAAATCTTTCTTCATGATTTTACCAAGCTTGTTTTTTGGCAGTGCACTGATGAAATGAATGGATGGCACTTTGTAATCTGCCAAACGTTCCTGACAATAGTTCACCACATCTTCTTCGCAGAAATCGGCGGATTCGTCTTTTACGATATATGCACTTGGCACTTCACCATATAATTCGTCCGGCACCCCGATGACAGCTGATTCAATCACACCTGGAATTTGTTCAATGACTTCTTCTACTTGATCAGGATAGATATTATCTCCGCCGTATAAAATCACATCTTTGTATCTGCCTGTGATAAATAGAAACCCGTCTTCATCTAGATAGCCTGCATCTCCCATATGGAACCAGCCATCTTTGAGCACCTTCGCAGTAGCGTCAGGCTGATGATAATAGCCTAAGAAATAAAATGGGCTTCTCATGACGACTTCGCCAATTTCTCCAGCTGGCAGTGTTTCCTCAGTCTCAGGATGAACGATTTTCACTTCTACATCTGGATCCACTTTACCAGCAGAGCCCATTTTATCCTCGCCCATCGCAGGATGCCACGCACTGACAACCCATGCTTCCGTGCTTCCGTAGCCATGCATCATCTGAATGCCTGCTTCTTTGTAGTCCTTAATCAAACGGACCGGCACCTTCGTACCGCCAGAAATCGCAATTTCAAAGGATGAAAGGTCATACGAACCGCGCTTCATTTCTTCCAGCATGTACGTATAAGCTGATGGGAAAGCCATCATGAACGTTATTCTTTCTTTTTCGATCGTTTCTAAAATGCGCTTCGGTGTTGCATCATGTAAGAAAACAAGTGTATACCCTTCAATGGCAGCAGCGATCAGATGATTAATTGAACTCATATGATAGAGAGGGTGACTCGCCAAGTACCGTTTCCCTTTCAAGTCAAATCCTCGATTCCCGCGTCTTGTTAAAAATTGATAGATTCGTCCATGTCCGACCATACAGCCTTTTGGATTCCCCGTTGTCCCAGAGGTAAATAAGATCATCGCTAGATCCTCTTCTGATACCTCTTCCGCAAGATTACTGCCATCATTTGAAGCCAATATGTCTTCAAACAGCTGCGTTGTTTTCGCATTTACACCAGATTCCACCATGAGACAGTTGTCTAAAGACACATTCACCGCAGCAATCATGTCACGGAATTCTCGGTCAAAAAATAAAGCCTTTGGCTCTGCTTTTTTCAAAATACCTTCCAGCTCAAAAGAAGTAAGCTGCCAGCTCAGCGGAACTGCGACTGCACCTGCTTTAATGGCTGCCAGCATAATCGTTGAAAAGTGATGATGGTTTTGACAAATAAAGCAAACGCGGTCACCTTTTCGAATTCCTTTTTGATGTAAGTAATGAGCAAGCTGGTCGATGCGTTTTGCATATTCTTCAAATGTATAAGACACCCCTCCGCCAGTTACCGCCTCAATTTGTGAAGAGCGTTCCATTCTGTCGTTTAGTAATGCCTGTAAAGTATTCAATATCTTCATCTCCAAACGTTTGATTTCCAATAGCCAATTTCCAGCGAATTGGGTTGGCAGATTTTATCTCATTCACATTCTAAAATAAAAACAGCTGAAAGTAAAATCATTTCATTTTGGAATTGTTCTTTATATTAATTGATAATATAGGTAATTTTATAGCCGTCTTCCATTTTGGTTTAAATCATGTTGATTATTATGATAAGATAGACCTAGTAATTGATCGGAAATGCGAATGCAATAGGAAAAGAGGTATGGAGAATGCAACATTTCGAGCTAGAGGCAAGTTTGTTAGACCATGCACTGACAAAGTATTTAAAGGCGACGAAACAAATAGATGAAGAAAATATTCCGAAAAACGTCACGAATGTTAAAGGGTTTATTTTACGTATCATCTACCGCCATCAATCATGTACTGTGAAAAATATTCTGCAGGAAGTTTCATTATCTCCCTCTGCAACAACAACCGCTCTCAATCACTTAGAAGACGAAGGGCTGATCATCCGCTCTCGAAATAATAATGACCGCCGTACTGTGTGGATTGAACTCTCTGAATCGGGTGAACAAATTGCTAAACAAATGATCGACAATCGCCAGCTGCTTGTGAATCAATTGTTCAACCACCTTTCAGAGGAAGATAAAAAAACATTTTTTGAATTAATCGAAAAAATGATGGACGAGCACACATTAAAGGCTTAGGAATACTCCTAAGCCTTCTTTTTATGGTTTTAAAACGACCTTTATACAATCATCCTGTTTGTCATTGAAGATGTGGTACGCATGAGCAGCTTCATCTAATGGCAATTTGTGAGTAATAATCGCTCTAGGATCAATTTCACCGCTTGTCACTTTTTGATAGAGCTTTGACATGTATCCTCTCGCCGGGGCCTGGCCCATTTTCAGGGTGACGTTTCTTGCGAAAAAAGCGCCTAATGGAAACATGTTGTACAGGCCGCCGTACACACCCGTCATCTGCACTGTTCCACATTTGCGAACGGCTTTTGTGGCAATTTGAATGGGTCCGATCGTTCCGCCTTGCAGCTTGAGCTTTTGCTCAATTTTTTCAAGCGGCGACTTCTTTCCATCCATTCCCACACAATCAATCACAACATCGGCTCCGCCCTTGGTGAGCTCCTTTAACGTTTCTCCCATGTCGGGATCTTCTGTAAAATCAAAGACCTCCACGCCGCTCATTCGTTTTGCATGCCGCAGGCGGTAATCGATGTAATCGACGGCAATCACACGTTCTGCCCCTTTTTGCCAAGCAAATTGCTGCGCCATTAACCCAACAGGTCCGCAGCCTAGCACGATGACCGTATCGCCTTTTTTCACACCTGCGTGCTCTACGCTCCAATAGGCGGTTGGCAGGACATCCGATAAGAAGAGCAATTGTTCATCCTCCAGCTCACAATCATCTGGGATCTTAAACGGGGTATAGTTGCCAAAAGGTACGCGTAAATACTCTGCCTGTCCTCCGGGGTAATTCCCATATTTCTCACTATAGCCAAAAAGTCCACCCGAATCGTAGTGCGGGTTTGAGTTGTCACATTGGCTTTCTAAGTGATGATCGCAATATTGGCATTTACCACATGCAACTGTAAATGGAATGACGACACGGTCTCCCTTTTTTACGGCTGTGACATCCGGGCCAACTTCCTCCACAATCCCCATTGGTTCATGCCCAATCACATAGCCGATTGGAAGCGGGAAATTACCCTGATACAAATGTAAATCTGATCCACAAATTGCTGTTGATGTAATACGTATGATCACATCTTCCCGATCTTGAATCGACGGTGCATCTACTTTCTTCACTGCAATGCTATTTTTCCCTTGATAAGTAACAGCCCTCACATGCCCTTCCTCCTTTAGCTCAAGTCATCTTTACTTAGCTTCACCTTGAATGAATGGTTCATTCATCAAATGAGAAATTTATGTGGAGGAGGCAAAAAACAAAAAAAGCCTGTCGATTGTTTCGACAGACTCATGATGTCGTGTAACGCGTTACACAATTATTCCTTTTCAACAAAAAACAAATCATATTGAGTGGAAGTCTCCCGATTGAACATGAAATTCCCTTCTTGAATAAAATAGGGACATATACTTGGGCTTGGAGATTCTTCAAACTGCTCATACACCTGCTCAATTTCTCCTGGAAGCAGCAAAACCAACATTTTATTTGAATGAGACACAAATTCATAAGAGTGAATCGTATCCGGCGGGATATAGGCAAAGTCACCCGGCATCAAGCAAATATCCTCTCCGTTCAAATGAAGGTTCATCTTCCCTTCCACACAATAGATTGCTTCTGTATGAACTTGATGATAATGCGGCGGGAAATATTTCTCCTTCGCTCCTTCAACCACAAAATGACTGAATCCGCCTCCTGTTGTTTCTACTGTTGCAATCAGTTGATGAATCTGACCATCAATGATGTATTGCTTCCCTTCACCAGCCTCTAATACATAAGGCTGTACCTCGTGAGGAAGCTGACTATGAAATAAAACGGAGGGCCTCGTTGTATTAGACAGTTCTCTGATTCCATGCATGAGGATGATATCGCTTTCTTTTTCAGCCTGCTGAAAACTGGATGCATCGAAAGCATGATGAGTCATAGACCATTCATTCTGAAAAAGCCTCTTCCCAATTTGCTGATAGACATCTGTCATTTTTCCGCCCAGCGTATATGAAATAAATCTTGTTTTATGACTATGCATTCTGTAGCCATGAATCGTTTTGGGCGGGATATGAATATAATCAAAGGCTGTGACCATGTATTTTTTACCGTCCAGCATCACTTCAAGCTTTCCTTCCAGCACAAAAATGGTTTCAAATAAGTGCTCATGACAGTGCAACGGGAAATAAGCTCCTTTCCCACCTGTGATTAAGGCAAGCTCAAACAGCTGATTCGTTTGATTTGCTTCTGCCAGCATATGAACAAGCTGATTCTCCAGCCCATACAGCTTTCCGGAACCAGACACGGTATAAAAAAAGGTACCTTCGGATTGCTTCATCGATTGCGGTTGCTCCGACATCCCATCACTCCTCATGACAAATTGACTATCTATATTATATAGACCAATTGATATAATAGATAGACAATATGCGAGAGATTTTACTCTTCTCGCATAAATAAGTGTCTAAGGTAACTTTTTACGTGTTCTAAAGGGGTCGTTTGTTTGAGTGCAGTGGTCATCGATAAACCCCCGATGACCATTGAGTGAAGGAGAGAAGCCAGCTCATCCGCTTTGTTTTCTTCATACCCGCTGTTCATTAGCTTTTCTTTTACAAGCTCCTGCCAGCGGATCATTTCTTGTTTGCATGCAGCATGAAGCTGCGCGTTTTCAGGCTTGGACTCTGCCGCAAGCAAGACAATTGGAATCCCTCTTTCACTTTCTTTCTCCATAAATCCTCGAATGATCTTGGTCATAAAACGATCGATGGCGATATATGGGTCATCCGAATAGGCAAAGCCTTCTTCAATTTGATTGATGACCTTTTGACTAATGTATTCAACAGATGCAATGGCCAGCTCTTCTTTTCCATTTGGAAAGTAATAATAAAGAGAGCCTTTAGGTGTGCCGCTCTCTCTGATAATTTGATTCAATCCTGTCGCATGGTATCCCTGTTTACGTAAAAGAAGTGCTGCCGTTTGAATGATTTGTCCTTCGTACTCACGTGTGACACTCTTTTCCCTCCATAGACCAAAGTCGCTTATCATGCGTTATCGATTTAATTGACTAGTTCCTTTCCAAATCGAGGATGTCTCCATTTCCGCCGCAAGCCTGAGCAGCCAGTCCTCTTTTCCTTTAGGTGCTGTCACCTGTACCCCTAGAGGCATGCCCGCACTAGTAAGATGAACAGGAACACTCATTGATGGCTGACCTGTTAAGTTGGCAAGCTGTGTAAATGGGGTGTAGGTCAAGCTCTTGAGGAACATGTCATAAATCAGATCCTGCTGTGCTTGCATGGAAAGAGATGACACACGTAAAAGTGCGGCTGTTTCCTGATCTGAATGCATAAGCTCACCTACCTTTGGAGCTGAATAGGCAGTAGCTGGTGTCACATAGAGATCGTAGGTTTGATGAAATGATGCCATTTGTGCAGCAGCCCGATCCCACGCATCAAGACTTTCTGTATAAGCAGCAGCGGTCACATTCTTGCCAGCCTCCGCCAGCACCCATGCCACGATGTCCGTTTCCTCCGGCTTTACTGGACGCCCTAACGAACGAGCCAAGGAAGTGAATAACGCAGACATTTCTCCGCTGTTCATCACGTAATATTGCTGCATGAGATGAATCCCATTAATTTCCGGCTTGGCTTCCTCTACTTGATGACCTTGCTCACTCAGCCATTTCACTGTTTGCTGAACCGCCTGCTTCGCTTCCTCACTGACCTTCGTGCCAACTGGAGATTCTACGCTGTAAGCAATTCGCATAGAAGATGTACGTTTCGCCAGATCCTCTTGGTAACTGCCATCGTATAACGGAGTTTGGAAAGCAGCTTCAGGCTGAATGACTTGAAGAAGATCAAGAAGGGCTGCACTGTCCCGTACTGTTTTTGTAAGTGTAAAGTCGATGGAAGCCCCTTGCCACTGCCTTCCTGCGCCTGGGCCTACTGGCGTTCTTCCCCGCGTAGGCTTAAGGCCGAACAAACCGGTAAAGGATGCTGGAATCCGGATGGAACCACCGCCATCACTTGCTCCGCCAGCAGGTACAATGCCGCTTGCAACAGCTGCTGCTGTCCCGCCGCTTGAGCCTCCCGGAGAATAGTCTGTATTCCAAGGATTTCTCGTTGGACCATGTAACGCAGGCTCCGTCACATTTCTTAAACCGAATTCCGGTGTATTTGTATGTCCGATCATGAGAAAACCAGCCTGCTTCAACCGATCAACAAAGTGCGAATCCGAATTTGCTTTTACATCCTTTAACAGCAAAGCTCCTGCTGTCAGCGGTTCATTTTTTATCCCTTGTGATATATTTTTCAGGACAAACGGAACGCCCGCAAATGGCTGATACTCATGTAACTCCTTGATGTCTTTTAAAACTTGTTCTTGTCTCGTCCGTATCACAGCGTTTAGTTCTGGATTGACCTCATTCAATCTATCAAATGCCGCCTTCATAAGCTCCTCGGGCGTTACCTGCTTATTCCGCACAAGTGCTGCCAAGCCAGTCGCATCATACGTCATATACTCTTTTACGTTCATCAGCATGTCCTTCTTTCTCTTATCATGATGTCTCTATTGTCTACTAGAATTCTATGAATTTCAATTTCAGGTTACTTGTAAAAATAACTTTCTGAACAAGACGACAATTCTACTATCCCATCCCTCTGCTTTCTCCGATATAATAGAGAAAAAAAGACCGAGGTCATCGGATGAGAGGAGCCACGCATTGAAAAAGAAATTACTTATCGTCATTGCGTTTCTTCTTGCGTTGACAACTGCTTTGCCCTTCCATTCGCAGGCAGCTGCACCGCCAAAAGAAACAGATGTCATCATCGTCTATAAAAATCAAAAAGGAAAACAAACAGCTATTGAGGAAAGTGAGAAAGTGAACGCACAGTACATACATCTTCCCGCTGTCGCTGTGACAACAGATGAACAAGCGGTCACCTCACTCAAAAAAGACCCAAACATCGCTTACGTCTCAAAAAACGTAAAGGTCAAACTCGCGGCTTCTACTGTAAAGAAAACAGCCGCTGCAACTAATCAGGATGCATTGGTACAAAAATCTTACAATCTGCAAAAACTAAATATCAAGCAAGCAATAAAAGAAGGCGTCACTGGTAAAAATGTAAAAGTCGCCGTATTAGATACTGGCATTTTCTCACACGAGGATTTAAAGGTAGCCGGCGGTAAATCATTCGTGAACTACACATCCTCTTATAAAGATGATGAAGGACATGGCACACATGTCGCCGGCACGATTGGTGCGCTTAATAACGATTATGGAACAGTCGGCGTCGCTTCCGGTGTGAAGCTGTATGCTGTGAAAGTGTTAGATAAAAAGGGAGAAGGCGACCTGTATAGTTTGCTTCGAGGCATCGATTGGGCGATTACCAACAAGATGGACATTATTAATTTAAGTTTAGGCTTTGAAGACAATATCCCCATCTTGCGTTCAGCAGTAGATGAAGCCTATAAAAAAGGACTGCTTGTAGTCGCTGCAAGCGGAAATGATGGGAAAAAGAATGATATTAGCTATCCTGCCGCTTACAATAGTGTCATTGCCGTTTCTGCAACAACTTCCAAAGACAAACTCGCGTCTATCTCGAATACAGGAAAAGGGATTGAATTTTCTGCCCCTGGCGAGAACGTCATCAGCACTTATTTAAAAAATGAATATTGGTATGCAACGGGGACATCACAAGCCACGCCGCATGTCACAGGAATGCTGGCACTGTTAAAGCAGCTTCATCCGAAGAAAACAAATGCACAGCTTCGCACTTTATTGCGCAGCTATACAGTGGATCTTGGTGCAAAAGGGAAGGATCCGCAATTCGGCTATGGCCGCGTGCAATATGTGCCGCAATCCACCTTTTTAAAGGCTGCGGCCAGTGCTGTCAAAACAGCCGAAACATCTAAAAAGCAGGCAGATGTCAATCAAGCCAAAACAAGAATTGGCCGGCTCACTGCAAGCAAGCAAAAAACAGCACTCACAGAACGGGTGAAGAAAGTCCAAGCAGCCATTGATATCCGCTCGGCACGCGCAAAGGTCAAAACAGCCGAAAAGAACAAAACACAGGGCGCTATTAAAAGTGCTCAAACGGCCATCAAAAAACTAAATAAAGGCAAAGAAAAAACAAGCCTGCAAAACCGGCTTGACAAGGTCAAAAAACAAGTCGCTTATCAAAAGAAAGTGACGGACGCTAAACAAAAGGTCAAAAAAGCGGAAGCCAAACGAACAAAGAAAACAAAAGCAGCGGCTCAAAGCGCTGTCAAACAGCTAAAAGCCTCCAAAACAAAAACCAATTTACAAAAACGATTAAACCGTATTAAGGTCTAACAGAAAAAACGATTCCTTTCAGCGAGGAATCGTTTTTTCTATCTCAACATCGGCTCAAACAAGCTGTGATGATATTTCCCTTCGGCATCTGCCCTCACTTGATCGAGAATTTTTTCTAACGAAGCCGTCACGCCTTCTAATGCCCGGCGTACTGCGCCGTTCTCAAAATCCGCTAAACTCTCCGGCAATTCATCTTCATCCAGTACATAGACTTCACCAGTCGGAAGAACGAGAAGATCAATAATGAGGTCTTCAAACATGACCAGCTGGGCGTTGAACTGTGTATCTCCCACAATATTAAAATAAGATCCTAGTTCCTTCCCTTGATCATCTCTCCAGAAATATATGTTATATGGACGATCCTTCCAATAATAAGCGGTCGTATAGCTCCCTTTTGGAATGGTTAGAAAACCAGCACCTGCCCTCATCGTAAACGGGTCTTCAATCTTATGAAACAGCACAGCCTGCTGTCCCTGTGCATCTAACAGCTGACAGGTATGTTCCACAACTTTCTGATCGTATTTGATTTTTCTCTCGATGACTTCATCCCAACGATCCACATGCAGCGAAAACAACATGTCACAACTCCCTCTAAACATCTCGTTTCTTTCCAGTATACACCGATTTTTTCTGAAGAAATAAAGGATTGCCTCATTTACTTATGGAAGACCTATGATGAGGTGAAAGAAATGAACGGAATCACGATTCTTGAAAACTTTACACAGCTTGGACAAATCATCCTCATGATTTGCGGCTATGTCCTTTATTGGCAGCTGGTGAAAACGAAGAAAGAACGAAAGCTGTCTCCTTATGAGCGCATGTTAAAATTCTTTGTCATGTTCGGTTTCATCTCGTGGGTGGTATCCTATTGGGCGCTGGCACTGTGGGCGTAAATTGAAAAAAGGAAGAGCTTGTCATGGAGGTAAGCTCTTCCTTTTGCTGCACGTTATACTATGAACCTGCCGGCTGTTCTTTCTTGATCACATATTGATAGCTCTTGACATGTGTCCCATTTTGGTTCACAAATTCTTTATCAAGCGCACGCTCAAAGCCCATTCTTTCATATAGGCGAATGGCGGCCTGCATTTTATCAGATGTATGAAGATACAGGACATTTTCGCCCCATGATTGCGTCAGTTCAATACTTTTACGCAACAATGATTCTGCAATGCCTTTTCCCCTCACATCGGGATCTACTCCTAAAAACCGGACGATGGCTGATGTAATGCCCATTTCGGGTTTGTCATACGCTTGCTCTGATGACCGGAACATTTGCAGCGTCCCCACGACCTTGCCGTCATGTTCCGCCACAAGCATCAGCTCCATGTTCGGATTATCTACAGCTGCTGCAAGCGCGGCAGAATACTTTTGCCAGCCTTCCTCTGTAAATTGCGGCTCATACTGTGCATAGGATTTGATCAGCACGCGTGTGATGGCCTCATGATCTTCTTTGACTGCTTGACGAATAATCAGCTCTTGCTGCTTCATGTCAGCACCTCCTGCTCTCTATTAGTGGGTATACGTATCATGCAATCACTGCATGCGATCACCTTACTTTTTTCTCTACTCATTCAATGTAAAGAGTCTCATTCGAAAGATCAATCATTTTGCACGGAATCATCTCTGAAAATTTTTCATTGAAAAGGAACGCTTGATTCATTATGCTGTGTTGAGGAAGTATACGAGGAGTGTTGTCATCATATGAGTTCTTTATCTTATCCCCAAGAATCGAAAAAAAATCGATTTCTCCTTGCCGCATTGCTCGGATCTTTAACAGCCCTTGCTCCGCTGGCAATGGATATGTATTTACCTGCTTTACCTAATATCGCCCGTGACTTTGAAGCAAGCACGGCGCTGTCTCAGTTAAGTCTCATGGCTTGTTTGATTGGACTTGCTCTTGGACAGCTGATTGCAGGTCCAATCAGTGATACAGTCGGCAGAAGAAAGCCGCTCATGATTGGATTGATCATTTTTATTGCAGCATCCCTTCTTTGTACAGTGGTCACATCGATTTGGACGTTCATTCTTCTTAGATTGATTCAAGGACTTGCTGGTTCAGCTGGCATTGTCATTGCACGAGCCATTGTCCGAGATCATTATGAAGGATCAGAAATGACGAAATTCTTTGCACTGCTGATGTTAGTCAACGGGGTTGCTCCGGCAGCGGCACCTATCGTGGGCGGACAAATGTTACGGTTCACGACGTGGCAGGGTGTGTTTGTTCTTCTAGGAATCCTCGGAGCGCTAATGCTCCTAAGATCAATGTTTTCATTGAAAGAAAGCTTACCTGCGGAACGCAGACAGACTGGGGGCTTCAAACAGATCCTAGGTGCGATGAAAATTCTAGCGAGCGATCGTCTCTTTGTTGGATATGCCCTATCACAAGGTCTTGTCTTCGCAGCAATGTTTGCCTATATTTCTGGTTCACCGTTTGTGCTTCAAGAGATTTTTAACCTTTCTCCACAAGGATTTAGTGCCGCCTTTGCGGTAAATAGTCTTGGGATTATCACGGCTGGACAAGTATTTGCCCGAGTCGCTGCGAAAATCGGTGAAGAGAAAGTTCTTCGCATTGGATTGCTGACAGCTGCATTAGGGGGAGTCACTTTATTTTTCATGATCTCAATTGATGCAGGATTGTACGGTATTCTGATTCCGCTGTTTTTTGTTGTCTCAAGCGTTGGAATTGTCGGCACATCTGCGCCGTCTCTTGCGATGCAGCATCACGGAGCGCATGCAGGAAGTGCAGCTGCACTGATCGGTGTGGCGCAAATGCTGCTAGGCGCTTGCATGACACCTCTTGTCGGACTAGCCGGAAGCCAAACAGCCTTTCCAATGGGTCTAATCATTATGCTTTGTGATCTAGGCGCACTTTGCTGTTATTTCTTCTTTGTGGCCCGAGCGAAAAAAAGACCCGCATAAGCGGGTTTTTTCATTTATTATGGCTTGCTCCAATTGATGGTGCGGAACACGTTACTCTCGTCATTGTTGTGATATGCATCTAAATCAAAGCCTGATATTCCAAAACCAATTGCCATGACAATTCCTCCGGCAACGGTGAAGATGATCCCCCATTTGATGCATTGCTTTTTTAAATCATTCACGTTCATACTCTCACGACCTTCTTTTTAAACATTCCCATGAATGCCTTAGTGGTTTGAATAGTCATTTGCACAAATAGCTTTGTCAAATACGCTGTGGCTATGCCGCTTAATAATCCGACACCTAATAGAAGAATACCAACGCCAACCTGCGTCACCACCACATGCAAACCGTCCTGAAAAATAAATGGAGAACCAATGATGCTCCAAAAACCGCCGAGCAGACCAGTAAGCGTCAATGCACCTGTCACGAGTGGAATGCACCAAATCACCATATACACAGAAAGAATCAGCAGGAAGACTGTTGCTAGAATACTGCCCCATAACGGAAAGCCTAAAATGAGAATGGAGAGTCTCGTCGCTTTTTCTCCAAACGTCGGCACCTGAACGGTTTTTATTCCTTGTTCCTTCATAATCCCTTCAGCGATCATAGCAGGCTGCCCGACTTGATGAACCGCTTCCTCTTCACTGTAGCCATCTTCCTGATAATCCTCAATCATTTCATCGTAGTATTCGATAAACCGATCACTATCTTTGTCACCTAGAAGATGCAGATGCTTCTTTAGGCTGCTCAAAAATTCTTTTTTATTCATTGCCCTGTCCTCCAGAAATAAAGTCGTAAATCGCCATCACCTGATCCCATTCCTCTAAAAACTGCGCCATATGCTCCCGCCCGCTTTCTGTCATGCGGTAGTATTTTCTTAATCGACTGTTATGTTCCTGGGAATAGGTCTCCACATAATTGTTTTGCTCTAAACGCTTTAAAATCGGATATAATGTCGATTCTGAAATCTCAATACAATGGGACATATCTTTAATGATTTGATAACCATAGGAATCGCCTTTCTTTAATACCGCCAGTACACAAAATTCCAGTAATCCTTTTTTTAATTGTGCATTCATGTTTACAACTCCTAACTCTTTATACTATACATTACATAGTATTGTGTGACAAGAGGTATAGAGAATAAAAAAAGACCCTTTTTCGGGTCTTTTAGCTCTTTGTCTTCTTTTCAGCGTGATAGAAAACCTTTGCAGTCTAGGAAGGACGAGCACTGGCGCGGAGCGAATGTAACCATTCGTGAGCACCAGCGCGCAGGACTGACAAAGAATGCGAGGGTTTGTCTACACGCTGAAAGACCCTTTTTAGGGTCTTCTCATTTTTATATATTTACAAATCCTTCTCCGAACACATCGCGTACGTCATGGACAACAACGAATGCGTCTCGATCTATTTTCTTAATAATTTTCTTAAGGCGCATGAGCTCCTGCTTTTGAATGACCGCGTAAAGAATTTCCTTCGATTCCTTTGAATAATGACCGCGTCCGTTTAAAATCGTTACGCCTCGGTCCAGGGTGTGATTGATTTCTTCCGCAATATCATCTTTGCATGAAGAAATAATCGTCACTGCCTTTTTCGTGTTAAGTCCTTCTATCACGAAGTCCATCACCTTTGTCGCCACGTACAGCATCACAATGGTAAACATTAATTTTTCTGCACCAATAATAAAGTATGAAGCAAATACAACGATCAGATCAAAGAACAAGATGGCATAGCTCACGTTCCAGTCTAAATACTTGTTGGCAATTCTTCCGAGAATGGCAGAACCCGCCGTTGTTCCACCGGCTCTGAGCACAAGACCAATCCCAATTCCGATGATAATTCCTGCAAAAATCGCTCCAATAATCAATTCATGAACATTCACGACCCATGTTGTGGTCAGGTGCAAAAATAGAGAGTTACTTGCAACGGCAACCACCGTATAAATCGTGGTCTTTTTGTCCAAGTATTTATATCCCACAAGTAATAAGATGGCATTCAATACAAGGTTCGTCAGCCACGGTGCTATTTCAAACAAATAATAAAAAATAATGGACAGCCCCGTGACGCCGCCTTCACCAAATTCAAGCGGAATGACAAACATGTTCACTGCTGCGGCAAATAAAAAAGAACCAACTAGAATCATCGCTATATCTTTTACACATTTTTTCAATTTCTTCTTTCCTCCTTTTTTGAGCATATAAAAAACCCTCTTTCTGCACGAAAGAAGACAGTCGTTGGACAACATAAAAATCAAAAGACGGCGCCTTTTGATGAAGCTTTCTGAAATCAATCTTTCCATAATATATATCTCTTTTTAGAGGCTGTCAATGACTTGGTTTTCTATTATTTTGACTGCATTTTTATGCATCAAAACCCGCATGTTTTCAGGGTTTTTCCGCCCTACGATGCTTTTTCCTCTCCTTGACAAAAACACTTTAGTCATTTAAACTACTGCCTCATATCATATCCATCATTTCCGATCTAAAAAGGAGGCTGTTTGATTCCGATGAATCCTATTCAAAGCCGTTTACAGGCTCACGCACCTTTGATTTTAGACGGTGCATTAGCAACAGAGCTTGAACGAAAGGGCTGTAACTTAAACGATCGTTTATGGTCAGCCAAAATACTTATTGAACAGCCACAATTGATTCAGCAAGTACACTTGGACTACTTCCAAGCAGGTGCTGACTGTGCAACAACCGCCAGCTACCAAACAACGATTGAAGGCTTTGCTGAAAAAGGCTATTCAAAAGAAGAAGCGATTGAACTCATGAAACGCTCTGTCACTTTAGCGAAAGAGGCACGTGATCTTTTTTGGCAGGATGAAGCGCGTCGTGAAGGACGGACAAAACCATTTGTTGCTGGATCTGTAGGGCCATTCGGCGCTTATTTATCTGATGGTTCAGAATATAAAGGAAATTACGGGCTCTCAGAGCAGGCTCTCATTGATTTTCACAGACCAAGAATTCAGGCATTAGTAGAAGCGGGTGCAGATATTCTTGCATGCGAAACGATTCCTTGTCTGATTGAAGCAACTACCATTGCAAAGCTGCTGCAAGATGAATTCAGCGGGGTATCTGCTTGGATCACATTCAGCGCAAAGGATGGCCTGCACATTAGTGAAGGTGATTCCATACGAGAATGTGTACAGGCGCTTGAGCCTTATGAACAAATCGCTGCTGTCGGTGTGAACTGTACGTCGCCGCAATTTATCACTTCTCTCATTCAAGAAATGAAAAAGGGAACGAGCAAACCGATTGTGGTATATCCAAACTCAGGTGAAATATATGATCCTGAAGAAAAGGTATGGAACGGAGATACGTCTCATCTTACTTTTGGCGAATGTGCGCATCAATGGTACAAAGACGGCGCGCATATCATCGGCGGCTGCTGCCGCACGACTCCAGAAGATATCAATGACATCTTAAAACGAACCACATCATAGCATCATGAATCATCACACATACTTCTAAGCAAAAGGGCGGGAAGACATGGAACAAGCAAAAGATCAGTCACAACAATATCAACGAAAAATGACGAGCCGGCACCTGTTCATGCTTTCTCTAGGCGGCGTCATTGGAACAGGGCTCTTTTTAAGCTCGGGGTATACCATCAATCAGGCCGGACCTGCGGGAACCATTCTTGCCTATCTTGTCGGGGCTTTAATTGTCTACCTCGTGATGCTTTGTTTAGGCGAGCTGTCTGTCGCAATGCCGGTCACAGGGGCTTTTCATACGTATGCAACAAAATACATTGGACCTGGTACAGGCTATACGGTCGCTTGGCTATACTGGCTGACGTGGACAGTGGCACTCGGTTCGGAATTTACAGCGGCAGGACTATTAATGCAGCGCTGGTTTCCAGACACTTCGGTTTGGATGTGGAGTGGCGTTTTTGCTCTTCTCATCTTTTTACTGAATGCATTTACAGTCAAGTTTTTTGCAGAATCAGAGTTTTGGTTTTCCAGTATTAAAGTGATGGCTATTATTCTCTTTATTATTCTTGGCGGAGCTGCCATGTTTGGTTTGATCCCATTAAAGGGCGGTGAGGCCGCTCCGTTCTTTTCTAATTTCACTGGCGAAGGCGGGCTTTTCCCAAACGGCTTTTTACCGATTTTAATGACGATGCTTGCTGTCAATTTTGCTTTTTCAGGTACGGAGTTGATTGGGATTGCTGCGGGTGAAAGCGTCAATCCTGACGAGACCATTCCAAGAGCAATTCGCACAACCGTCCTGCGTCTCGTGCTGTTTTTCGTTGGAACGATCGTTGTGTTGGCTGGCTTGATTCCAGTAGAAGAAGCCGGGGTGATCAAAAGCCCATTTGTCGTGGTATTTGATCGTATCGGGATTCCTTATGCCGCAGATTTCATGAATTTTGTCATCCTGACCGCGATCTTATCTGCCGCAAACTCAGGATTATACGCATCATCTCGTATGCTTTGGTCGCTTTCTGAGGAACGGACACTTCCTAAAAAACTGGCGAAGCTGACGTCAAAAGGCATTCCTTTGAATGCACTCATTTTAAGTATGATCGGTGGTATTCTTTCTTTGCTATCAAGCGTGATCGCACCAGAAACGGTATACCTTGTCCTTGTGTCAATCTCTGGACTGGCCGTTGTGGTTGTATGGATGGGGATTGCTGCCTCACAGTTTATGTTTCGGAAAAGATTTTTACAGGAAGGCGGACAGCTTCATGATTTATCCTTTCGAACACCGCTCTATCCAGTAGTTCCGATTGCAGCCTTCCTCCTATGTCTTGCATCTGTCATCGGCATTGCCTTTGATCCAAATCAGCGGATTGCCCTCATCTGCGGCATTCCTTTCATTGCGCTCTGCTATGCTGCCTATTACGTGACAGCTTGGATTCAGAAAAAACGAGAAAAACCTGGTGTATAAACATCAGGTTTTTTCCATCTGACAAAAAAGGATATCACTAGTAAAAGAAGCACACTTTGGTATATGATAGGAATCTATGATTTTCAGGATGAACCAAGGGAGTTGTCGTGAATATGGAAATGACCATTACAAGAGCATTAAGTGAACTGAAAATGTTAGATAAAAGAATCAACCGAACCGTTGATGAAGCCGTACTTGGTGGATTGATGATCGGGAAACATATACAGCACGGATTTCAGAATCAAGAAGAGATTGAGAAAAAGGCAAAGGCTGATGATCAATCGATTCGATCTTTAATCAAACGCCGGAATGCCATCAAATCAGCCATCGTTGTATCAAATGCGACAACAACGATTGATGTGGCGGGTGTCCGTATGACGGTGGCAGAGGCGATTGAACGAAAGACGTCGATAGACTACGATATTCGTTATTTACGGAAAATGAAACAGGTGTACAAAGAGCTGGTCGACAAAGCTGAACAAACGAATGAAGATGTGAAAATGAGACTTGATCAGCATTTAGAGACCTTGTTTGGGAAAGATGGAAAGACCCAAGCGGCTGCCAACCAAGAGATCGTGAAGTCTTTTCTAGCTGAAAATGAGGCGGTGATCATCGATCCGCTTCGCCTTCGAGTGAAAATTGAACAGCTTTCGAAAGAAATTGAAGATTTTCAAATGGAAGTTGATTTTTCCTTGTCTGAAAGCAATACACTAACGAAAATACAGATCGATTAATTGATTTTGTTAGTGAGCCGAAAATCGATAGGACTAAACACCTCCGAGGGAAAGGTCATTCCCTCCTCATCTGATGATCATCTTAGGATGATCCTTGATAAAAGCTCAAAGCTGAACGTTCAAGGATCAAAGTTCAAGTGTGAAAGTTCTTATCTATCAAAGCTCAAGATGAAAAGTTAAACGCTCGATCGAATCTGGGAATAACGGCTGATGAGTGTTTGTTTATCGACTCTTTCGGTTGCCGCCCAGCAGGTTTGCTAACAAAAAGAAAAGGATGTCACTTGATGACATCCTTTTTTTCTATGAGATTAGTAACGTGATGTATATGCCAAATGGTACACACTTGTGACATTTGAAGATAGTTTGATGTCGTTTGACGTGAACGTCACTGGAACGATATCGTAGTAATGTGTTGACCAGCCTGCATTATTGTATGATTGGTAGCCTGCACCTGCAGGAACTTGAAACGTCAGTGAAAACTGTCCATTCTCGTCTGTTGTGCCTGTCGCTGTTTGAGCATATGATTTGATGGCTGCTTCAAAATAAAGCTTGATCGGCTGATTAGGCATGAGGTTTCCGCTTGCATCTTTTAGTGTCCCTTTAAACGTAGCTGGATAATAAGAACCCACGCGATATTTACTGCCATAGCCGTAATTCACTATTCCACTATCGGCTGCTGTGACACTTGTTACTTCTACTGATGCTGGTACTGCCCCTGTTTCTTCAGCATGTGCAAAGCTTGGGAATACGAGAAGCAATGATAGAAAGAAAGCAAACATGATTTTTTTCATCGATAAATCCTCCTTTTTTTTCCTACTATATTACTATCGACATTAATTGGTATATTTCCAGTTAAAAACAAAAAAACCTCCCTTTTCTTAGAAAGGGAAGTTCTTCTTTTATTTTTTCACAACCACTTTTACCGCTTTGCTTTCTCTTTTTCTCACATCTGACGCGGTCACATATAAAACCGTTTTGGCTTTCTGCGGTTTGATTTGGGCAGTAAATGCACCCTTGCTATTGGTTTTGACTGTTTTGATGACTTTCTTTGATTTGTTTTTCACTTTAATGGTCAAGCCTGCACCCGCAGTCCCTTTGACCGCTTTACTTTTGACGGTTACTTTGCTCACTTTCGGCTTAGCTGGTGCTTTGCCTTTTTTCACGACGGTTTTGAGCGTCGTAGCGGCCTTTCCTTTTGACATTTTAATGTGAAGGACCTTGTTTTTGTTCTGATGCTTAATCTTCACACTAAAGGTTCCTTTTTTGCCTGCTGTGCCTTTTCCAAGCAGCGTTTTGCCTCTATACACAGAAATAGCAGCGCCAGCTTTTGCTTTACCTGTCACCTTTTGATGCTGATCTTCCACTTTGTTCACTGATGCATTCAATTCGACAGCACTTAATGCAGCAAATGCATTCAGTCTGCCATGTCCTGTCATCCAATCAATTCCTGGGATTTTAGGATCGACAATTGGCTCCTCGTTTTCATCATAGAAAACGTCGTCTTTTCCATCAATAGATTTAAATGAGATGTCATCTGCTGTACTTTGCAAAAGATTTCTCACTTGATTTGGCTTTAAGGATGGATTTTTAGAAAGCAGTAACCCTGCTGCTGCTGCCACATATGGTGTCGCCATTGATGTCCCGCTAAGGTATGAGACATTCCCATCAGGCATTAGGCTCGGAATATCCGACCCTGGAGCTGACATGCTCAGTCCTTTGCCATAGCTTGAGAACTCAGCGGCAATATCCATACGGTTGCTTGCGCCAACCGCCATTGCGTATTTTGACGTGGCAGGGTAGCCCATTTCTGGTACGCCATCATTTCCACTTGCCACGACCACTAGTACATTTCTTTGTGCAGCATAATTCATTGCATATTCAATCACTCTGCTGTAGTAGCCGCCAAGGCTCATGTTGATCACCTTTGCGCCTTTGTCCACTGCATGCTTGATTCCAAGTGCAATATGCTCTGTATCGCCAAAGCCATAGGCATCCAGCACCTTCACCGGAATGATGCCCGTATGTTGATTGAGACCTGCCATTGAGTAATGATTATCGGATTTTGCGGCAATGATGCCTGCCACATGCGTACCGTGTCCATTGTCATCAATCGCATCTTTGTTTCGTCCAATGAGATTCGCACCTAAGTCTGTACGAACAGTCCCGTTTAAATCTGTCAAACGGCTGTCTACACCTGTATCCACAACAGCAATTAATGTCTGCTTCATTTTGCTTGTGCCAATCAGTGTATTCATTTGTTCAAATTTGACGTCAGCGCCTTTTTTCCCGCTGTTTTGCGCACTGTTTTTCAGCGGCCACTGATAACCATACTGCGCGTCGCTGCTTAGCGCACGATAGGTTTGAACAGGCTCTGCAAATTCAACATTTGGCATGCTGGAAAGCTTTCTTGCCGTGCTTTTGATGACCGCTTTGCCTGCTTTTAGTGTCTTTCCAGCGGATTCTTGCCCTGCTGGCACATCATAGACATACATTCCTTTGAATAAAGGACTGACTGACTGTGATGTCACACGGTTTTCTTGGATGCCGTAGCTTTTCATTTTCTTTTTCGCAGATTGAAGTGTTTGGCCATCCTTTAATTTAAAAATGATCTTATTCGTTTTAACCTTCTCTTCTTTTACAAGCTTTTGTTTCTCTAATACATAACCAACTGACTTTCCTTCAAGCTGATCGATGCCCATTTTTTGACTGACGGCTTCTAATTCCTTTTTTAAATATGCCGGACTTGCTTCTTTGAGCATATCAAAAAGGGAGCCGATCACCTGCTGTTCTTTTTCTGTTACGATATGACCGCTAAATGCACCATTTTTCTCTACGTCACTTAGCAGTGTTTTTAATGTGAGCAGATGGTTGTAAACCTTTTGCTGCTCTTTTTGATGTTTGATGAGCTTTGATTTGAGAAACGGCTTTGTCTTTTGGAGCAGACGCGAAAGCTTTTGACCTTCTGCCGTTTCATTGAATCGTTTATCTTCGATTGTACGAATCGATTGGAGAATTTCACGCCCGTACTTTTTCTCTATAATGATGATTTCAGGCTCATCTTCTTCAGGAAAAACAGGTTCAGAAGGCGGAAGATTAGCTCCTTTATATCCGATTGTATATGCCGCATCCTCTTCCTCATCACGGCTGTCTTCCTCTGATCCTAAATAGAGCACTTTGACATAATAGGGACCTGACCATGCATGCGGGAAGTTGATCTCTGTCTCTCCGCTTGCTGTGTCCACGCGATATCTTGAATATGTGTCATCCTTCATCGCTCTGTCCTTGCTTGGATAGACCGATACAGACAGCACTTGTTTACTTTTCACAGAAATTTGCATGTGTGTATGTTTTGCCACCTCTTGTGCAGATGGCGTGATTTGATACCACGACTCTTCCTTTTCATTCTGTAATGTACCTGAGATGACTTCACCATTTTTTAACCCAATGGCTTCATTGACACTTGTTCCATGACTGGCAGCTGCTGCCTCGTATCCAGGTAATACTGCCATACATAGAATGATGGCCATGAGTACGATCACACAGGATTTGACCTGCTTTTTGAACATGAAAAGACCCCCTTATCTTTTATAATACCTTGGAAGAATATCACAGAAAGACATTTAGTAGAATCTGTTTTTTACATAATTAAACTCGTTTTAAGCTAGGATTTGAGATATTCAGTCAGCAAGACGGATAGCTTCATAAACTTTTTGCCATTTCAAACGGAAAATGATGCTATTTAACCATGCTGAAAAGTACATTACAATCAACTTGTAAGCGCTTAACAAACAAGAGAGAAGGGATCAGCTTGTTCCAAAAAGATCATGTTTTCACAAAAGTAAACGGACGATCAAAGAATGAGATTTTACAATACATTTCCGAGAAAGCTGAAGACCTTCAGATTACAAACAATCAGGCGGGGCTATTAGCAGATTTGTTGACACGCGAAGACGAAGTCTCAACAGGACTTCAGCAAGGCTTCGCCATTCCACATACAAAAAGCTCCGCTGTACAAACGGCTTCACTTCTTTTTTTAGAACTTGAACAACCCATTGAATGGGGAAGCTTCGACGATTTGCCCACAAGCTATTTATTTACACTGCTCGTTCCACTAGAAGAAGCAAATGTCACACATCTGAAATTACTGTCAGGTATTGCGACAAGCCTAATGGAACCTGCTTTTATCGAGAAGATTCAACCAGGTCAAACAGCTGATTACTATTACGAAGTCATTGAACAACAATTGAAAGAGGGGATTACACAATGAAAATTGTCGGTGTCACTTCATGTCCAGCAGGGTTAGCTCATACTCCAATGGCAGCCAAAGCGTTAGAAAATGCAGGTAAACAGCTTGGACACGAGATCAAAATCGAACAGCAGGGGATTATGGGACAGGTGAACGGCATTACAGCAGAGGAAGCGCAGCAGGCAGACCTATGCATCATTGCCTCAAATCAGCATATCAACGATGCGGAACGCTTCTCAGGCATTCCCACTGTACGTGTCGAGATCGGACGTGCCTTAAAAAATGCCGAACAAATTATCACCAAAGCTGTAGCACTTGTTGAAAAGAAAAAGTCTGAATCTCAATAAACATGAGCAATGCCATATAGAAAGGAGCAAAGAAAATGAAAGCAAAATTAAAAGTCATTGAAGGCCATCTTATGACCGGTATTTCTTATATTCTTCCTGTAATCATCGGTGCCTCACTTATCGTTGGTTTAGCAAAACTGGTCGGATTAGGGTTCGGTGTTTCAGATTTAAACACCTATAAGGATGCTGGCGGCATACTGCACGGTGCCTATTTAATGGAGCAGGTAGGCTGGACAGGCATTGGCTTAATGAACGTCCTGCTCGCTGGATTTATCGCCTATTCGATTGCGGATAAATCAGGTCTTGCGGCTGGTTTTATCGGCGGGGCCCTTGCCAGCTCAACAAATGCCGGATTTATAGGTGCCGTCATCGCAGGCTTCTTCGCAGGATATGTTGCTCTTTTTGTGAAAAGAAAAATTCAAATTCAAGGCTCTGCAGCTGGGCTCGTCCCTCTGCTCATCCTTCCGCTTATTACCGTTGGCTTAACCGGACTTCTTATGTCAGTTCTGCTGGGCGGCCCATTAGGCGCTTTGAACACGGCATTAATTGAATGGATCAAAGGCATGGTCGCTGATGGAACAAGCACACTCGCGCTCGCTCTCATTTTAGGTGCGATGATTGGCTTCGATCTTGGCGGACCGGTGAATAAATCAGCGTGGATGGCTGGTAACGCCCTCTTCCTATCAGGTGTCTACCTCCCTGCCATTCTCGTCAATATTGCGATTGTCATTCCACCGCTTGGATACGGGCTTGCGACATTGATTCGAAAACGCAACTTCTCCCCAACCTTTAGAGAAGCCGGACGAGGCGGCCTTGTCATGGGCATTATCGGTATTACGGAAGGGGCGATCCCTTTTACCCTCGTCAATCCTTTGAAATTGATTCCGCTCAATGTTGTCGCATGTGCTGTTGGAAGCGGGGTCGCTGCATTATTAGGAGTTCATGACATCATGCCGCCAATTGGCGGGCTATACGGCTTCTTCTCAGTCGGAAACTGGTGGGCTTATTTAATCGGAGCCCTTACTGGCGCACTCGTCATCGGTATTGGCGCCAACCTGCTTGTGAATTTCTCTGAGAAAAAAGAACCAAAAACGCCGGAACATGATCAGAAGCAGAAAGAAGAAGACGATTTTGACCTTGTGCTAGAAGGATAATTCGAACGAAGAAAGGTGTCGTTGATCAATGACTGTCAATGTACATGTGATTCCACATACTCACTGGGACCGGGAATGGTATTTCACCACCTCCCGCTCCCGTATTTACTTAATGAAAAGCGTAATGGACATTTTAGATACCCTTGAAACAGATGAAAGATTCCATTACTTCATGCTCGATGCCCAGGCTTCCTTATTAGATGATTATTTGAAATGGCGTCCAGAGGATGAGAATCGAATCAAGAAGCTCGTCACAGCGAAACGTCTCATCATCGGCCCATGGTATACCCAAACCGACCAGCTCGTCATTTCAGGTGAATCGATTGTGCGGAACCTGCAATATGGGATTGAACGCTGTCAGCAGTTCGGCCACGTGATGAAAGTCGGCTATGTCCCTGATTCCTTCGGTCAATCCGCACAAATGCCTCAAATTTATCGCGGCTTCGGCATTGTCGATACGGCATTTTGGCGCGGCGTTTCTGACCATATGACGAACCATACTGAATTCAATTGGCGCGGTGCTGACGGCAGTGAAGTCTTTGCTGTGAATCTGCCATTCGGCTACTACTACGGTGGAAATATCCCTGAGAAGGATGAGGACTTACAAGCCTTTTTATCTGAAAAAATCGGTGCACTGCAAGCAAAGGCAACCACAAAGAATGTCTATTTCCCGAATGGTTTTGACCAAGCTCCAATTCGCAAAAACCTGCCTGACTTATTAGAAAAAGCCAATGAACTTGACGAGCATCACTATCAAATCAGCAGTTTAGAAAATTATATTGCAGCCGTGAAAAAAGAGCGGACATCTTTTGAGACATTACACGGAGAGCTTATTCATGCGAAGCATATGCGGATTCATAAATCTATTTTTTCAACACGAGCAGATTTAAAAATCTTAAACAATCAAATTGAAAACTATCTCGTCAATGTGATGGAGCCGATCCTAACGATCAGCTATTCGCTTGGACACGACTATCCACATGATACGGTTCGCGATATTTGGTACCTCATGTTTGAAAATGCAGCGCATGACAGCATTGGCGGCTGTAATAGTGACACGACAAACCAAGATGTCTTCTTCCGCTACAAGCAGGCAAAGGAAATCGCTGAGAATCTTGTAGACTTGCACATGCGTCTCATCACTATTCGACTGCAAACAGAGCAGGAAATCACGTTCACGTTGTTCAATACACTGCCTTCAAAGCGTTCTGAAGTCATTGAAGTCGAGACCTTTATCACGGAACGTCCATTTACGCTAAAGGATGCAAATGGACGAACGCTTCAGTACACAGTGAAAAGCAAAACCGATGTCACAGATTATGTGCTGGCACAGCAAATTTCTCTTAACCCAAGTAAAGAAGTGTACATGCCAAAGCAAGTATGGAAAGCCGTGCTGCTGATTGAAGCCCTCGACTTACCGTCAGTTGGTTATACACAGGTCAGCATGGTCTTCGATGAATCAAGCGAATCGGCATGGGAACAAACTGAAGGACGCGTGATTGAAAATATGTATTACCGCATTGCGGCAAATGACAACGGAACACTGGACATCACAGATAAACAAACTGGCCGGACATTCTCTGAGCAAATGATCTTTGAAGACAACGGAGATGATGGGGATTCCTACAACTATTCACCCCCTCGTGAGGACCTGTATGTGTCATCCAAGGATCTTTCGTCAGCAGACATCTCAGTGGCTAAAAGCAGCCTGCAGCAAGAGCTGACCATCAAGCTTCAGCTCACTGTCCCTTACGACCTAGAGGAGCGCTCTCAGCAATTGGCTGCGACTTCACTTCCGATCACAGCGAAGGTAGCATTAAACAAAGACGATACTGTCATTCGTTTTCATGTAGATGTCGATAACCATGCAATGGATCATCGCCTGCGTGTTCTCTTTGATACAGGCATCGCATCAAACGTATCACTAAGCGATCAGCAATTTGGTACAATCGAACGCCCAACAGAGCTGACAAAAGAACTTGAATGGTGGAACAATGAACATTGGGAAGAAAAACCGATCACCATTGAACCAATGCAATCCTTTGTCGCACTTCGTGATGAAGCATATGGTGCCGCTCTGTTGACCGACTGCGTGAGAGAATATCAGATCACAGGAGAAGGCTATACAACGATTGCATATACGCTCTTCCGCTGTTTCGGAAAAATGGGGAAAGAAAACCTTCTTTACCGTCCAGGCCGCGCATCTGGGGAAAAAATTGTTGATACACCAGATGCTCAGCTGCAAGGTGCACTATCGTTCTCCTTTGGTATGCACTATAGCAAGGACGCAGTCAGCGAGGGACACTTAGCACAGCTTGCCAAACGGTACACCACCCCTGTTCAATGCTACGAACGGGCAGACTTTTTAAACGGTCGTTTAATTTTCTCTTTCCGAGATGAAAAAGAAGACTTACAATCTACTTATAGCCTGCTTGACATCGAGACAGATGGAGCCATTCTAAGCGCTCTGAAAAAAGAAGAGCATGGAACAGGCATTGTCATTCGTCTCTTCAATCCATATTTAACGCGTCAAACAGCCGCTTCAATCAATAGTTCATCTCTACAACACGGAGAAACAGCGAATTTAGGAGAAACACCTGAAGGACATATACTCAAAGCACAACATGGATCATTACACATTGAACCGCTTACACCTTGTCAGGTACAAACCTACATTGTAAAGAAAAAATGAACATGTAGGGGCGGGATCCATTGGATTCCGCCCCTCTTTAATGGAGGGCATTGATCATGCGAATTGGAGGCATTGAAGCAGGCGGAACGAAATTTGTCTGCGGCTACGGAACAACAGACGGAACGATTGAACACATGACTTCCTTTGCAACAGGGAATCCAGATGAAACATGCCGGCAAGTGATCGATTACTTTACAAAGCATCGTGTCGATGCCATTGGAATTGGGGCATTCGGGCCTGTCGATGTGAAAGAGCAAAGCCCAAGCTACGGGACGATTTTAGACACACCAAAAACAGCCTGGCGCCAATTCCCTTTCCTCTCTACCATAAAACAAGCCCTCGGGCTCCCGATGAAGCTTGATACCGATGTAAACTGTGCAGCACTCGGAGAAGCCCGTTTTTCAACTGAAGCAGAAAAGCCTGCCTCCTTGGTCTATATTACTGTTGGGACTGGAATAGGCGGCGGTGCCTATATTGAACATCGCCTCATTCATGGTTTGCTGCATCCAGAAATGGGTCATATCACCGTTCAGCGGCATCCTCATGACACATACGGAGGCTGCTGTCTTATTCATCATGATTGTTTAGAGGGACTGGCATCTGGACCTGCCATAGAAGGACGCTATCATACACTGGCACAAATGCTGCCAGAGGATCATCCAGCCTGGTCACTTCATGCTTACTATCTCGGGCAGATGACTGCTAACCTGCTGCTCACCCTTTCACCAGAACGCATCATTCTAGGTGGAGGCGTGATGAAACAGCCGGCTATGCTGCCGCTTATTCTTGATGAAACAGACAAACGGCTTCACAACTATTTGCAGCTGCCAAAGCCTTTACATGAAATTATCACAAAACCATCCTTTGATGGATTATCTGGTTTAATGGGCGCCATTGCTCTTGGAACTGATGCCTTACAGGCGCAAGGAGCCGCGCAATGATGATGACGGCAGATCCTCGAACCTATCAGCTGATTCAGCGGCTATTTGAAACGAAGGGGTTCGTGAAGCTGGAGGAGCTCACTGCCTCTTTTCGCTTATCTGACCGCTCTATCCGCAATTTAATCAAGGAAGCAAATGAGTATTTAAAGGAAACTGGGGCCATGATTAAAACGATTCGCGGGAAGGGATATACTCTTTTAACGAGTGACCAAGATGCTTTCTTACTTTGGCTTCATCAGCAAAAGCTTCCTGCCCGCTCTCTTGTCCCCGTCATGCCAGAAGAGCGTGTACGATTTATGATGAGAAAGCTGCTGCTTCAATCAGATTACTTAAAAATTGACCAGCTGGCTGAAGAACTGTTTATCAGCCGCATGACGGTCAGCAGTGATTTAAAAAAAGGACGAGAGCTGTTAGCCCGTTACGGCATGACCCTTGTATCAAAGCCTGGATTTGGCTTAAAGATTGAAGGAGATGAGCTGCAAAAAAGAACGTGCTATGCAGACTTACTTCTTGAAGAAGAGCCTGCTCTCTCTCATATCACCGAGCGGGAGCAGCTCCATTTTCCTGATATTTCTCTTGAAACCATTCGATCGATTGTGTTGACGAACCTGCATCAAGAGTCATTGCTCATTAAAGACATTGCCTTAAAAAATTTAGTCATTCACTTAGCCATAGCGATTCAGCAAACACGAAAAAACCAGCGGATATCCGCTAGTACTGCCCGTACACAAAGATCACCCGTTTTGATGAGAATTGCACAAAAAATCATACAGCAGGTGAGTGACACTTTTTGCGTGACCTTATCAGAGGATGAAACAGATTACTTAGTCATGCATCTATTGGCGAATCAAACGTGGAAAGAAGCCGCCCAGCATCAGACGACAGTGGAAGTTCAAGAGGCGGTTACAGTCTTTCTACAGCACATTGAAAAAATAAGCGGTCATCGTTTTGCTGATGACAGCATCCTGCAGCAAGACTTGATGCTTCATATGAAGCCGCTATTAAATCGCATCCAATATGGCGTATCATTACAAAATCCGCTTTTGCATGAAATCAAAGCGTCCTATCCTTACCCGTTTGATTTGGCTGTCAGCGGACTAAATGCCTTGCAGCTGGTGCGTACGCCAAATGAAGACGAGGCCGCATATGCTGCCTTGCATATCGCTGCTTCATTTGAAAGAAGTCAGCTCGACACCTCGCAAAAAAAGAAAGCCATTATCGTGTGCGGGTCTGGACTAGGGACGGCAAGGCTCCTTGAAATTAAATTGAAGGCAGCCTTTCAGCACGAGCTTGACATTGTTGAGCTCTATTCCTATCAGGATTATCTCATGAGCTCCTCTTTGCCGTGTGACGTCATCATCACAACCGTTCCACTCTCATCAAAGGGGAAACCAGTCATTCAAGTCAGCGCCTTTTTTGAACATCATGATATACAGCGTGTAAATGAAGTCATTCATTTATTAAATGGGCACGGGGCACCCTCAAAAGAGCTGATGGCGTTTTTTCAAGAGCGATTGACTTTCATGAATGCTGATCTAAGCAGCAAGGATGAGGTATTAGATATATTATGCAGCCGTTTAGAGGCACATCAGCTAGTATCGCCTTCTTTTCGTCCCTCGGTGCTTGAGCGGGAGCAAATGTCGTCTACCTATCTTGGCAGTGGCATTGCAATGCCGCACCCGCTCATCACAAATGAAGGCACCTCCTCTGTAGCCATCGCACACTTAAAACAGCCAATTGACTGGCAGGGAGACCAGGTTTCACTTGTCTTTTTATTAGCGATTCATAAGGATGACGCTGCCTGTATGAACCAATTCTTTGAACAGGCTGTCGATTTACTAGACAATCCAGACCGCATTCACTCCCTCAAGCAAGCCAACACATTTGATGAGCTGATGGATGCGTTGTTTCAATAAGATCAACCAAAAGGCCGCCCAATTCATGAGGCGGCCATCGTGTTATTCGTATCATCAATCGTATATGACATTTTTTCCTTCTTCACTTAATTTTTTTAAGGAGCTCAGCATATGATTGATTTCTTCATCGGAATGTCTTTCCCATGAACCTAATTCTGCAACTATTTTCAACGGAGATTTCGATCGATAAGAACGTGTTGGGTTGCCAGGAAATCTTTTATCAGTCACATTTGGATCATTTTCAAATTCGCCTAACGGTTCTACAATATAAATTCTTTCTTTCGCATCAGACCTAGCTAATTCAGCACCCCATTTGGCCGCATTAAGTGTTCCGGTGAAATAGATATGGTTTGATTTTTTATCCTGATAATTGGATAAATACAGCGGTTCAAGCAGATCTCCAACCTTCAATTCCGCTTTTGTCCCATGAAAAAATGGCCCAGGATCTAACACCTTTTGCTTGTCATTCATACAGCCACACCCCTTATCGTTTTTGACTTGCGTATAACAGTATACGGCTAGATATGGGTGAGAAACAGTCTATAAATTTAATTAAATTCGGGGTATAATGATAGTAGAGAGTTAGATGTGAACGGACATAAGTACTGTAAATAAAAACGGAAATTTCGCATTCACACCAACAATGACGAAAACAAGAATACCTTCCACAGCTGACAGCGTCACAATCAATCCATGGTTCATTGGATATTCCTTCGCAATCAATTTCTGTCCTATATAATTCAAACCATAAAAAATCAAAAACAATGTGAAGAACATAAAAAGAATCGTCATCATATAAATAGTCCCTTTCTTATAATGGATTTTTACCCAATTTTTACAATATATCATCAGACTATCATGTTAGAACAACTCGAACAATATGATCTTGCCAATAGAGTGAAGAAAGAAAAAAAGCCAACCACCCGCTCATAAGGTGATTGGCTTTTTCATATGTTATTTCCCGATGTTGTCTCCATTTTGCTGAATCAAGGTTTCATACCAATAAGAGCTCTTTTTGCGAATTCTTTTGAGGTCTTTTAGGTCAAATTCGTCGCGATTGACGTAGATGAACCCATAGCGCTTGGAGCATCCTTGGTGTGTGCTGATTAAGTCGATAGCTGACCACGGGCAGTATCCGAATACCTCGACGCCGTCTGTGATCGCCCATTTGATTTGCTCGATATGTTTTTCTAGATAATCAATTCGATAATCATCCTGAATTGATCCATCTTCTTCTAACTTGTCGAATGCACCCAATCCGTTTTCCGTGATAATAAGCGGCAGCTGATAGCGGTCATAAATCTCCCGCATCGTTGAACGGAAGCCGACAGGATCAATCTCCCAGCCAAACGCATTTTTACTTAAGAATGGGTTGTTGCCGCCTTTGTAGACGCCATCTTCACCGGATTTCAAATGCTGATCTCCGCCGCGTGCAAATTCGTCGTTGCCATCTCCTTTACTCGCTTCAACCGTTTGTGAGGTGTAGTAGTTAAAGGCAATAAAGTCTGGCTTCGCGCTTTTCAAAATATCCATATCTCCCTCTTCGATGACAGGAAGAATGTCTTTTTCTTTCATGTACGCCCAAGCAAGGTTGTTATAACGGCCGAACACGGCCATATCAAGATAAAGCCAGTTGCGGATCGCATTGTAATTCGCCGCAGCAAGCACATCTTCAGGCTTTGGAGAAGCCGGATAAATGAGCGCAATGTTTGGCGCTGGTCCAATTTTCGCTTCAGGCAGCATTTGATGACAGAGCGTCATGGCTTTTGCCTGTGCAACGAGCATATGGTGATTTTGCTGGTACAGTTCTTTTTTCGGATTTTCCAAATTTGGATCAAGTGTACCGAGCGCTGATCCATGTAAGATCATCATGTTTTGTTCATTAATGGTCAGCCAATATTTTACCTTCTGACCATACTCCTGAAATAGAACCTCAGCATAGCGCTCAAACGCATCCACTGTCCCGCGGTTAGACCAACCGCCCTTTACTTGAAGCGCATGAGGCAGATCAAAATGATACATTGTCACGATTGGTTCAATGTCATAGCGGCGCAATTCATCGATGAGAGAATGATAGAATTCAATCCCCTTTTGATTGATCTCCCCATCTCCATCTGGAATGATCCGTGTCCACGCAATGGAAAAGCGATAAGCCTTCAAGCCCATTTCTGCAAACATCTTCACATCCTCTTTATAGCGGTGATAGTGATCGCTTGCGACTTTAAAATCCGTTGTCCCTTCAGGATAACTTGATCTCATGTCAATGACAGAAGGCCCCTTGCCATCCTCGTTCCACGCACCCTCTACCTGATAGGCGGAAGTAGATCCGCCCCAGAAAAAGTCTTTTGGAAATGATGCTAGTGTTGAATATCTCATGATTTCTTCCTCCTTTTGATTAAACTAGATGTAAAAATGATTGCCCTGGTGTGATTTGTTTCTCTTCCGTTTCAATGATATCGCTAAACTCACCTGAATTGGTAATAATAACGGGTGTTGTGACTGACAGGCCTGAAGCTTGGATGGCTTCTATGTCAAACTCAGCAAGCAGTTCGCCTTCTGTGATGGTTTGCCCCTGCACAACCTTCGGGGTAAAATGCTTTCCGCCTAATTGTACGGTATCCAGTCCGATGTGAATGAGTACTTCTGCTCCGCTTTCAGAGGTTAGACCATACGCATGTCCAGTTGGGAACACCGTTGTCACAACTCCTGATACTGGTGCAAACAGCTTTCCTTCTGATGGAATGATGGCTGCGCCCTTTCCTAGTGCACCAGATGAGAATGCCTTATCCTGCACTTCCTCCAGCTTGATGACCTCGCCCTTTAAAGGACTTTTCACATGAGCTGCTTTGACCCCATGTTCGTTTTCAATTACCGGTGCAGAAGCGGCTGCCGGCGTTTCATCTTCATCTACTGGATCTTTAAATCCAATCAAATAAGTTAAGATGATCGAAAGGACGAACGAGACCGAGATACCGATGATGAACCCTGTAAATCCTTGACCATAGAAAATCGGAAGTGTCAGTAAACTTGGAAGGCCTGACGCAATTGCAATACTTTGTGAATAACCGATAATCGCACCGCCGACCCCAGCAGAGATAACAGCTGCAATAAATGGTTTTTTCAAACGAAGCGTGACCCCGTATACAGCTGGCTCTGTGATCCCAAACACAGCAGAAACTGCTGTCGATCCAGCCAATGATTTCAGTTTTTTATTCTTTGTTTTCAGCATAACACCGATAGAAGCACCGGCTTGTGAGAATACAGCTGGCGCAGTGGCCGGCTTGATATGATCCTTCCCATGGACTGCGATATTATTTAAAATCACTGGCACAAGTCCCCAGTGGATACCGAAGATGACAAGAATCTGCCAAGCCATCGCAATTAAAGCACCTGCAAGTGTAGGACTAAAGGAGAAGACTTTCAGCAAAACAGCTGCAATGCCATTCCCTGCATACACACCAAATGGTCCGAATACGATGAGTGTCAGCGGAACAACCGTGACAAGTAAAATGAGTGGTGTAATAAAGTTTTTGACACTTTCATGAATGACTTTGTTAAAGAAACGTTCGATATATCCCATCACAAACACTGCCAAAATGATTGGGATGACCGTAGATGTATAAGACATTAAGACGACTGGAATCCCGAAGAAGGTCACATCTCCGCCGCCTTTTGACAATTCTTGAATGGTTGGGTAAATAAGTGCACCTGCAATCGTCACAGCAACAAACGGATTCGCTTTAAACTTCCTAGCAGAAGTGAATGCGAGCAATAATGGCAGGAAGTAGAACAAGCTGTCAGATGCCGCAAATAAAATTTGATACGACGTATCTTCAGGAGATAACCATTTCGCGTTGATACAGATGCCTAATAGACCTTTTAAAATACCTGCACCCGCCATGACACCGAGAAGTGGTGTGAAAATCCCCGAAACAATGTCGACGAATTTCCCGAAAAGGCTTGTGCTCTCTTCACCTGATTTTGCAGATGAAGCAGCGGAATCCTCTAATAGATTCGTAAACTCTCCAATTTCTCGATATACCTCTGGTACGGTATTGCCAATGACCACTTGAAATTGGCCGCCGCTTTCCATGACTGTGACGACTCCATTTAATTTTTCAATGGCCGCTTTATCTGCTTTTGATCTGTCATTTAAGGTGAAGCGAAGCCTTGTGGCACAATGCACCAATGAATGAACGTTTTTCTCTGTGCCAATGTGTTTGATAATGTCTTCTGCTAATTGACGATAACTCATGCAAAAACCCCCTTTTTTTCAAAAAAATACGTTTTTGGGCAAAATAAAAACCTAAACGGGCACCAAAAATAGTCGCAGCTTGCTGTTGCGCTTTTTTAGTGAACGTTTAGGTTTTGCCTGCCGAACAGTCACAATCCTCTAAGACGATCATTGTGAAACCGTATTCTTTTATGTTTATGAGCAAATAGTACCACTCACCTTTTCTCATGTCAACGCTTTCTTTTAAAATCTATCTTTATTTTTCTCGTTTGATCAGTCGATTCAAATGAATTGATAGATACAGCATCTCCTCTGATGTGAGATCCCGGTGATAGGTTTGATAGACATATTCTGCGATTTTCTTTGCGCAATCGTATGCTTTCGGATACTTCACTTTGATCAGCTGATATAAGTCCTGATCCTCGCTGACAAGCAGTGTTTCGTTAATCAGACGCTGGACGAAAAAGCGCAAATGCGTGAGAAAACGGTAAAAGTTAAGCGAGTCTTCATCAAATTCCATGTTGAGATGATATTTCACAATGGTGAGAATGGCATTGACTTCCTTTGTGATATTGACCGTCGTATTCATATCCTCATTGAGCTCTGCGTTAATGATATGCATGGCAATAAAGCCCGCTTCATCCTCAGGCAGTTCAATATGAAGACGCTCTTCAATCATCTCAAGACAGTCCTTTGCCACGAGAAATTCATCTTTGTATAAGCGTTTAATCTCCCAAATAAGCGAATTCTCAATCAAATGATTTTTCTTCAGCCGTTCGATGGCATAATGAATATGGTCTGCCAGCGATACATGCAGACTTTCGTTTAATCTTCGGTTCAGCTTTGTATGTGCATATTGGATCATTTCTTCGGTCACCTTGACCACATCATACGGAACCTCTTGAAGCAGCATTTTCATCCGCTCGTGAACGGAATGATCCTCCAGGCGGAAGACTTTATCAATCAATGCTTCGTCCACCGGGTCCCCGGGACGTCGCTGGAACGCAATGCCTCTCCCCATGACGACGATTTCTTTTCCTTGTTCATCTATGACACTAATGACATTATTGTTTAGAACCTTTTGTATCTGCATTTCCAAACACCTCCGTCTATGACCAACAACTTTACAAAATATGCTCTCATCTTAACACAACTGTCAAATCACTTGGCGTTTTTATCTGACTTTTGCAATAGATTTCACCACAATTCTACCCTTTCATAGCTGGTCTGATCCTTCAATTGCCTGCATACAATACTCCTGAGGAGGTGACCTTCTGTGAAGGCTTTTTTCTGGTCTGCATCATTTTTATTCTTGCTCATGTTCACCCTCATCATTCTAGGCATCGTGTTCTGGTGGAGTGGACAAGGCTTAGGCCAGCTTTGGAGATATGTGCTCATTTCACTTGTCACAGCGGCCGTTTTGCACGGCGTCACCACTTGGCTGAAACGGCATGTGATGCACCTTTCATCCAAATAAAAACAGCTGCCCCGAGTGTTCAGGCAGCCGTTTCTTTATTCTTTGGTTGATGCAGCTTCTTTCTGAGAAGCACGCAGCTCATCATTGATTTTTTTCGCATCCTCTAAAAACTCTGTTTCATATCCACTTTTGAGTGCCCACATATAAAATAGCAGAGCTACCACTGTAATCAGTGCCATGTCCCAGCCATAATGAATGATGTTATAACCGCCGAATTTATCACTGCCAAGACAGGAAATCGTCATCATCACAAGCAGGTACACAACCATCCAAGCACCCGCCTTAAAGTTGCGGCCGAATCCTTTCCACTTCGCTTTTGCTTGATAGTAAAAATAGATAGGTAGACCGATGAGAATAATGAACAGCACCTGACCTGTTAACGGCCATCTTGCCCAATACAGCGTCAATGAGGCAAAGACAAAACCGAGAGGAGCAATGATGCTGAGTCCTTTTATTCGAAGCGGACGATATAAATCTGTCCCTGTCTTTCTCAGCGTCATGACGGTCACTGGTCCAGTCAAATAAGAAATGAGTGTTGCGACAGAGATAATTTCTGCAAGTACACCCCAGCCTCTAAATAAAAACAGAAAGATAAACGATACGGCTAAGTTAAAAAACATTGCTGGACGAGGCACGCCGTAAATAGGGTGCAGACGGCCAAGCACACTTGGCATGTATTTGTTTTTTTCCATTCCATAAATCATCCGAGACGTCGTTGCGGTATACGTAATTCCTGTACCCGAAGGTGACACAAACGCATCCGCATATAAAATCAGAACAAGCCAGTTAATCCCAAGCGCAATGGCAAGGTCCGCAAATGGCGAGTTGAAATTCAAATGACCCCATCCATTCACAATCATAGATGGATCAACAGCACCGATAAAGGCAACTTGTAAAAGGACATAAATCACAGTTGCAATGAAAATCGATCCGACAATGGCAATTGGAATCGACCGGCCTGGATTTTTTGCCTCACCGGCCATATTAATCGGGCTTTGGAAGCCATTGAAGGCAAACACAATCCCAGATGTCGCAACAGCTGTCAGCACACTCGCCCAGCCGTTAGGAGCAATACTTGTTCCAGAAGTAAAATTCTCACTATGAAAACCTACGAATAAGAGCGCACCAATTGTTAATCCTGGAATGACAATTTTAAACACAGTAATGAATGTATTCGCTTTTGAAAATAACCCTACTGTCCAATAATTAAGCAGAAAGTAAATCACAAGCAGTACACTGGCGACCATAAGACCTTCTGTCGTCAGCACTCCTTTTGTGACCAAGTGGGTTGTCCACTTTGCCCATTCCCAAGGCCAAGAGCTCATGTACTGGACGGAAGCAACCGCCTCAACTGGTATCACGGAGACAATGGCGATCCAGTTCGCCCAAGCTGCAATAAACCCAATAAAAGATCCGTGTGAATATTGCGTATATTTCACCATTCCGCCTGCCTCAGGAAACATCGATCCGAGTTCACTATAAGACAAAGCGATAAATAAAATCACAACCATCCCAATCAACCAGGATAAAATAGCAGCAGGACCGGCGATTTGAGCCGCACGCCAAGCACCGAAGAGCCATCCTGAACCAATGATTGAGCCAAGACCTACCATCATTAAAGCGAAAGTTCCCATCCTACGATGCAAATGATTCATGTTCATAACACCTTTCGATTAAAATACAGAGCATGTGTCAAGCAAGCGTCTTTCTTTCAAAGCAGCTCACTTTAAAATGGCAAATATTTCTTCTAATGAACCTTTACTCTTGTTCATTTTTTTGCCTGTTATATTATCTCTCAATTCTTCATTTTCTGAAATAGTCGAACATGCTTATTTCAAAAGAAAGCGCTTTTCCACCTGTTCAATCTATTAGACTGAATAACTACCTTTACCCTTATTTTGAAAAAAACAAAACAAAAAAGATAGAGGAAATGACTTCCTCTATCTTCTAACCCCCGTCATGTACAGAAAAAAAGGATAGAGGGGGTTCCCTCTATCCTTGTGAAATCACTTGTTCTTTTTCAATGACAGCTAGTCTTTCTTGTACTTCTTCTTCAGATAAATTGTGCTGTTTCACATACAGGTTCCGTTCGCTTGTGCGGCATTCATGACTACAGCTGCGCATATACTTATGCTCACTCTCTTCAGTGGCAATCATCTTACGGTTACATGCAGGGTTCGCACAGTTCACATAACGCTCGCAAGGCTCACCAGTGAAGAAATCTTTTCCGACAACCACATGCTCTGTTTGATTCACTGGTACTGTTAAGCGATTATCAAACACATAGCATTGACCGTCCCATAGCTTCCCTTGCACTTCTGGGTCTTTTCCGTAAGTGACAATTCCGCCGTCAAGCTGAGAGACATCTTCAAAGCCTTCACGCTTTAACCAGCCTGAAAATTTCTCACAGCGTACACCGCCTGTGCAATAAGTCAGGATTTTTTTCCCTTCAAGAATCTCTTTATTGTCACGAATCCACTCAGGTAATTCACGGAATGTCTCAATATCAGGACGAACTGCCCCTCTAAAGTGACCAACATCAAACTCGTAATCATTACGCGCATCAATCACAACAGTATCAGGTGATTGCATTTGCTCGTAAAATTCAACCGGGCTAAGATGTTTCCCCGTTAATTCCAACGGATTCACATCATCCTCAAGGCTGAGGTTCACTAGTTCATTCCGATGACGGACGTGCATTTTTTTAAACGCATGACCATCTGCTTCGTCAATTTTGATCGGCATAGACGCAAAGCGCGGATCTTCTTTTAACGCTTGCATGTACTTGTCCGTTTGCTCAATGGTTCCAGAAACCGTTCCGTTCAACCCTTCTGCTGATACGAGGATACGGCCTAACAAACCAAGCTCCTTACAGAATGCTAAATGCTCTGCTGTAAACGTCTCTGGGTCCTCAATGGGGACATATTGATAGTAAAGTAAAACGCGATATTGTTTTTCCATCTATATAAACACCTCTTAAATTTAATCAAAACATACCATTCTTTATCATACAGGAAATACATACCTAAAGGCAATGTCGGCGGCTCAATTCCATAAAACGGAAGGGTCTTTCTTCTCATATATTCGATGGTTTGATTGGAGACTATGTAAAGAAAAGATTATCGACACCATTCAAATCATTGAGGCCTTACAACCTCAAAAAACTGCACATAAAAAAGCACAGGCATCGCACCTGTGCTTTTCCTTCGATTAAAAATCAAAGTTATCTGGATCTGGACCTGTGCGCTCATCTTCATTGAGCTGATCAATGACACCCATCTCACGTGCGGACAGCTCGAAATCGAAGACTTGTGTGTTTTCGATGATTCGGCTCTTCGTCACAGATTTTGGAATGGTGATAATGCCATGCTGTAAGTCCCAGCGAAGGATCACTTGCGCTACTGATTTATCATGTTTTTTCGCGATATCCTGGAGAACAGGATGGTTCAGAAGCTTCCCGCTGCCTAATGGCGACCACGCCTCTACATGAATTCCTTTCGATTTGCAGTAGTCTCGTAAAGGCTCCTGCGTCAGCTTCGGATGAAGCTCGATTTGATTCACCATTGGCACAACTTCTGCCTCTTCCAATAAATCCTCTAAATGATGCTGATGGAAATTACACACTCCGATCGCTCGAACGCGTCCATCCTGATATAGCTTCTCTAGCGCTTTCCACGTCTCTTTATATTTACCTTCAACTGGCCAATGAATTAAATAAAGGTCTAATACATCTAGTCCCAGCTTGTTCATACTTGTTTCAAAGGCTTCGAGTGTTGATTCATAGCCTTGATCATTATTCCAGACCTTTGTCGTAATGAATAGATCATCGCGCGAGATGCCTGATTGCTGAATGGCTTTGCCTACCCCTTCTTCATTTTGATAGGCTGCTGCTGTATCAATGCTGCGGTAGCCCGCTTCAAGAGCGTCTTTGACTGCATTTACAGCCTCATCCCCATCTTTTACCTGCCATACACCAAAGCCTAGCTTCGGCATTTTTACTCCGTTTGCTAATGTGACTGTATCTGTTAATCCACTCATCAAACAAACCTCCGCTTCCTTTTTACTTACCAAGCACTATACCCGAATTTTCAATTGATCATGCATGACATTCTGACTGAGTTATTTGATATATTTTCCCATATCAATTTGATTGGCGTCAACGATTTGATATTCGCTGGTTTGATCTTTTGTTTTAGAAAAATCATATGTCGTTAGAAATGCTTGATCATAGAAAGTCAGACCGTATGTTTCCTTCTTATTCTCATACACCCTGATCCAATAAGACTCTTTTGAAGTTTTTTTAGTTTCATTCGTTTTCTTTAATTTCATACCTGAAAATTCCTTCAGCAGCTTTTGAATATCCGCTTTCTTTTCCACTTTAACACGCTCATTATCATGCTCAATTTGAATCGAAGTCACCTTGTTTTGATCAATCGAGACCACATCATCAAAAGAGTATGTTTTTGCATTGATTAGAAAATAAATACCAATTCCTAATAAAATAATGACGACTAAACCAATCATCCACTTTTTCAACCTAACTCCTCCTTCTATTCACACCACACCTATAAAAACAGTGAAGTCCAATCATCCTCCTCAGAAAATACCTGAATCCCATGCTGTTTTAGCAAGGCGGATGTCACTCCATCCCCAGCTTTTGTCCCCCCGTTAAACTCTCCGCGGTAAATCATCCGGCTGCCGCAGGAGGGGCTGTACTCTTTTAGCACAACCGCTGTTGCTTTCAGAGACTGAACCTGCTCCAGCGTGGCTTTTGCACCTTTTACATACATCTCCGTGACGTCAGTTCCATGAACATCGACAACAGCAGCCTGCCCCCGTAAAACATCATATCCATCTCCGCCAATGATTTCTGCCGGAGGTCTAGGCGTGGAGAAGCCGCCAAGGAGCTCAGGACAAACTGTGACTGCCTTTCCCTCCTGAACAAGCTCCTCAATTCGCTGATCTAATCGATGGCTGCCATTATAACGAACCTTCAACCCAGCAAGACAAGCACTGACGACAATCATGTATGTTCCTCACTTTTTTTGCTGACTTTAAAATAAATACATAAAGGCAAGAAACATATCGTATTCACCAAAAAGGGCAGAGCACAATACAAAGCAGCACCCCAAATTGGTTCTCCAGGTCCTGCAATACCAAAAAAATAAACAAATAATAGCAAGCTGACAAACAATCCCACGAATGGCATGATGAATACGTATTTTTTATAATTTTCTATCATTTCTTTCCCCAATGAGCTCCCTCCCTTTCTTCATGGCCTCGAATAACATCAATATATGTTAATTTTACCATAAAAAACCGAAATCATCTCCTCTTTACGATGGTTTCGGTTTTTTATCTATATCTTTTCTTTCCAAGCCTTTAAGAAACGCTCAATCACTTGTAATTCATCTTCATGAAACTGCTGTAGAAATTCTAAATAGGACGTGACTGCATTTTCATGTAGTTCATCATGAAGCGCTGCCAATTGCTTTCCTTCCTCTGTCAAAGAATAATAGACAGATTTCTTATCACCCTGCCGGTGGCAATAGTCCACCATGCCTTTTTCAATTAGTTTTTTCACAGCCTTTGTAATAGCTGGCTTTGATAGTTTTAGTTGTTGAGATAGAAATGTATTGTTTGATTCGTTTGGATTGGCTTGTATCATCGATAAAATGTGAAGCTGTGTGAGTGTCCATTCTTGTTTGAGTGTATCAGTCGTGGTAATCAGTGGATCTGTTGGATCATTCCGTCTCTTTTCCCTATGCATAATCAGATCTTGAATCGCTTTTAATACAATCTGCTCTTTTGTTTCCATCTGAACCTCCACTCTTAACTGGTTAATAAAATGGTACTAATAATGAAGAAAGGAGTCAAAAGAAATGTCGATGTGAGCAAAATAATAGGACATAGGACCTGAAAATTACATATGCACTTTTATACTAGATTCCCCTCATCCTGTCACATGCTATAATCATGGGGATGTCACCCAATTTATCAAAATGAAAAGGTGAGCTAAATGAAACCTGAACAACAAATGGCCATTCGCCAGTTAGAAGAAAAGATACACCTGTTTTCCTCTGCTGTAAACGGAACCTTCCTTGCATCGGACGATTTCGTTCTATCCAATACTCAAATATCGACTGACACGTTCAATTTGCTCTTACCGACATCAGCTCAAATCCAAGATCCAAAAAAAGTGAAAGCAGCCATTGAACACATGCGGTCACAGAAACTCATCTTCAGCACATGGGTTGATCACCGTTTACTCCATCCTGATTGGGCTGATTTATTAAAGGAATATCAGCTTCAAGAGGTCGAACGCAATACCATCATGATGCTAGAGCATACAGGTGACATTGATCCAGTCACATCCCCAGCACTTACAATCAAGGAAGTTCTTGATGAGCAGACACTCTTTGATTACAAACATATCTTTATTGAACTATTCAAAGGGTCGAAAGAGGCCGCCGCCTTAGAAGACTATTTCCAGCGTTTTTCGATTGAAGCATTACACTCAAAAGCTCGCATGTTCGTGGGGTATGAACACCAAAAGCCGGTCACAACAGGCTTATTATTCGAGGCAAACGACAGCTACGGTATTTATGATGTCATGACAAGGGCCGAACACCGCGGAAAAGGACTTGGCAGTGACATGTTTCATTACCTTCTAACCCAGACAGAGAATAAACAAAAATGTGTCATCTTACAAGCATCAGCGGACGGCAAAAATATTTACCAGCGTGCCGGTTTTCAGCCGATTGGCGAAATAGTTGTTTTTGACACATAAAAAGGAGAGGTATCACACACCTCCCCTTGGTCTTTTTTAATGATGAGAATGGATTTGTTTCTCTTTTTTCTGCTTGTTTTGTAAGATCGCTTTCTCCTCTTCTGTTAGATGACCAACAACCACTCGTTTTGTTGGCATGATGTGCTGACCCGCAGTTTTCACTTCTAGCCGGATATCATATAAACCATCCTCAGGGAACATATAGCTAGCTGTATATACACCTTCCCCTTTCGATTCGGTTTTTACTGCTGTTTGAATATTCTCTCCATATTTTGAAACACTTATTTTGATGTCAGATGATGCCCGAATTGGTTGACTATTTTCTTTGATAAAAATACGAAATGCTTGCTCTTTCGGACTCGATATGTGACTCGGTAAATTAGTGTTTACGTGAATTGATGCTGGTTTTTCGTAAAGCTCCTCCGTATTCGGATTGAGCTGACAAGCCGTTAGGAACATCAAGAGGAAGACCAGTATCCAACCTTTTTTCATAATCTATCCCTCCTTATTTTATGCACCTAAAAATCGCTTCAGTCTCGGAATTCTCTGAATGAACAATAGATCTATCAGCAGTACAATGATGAGCGATAGACCGACAAGCGGAAAAATAATTCCTAACCCAGTAAGAAGCAAGATAAACCACTTTAATCTGCCTTTTGCCGGCGCTTTTGGTGCACCTAATGAATCATTTGGTTTCCGATTCAGCCAAAGCAAAAACCCACTGATAACAATCCCAACAATTCCTGTACATACGAGTAAACCAACTAGTTGATTCGCTAGTCCAAATTCTGTTCCTTTATGTAATGTAATACCCAAAGCAATGGTTTTCCCTAGCCAGCCGTACTGGTCATATCGATAGTCAGCTAGAACCGCTCCCGTGTATTGATCGAGATGGACGGTCGCTTCATCTTGTGCCTTTGGCGGAAAGACCGACAATGTATAAACACCGTCTTCCGTTTGCGGAACATACACTTGATAAGCTGGATGCACCTTCTGGTCATTTGCGATGCGTACAACATCATCCATAGATAGCTTTAAAAAAGAGGATTGATCAGAAGAAGGGACATCCATCTTCTCAGCTGCCCACGGGACATCAGCTACTTCCTCTGTTTTAACTTGTGAGGTTGGTTTATCCCCAACCCATACAGATGGTGGATATCCTTCGCCTGTATTTGTAGCAAACTTTTGAAATTCATTTCCCCATAAACCGGACCATGGAAGTCCCGTTAAGATGAGAAATAACATACCTGCCGATACCCAAAAGGCTGGAACTACATGCAAATCACGTATGAGCAGCCTTTTACCTTTTGTCAAATGTGGAATGACAACACCACTGAAGCGCTTTGGCATTCGTGGCCACCATAAATAAATACCCGTCAAGATAAGAACAACGCCCCAGCAGGCCGTCAGTTCAACGATTCGGTCACCGATCGTTCCTGCCATCAGTTCCCCGTGTATTTCCTCCACACGGTTCATAAATTTCGTTTCATCCTTCATTCGCCCTAACACTTGCCCTGTATAGGGGTTCACATAAGCTGTATATGTGTCCTCATCTTGTCTAAAACCGATTTCAGCTGAACGCGTCTTTCCTTCCCCCGGCTGATACCTTGTTAGCTCTGAATTTGGATAGGCCTCCTTTACCGCTTCGATCTGTTTAGTAGGAGCTATCTTCTCTCCTTCAGCCTTCACATGGTAAAGCTTATAGTACATCGATTCCTCAATTTGCGGCTTAAACAAATAAATAGCTCCTGTTACAGCAAGTAGCACAAGAATAGGCATAAAAATCAATCCCGCATAAAAATGCCACCTCCACGCTATTTGATAAAAGGAAGCTGTACCTGTCGAACGCTTCTTTCCCGTCTTCTTCACTCCCATTCCTCCTCGCACCTTTCTCTCTTTTTAGATTACTGACCAAGCGTGCGGCAAACAAGCTGGTTGCAAACAGAATATGTGAAGTAAAAACGAACAAAAATGAATATCAAAAAAGCTGCCTAATGATAGGCAGCTACAGATTGTTGACAAAGGGCTAAAATAATTTTTATTTTAGCCCTTTGTCTTCTATTCAGCATGATGCTGACGATCCATATAAAGCGGCGGTCTCTTCAGCGAAATCACCGCACAGCTAAAGGCAATCAGTACAAACACAGCACCGAATTTAGCCAGATCAACAGATGAACCGGTCATCGTAAACATGACTCCGCCAACCGCAGATCCAATCGAAATGCCGATTTGCAAAGCCGATGTATTTAAGCTCTGCTGAATATCAGACGTGACAGGATCTGTTTGAATCAAATAACTCTGCAAAGCAGGCGTCAGTGCCCAGCTGAGCGCACCCCAAAGGACAACCATCACCATAAAGAGCGCGAACACCCCCGCTGTATAAGGAATGGTAAACATGACAACCGCAAACGCGATTGTCACAAGCAAAATCGCTTTTCCTGAACCCAGTTTGTCACTCAGCCAGCCGCCAAATCCATTCCCGCCTATAGACGCAAGCCCGAAGATCAAATAACAAATACTAATCCAAAACGGGGTCATATGCAGAACTTCCATCAGAAATGGAGTGAAATAAGAATAAAGCATATAATGGCCTGCAAGCATAAACAAACTGATCAAGTGTGCACTAAAAATCTTTGGATGCCCTAAAGAACGAATCTGCTCTCTAAGAGGCGTCACTTTTTCAACAGGCATTTTTTCCAATAGAAAATAGATCAGCACCATCGATATGGCAGAAAGAATACTGATTCCTAAAAACATCACTCTCCAGCCAAAGCTCTCTGTAATAAAAATACCGATCGGTACACCGAGAACAAGTGAGGAGCTAATACCAATAAAAATCAGCCCTAATGCCTTCGCACGATGCGCTGGTTCCACCAATTTAGCAGTGATCGTCAGTGACAACACCACCACTAGCGCTGTGCTCATCGCGATCAACACCCTTGATATCATGACAAGGGCAAAGGTCGAACTAAAATAAGTGAACACATTCCCTAATGTAAACACCAATAACGCGATTAAATAAAGGCGCTTTCGTTCGATTTTGGCTGTAGCGGTCAGCAGCACGGGTGCTGAAATGGCATACACAATCGCAAATACCGTAATAAGCTGTCCGGCTGTTGCAAGAGACACATTCAAATCCTCTGCAAGACTTGGCAGAATGCCTCCGACCACAAGCTCAACTAATCCAACCGCAAAAGTAGAAACGGCTAATAAATATACTCTCCAGTTCATGTCTAACATCCCTTCTGTATATCATCGCTTTCACTTTTGATACAGGGTGCAGACAAACAAAAAAACCCTGATTACAAAAAAGGAAAGCGCGCTTTTGTAATCAGGATTTATCGGATCCTGGTAGAAACCCTCAAACCATATTATTGAGGTTATACAAGTCTATTTTTTTCTTCACATATATTAGCATAGCATTACATAACTCGCAAGCTGTAAAAATAGGAAAACACTGACACTCCGTTACCTAAACAAAAGGCGCTGTAAAAGGAATCAGAACAGCTTGCTTTCTCCCCCATTTACAGGTAAACTGATGAAAAATCAACGTACAAGGATCAACGTAGATCTGGAATAGTAGCTTGAATCGATCTTTAACAGAGAGGGAACGGTGCTGAGAAGTTCCTATTGACATCTTCAAGTGAACCTGCCGATTTAGTTCTGTTTCATACAGCGGTTCATACCGTTATCATGATTGAGTGTAAAGCTGTGCTTTAAATTAGGGTGGTACCACCAGGAATGGTCCCTAACTTAAAGTACAGCTTTTTTGTTTTTAAAAAGGAGGAACCTGCAATGTCAAAAAAACAATTTGTTGAGAAAATTACAAGCATGGAAGACGACTTTGCCCAGTGGTATACAGATGTTGTCACAAAGGCGCGGCTCGTCGATTATTCAAGCGTGAGAGGCAGTATGATCATTCAGCCGTACGGCTTTAAAATCTGGGAGAATATTCGCGACGAACTTGACCGCCAGATTAAAGAAACGGGTCATGAGAATGTCTATATGCCGCTCTTTATCCCAGAGAGCCTGCTTCAGCAGGAAAAAGATCATATCGAAGGCTTTGCTCCTGAAGTGGCGTGGGTGACACACGGCGGTGAATCCGAATTACAAGAAAGGCTCTGCGTCAGACCAACCTCTGAAGTGCTGTTCGCTGAGCATTACAAAAACATTATTCATTCCTACCGCGATTTACCGAAGCTATATAACCAATGGGCCAATGTTGTCCGCTGGGAAAAGACAACACGTCCCTTCCTCAGAACCCTTGAATTCCTATGGCAGGAAGGGCACACGTGCCATGAGACTGAGCAAGAAGCGATTGAAGAAACAGAAAGAATGCTTCACACTTACGCTTCTCTTTGCGAAGATCTCCTTGCCATTCCTGTCATTAAAGGGAGAAAAACAGAGAAGGAAAAATTCGCCGGCGCTCGCTTCACCTATACGGTTGAAAGCTTGATGCATGATGGAAAAGCGCTGCAAACTGCCACTTCTCATTTCTTCGGGAACGGATTTGCCAAAGCATTTGGCATCGAATTCTTAAACCGTGAAGGAAAACTAGAGCATGTCCAGCAAACCTCTTGGGGTTTCACCACAAGAATCATCGGCGCTATGATCATGGTGCATGGCGATGACAGAGGGCTCGTCCTCCCGCCAAATATTGCGCCAACCCAAGTGCGTATCGTGCCAATTGCTTCTCATAAAGAAGGTGTGCTGGATCATGCCTACGAATTGAAGGATCGCCTCGCCCGCATCGCACGTGCTGACATCGACGCAAGCGATAAACAGCCAGGCTGGAAATTCAACGAGTGTGAAATGCAAGGTATTCCGCTACGTGTAGAAGTAGGACCAAAGGACATCGAAAAAGGACAGGTGATGCTTGCAAGACGAGACACTGGTGAAAAGCAAGCTGTCACGTTAGAAGCACTTGAACAAACCATCACAGCAACGCTTGAAGACATCCAGCGGACGATGTACGAAAAAGCGAAGGAACGATTACACGAAAAGACATCACACGCCCATATAATCGAAGACATCGAGCAAATTCTTGCGGAAGAAAACCGATTGATTAAAGCCATGTGGTGCGGTGACGAAGCCTGTGAAAACGACATTAAAAAAAGAACAGGCGCGACCTCACGCTGTATCCCATTCGAGCAGGAAACCATTTCTGACACATGTGTCTGCTGCGGAAAGCCTGCATCTGATATGGTATTCTGGGCGAAAGCCTATTAAGAATATGAACGATAAAGAAGCATCACTCATGATGCTTCTTTTTTGTTAAAAAGACCCAAACACCCATTGACCTCACCTGCATGATCCCCTATAATTCATATTAATATAATCGGTTTTTAAGACTTTAACTGGAGTGGTGATACATGAAACGCTGGCCCTCATTCTTTGCCGAACGCTGTCCTAAATGTAAATCAGCATTAGAAGTCTCAAAGTCCAATGCCCTGCAAGGCAAAGTCGTGAAAACATGTCCCAACCTTCATTATCAAAAAGAGTACCACCCAGCACTAGAAACGTATATCGAGCACGATGACGTCAAATAAAAAAGACCAACATGTTTGCTTTGTTGGTCTTTTCTTTATAAAATATCCAGCCAAATTTTGACCGCTGTCGCCGTAATCATCACAGCAAGTGCCCATTGCAAGTAGACGGCATTGATTTTCTGACCGACCTTCGCACCAATCGGAGCTGCCACCAAACTTGCCGCCATCAGCACAACAGCAGGAAGAAGCATGACCTGACCCGTCAATACCTTTCCAGTCGATGCGCCTATCGCAGAAAGAAACGTAATTGCAAGTGACGACGCAATCGTCATCCGTACAGGTATTTTTAAAATAGACAGCATTACAGGCACTAAAATAAATGCGCCGCCTGCACCTAATACCCCGGAAACACTGCCAATCACAAAGGCAATAGCTGATGCCAGCCCTTTATGAAAAGTGACTTCTCCCTCTGCGTCTGCACGCTGTCCTTTTTTCGGAATCAGCATGAGAATTACCGCCACAATGGCGAGTAATCCATAGACGAGGTTCATCCCTTTCTCCGGCATAAAATGTGATACATAACTGCCTAATAAGCTGCCCGCTAATATACCGCTTCCCATATATAAAATCAGCGAGCGATGTAAAAATCCGCTTTTCCGATAAGCAAGTACACCACCCAGTGTCGAAAAAAGCACTTGAATGGCGCCAATCCCTGATACCTCATGTGCTGATAGTGCCATCACACCGAAAAGAGGCGGGATATAAAGCAGCATGGGATAGTTGATCACAGATCCGCCGATCCCCACCATTCCTGATAAGAAGGAACCAATACATCCGATGATAAAAAGTGTAATCAAAAATGCAAAATCCACGCTGGTCTCCTCCTTTGCAAAAGGAAAAGGGGATCTTCAGCAGATACCCCTACATCCTTTAGGACCCTTTTCTCATCCAGAACTTCAGCACGTGACCTTCTTCTGTCTGCGTGATCAATTCATGTCCGCTTGACTTCGCCCATGCAGCTAAGTCAGCTTTAGCCCCTTTATCGGTTGCATGTATTTCTAAAACTTGACCTTTCGCCAAGTCGTTCATTTTTTTCTTCGTTCGAATAATCGGCATTGGGCATGCGAGCCCTGTTACGTCTAAAATTTGATCTGATGTCATTTGATTGCTCCTCTTCTCTTATTTTATTGGACATTACCGAATCGCACAACGGTTTGGACCCATTTCCATTTCCCGCTGCTCTTCCACATCTGGGTTCAGCTTCCCCATATTGGCTTGACGAATCTCTTGAAAGGCATGCGGCTGTGCAGGCAGACCTTCCGTCACCATCTTTCTAAACACATGTTGATCTTCAATATGAAGCCCATGATTTTCTTTTAAAAGTGAGCCAAGCTCCTTCCAAACACTGCCGTCTTCATTCATTTCTTCTATGGTCATGAAGTGCGCAGGCAGAACGATGTATTCCTTTGAAAACGCCATATACCGTTCATAAAGCGTCTCTCTCAAATCACCTACCCAGTCCTCCGCCATTCCAGCAAGATCAGGTCTTCCAATTGAATCAATAAACAAAATATCACCTGAAAGAAGATATTGATTGTCTACGATAAAAGATGTTGAGCCGATCGTATGTCCCGGGGAATAAATGGGTTGAATATCAATAGAAGCTGTTCCAATCGTTATCCGCTGTCCTTCCTCAAGACGTTCATATTCAAAGGTTACCTCTTCGGCATCTTTTGGCGGCAGCCAGTAGGTGGCACCCGTTTGTTCAGCCAGCTTTTTCCCACCAGAAATATGATCTGCATGAAGGTGAGTATCCATCACATGCGTCACAGAGACATCATGCTTTTTCGCAAAATCGATATAGACCTCCGTCATTCGAGCTGCATCTACAACCGCGGCTTCTCCATTGGACATGATCATATAGGACAGACACCCCTTGCCCATCCGTACAAATTGATACAGCTCTCCGCCGCCGCTTAAATCACCTATTTTCACTGGCTCTAGATGCTCACTCCATGCTTTCATGCCGCCCTGCAAATAATGAACAGGCACGCCAGCCTCTGACAGCATCTCCGCCACAAGAATAGAGGAACCTTCCTTGGCACAAACCACCAACACTTCACGGTCACTAGGAATGTGCTGTAAAACGCCCTCCACTCCGTCAAGCAGATCAAAATAAGGCACATTCATATCAACGATTGCTTCCCCTTCAATCTTCCAGTCCTGTACATCTGCTTGATTTCGCACATCTAGCAAAAAGAGCGGCTCTTTGCCCACGATCTTTTTTGTTAACTGCTCTGCAGTCATGGCTTTTACCGTCATGTTTTATTCAGCTCCTATTTTTCAATGGCTCCTGTCCAGCTATTCATGCCTGGCACCACATTGATTAATTGTTGAAATCCTTTCTCTTTTAGCTTCTGCGCAGCTAATTCACTTCTTCTGCCTGAATGACAGATGAGATAAATGTCCGATTCTCTTGTTAACTCCTCTGCACGATCTTCCACCTCACCAAGCGGGATATGAACAGCTCCTGGGATATGCCCCGCCTCGTATTCATCCAGCTCTCGTACATCCAAAATAAATAGAGATTGATCTTCTTTTACCTTCTGTTGAAAGGCATGCAAAGATATTTCTGAAATCATGGGCTCCCCTTCTTCCTCTTGCGCTCCGCCCTTACGAATCAAATGATGGAGCACCTGTCCTTCTACTCTTGTTCCTAAAAACTCATGGCCGGCACTTTTTGACCAAGCCGCTAAATCCGCTGCTGATCCTTTATCGGTAGCTTGCACTTCAAGTACATCTCCTGGCAAAAGCTCATTCATTTGTTTTTTTGTTTTCACAATCGGCATCGGGCATGCCAATCCTTTTGCATCTAAAATGACTGTTGGTTGCTGCATGTGATGTCCTCCTTTATATAGGGGTGGGGGTATATTTTTATGCGTGCTTAATGCCAAGCATTCATACCACCCTTGATGTTAGTAATATGAGTAAATCCTTGCTTCTTCAATATTTTCGCTGCCTGCATACTTCTCATTCCGCTTTGGCATATCACGTAGATCTCTTCATTTTTCTCAAGCTGAGAAGTTCGTTCTTTTAACTGAGGTAAAGGAATGTTTCGAAACCCTTTAATATGGTTTGTTTGAAATTCTACTGGAGATCGTACGTCAATCAGTTGTTGATGTTGTCTACGCAATTGAGGTTTCATATCGGCTGCATCAATTTGTTTTACACCCTTTACAGGAAGAAAACGGCTCACCAGCAAACCAATGACGATGATGATCAAAAGTGTTTGAATCATGTGTTAACACCTCACTAGATAAATAAATTCACATTCCCAATTTCAGCCTCTGCTAAATACGCCGCCACACCAGCATATTGAATATCATCTAATAATTCTTTCTCCTGCAGCCCTAAAAGATCCATCGTCATTGTACATGCTACGAGATTAATCTCCTGTTCCTTCGCCATATCAATGAGCTGCGGCAAGGTCATGGCATTGTGCTTTTTGATGACGTGCTTAATCATCTTTGGGCCCATTCCAGCAAAATTCATCTTTGAAATGCCCATTCGATCAGCCCCGCGCGGCATCATCTTGCCAAACATTTTTTCTAAAAAACCTTTTTTCATTGGCACCATTTCATCCTTGCGCAAGGCATTCAGCCCCCAAAAGGTATGAAAAATCGTCACCTCATGATCATAGGCTGCTGCACCATTGGCAATAATGTAAGCCGCCATTGCTTTATCATAATCTCCACTAAATAGCACAATCGTCGTGCGTTTTTTCTGTTCTTCCATTCTGCTCCTCCTTCATCATTACCCATGGGGGTATATAAAAAAACAAAAAATATATACATATACCGGTAAGGGTATATTATAACAAGTAAAAAAATCCGTCAACCTTCAAAGGCTGAAGAATTTCTTACCGGCTTTTTACCAATAGCTCAACCGCTTCTTTCACAAGACCCTCCGTATCCTTGCCTTGTTCAAGGCTTTCACGGACACATTGTTCAAGATTTGTACTCACAATCACACCCATTGCACGATCAATGGCATTGCGTGATGCAGACAGCTGCGTCACCACCTCGCGGCAATCCTTTCCCTGCTCCATCATCGCAAGAACCCCTTTAATCTGCCCCTCAATCCGGCGAAGACGGTTCTTCATCTGTTGATTATATTCCATTCACAAGCACCCCTTTCTATTCTTTCTATGAACAGATAGTATACCCTAAGAGGTATTTAGTCAAACGACTTGCCCTTCTCTTTATAGGTATTATCAGCCTTTTAATAAAAATATATAAATTATGTGAATATTTTTCCTAATTGTTTTTATAGAACAAATCATTACTTCACACTTGTTTAGTTATTGTAGGCACATTAAAAAGGATGCTACAATATGTAACACCCTTTTTATGCTTTGATTCCCTATATAAATTGAAACCTAGTCAATCTATCGAGCGACAAACACCTTACCATAATATGTAATGGTACTCACCAAACTTTTACTCTTTCTCCTTTGACAACCGATATGCATTCTCTGCTTAAACTTCTTAAAAACCAAAACTGGGCCACCTACATTTAAACCTAAATTTACCAATTCCCCATTAATCAAATTCATAAAAAGACAACCCTATTTCTATTAAAGAGCATAAGAAGGTAACCGCCAATTGAATGGTTCCCAATTAGTACGATCAATCTGTTCAGAAGGAAATGATAATTTGAGATTTTTAATTAAATTACGGTAATATTCTACATTTTGAACATCCTCTAAAATTTTCTCGAGATCAATTGCGATCCCTACCATACATGTTTTAAAAGTTGATATTGCTGTAGAAAAGGCAGCTGATATTGCTTCGGATGCAGCTATTTGCAGTCCTAATGGCAACTTTGTTAAAAATGTACTATAGGCTGCATTCTCTGCAGATTTTTTTGTTTGCATTATACATTCTTGTATCCGTTTTTTTAAATTTAAAGAAGGTATGCCCTTGGTTCCAACCTGAATGTACATAACAAATCTACTTTTACGTCTTTGTAAACACCAATAATTCACCTTTATCTTTATTTTCTGTCCAAAAATTTTTCTAGTTAATGTTTTTGTGCACGTGCCTATTTTAAATTCTGGAATATTGGGAACAGAAAACAAAACACACCTCACCGAATTATCCTTTATTTCACATTGAACAGTCCCTGCATACTCGTTATACTGCAATTTTATTTGACTTTGTATTGATTTCCAAGGTAAGTCCTTCTGAATATCAAAATTTGGTGGGACAGCTTCTGGAGCTTGATCAACCTCATCAGGGACTTGTAAATATAAAGTTTGTCTTTCATTACCTAGAGGTTCATTTGATAATAATGGATAATGATAAATACAAGAAATAACTGGATAATAAAAGAAGTGTTGTTGATGTTGATTAATCAAGGGCTCATAACCTCTAGGTAAACAATAACAATAAGGTAAATACATACAATCTCCACCTTGCATTTATTATCAATATACTATTATGTTTATATATAGAAAATTAGAATTAAAAACATTGATTTGTAGAAAATCTAACTCCCATTTCCCGAATCACCTGAGGTTCCTTCAAGGTAGGAAGAAAGAAACGATTGTTTGTTCAATGCCAAGAGGTTTCATAGCCGCAAAGAACTTTTTGAAATTAAAAATGGACAGCATTATATATAAGTTGTTCTGGTTGTCAATTCGAGAATGTCACAAAAGTAAAAATAGGGTATTAATTATAAATAAGTAAATTTTTGTTTATAATTAATCATAACTATGCAATTCCCGATAATATAATAGTAACTCAACTCTTTGTAGAACGGCCGATCTTAAATGACATTGGGCGAAATTAATAAATCAATCGAAAATCTTTGCAGATAGAATTACTTTTACCGAATTATGTTCTAGCAAATGAGACAACACAGTTGCAAACAGATCTCTTGATCAGATAGCTTCTTTTTTCCATATCGACATAAAATCTATATGAATCTACTAACTCACAAAAACAGTAGAATCAAAACATATTAACAGCTCTAAACTAATAAAAAGAAACGGATTTAATATTGCATATGAATTGGCATATCGACTGGGGAACTGTCACTTCAGTTTTTGTTGCTTTAGGAGACGCTACTACGGGGCAAATAATAGTACATCATTTTTAGAGAAGAAATAAAATTTAAAAAAGAATGTTTTCAAAACTTGTATTCTCCTATAATTGTTAAAATAGATAATTATCTTTTTGCGGAAAATCAAAAAATTATCGCCTTAAGTACAAGAAACGGGGAAGAATATAACAAAAAATACAGAGATGATTATTTTAATCCTAATAGATTATTTACTGAAATTGTTGATACAGTTGGTTCAAACTTAAAATACGCAAATCAAGAATTAATTATGCAATATCAAGATACTATAGCATTACCTCATATAGATGACTCAATTGGCTGATTGGGCAGAACCCAAAATTGAATTTTGCGGCATATTCCTAACTGAGTATGTCAACTAAGTAACGACTTAAGAGTATATTCACCAAAAATCAAAGAAACAGTTGAGAGGTGTTTAGCTTTCACTCAGTTATTTAAATGATTATTGGATATAATTCAAATGAACTTATTCGCCACCAATTAGTTATTGGGAACTTATCAAAGTATTTAAATTCAATTGCGAAACTTAACAAAAAGTTTTAAAAAATGGATTAACAAGAGAAGCTACAGTTAAGTTCGAACAGAAGTTGATACGTTATTACAACAAATACAAGATAACTCATCAGAATATGTATCACCACAAATATTTTCTAGTCTAAAAAGTCTGACCGACAATTCATGATACTCTCTTTAATTTTAAGAATGAAAAGGGAATTTTATTTACAAACGGTGATATGTTAAAAAACGGTTATTTTTTGAAACCATTAAAGAAAGCATGTGATTCCTTGCCAAACAACCAAACACCCAACCCACTCATCAATGAAAAATCACCATATCTCCTTCAGCATGCCCACAACCCAGTTCTCTGGTACCCGTGGGGGCAAGAAGCCTTCGATAAAGCCAAACGTGAAAATAAACCAGTGCTTTTTAGCATCGGTTACGCCACTTGTCACTGTCTTTTAGTATTCATTATATTTTTATCTGCTTGCCAATTCCTTAATCATTAAACCCAATTCATAAATTCCCTTTTGTAGATCTTCAAGAGATGCATAAGCATATGATAAGCGAATATAGTTCCCCTTTTCTTGAGCATAGATACTGCCGAGATTGAGAAGTATCCCTTTTGTCAAAGCTTTTGTATAAAGTGATTTCATAGATAGTGAAGGCAATATTTTTACCCAGACAAAGAATCCTCCCTTCGGAATATTCCATGTAGCAACATTCTTCAAATTGGTTTCTAAAAGACTCATGACCAATTGCCTTCTCACCTTTAATTGACTTCTTACCTGTTCTAGATGTTGTTGGTATTCACCGGATGTAAACCACTCTGCCGCTACTCTTTGGGATAACGAACTGGAGCCGTAATCTGTTTGCATTTTTATGTCGGATAAACGTTCAATCACTGATTCTGGACCGACGATCCATCCAATTCTTAAGCCGGGGCTTAATGTCTTAGATAAACTTCCTATGTAAAGCACATGCCCATTTTTATCTATTGTTTTAATAGGATTTGGAGGAATCTCATCGATCCATAACTCACGATATATGTCATCTTCAATAATGGGAAGCTGTGCATTCTCACTTGCCGCAAGTATTTCTTCCCGTCGCCGTTCTGACATTGAGATACCGGTTGGATTATGAAAACAGGGATTTGTATATAATATAGCCCTCCCCCGCTCCCCCCTTGCCACGTGGATATGTTCCGGCAAAAGTCCATCATTATCCATAGGAACTCCAGTCAGCTTCATACCGGCTGATTGAAATACGTGTAATGAATAAAGATAGGACGGCTGGTCAAGATAAACGGTCGATCCCCTTTGTAAAAGCCCCATTGATATTAGCTGTAAGGCTTGCAGCGCACCCGAAACAATAAGAATGGAAGAAGATGAGCCTTGAATTCCCAATGTTCTTAAATAGCCACTTAATGCCTCTCGTAAAGGTAAATATCCTTTTGGTTCCTCATATCCGAATGCCTCTATGTTTTGAGATACCTTTCCCATCATCTCTTTCATAGCAGTTAAAGGAAAAATCTCCTTTGAAAGTTCTCCTTTACTGAGCTGTATAAGATCAGAGTTTGATTCTGATTTATTGATCTCTTGAACGATTTTTTGGCTTGGCCGCTGGATTCCAGAGGTTACATACTGATCCCAATCGGGGGCGGAATTCTTAGCCAAAAGTGTCCATGTATTGTTCGTAACAACTGTCCCTTTTCCCATTCTGCCTTCGATTAATCCGTCCGCCATCAATTCCTCTAAAGCTGTAATTACTGTGCTCCTATTCACCTCAAAGTGTTTGGCAAGCGTGCGCTGGCTTGGAATCTTACTTCCAATCGGCCATTCTCCATTTCCTATTTTATCTTTTATAAATTGAATGATTTGTATGTACTTAGGAAGCTTTCTCATCCTTCTTTCTTCTGAAGCGCTCATAAAAAGTATCCTCCTTAAAAACTAAAGTGGTTGGGTCAAAATCCATTTAACTGGTTGAAGTCATATCATCAAATCTTTATTAGTATAGAAACACATTAAATAACTGGTTGGTTTTTGTAAAGAGGAGTGAGAAAAATGCGAAAGAAAACAATTCGAATCGGCATATCTTACAGTCTGATGATTGGGTTGTGGGCATCAGCTTTCCCGGGAATTCGCGCGGGTTTGGAGAGTTATACGCCGGAACACCTCGCTTTGTTTCGCTTGTTGATTGGGTCAATGGCATTGTTGGTTTTTGCTGTTTTGACTCATATGCATTTACCCGACATGAAGGATATCCCTGCTATTTTATCTTTAGGGTTTTTAGGTTTTACACTATATCACATTTTGCTGAATATCGGAGAAAAAACAGTCAGCGCAGGGGTAGCAAGCTTACTCGTGACCATGACACCTATTTTTTCTGCAATGTTATCTCGTCTGGTTTTTGGTGAACATTTTGGTTCTTATAAATGGATTGGCTCTATTATAAGTTTATTGGGTGTGTCGATCATTTCATTTGGGGCGGGAAACTATACAAATTCAGTGAACGGCATTTTGTTAATCCTGCTGGCAGCATTTTCGGAGAGTATTTATTTCGTTTTTCAAGCTCGCTATATAAAAAAATATGGATTTATTCCATTCGTTACATTCACTATTTGGGGCGGGACAATACCTATGCTTGTATTTCTGCCTGGCTTAGGGGAAGAGTTTTTGAACGCTTCAATGAACTCAACTTTGTCTATCGTTTATTTAGGTTTATTACCAACGGTTGTGCCTTACTTTGCACTTGCGTATGTAACTTCACTTATCGGTGCTTCAGAAGCAACAATTTCACTTTATTTAACACCAGCCGTAGCCTTGGCCATTTCTTGGGTATGGTTAGGTGAAGTACCTACGTTTATTGCACTGACAGGCGGGATGGTTACAGTCATCGGGGTGTGTTTCTCCTATCTAACAGTAAATAAAAAGATAAAGATTTTAATTCCTTATTTCTTATCTAAAAAGCAATAAGGTGATGAAGTTAACCCTGAAAATAGAGTCATAAGCAGTTCTCCTTTTTAATAACTTGGGTTTGGTTCACAAAATGGAGTGTATGAATTTTTTTAGGGAATTATGGTATGTTAAACGTACAAATTAATAGAAAGCAGGTGATCCCATGCCAAACAAAAGTAAACCCAATAGACTAATCGCTGAGAAGTCTCCTTATTTACTTCAACATGCTCATAACCCTGTGGACTGGTTCCCTTGGGGAGAAGAAGCTTTTCAAAAAGCGAAACGCGAAAACAAGCCTGTTCTCGTATCTATTGGGTATGGATAACCAAAGGAACATGTCACTGGTGCCACGTCATGGCACACGAAAGCTTCGAAGATCAACAAGTCGCTGACATCTTAAATGAGCATTTCATTTCAATCAAAGTCGATCGTGAGGAGCGTCCAGATATCGACTCGATGTATATGTCTGTTTGTCAGATGATGACGGGGCAAGGCGGCTGGCCGCTCAACGTGTTTGTCACGCCTGATCAAAAGCCTTTTTATGCGGGAACATATTTTCCAAAAAGAAGTGCATACGGGCGTCCTGGCTTCATCGAGGCACTCACACAATTGCTGGATGCGTACCATAACGACCGAGATCATATTGAATCATTGGCAGAGAAAGCGACAAATAATCTGCGGATTAAAGCAGCAGGGCAGACAGAAAACATACTGGCTCAAGAAGCAATTCACAAAGCCTATTACCAGCTCATGAGCAGCTTTGATACACTGTATGGCGGATTCGGCTCCGCACCGAAATTTCCTGCACCTCATATGCTCTCTTTTCTGATGCGCTATTACGAATGGACAGGACAGGAGAATGCGCTGTATGCAGTCACGAAAACGTTAGATGGGATGGCAAATGGCGGTATATATGACCATATTGGTTCCGGTTTTTCTCGTTATTCGACGGATGAAAAATGGCTTGTGCCACATTTTGAAAAAATGCTGTATGATAATGCCTTGCTGATGGAAGCTTACACAGAAGCGTATCAGCTCACCTCAAAACCTGAGTATGAAAAACTTGTCCAACGCCTGATCCAATTTATTAAACAAGATATGATGAATCTAGGCGGCTCCTTTTATTCAGCGATAGATGCAGATTCTGAAGGGAAAGAAGGACAATATTACGTTTGGGCAAAAGATGAGATTATCACCCATTTAGGCGAGGACCTCGGCGCATTATTCTGCGCTGTCTACCACATCACAGAAGAGGGGAACTTTGAAGGGGAAAACATCCCTCATACCATTTCCACCTCTTTTGAGGACATCAAGGCCTCTTTTTCGATCGACAATAAAACCCTTCAGTCTAAGCTGCAAGAAGCCCGTCACATTTTACAATCAGTCAGACAGCAGCGACCCGCACCGCTTGTCGATGACAAGGTGCTCACATCATGGAATGCACTGATGATCGCAGCTCTCGCCAAAGCAGGAAGAGTCTTTGATGCAGATGAAGCGATCCGTATGGCGAAGCAGGCGATGTCTTTTCTAGAAACACATCTTGTTCAACATGATCGTCTCATGGTCCGATATAGAGAAGGTGACGTGAAGCATCTCGGCTTTATCGAGGATTATGCGCATATGCTAAAAGCCTATATGTCTTTATATGAAGCGACCTTTGAATTAGATTGGCTGGAAAAAGCCACAGCCATTGCGGAGAACATGTTTGAGCTGTTTTGGGACAAGGAAAAAGGGGGCTTTTTCTTCTCGGGATCAGATGCGGAAGCGCTCCTCGTTCGAGAAAAAGAAGTGTACGACGGTGCCATGCCTTCTGGTAACAGCACCGCACTCAAGCACCTTCTCATGCTAAGCAGACTGACCGGACGTCAGGATTGGCTAGACACATTACGGCAGATGTTCCAAGCCTTTTATGTCGATGTCTCTTCCTACCCAAGCGGACACACAGCGTTTCTGCAAGGGCTCCTAAGTCAATATGCAACCAAAAGAGAAATCATCATTCTCGGAAAAAACGGCGACCCTCAAAAAGAACAGCTTTTACAGGCGCTTCAAAAACGCTTCGTTCCATTTGATATCATATTGACTGCCGAAACAGGGAAAGAATTAGCGAAGCTCGCGCCCTTTACAAAAGATTACAAAACAATTGATGGCAAAACCACCGTGTATATTTGTGAAAATTACAGCTGCCGCCAGCCAATCACCGATATCGACGAAGTGATGGAACAATTATTCCACAATTGAGTTTGTCATGAGATGACTATGAGAAGACAAAATGAGGACAAACAGATAAAAAACATGTCAATCCGCTAACAAATTGTCTGTACGGTTTTATTTTTCCTAAAAAACGGTTAGAATGCGCACTAGACGTTCTCATACCGAAGGGAGAGAAAATGATGAAAAAGGTATCATACACACTCATCGCTTGTTTGTTATCTGTTGGACTTGCAGCCTGCTCGTCAAACGATGCCAAACAAGATAAGCAAAACGATTCAGCTAAAAACAAGGAAACAACACAGGCTGATCAAAAAGAACAGCAAAAGCAAATGGAAGAAATGCAAAAGAAATTAGACGCACAAAAAATCGATGATCAAAAGGTCGTTGCGACTGTCAACAAAGACAAAATCACAGGCAGTGAATACAATAGCGCTTTATCTACCATTCAAGGACAGCTTCAGCAGTCCGGGCAAGACCCAACTTCTAAAGAAGGCGAGAAAGCAGTCAAGAAACAAACCATTGATGCGCTCGTAGGACAAGAGCTCATCCTGCAAGATGCTGAGAAGAAGGGCTTCAAAGCCTCTGACAAAGAGGTAGATAAGCAGCTAAAGGAAGAAAAGAAACAGTTTAAAGACAACGCTCAATTCGAAGAAGCACTTAAAAAGAGCGGACTCACATTGGATCAGCTGAAAAGCGACATTGCTGACAGCATTAAATACAGCCAATATGTCGACAAAGAAATCAAATCAGCCTCCGTGTCTGAGAAAGATGTCAAAGCGTATTATGATCAATACGCAGACCAAATGAAAAAACAAAAGCAAAAAGCACCAGAATACAAAGAGGTTAAATCACAAATTAAAAAACAGCTAGAATCTCAAGAAAAGCAAAAAGAAGTCCAAAAAGAAATTGAAAAACTAAAGAAATCTGCGAAAATTAATGTGTCTCTATAACCGCTAAGAAAAAATCCGCCATTGTGCGGATTTTTTTTGTTACTTCATGACCCATTTTTCCAAATTTATGACAAAAGCCTCATCATAAACGTCTCTTCCATCCGATATGATGGGAGTACAAAAGAAAGCGCTAACAATTCTTTTGTCTCTGAAAAGGTACAGGATCAAAAGCAATTCTCGTACTTTTGCTTCAGTCAATCAGACATCTACAAAAGGAGGATCTTTCATGTTCAAATGGTTTAAACCTGCTCCGCATATCGACAGGCTTGATGATGCCAAAACAGACGAGACGTATAAGCGGCTGCGGCTGCAAGTCTTTCTAGGCATCTTTATCGGGTATGCGGGCTACTATTTGCTGCGCAAAAATTTCGCTTTTGCCATTCCATATCTACAGGAAGAGGGGTTCACGAAAAGTGAATTAGGCTTTGTACTCGCAGCCGTATCTATCGCTTATGGCTTTAGTAAATTCATCATGGGGATGATCTCAGACCGCTGTAACCCCAGATACTTTTTAGCTGCCGGACTCTTTTTATCCGCTCTTATCAATATCCTATTTGTCTCATTTCCATGGGTGACATCCAGTGTATGGATCATGTTTTTATTCATGTTCTTAAACGGCTGGTTTCAAGGCATGGGGTGGCCGCCATGCGGACGTACGATGGCGCACTGGTTTTCGGTTAGTGAACGTGGTACGAAAATGTCCATTTGGAACGTCGCTCACAATATCGGCGGGGGGATTCTTGCACCGCTTATCACATTAGGGATTGTACTGTTTGCGACGTGGAAAAGTATCTTTTTCTTCCCTGCCATCATTGCCATTATCGTCTCCTTCGTGATCATACTTCTCGTACGGGATACCCCGCAATCCACTGGTCTTCCGCCAATTGAGGAATATCGAAATGACTATCCGGCACAAAAGTATGAGGATCAAGAAAAAGAATTAACAGTGAAAGAGATTTTATTTAAATATGTACTCAACAATAAATTCCTATGGTATATCGCAATCGCCAACGTGTTTGTATACTTCGTCCGTTACGGTGTCGTTGACTGGGCGCCGACCTACTTAACAGAAGCAAAGGGCTTTTCACCAGAGCATTCACGCTGGTCTTATTTTCTTTATGAATATGCAGGCATTCCCGGTACATTATTGTGCGGCTGGATCAGTGACCGCTTCTTTAGAAGCCGCCGCGCACCAGCAGGCGTCCTCTTTATGGCCGGGGTGTTAATTGCCGTTCTTGTTTACTGGCTAAACCCTGCAGGCAATCCAATGGTCGATAACATTGCCCTCATCAGCATCGGCTTTTTGATTTACGGACCGGTCATGCTCATTGGACTTCAAGCCATTGATCTCGCTCCGAAAAAAGCAGCTGGCACTGCTGCCGGACTGACAGGCTTCTTCGGCTACATTGGCGGCTCTGCCTTTGCCAATGCCATGATGGGCGTCGTCGTCGATCACTATGACTGGACAGGAGGCTTCATTTTACTGGTTGGTTCTTGTGTGCTTGCGATTGTTTTCCTCGCTATGACATGGAATACAGGAAAACGCGTAGAGCAAGCTTAATGAAAATCACATAAAAGATTCATATCCGCCCAACATGCTCTTTACATCTATTTCTTATGATGGAGGCAGTTACCGTAAAAGGAGGATAAAATATGAAGAAAAGTAGATTACTTGCTTTCGTGTTGCTCTCTTTTGCTTTACTGTCTTTTGCGTGGGTGCCGGCCACCGTATCGGCACATGAAAACCTTTTATCTCCAGATCGCATCTTAACCGTTGCACACCGCGGAGCATCAGGGTATGCACCAGAGCATACCCTGGCTTCCTACAAGCTCGCCACAAAGATGAATGCAGATTACCTCGAACTCGACCTTCAAATGACAAAGGATGGACATCTCATCGTGATGCATGATGAAACCGTTGACCGAACCACAAACGGAACAGGCTGGGTCAAAGATCTCACACTTGCTGAAATCAAACAACTTGATGCTGGTACATGGTTTAACGAAGCCAATCCCGACAGACAAAATGCCAACTATATCGGACAGAGAGTCCTGACATTAGATGAGGTGCTGCGCTATTTCGGCAAACGAGAGAATTATTATATTGAAACAAAAAAACCAGACCTTTATCCGCAAATGGAAGAAAAACTATTGGCCGCCTTAAAGAAACATCACCTTCTTGGGAAACACACAAGAAAAGGGCAGGTCATCATTCAATCCTTTAGTGAAGACAGCCTGCTAAAGCTGCAGAAATTAGCTCCACGCCTGCCAAAAGTACAACTATTAGACAGAAACCAAATGACATCCATCACAGACGATCAGCTCGACTTTATCAAAACGTACGCCGTGGGTGTTGGACCGAATTTCAGAGCATTAACACCTGAAAACGTCCAGCAGGTCAGAAGCCACGGACTCCTCCTTCATCCATATACGATAAACAGCGAAGCAGACATGACCCGTCTACTGCAATACGGCGTCACCGGCCTTTTCACCAACTATCCAGATGTCTTTAACCGTGTCAAAGCCTCGTTGTAACAACAAAAGCCTTGCGGTCCGCTCCGCAAGGCTTTTGATTATTTCACCGTTTGATTAGATGAAGCTGTTTCAATCGGCTTTCGTTTTCCAATTCCAAATACAAAAAAGCTAAGTGCAACTAAAATCAAGAACCCAATTGCTACAATAAGAGAAATACGCGTATCCTGATTAATGAGCATAAACACAAGAACCATCAATAAGAAACCAATAGTGAGATAATTAGAAACTGGTGCCAGCGGCATCTTGAACGGATGCTGATCAAGCGCTGCCCCCTTTGCCTTTCTGAAGCCAATATGACTAATCAAAATGACAAACCAAGGCACCATCCCAGGAAGGACACTCGCACTATACACATAGACAAAAATGTTTGGCGGAGAAACATAATTCAGAACAACTCCTATCGCTAAACCAATCAGCACAGCGAATGTCCCAAAATACGGTACACCGTTCTTCGAAATTTTCGTAAAGAAAGCAGGCGCCTGACCATTCACTCCTAATGTATAAAGCATACGACCCGCACTGAAAATACCACTATTACAGCCGGACATCGCTGCTGTAATGACAACAAAGTTAATAATACCAGCCGCTGCTGTAATCCCGACCTTCGCAAACGTCGCCACAAATGGACTGCCAAGGGTATTCAGCTGATCCCAAGGATACACAGTCACAATGACAAAGATCGCACCGATATAGAAAATCAAAATACGCCAGATGATACTTTTGATGGCATTTGTCAGCGTCTTTTGCGGATTTTGCGCCTCACCCGCTGTAATCCCAATGAGCTCGACACCTTGATAAGCAGCAATAACTAGAGACAATGCAAACAGGAATCCGCTAAACCCACCTGTAAAGAACCCGCCATGCGCCCAAAGGTTAGACAGCCCAATAGGAGTCCCGCCATTTCCAAAACCGAAGAAAATAATGCCTAAACCTGCAACAATCATCAAGATAATCGTCACAATTTTGATCATCGCAAACCAAAATTCAAATTCACCGAACGACTTAACCGAAATCAAATTGGCTGCTCCTAAAATGATCATCGCAATTAACCCTGGAATCCACGCAGGCAGCTCTGGGAACCAATATTTCATATAAGCCCCAACCGCAATAATTTCCGACATTCCGACAATGACCCACTGGAACCAGTTACTCCAAGCCGTCATATACCCTGCAAGCGGATGAATATATTGATGCCCGAATGTAGCAAACGACCCTGTACTCGGCTCAAGATATAACATTTCTCCCATCGCACGCATAATAAAAAAGATAAAAATACCACACACTGCGTACGCTAGAAGAACCGATGGACCTGTCCATTGAATGGCCTTCGCTGACCCCATAAATAAGCCAACACCGATTGTGCCGCCAAGAGCGATCATTTGAATATGGCGGGCACTTAACCCTCTCTTTAATTCCTTTTGAGCCACTTTTCTTCCCCCTCATCAACAAACAACATAAAAAATAAAAATCAGAATTTTCATTCTGATTGAGAAACATCAATCTTTCGATGTATATTATCATAATAAATCTACCCTTAAAAAACAATTGTTTTTTTGAGGGAAACACTATTAACAAAATATTCTGACATAAAAGTAAGTTCAAATTATTTTATATTGATATAATCAATAACCAGAAAAATCTTTAAAAAAAGACCGCTCACACGGTCTTCTAAGCTCAAGCTGTAAATTTATAGAAACATCGGCAATTGCTTTCCTAAAACACTTTCCTCTGGTAAATCACAGTAGAAAGTCCCCAAGACAGCAAGTAGAAGAGCATAATCAGCACAGCTGACCCCGTATATAAAACAGGGATCGATAAATTCATGATAAAATCAGTGAGCCCACTAAATTGCTCTGCTAAATAGAGAACAACAGGCGGTCCCATAGCAGATAATACGATAAAGCCAATGATCACTGCCGTTGTGATATAGCCAGGCTTTAAGATATAAAACAATGGAAACGTACACGCCGCGAACAATAAAAACAACCCGCTGCCAATCGCAATATCTGACAGCGAAAACAGCTTCCCAAACACAAGTAATGCAGCACTTGTCAGCCCGATCGCAATGACCATATAAAAAACGGCACCAAGATAACGGGAGGCAATAATTTCATTCCGGGTATAAGGCAAAGAATTTAATAGAATATTCGTTTCTGCCTTTTCATCATACGCATATGTGTTAAATGGAATGAAGACACTAGCGACTATAAACGTCAATACTGGATGGACATCCATGAAAATAAAAAATAAGATAAACGGAATAAAAATAAGTAACTGCTTCTTTTGCAAAATCACATCACGCTTAATTAAATGAAACATGCGCAACCCCGCCTTTCAAATAAAACATGATATCCTCAAGCGACGCCGGTTCAATCACAACAGCATCCCCAAAAATAAGTTTCACCTCATCAACCCGATCGGTTAATGCTTCAAATCCGGCTGCTGTACGCTGGATATGGACAAAGGCCTTTTCTGTATCTCGATCCAATAACTCCAGGCTTCCTTTCACAAGCGCATAACCCTCTGCCACTTCATGAATCGACTGTTGAAAAACCAGCCTTCCATTTTGTATAAACGCAATATAATCCGCAATCCGGTCTAAATCAGTCGTCACATGCGTCGAGAAAAAGATCGTCTTATTTCCATCAATCATCAATTCTTGTAACGTGCTGAGCAGCTCTCTTCTAAAAACCGGATCTAAACCAGCAGTTGGTTCATCCATGATAATCAGCTCTGCATGATGTGACAGCGCAATCGCTAGTGAAGCCTTCATCTGCATGCCTTTTGAAAATGTTTTGATCGCTTTATTCAGCGGCAGACCAAACTGTTCAATATATTGATCAAAAAGCTGGTCATCCCAGCGTTTATAGGCAGGAGCCACAATCCGTTTGATGTCCTTTAAATTCAACCCTGGAAAAAAAACATTGGCATCGTAAACAAATCCGATTCGTTCCTTAATCTCTTTTTCATGAGTATGATAATCCAATCCAAAAACTTTTATGTCACCTGAATCGGGTTTTAACAAATTCATGATCATTTTAATGGTGGTCGACTTACCCGCTCCATTCTCTCCAATAAACCCTGTGACAAAGCCTTTCTTAACCCGTAAATCAAGATCCTGAACGGAAAAATCCTTGAATTGTTTCGATACTCCTTTAAATTCAATCACATGCTCCACTCATCTCACTCCTCATATAAGAACTTTAATAACTGCTGCAATTCATCAAAAGATAAGCCTAATTCTTTCCCGTTTGTGACTACTGCTCCAAGCTGTTCCTCGATCACCTTCAATTTCTTCTCTCTCATCACTTCTAGGTTTTGTTCCGCAACAAATGATCCCTTGCCTACAATCGAATAAATAAATCCCGCCTTCTCTAACTCTTCATACGCTCGCTTTGTTGTAATCACGCTAATTTGTAAATCCTTCGCCAGCTTTCGAATAGACGGCAACGCTGCACCTTCTTCAAGCTCACCCGTTAAAATCATCGATTTGATTTGATTCGTAATTTGCTCATAGATAGGCTCCTTAGAATGGTTTGAAATCGTAATTTGCATATAAAAACCTCTTTTTTCAGAAAAATATTGTATATACACTATATATACATTATATACACACTAAAAGAATATTCAACCATTTTAAAAACGTTCTCCTCATTTATTTAAAATAAAAAACCGCACAGCCCTTAAGCCATACGGTTCTTTAACAAAATATTTTATTTCCAATATACCCATTTTCCCATAAGCCACTCCACAGGACCTCTTCTCCATTTTTTCAAATAGAGATAGCTGATGAACAGCTGTGCTGTGTACAGTCCGACAGCAAGCAGCAGCCCAAACATTGATCCCAATTGTCCAAATAGACCAAGTCCATAAGAATAGAAAATCGTTGTACAAATAATCGACTGCGCCAAATAGTTTGAGAGAGACAAACGGCCAAGCCCTGCAAGCAGGCGTTTGAAACCTTGGGCTGCCTTCGAATAGTAGAAAACAATAAAGGCTTGAATATACCCAATCGTCAGCACATAGGCACCCAGCGTAATCACCAATTCACTCCAAGGAGCATCAATGAACGTCGCACATTTTAAAACGAGCCCGATGATAATCATCCAAACCCAGCCTTTACGATAAGCCATTCCTCGATCTTCTTCTGTCAAATGACCCTTTTTCCCGATCGCCATGCCAAGCAGTGCAAATGGACCAACCATGATCGTACCAAAAAGAAAACCTAATATCGGCATAAGCGCAATGGTCACGATCGCCAGAATCATGGTCACAATCATCATATCGTCTTCAACCGTAATCCGGCTGAGCAAAATATCCCCATAATCACCTTTCGCATACACATCGGTTAATAAATCATCAGTCCCATAAACAAATTTCATCATGTATGGCAAAACGACTAATGACAACGCACCTAACACACCCGACCAAATAAGCATTGTTTTAATCCGGCTGCTCAAAAACATCATCAAGAAAAACGTACAAGCTCCATAATAAAGAAGAATGTCACCGTTCCAAATAAAGATGTAATGCAGCATCCCAAGCACAATCAGACCAAAGCCCCGGCGAACGACAATGGCATTCGTATTTAATCCCTTGGCCTTCGTCGATTCAATCAGCTTGATAAAAGAATACCCAAATAAAAAGGAAAAGATCGGATAAAAAGACCCTTGGAACAAAATTTCCGTTAGATATACACCGAATTCCTGTCCCCAAAAACTCGAATCAAACATTTTCTCAAAATCATAATCATATTGGAAATTAAGCATATTCACGATCAAAATACCTAATAAACTAAAACCACGTAAACTATCAATCAACTCAACCCTAGATCCCTTCAACACGACAGCTCCTTCGGACAATATAAAGATAAAGCATATTTATCATACCTTATTTTTAAAATTAAGGATATATCATCCTATAAAGTTGCTATTTTACTGAAGATATTTTAAACAGGTGCTTCATCATCTTCTATTAATATGTAATATGCTATCTCCATATAAAATGACTTAAAAATTCATAATACAATATCCTGTGACTTCATTTTTTCAATTTCTCTTTTTTTCTTTTGATGAAGCATTCTCCGGCCGCGATTCCATTCTTCGATTAAATGAGCTAATCCCACCAACATCATTATGATAAAACCAATATGATGATTTACCTGATACGTGAAATATAACCAGCCCATTACTACTAGAAAGACAATAGGAATGCACGCTCCCCACATCAAATGATTTCGTGTTGATAAAAAATACTGCAAAGCAAATACGCTAACGATTATAAGAAAGTACAAGAATTCATTCATCATCTTTACCCCTTTCTGCTTTATATTTTTCAATTATACCTTTGGCCACTTCTAAACTGATTTTCTCTTCAATTGCAAGTTTTTTCACATATTTAATCAATGTTTCTTGTTCTAATGTGTCATTTAAACGAATTAATTCAATAATTCTGTCTAGACGAGTCCTGACCGTAGGATAGGACACATCATAATCTTTTGCCATTTGTTTTAAAGAGCCTGAACTGAGAATGAACTTTCTGATAAATTCTCTATCCTCAGCATCTACAGCTAGAATCCACGTAGGAATATCTTTTTCCATGTATCCACAACCTCTCTTTGCTAACATCATAACATACATTAAATAAAAATGATCATAATTTCAATAATTTTTTTAACAATATTAAATTAATTTAAACTTTATTCAAAAATATATGGATAAACAGACTAGATCCATGATATTGTCTTTTTAAGATAATCAAACAATAAATTGGTATTTATGGAGGTTTATATGTATCAAACTTTAGAAAAATCACTTACTTTTTTAGGAATTACATTATTTATCTTATTATCGATTGGAAGTTTTATACTGCATGAAGGTACAAGAAATAGTGAGGAGACAAACAATTTAATTCAGAGTTTCTTACAAGATGAAAACATCACAGATATCACACCAGAACAAATAATTGTCATTCTTTCGAACGGAACTATATATATGATCATTTTATCTATGCTAAGCAGCTTAGTTGGGGCAATTTCTTTACAAGTCATGAAAAGAAATGCACGAGCTGCAGGTATTATGTTAATCACATCAGGTATTTTAAGTAGTTTATTAACTGTTTTCTCAGGCTTACTTGGCAGTGTTGCATATTTAATAGCTGGAATGATTGTAATTTCTAAAGATCATTCAGCCACAAAAAATAAAACCCATCTTTAGAGGAGGAGAGGTCATGTTTGCAATAGGATTGAAAGAGTTTAAAGTACTGTTTAAAAGTATACGATCCATCCTAATTGTTTTTATCATCATTGGAATTTCAACAGGTACTGCAAAAATCCTTAGTCAATTTAGTAATCAATTCGATTCTCTAGGTCTAGATGAAAATGCATATGTTGGTGGATTAATGGTTTTACTTTTTATTGCCGCTCCACTTTTTATCACAAGTCTCGCCCAGAACGCTGTGAATAAAGAGATTTATTCTCGTACAGTTCGTTTCTTAGTCACTAAGACGTCCAGAAGTAGTATCTTACTTGGAAAATTTCTCGGGAATTTTCTGTTTTGGGTTGCATGTTTAACAATTTCTTTCATTCTAATAATGCCTTTCTCAAACGCATTTTACTTTTTAGAATTGATTCAGTCCATCATCTTTATCTCGTACTTTTTAGGGTTAAGCTTGCTGCTATCTACTATTATTTCAAGCCCTTCAATTACGATGTTTTTAGGCATAACAATATCAATTATTTTGCCGATCATTGGTTTGATCAGCATTGGAACTACAAATGTTTTCATTCAAATCGTAAGTTACATCACACCATATTATTATTTCACACAAGATCAGGCTGACTTCACTTGTATTGTAGCAATATACCCTGCCATATTTTTACTCATAAGTATCATCACTTTAAGAAAGAGGGATTTATAGTGTATGCACTTAAAACAAAAAAACTAACAAAAAAGTATGGAAATAAGATTGTGGTTAATGAAATAGATTTGACCATTGAAAAAGGCAAAATATTTGGGTTTTTAGGGAAAAATGGTGCTGGAAAGTCAACATTTATTAATATGATAACAGGCATCATTCAACCAACAGGAGGATACTACGAATTATTAGGTTACAAAAAAGAGCAACAAAAAGAATGTTGGAGGAAAATAGGAGTTCTTCCTGATTACTCATCACTTTATGAAAACATGACAGCCATTGAACATATGGAGTATTTCAGCAAAATATTGAAGTTATATTTGAAGAAAGAGGATTTATTAGAACTCCTTGATAAAGTTGAGTTAAAAGATGCTGCAAAATTAAAAACTAAACACTTTTCTTTCGGAATGAAAAAGAAACTGGGAATTGCACAAGCACTGATCAATAATCCAGAACTCATTTTCTTAGATGAACCTACTTCTGGAGTCGATGCGAACTCAGCATTGACAATCCATGCCATGTTGAAAGAAATCGCTGCAAATGGGACAACTATATTTTTAACATCACATAACTTAAATGAGGTAGAAAAATTATGTGACGAGGTGGCCATCATGAACAAGGGTATTCTTCAAGCGAAAGGGAGTATCGAGGATTTAAGAAAAACCTATAAAAAGAATTTGACTGTTTATGTTAAACACAGTGCCATTTGTAAGAACCAGCAGGAATCTTTATTAATAGACCTGAAGGAAAACGTGGAAAAATGCAAAATTAACGAATTGAATTCCCATCTAGTGATTGAGGACGAAGCAAGAATCCCAACCATCAACAAACTATTCTTATCAAAAAATATTGATATTTTTAGATTAGAAGTCGATGAGCCCTCTTTAGAAGAAATATTTATGAACATTGACAATCCCATTTAAACAATCCATCAACTGTAGATTTATAAACGACATTTTATTAAATCTACAGTTGATAAGAATACTCTTTATAATGATGTCTGGTCTTCTTCTATGCGCATGACAAATTTAAGATAAAACAAGATGGCCAATCCTAAAAAAATAAAGGAAAATTCCCATTCAGAACTAATTGGCACCACTTCAAGAATGAAAACAATCACTAGAACGATACCAACCCCTGCATAGAAAAATGCATTTCTTTTTAACTCTGTATTTGATTGAAACATAACGATCCCCCTCTCTTATTTATTCCAAGTTTGTGTGGCGTAATTTTTATAACATATACCATCGATTAAAAAGGCTGACTTAACCACATTTAATATTATTCATCCCCTTTATCCTTTAGCTGAAAAGCGATAATTTTCCCTAATGCCTCCTCTGCAGCAAAAGGTGTGACGCTGCCTGTTGGATTTTCTTGTTCTTGTTTTAAGCACTCGTACATGTTTTTTTCAATTTTTGATGGATCAATCCAAGAGATACACCATGATGCCCAGAAACAAGTAGGCCCCTCATAACGTTTAGCAAGTGCCAGAAGAAATGGCAAGCTAGGTTTCCCAATCCTCATGAGTGACATGGCAGCGGCCATTCTTGTATCTTCTTCGTCACTTTCTAATAGCCGAGCTAGCGGTTCTGCTGCGTCCCCCGCATCTGCTCCAAATTCACCAAGTACAGCTGCTGCAATGTTCCGCAGAGAGCCTTTTTCTTTTAAAGCCTCAACAAGGACGGGCACTGCATCTTTTCCATATTTTCTTAAATCTCCTATTGCTTGAACGATCGTTACTTCATTTGTATTAGCCAATTGTTGAACGGATTGAGACAGCTTATTTTCTGGTTTCATTTACAATCAACTCCTCTTTTTAATGAACCGCACGGTATCGATAACAAAGCACATAAGATCCAGACCCAGCCACTAGAGATACAATTGTAGTCAACAAGCCATCAGTGATGAGATGAATGCTAATAACGATCATAGCACTGATCACAGACGCAAATAGCAATGATCGATAATAGGCAGCCAGAGCAAAACTCATTTCTCGTCTCAGAGGCTGCATAAAGGCAAAGAGTCGTATGGCCAAAAACCATATATAAACTCCTCCACCAAATAAGGTCCAATACAAAACATCCTGAATCTCAACCAAATAAAGAGAAATCAAGTAGAAAGCATACAACCAAAAGGTTTGAAACACCTCTAACAGAATGATTTTTTGATATAAAGCACCTGGAAAAAGGTAGAGCACTCCTGTTTGTGCGTGTCTTACAATCCCCGCATAATATGAACTAAAAAGAACAGATGCAGCAATGACAATCAAGAATAGATTCAGCCAATCTGAAAAATAAGTAAAGAGGACATAGTAAGTACCGATTAACAGCATGGTAGATAGCACATGGAAGGTGATATATTTTTTTATCAGCAATAATTCAATCCAAAGAAAAGCCCAAACGCCCGTTAATGCTGGAAGTCCCCACCATGTCCTGCTCTTTTTTTGAACGATTGGACTTGATTGAATATGTTTCCCCTCAAATTCCTCCCAAAATACTGCCTCCTTGACTAAAGACTCCTTCATCTCTAAACGATGACTAGCACTGTACATCATCATGAAAGATAGAAACATCACTCCAATAAAAATGAAGATAGAAAGAATAGAGAACTCTTCGATCATACGCCCAGCTTGAAACATCAAAGAATCAGCAATGTTCATCAATGAGGGCTGTTTCATCATCAATTGATTCAAAACAAGCAGTGCAAAGCTGAAAAACATCAATACAAAGCCGAGTAAGAGCAGTCGCTTGTATACTCTAATGGTTCTAGCACAAGACACCGCAATCATCCAAGTTTCGACCATACATAACAGCCCTGTCAGGATGAGTGATTTGCCAAGCAGAAACGGGTACTGCTGCGTCATAAAAAACAGAAGAAGATCCGCAGCCAAAGCAGAGATAATGAGAAGAGCCCCTCGCCAGAAAATATGATACATCCACACACCGATAACAACCGTCCATAAAGAAGCGCCATTTCCATATAACCAAATGATATCGTTCATTTGACTAGGCAGCCGATTTGTAAACAAGCCAAACCCCGTATAGAGAACAAACAAACAGACAATGATCCACCCAGCTGCAACCGCATTCCAATCACCCATACTTGAAACTGCGCTTAGCTGAAAACCAATTGCCGCAATGAAAAGAAGTAAGATCAGAAAAGGCATTTTCTTTTCTTGATTTTTACTGATCAAGCGCCTTTGAGATTTCATCCATAAAAGGGAGAGTGTGTTATTCACTTGACCACTCCCCCAAAAGTTGAATAACTTTTGCCCTCCACTCAACCTGTTCTTCCTTTAATTGAGGAACATTCATACTCTTCATGATGGCACCGTCTCGAATCAATACAACCCTGCTAGCCGTATCAAGGACAAACTCCAGACTATGAGTCGACACAAAGACCGACCCACCTTGACTGCTTTTTTGTCTCAGCCAATCCGACAGCCACTGTTTTGACGGTATATCTAACCCAACAGTCGGTTCATCTAATATAAAAAGGGAGGCATCTTGAACAATGGCCCCTGCTAAGACAACACGCTGCTTTTGGCCTCTTGAAAGCCTTCCACACAGTTCATTCATCTTCTTTTCCATATGTACTTCTTTCAACGCTTCATATACCTTTTCCTTGATCTGTTTTAAGCCTTTATGATATCCACGTGCACGGAATTGAACATGTTCAGCAGCCGTTAAGTCTGGATACAAATACGGCTGATCAGGAATAAGAGCTACTTGTTTTTGGACATGGGCATGACCAGGCGGGAAACCCTCTATGAGAATTTCCCCTCCATCTGGTTTATATAGACCCGTTAAACATCGAATCGTTGTCGTCTTCCCAGCACCATTAGGCCCAAGCAGCGCCACAACCTCTCCTGCTTCGATGGAAAATGACAGACCCTCTATCCCATCACCATTGCTATATCGTTTGCTTACATTCTGAACCTCCATGAATGGCATCAAATCTCTCCCTTTGATTAGAGTGATGTATGCTTATCTATGGTGTGTTATAAAATCAAAAAACGAATGTCATTAGACCCACTAATCTCTTAACCTAATATTACCATATAGAGAATAACAAGGTAATAGTAATGAGATAATCTATTCTATAAACAACGGAAAAAGAAATTATATTATGTACAAAATAAAAAAAGATTGGGCTGCAGCATCCCAATCTTTTATCTATTAACCCTATACCATCTCCTGACACGCCCAAGCATCCACCTCTACCTTTAAAGCAGGTGAAGCCAATGCCACCACATAAATCATCGTCATACAAGGCAGATGATCGCCTAAAAACTGCCCCATAATTTGTTTCCTGCTCTCAGCATCGAATTCTCCCACGAGATAAAATACTAGTTTCGTTATATCTTCCACAGCCATATCTGCCGCTTCTACATTTCGTTTCACATTCTCTAACGCTAATTCGAGCTGCTCCAACGGACTTTCGGGGATTTTCCCATCCGCCTCCATTCCCACCTGACCTGATAAGGTTAACCACCGCTGTGCTCCAGTTGTCTCTATTTGATGGATATATGGTGCAAGTGGCGGGTGAATGGTCTCAGGATTACGTGATGTTCTCATGAATAAAAACCTCTTTTCTGAAAATACAGTCAATTTTTATCATCATATCAAATTTTCAACCGTATTCAGATTTTTATGCTCATAGTAAACTTTCAGAAACAATCGCAACAGCCTGCTATAACTCTTGTTTTCTAAAAAGAAACCATCCGATGAGAAAAAAGAAAACAATCAATACTGATACACCTAGAAAACTTGTAAGTGCCTGATCCGAATAAGTCCCCTTATGAATCATCTCTTCGGCTGCACTTGTCACGCCTTTAGGTGCAAACTTCCCTAATGTCTCTTCATAAAATGAAGGTACGGTAAACAGAATAAGGTTGATCAAAAGCGACACACCGCCAGCTGTGACAGAACGTTGAAAGAACGCCGAAGCACAAATGGTCGATACCACAATCAGCAATAAATTTGGATAATAAAGAAGTGTTCCTTTTAACACATTGACCCAATCCACATGCCCAAATTGAATGTCCACATAATAAACAGAGGCAAGCACCGCCACCACCAAACTAAACAAAGTCAAACAGGCATAGGCGCATATTTTCGAGACATAATAACTCGTTCGACTGATCGGTTTCACCATAATCATCGCAGTCACTCCAGAGGCACGCTCTCCAGCGATCGTCCCCATCACGATCATAATGAGAATAAAAACACCAAGTGAATCAAATTTACTCAATGCACTCGCCAAAGCCTCTCCTGCACTAGGCTCTGGTATGTAAAATGTAGATCCTTCAGGTAAATTAGCTGATTTCGATAGAAGATCCGGCAGCATTTTGAGCGTAATAGGCTGTGTAATCATTAAAATCGTAAAAATGATAGGAACAAATAAGATTTTATAGCTAGTGAATAACTCCCTAAATTCCTTTTTCAACATCATCATGCATTCACAACCTTCATGAAAATATCTTCAAGCGTCAGCTTAGATAGTCGATAATGGAGGAGAACACCGCCAGATTCAGTGATGAGACGAGGCAGCTCCTTCAATGCTATTTGTTGATCGTTCACTCGCACCTGATAAGCATCTCCTGTCTCCAAGCATTCCTCCACCCAATCCCGCTCTTTTAACAAAGCCAATAATTTCGTATCCTTTTGTTCTAATTGAAATTCAATCACTGGCTGGATATAGTCTTCTTTGATCTGTTTCATGGAAGAGGACACCTCAATTTTGCCGCTGTTGATCATGATAATATGATCTGCCACACGTTCAATGTCATCTAAAATATGGGTAGACATAAAGATCAACATTTCTTGTTTCAGACGCTCAATCAATGTCAGAACGTCTTTTCTCCCCATGGGATCAAGTGCAGACACAGGTTCATCCAAGATGAGAACCTTCGGGCTGTTGATAAGCGCCTGCGCAATGGCAAGCCTCTGCTTCATGCCTCCGCTATAGCTGCCAATGGCACGATCCTTCGCCTCATACACCCGGCAAAGCTTCAACAGCTCCTCTGTTTTGGAGCGAATGATGTTTTTCTCTAAGTGAAATAACCCGCCAACCCAATGCATCCACTCCTGCCCCGTCATATCCTGATAAAATGCAGGATGCTGCGGACAATACCCAATCACATGACTGATTTGATCCATGTCCTTTGTCACATCCATACCCGCCACCTTCACGACACCAGACGTAGGACGAGCAAGTCCCGTCAAAATCCGGATCGTTGTTGTCTTCCCCGCTCCATTGGCCCCTAAAAAGCCAACACATCCAACCTCCCCAACAGAAAATGAAACGTTTTTTAAAATTTCATGCCGGCCATACGATTTCGTCAGCCCATGACACTCCAGCATATTCAAGCGAATCCCCCCTACTAAGATTGTTTACGGCCAAAAATGAAATACACAATAGGGCCGGCACTCGCCACAAACACAATCACCAACGCCCAAACCCACTTTAACTCTCCTCTGATCCTCGATGGATCTCTTTTCAGCAAATCGAACAAACCAATCACCATCAAAATCGCTTGCAGCAAAATAAGAGGTAATATCATCTTCATATCCATCCACGCCACTCCCTTTTCAAACGCCAATTTGTTTTGATATCACTTCTTTTGACGACATGAAGAGGGAATTCGTTCAAATAGATTTTATTTTTATCATTCGAATGATCTAGAAATATAAAAAAGCCCAGTGAAGTTTAGTTCACTGGGCTTGCTTGTGATGGTCATGATGTACCTCGCAAAATCTTTTCCATCTTCTTTCCTTTCGCTAACTCATCAATCAGCTTATCTAGATAACGAATGTTCTTCATGGTTTCTTCCTCAATGTCCTCTACCCGAACACCACAAATGACGCCTTTGATGAAGCTGCGGGAAGGATGAAGCTCAGGAGCCTCATCAAAAAAAGTTTCAACGTCTGTCTGTTTGTCCACCTGTTCCTGTAGCTCTTCCGGACTGTACCCCGTCAACCAACAAATAATCGTATCGACTTCAGCCTTTGTTCGTCCTTTTCTCTCTGCCTTTGCGATATAGAGAGGATAGACTTTTGCAAAGCTCATTGTGTAAATTTTATGTTTGGTCATGTGTTCTTCTCTCTTTCTTTGTTATTTAACCTGTATTACCTGCGCAAGGTGCGTTTGGCATTCTATTTATAATGTACTTAACACATTATAACCCATGTAAATCTTCTAATATTGTACCCTTAATCAAAAATCTTCGTACGTTCCAGTTCTAATGAAACAAAAATACCCCTTTAGAAAATGATATCTAAAGGGGTATCAAAAATCCGATTTTATTTAATTCCTACTCCACCGTCACACTCTTCGCAAGGTTACGTGGTTTATCCACATCACACCCGCGGTGAAGGGCTGCGTAGTATGCGATCAGCTGTAATGGGACAACAGATGCAAGTGGTGCAAGTGCTGGGTGTACAGCTGGAAGGACGAAACGGTCGCCTTCATCTTCTAGGCCTTTTAGTGAGATGACACATGGGTTTGCTCCGCGTGCAACGACTTCTTTGACGTTACCGCGAATGCTGAGGTTCACGTGCTCTTGCGTTGCAAGGGCAATGACCGGTGTGCCTTCTTCAATTAAAGCAATTGTGCCGTGTTTGAGTTCTCCGCCAGCAAAGCCTTCTGCTTGGATGTAAGAGATCTCTTTTAGTTTTAGTGAACCTTCAAGGCACACATAGTAGTCAAGTCCTCTTCCGATAAAGAATGCGTTACGTGTCACTGTGAAGAAGTCACGAGCGATTTGTTCCATTTCATCCTTTTGATCGACAAGGGCTTCCATTGCGTTTGCTACAATCCCAAGCTCTTTCACAAGATCAAAGTCAAGAGATTGACCGTTTAATTCAGCTGCAACGGATGCAAGGATTGCAAGTACAGCGATTTGTGCTGTGTAGGCTTTTGTTGAAGCCACTGCAATTTCTGGTCCTGCATGAAGAAGCAATGTGAAGTCCGCTTCACGAGAAAGCGTAGATCCTGGTACGTTTGTGATCGTTAATGCTTTATGACCAAGTTCTTTGACTTGAACAAGTACAGCACGGCTGTCCGCAGTCTCCCCAGATTGAGAAAGGAAGATGAACAGAGGCTTTTTCGATAGAAGCGGCATGTTGTAAGAGAATTCACTTGCTACATGGACTTCTACAGGTACTTTCGCCCAGTCTTCAATGTATTGTTTACCGACAAGTCCAGCATGGTAGCTCGTTCCGCAAGCCACAATGTAAATGCGGTCTGCTTCTGCTACTGCGCTTGCGATATCGCCAGCGACTGACAGTTTGCCGTTTTCGTCTTGATATTCTTGGATGATTTTGCGCATAACAAGCGGCTGTTCATCCGTTTCTTTTAACATGTAGTGAGGATATGTGCCTTTCTCAATGTCGCTTGCATCAAGCTCAGCGATATAAGAAGGACGTGTCATGATATCACCGTCAAGGTTTTTGATGATGACCTCGTCTTTTGTGACAATGACCATTTCTTTATCCATTAATTCCGCATATTCGTTTGTTACTTGAAGCATCGCCATTGCGTCAGAAGCCACAACGTTGAAATCTTCGCCGAAACCAACCAATAATGGGCTTTTGTTTTTCGCCACATAGATTGTTTCTTTGTTTTCGTTATCGAAAAGGGCAATTGCGTAAGAGCCTTTTAGTTGAAGAAGCGTTTGACGGAAAGCTTCTTCTGTATCAAGACCTCTGTTTACAAATTGTTCGATGACTTGAACAACAACCTCTGTATCTGTGTCGCTTTTTAGTGTGACGTCTTGTAAATATTCGCGTGTCAATTGTACATAGTTCTCAATGACACCGTTATGAACAAGCGTAAAACGGCCAGAAGCACTTTGATGCGGATGCGCATTTAGATGGCTTGGCACACCGTGAGTTGCCCAGCGTGTATGTCCGATTCCTGCTGAAGATGCCACGTTTGCATCCACGACTTCTCGAAGCTCAGCGATACGTCCTTTTTCTTTGAACACATGCACGCCTTCTTCGTTTGCCACAGCGATACCTGCTGAATCATACCCGCGGTACTCAAGCTTCTCTAAACCTTTTAATAAGATTTCCTTCGCATCATTCTGACCAATATAACCTACGATTCCACACATAAATATTCTTCCTCCCGATCATGTGAAAGGGACAAAGAAAGCCTACTAAAATAGAAGGGACATTTCTTCGTCCCTCTCTACATGTTTAATTTGGGAGATCATGTGTATTCCCTTTGTACAAAGAGTCACCTCTTTGGTTTAAAGAAACACTTACGGCTGTGATCTCTTTTTTTGATCAGCCGGGAGGCATCCGCCGAAAATTCGATAACCTCCATCCTCGTCAACTAAGCATCTTTCGTCCGATCGCTTAGTTCGGGCGCTATAATTATAAGAGAGTTCCTGAACATCTACCCTGCCTTTCCTGATAGAATAAAAATCCAGTAACACAAGGATGATTGTACTATAAGGTCTGACCTCCGTCAATCACAATTTAGCGGGTGATCCCCTTCATTTGAGAAAGTGAGACCTCCCTACACTATATGCGATGAGGCTTGTCACGTTCTACCTTTGATGTGCTCTCCTATGTATGAAGGCAGCTTCAAGTTGCCCTCGCTTATATCATTCGTATAGATCCATCCAATTATGTCGTTTATTCAAAAAAAAGCAAACCGCTGCCAGCGGTTTGCCTTCACCTATTACTCAATACCCATTTCTTCTTTCACAACAGCTGTAATTCGAGCCACATATTCATTACACAGCTCTTTTGTTTTCGCCTCTGCCATGACACGTACAAGCGGCTCTGTCCCCGATGGACGAACTAGGATACGGCCGTCACCATTCATCTCTTTTTCGACCTCTTGGATCACCGCTTTTACTTTTTCATTTTCTTCTACTTTATATTTATCAGACACTTTCACATTCACTAAAAGCTGCGGGAACTTTTCCATTTCCGCTGCAAGCTCTGATAATGTTTTCCCTGTCGCTTTGAGCGTATTCACAAGCATGATCGCAGAAAGCATGCCATCACCTGTCGTATTATAATCAAGGAAAATCAAATGACCTGACTGCTCGCCGCCGACATTATAGCCGTCTTTTTTCATCGCTTCGACCACATAGCGGTCACCAACAGCTGTTTGAATGCTCTTAATGCCTTGCTTCTCAAGCGCTTTATAGAAACCAAGGTTACTCATAACCGTTGACACGACGGTGTCATCCTTTAATCGGCCTTCATCCTTCAAATAACGTGCACATATGTACATAATTTGATCGCCGTCTACGATATCACCTTTTTCATCGACTGCAATTAAACGGTCACCGTCACCATCAAACGCAAGACCAATATCTGCACCCTTCTCCTTCACAAAAGCAGAAAGTGCTTCTGGATGAGTGGAGCCTACACCATCATTGATATTCAATCCATTTGGAGATGTTCCCATTGTAGACACATCAGCATCTAAATCTGCAAATAAATGTGTCGCTAGAGAAGAGGTTGCACCGTGTGCACAGTCAAGCGCCACGTGAATACCTGTGAAATCCTCGTCCGCTGTCTGCTTTAAGAATTGCAAGTATTTCTGACCGCCTTCAAAGTAGTCGTTCACCGTTCCAAGATCGGCTCCAACTGGGCGTGGTAATTGATCGACTGGCTGATCCATCAGCTGCTCAATTTCGTTTTCCTGTTTATCTGACAGCTTAAAGCCGTCACCGCCGAAGAATTTAATGCCGTTGTCTTGAACTGGATTGTGTGAAGCAGAAATCATGACACCCGCTTCAGCATCCATTGCCTTCGTTAAATAAGACACACCAGGTGTTGAGATCACACCTAGACGCATCACTTCAGCTCCAATTGAAAGTAAGCCTGCAACAAGCGCTCCTTCTAACATATGACCAGATACACGTGTGTCTCGACCAACGAGTACCTTTGGACGTTCTTTATCCTTCGTGAGCACATAGCCGCCAAATCTCCCAACTTTAAATGCGAGCTCTGGCGTTAATTCGCTATTCGCTACACCCCTTACACCATCAGTTCCAAAGTACTTGCCCATGTTTCAATCGCTCCTTTTTTACCATTCAAGAGGACGCTTCGTCCTTTTTTTTATCTTCTTTGACCCGCTGTCTTTGACTCGATTCTTTCTTTGCTTTATCTTGCGTGGATTCTTCTTTACTCTTCTCACCCTGACCATCGTCATCAGTTGATGGATCTTGTTGATCTTTTTGATCCTTCCGATCATTCGTCGAAGCCGGCTGATCCTCTGTATCAGTAGAAGTGAGTTTCACTTTGACCTTTGATCTCGATAATGTCCAAGTCACATTTTGAGGACCATTTATTTGAACTTTGACCTCATGGGTTCCTTCGTTCAAGTCCCCTGCATTGATATAGGCTTCAACATCTGAAGCCTTTAGTTTATCAATCGCACTTTTTGATCCCTTTGCTGTTAACGTGAGCCGTCCAGAAGAGGGGCTCACAAAATCAGAAGTGAGATCCTTGCTCAAACCCACGACAGTAATCGGTACATTATCGATCTTTTTTTCTTCAGCTGTTGCAACCTTCACTTTGATCTTAATGGTTTCGGGTGATACCTTTTTCACACCATCTGGCAGGGGAATATCGGCATCAATCTCCGTATCATCTTTGATCTTGCTTAGGTCCAGCTTGACGCCATCAATAAAATCAAGGGCATCCAGCACCTTTTGAGAGCCGTACACTGTGACCTCACTCGGGCTTGTCTCAATGCTTGAGATGCTGATCCCTTCTGGCAAGCTGCCCGTCCGCTCAATTTTAAAAGGGACCTTTTTGCTTGGACTAGAGATTGGGACCGTAATATCCACCACGGACGGACTTACTTCAACTGGCAGCTCATTCCCGCTGCTATCATACACAGTGAGCTTCGCTTCTTTTTCAATTTGCTGATCGACATCTTCTAAGTTCACAAAAGCTTTAATGACAGAAATTTTGTCGATGACGTCCTTTGATCCAGTAACTGTGACCTTTTTCGGATTCACAATGGGCTGTTCAGGTGAATAGCCGTCTTTGATTTTATTTTGATTATAAAACTCGGTTTCAACAGGAAATTCAGCTGTCGTTTTTTCTTGTATCGTCACAGTCGTCACAGATGGATTAATCGATAGTGTGAGTCCCTTCGATACATCTCTTGCCTTCAGCTCCACTTTATGTGTACCTGTCGATAAGTTCCGCATGTCTGCGTAAATTTCAAAATTCTTTGTTTGTCTTGCTGTTTTCACAGCACTTGTTGATCCTTTAATCGTGACATTGACTGTCTGCGGCACACCAGTGACGACGTACTTCTCGTCATCATAATACGCTTTAACAGGAATGTCGGTTAAAGTTGCTTCATCTGTCGTCGATGTTGGGAAAAAGGATTCACCGATTTTTTTCGGCGTGGGCGCTTGCGCTGAATTGACTGCACCATACAGCAATAAAGCGAAGACCAATGCAAGAAGCTTAACGGCCCAGCGATTATTCAAAATCTTATCCATTTTTCTTGCCCCTCCAATACCATTTGGTCGAGGAAGCATCTTTGCTGTTCTTACTAAATTCAGCAATCAGCATTTCTTCAAGCGCTTCTTCTGTCAATTCTCGGTGGAGATCACCATTTCTTGCGACAGAAATGCCGCCAGTTTCCTCAGAAACGATGACAGTTAAGCTGTCTGTCACTTCACTTATCCCAACTGCCGCCCTATGACGCGTCCCAAGCTCCTTAGAGATAAAAGGGCTTTCTGACAGTGGTAAATAACAAGCTGCAGCTGCAATCTCATCCCGCTTCATAATGACAGCACCGTCATGAAGCGGTGTATTCGGAATGAAAATGTTAATGAGCAGCTCTGAACTCACCTTTGCATTCAAAGGAATTCCTGTCTCTATGTAATCATTCATTCCGGTATCGCGCTCAATTGTCAGCAGCGCGCCAATTCTCCGTTTTGCCATATAGTTAATTGCTTTTGTAATTGCCTCGATCGTTTTCTGCTGCTGTTCCTCTACAGGTGTCCCGCTTCTTGAGAAGAAACGGCCGCGCCCAAGCTGCTCAAGCGCTCTCCTTAGCTCTGGCTGAAAAATAATAATGATCGCAAGGAATCCCCACGTAATCGCTTGATCCATCAGCCATTGAAGTGTGTTAAGACCGAGATACGCACTTCCCATCCTGACGAGAACAATGACCACAATTCCCTTTAAAAGCTGAACCGCTTTTGTTCCGCGGATGACCATCATTAATTTATATATCACATACCAAACAACGAGAATATCAACAGCATTACCGAGGTACTGCAAAAAAGGAATATCCCCTAAAGCCATTTCCTCGTCCTCCAGAATTTTCAGTTATTCTTCGTTTGATGCATTTTTTAATATAAAAAGAGCCTATGTATCAATACATAGCGTGGCTATTATACCACATTTTGTTTCAGCAAGGAAAATAGTTGCCATATCTGGCTAAGTTGCTAGTATGCGTGAATCCCACCAATGTATAGAAAAAGAGCAGCCCCCCTTAGAGACTGCTCTTTAAGCCGATTGAGTTACTTTTGCTCCTCTGGCCCAATGACCCGCATTACGTTTTGTGCTGTTGATTTCATTTTGTACCAGATCCAATCAAACACTTCATTAATTTCATTAATTTGACCAGTGACTTGTCCGGCAGAAGCAGTCAACTGTTCCCCATTGACGACGGTGACATTTCCATCAACCTTGCCTTCTACAATCAGCTTGCCATTTTTGACAGTAACATCACCCTTTACGGTTTCCCCTTTAGGTACGGTCACTGTATCATTTTCAACGACGAGATTCGGCTGCTTTGACACACTGAAATTATGATCGGTATTCCAGCTCGTAAACAGACTGCCTCCCATTAAAATGAGAAAGAGGGCAGCGGCTACCATCAGCGGGTGAGCTTTGATCCATCTTTGAACCGACACACGCTTTTTCTCCTTTGGAAGACCTGCCATCACCTTTGCAGTGAAATCAGATGGTGCTTCTATATGAGATGTACTCTGCACTAGCGCGATGGATTTCTCAATTTGTTGAAAATGAGTACGGCACTCCTCACACGATTGCAGATGGCTTTTTAATTCTTTTTCGTCTTGAGGCTCAATGTCCCCGTCTAAATACTGATGCATAAGCTGGACGATTCTATCCTGACAGCTCATCAAAATCACCTCACTCAAAGGTCTCTCAACTGTTTCCGGAGAGCCTCTCTACCCCTGTGTATTCTCGTTTTCACCGTACCAACTGGTATATTCAGAATCTCACTAATTTCTTTTAACGAGAGTTCATCAATATACTTTAATACGATGACCGAACGATATTTATCGGGTAACCTTAGAATTTTTTGCTGAATGGTACTCGATAATTCAAGAGACACCACCTCATCCTCTGGCAAAATGCCATCAGCAGCAATTTGAGAATACATATTTAACCCTTCTGTTCCTGCCACCTCTGCATCTAAATAATAATCCGGCTTTTTTTTGCGAATACGGTCGATGGTCAGGTTGGTTGCAATGCGGTACAGCCACGTGGAAAACTTGCGATTCACATCAAAGCTTTCGATATTCACATAAGCACGAATAAACGCCTCCTGCGCAATATCCTCCGCTTCGTGTGCATTCCCAAGCATACGGTAGCACAGCTGATAAATTTTGTCTTTATACAGGTCTACGATGTCTGCAAATGCGTTCTGGTCGCCTTTTTTCACTTGCTTAATTCTCTTTTTAATCATTGTGTCCATAGTATATTCAACCTCTGCCTTCACCGGTCTTTATGTATACGAACCTCTTTCCAAAAGGTTTCATTCTCCTCTAAAAAATAGTGTAACAAATTTTTGACAGTGTGTTACGCTTCTCAACCGGTAAAAACCTTAACATATCCTTAAATTTTCCCAAAACAAAAAAGAACAGGAACAAGTCCCGCTCTACAATAGCTTTTCACCCATTAATGAACCAATTAACGCAACTGCCGCTTCTGCGGTTTTGTTTTTCTCATCTAATACCGGATTTACTTCAACAAATTCAGCAGACGTTAAAATACCCGCCTCCTCTAAAAGCTCCATTGCGAGATGACTTTCCCGGTAACTAATGCCGCCTGCAACCGGAGTACCTACACCAGGGCATTCCGCTGGGTCTAGTCCGTCTAAATCAAGCGACAGATGGACACCATCTGTTCTCTCCTTTAGATACGCAATGGCTTCCTCCATCACCCTTGTCATCCCTAAACGATCAATTTCATGCATCGTATACACTTTAATGCCTTTCTCTCGAATCAATGCCCGCTCTCCTTCATCTAAAGATCGAGCACCAATTATAACGACATTTTCAGGCTTCAATTTAGGCGAATAACCGCCAATGTTCGTTAAATCTGCATGCCCAAAACCGAGACTGACAGCAAGCGGCATGCCATGAATATTTCCAGAAGGAGACGTTTCCTCCGTATTCAAATCCCCGTGTGCATCATACCAAATGACTCCTAAGTTTTCATAATGCTTGGCTACCCCAGCAAGTGTGCCAATCGCAATGCTGTGATCACCGCCTAAAATGAGCGGAAACGAACCAGATTGCACAATACTGTCAACCTTCTCAGCAAGCAGCTGATTTGCCCCAGCATTCTCCGTCAAATTTTTTAGCTTTTCACTTGTATATAAACCTTTCTCATCATCTCTTTGTTCAACTGGAATATCTCCAAGATCCTCTACATCAAATGAGAGCGTTTCCAATTTTTCTTTTACGCCTGCACAACGAATCGCACTCGGCCCCATATCGACACCCCTTCTCGTTTGACCCAAATCCATTGGAACTCCAATAATCGTGACCTTCTTTTGCTCTCCCATATGTACATCCCCTTTCCGTTCATGCTTATATTTTACTTTCTTGATGCCTTCTGACTCAACTCAACAACATTTTGAATAGTTATACAGTCCCTCTGCCAACATAAAAAAAGACACCTTTTTCAAAAAGGTGTCTTAACTGGGCTAGCTGGATTCGAACCAACGCATGACGGAGTCAAAGTCCGTTGCCTTACCGCTTGGCTATAGCCCAAAAATGGTGGAGGGGGACGGATTCGAACCGCCGAACCCGGAGGGAGCGGATTTACAGTCCGCCGCGTTTAGCCACTTCGCTACCCCTCCACATATGGAATTGATAAAGAAAAAACAGTGCCGGCAAGAGGACTTGAACCCCCAACCTACTGATTACAAGTCAGTTGCTCTACCAGTTGAGCTACACCGGCATATGGTGGAGGATGACGGGCTCGAACCGCCGACCCTCTGCTTGTAAGGCAGATGCTCTCCCAGCTGAGCTAATCCTCCACATCATGGTGACCCGTACGGGATTCGAACCCGTGTTACCGCCGTGAAAGGGCGGTGTCTTAACCGCTTGACCAACGGGCCAGTTTGTCAAGTTTGTTGTTTCCGTGAAGCTGACAAAAGTTATTATATACAGGTTGTCCCCCTTTTGTAAAGGGGATTTTTATTTTTTTTATTTTCTAACTATTTACTCCCTATTCGTTCAACAATTTAACTGAAATATAATTTCAATATTCAAATATAATATTGAAATTTCATATCATACTCAATATACTGAAAATGAAGAAATAAGGAGGTATGTCACATGCAGCCATCTCAACTGCGTTCTTTGACAACAGAATCAAGAAACCCCAACACAATGGGAATTTCTCAAGCAGATCCGCTGGAAATACTCCAGATGATCAATGAAGAAGATATGAAGGTCGCTCAAGCAGTCAACCTTGTACTTCCACATGTCAAAACAGCAAGTGACTTTGCTTATGAATCCATCTTAAATGGAGGCAGACTCGTTTATTTAGGCGCCGGAACAAGCGGCAGAATTGGCGTAATGGATGCTGTCGAATGTCCACCAACCTATAGCGTCTCACCTGATGTCATTGTAGGCATCATGGCAGGCGGAGACTCAGCTTTTTCTCAAGCTGCCGAAGATGTGGAAGACAGTGAAGAAGCAGGCAAACAGGATTTAGTACACATTCACCTGACATCAAAAGATACAGTCGTCGGTATTGCCGCAAGCGGCAGAACACCTTATATCATCGGCGCTTTAAACTACGCAAAGTCAATTGGAGCTAAAACAGTAGCACTCAGCTGCAATGAAGAGGCAGAAATTAGCGAGCTTGCAGATTGCGCCATTGAGGTCATTGTAGGACCAGAAGCCATCACTGGGTCAACAAGAATGAAAGCAGCATCCGCTCATAAAATGATTTTAAATATGCTTTCCACCTCAGTCATGATTAGACTAGGCAAAGTATATGAAAACCTGATGGTTGATGTAAAAGTCAGCAATCATAAATTAAAAGAACGCGCCATCACCATCATTCAACATGTGACAAATGTTTCCTACGAACAAGCCGTAAAGACTCTTGAAGCAGCAGACTTAGAAGTCAAAACTGCCATCGTCATGCTCCAAACAAACACAGACAAGAAAACAGCCAAAGATTTACTCAACAAAACGAATGGCCATATTGACAAAGCGATCTCACGATATCAGTCCTAAAGGAGGCAGAGCTCATGTCAGCAGGTGGACTTACCCTACTACACACAATCAAATCAAAGCTTCCCCAATCTGAAAAAATCATTGCAGACTATATCCTTGCCCATCCTGACAAAGTCATTAAAAGTACAGTACATGAAATTAGTCAGGCAGCCGGCGCAAGCAGCTCTGCAGTCATCCGCCTTTGTAAATCTCTCGGGCTGGATGGCTATCACGATTTAAAAATGCGGATCGCTGGAGACTTGATGCATGACGATAAACAAGGCTACAGAGATATCGAACAAGATGAACCGCTTCAATCCATTATTCAAAAAACAGCAGGAAACTCGATTCAATCGATCAAGGACACCGCTTCTATTTTAAATCCAGAAGCTTTAGAAAAGGCTGTTCAATTACTGCTGCATGCAAATCAAATTCATTTTATCGGAGTTGGTGCATCTGGCATCGTCGCAGCTGATGCCCAGCAGAAATTTCTCAGAATTAACTATGCAGCGACAGCCTTCACTGACATGCACATTGCATCTACGGTTATTGCAAATGCGGGAGAGAATGACATTGTGTTTGGTATCTCCTTTTCAGGAGAAACGTTAGACATCATTCAAGCCCTTCAGCTTGCAAAAGACAACCAAGTGAAAACCATTGCTTTAACACATCCAGGTCATACAAGCGTTTCTGCTTTATGTGATGTTCACCTATCGACGTCCGGTTCCAATGAAGCACCTTTTCGCAGTGCTGCCACTTCCTCTAGAATGGCACAGCTCTACTTAATTGATGTCTTGTTCCTCAGTTTAGCTTCTCGTCAATATGAAGAGACAGCCCAATATATTGACAAAACAAGGCATGCCATCCGCTCCATGAAACGAAAATCAAAGGGGGATTCAACATGAGTCATCAAAAGAAATATCAGCAGTTGGCGAAAGACATTCTTTCACTCTGTGGTGGTTCTGAAAATATCTCTTCCCATACACATTGTATGACAAGGCTCCGAATTACACCGATGGACAATGAAAAAGTTCACGTCACAGCAATCAAAGAACTCGATGGCGTTATTGGCGTCGTCGAAGCAGAAACGCTTCAAATCATTTTAGGCACTGGCGTTGTCAACCAAGTATCAAGTGCGTTTGAACAGCTGCTAAATGCCTCTGGCTCTTATGATTTAAACAACGAAGCACAAAAAAACAAGCAAGCCATTTCACAAAAAAACCGCACACCGTTCAAGCTGTTCTTACGACGGATTGCCAGCATTTTCATTCCAATTATTCCGGCACTAGTTGCCTCAGGTCTGATTACCGGGATAACAAAAGCAATCGTGCAAGCAGGCTGGCTTGACGAAAAATCTCAAGCTGCGATTATTTTAACGGTTATCGGTTCTGGACTTTTCGCTTATCTCGGGATATTAGTCGGAACAAATGCCGCAAAGGAATTTGGAGGCTCTCCTGCGTTAGGCGCCTTAGCTGGTATCCTCATTATTAACCCAGCCTCCGCAGACATTATGTTATTTGGCACAAATATTCTACCAGGCAGAGGCGGACTCATCGGTGTTCTTCTAGCCGCCATCTTTATGGCACTTGTGGAAACCCGAATTAGACGCTTCGTCCCGCAATCACTTGATATCATCGTCACACCAACCATCACACTACTCATTACAGGCATTTTCACGTACGTTGTCTTCATGCCAGTCGGCGGATTTATATCTGATGCCATCACCTCAGGACTGACTTATCTATTGAATATGGGCGGAATTTTCGCAGGATTTGTTCTTGGTGCTACCTTCCTCCCACTTGTTGTAACAGGACTTCACCAAGGGCTGACACCGATTCATATGGAACTCATCAATTCAATTGGAGATGACCCGCTTCTGCCAATTCTCGCTATGGGCGGTGCAGGACAGGTAGGCGCTGCATTCGCCATTTATATGAAAACAAAAAAGAAAAAACTCAAAAGAGCCATTGCTGGTGGACTTCCTTCAGGGATGCTGGGCATTGGCGAACCACTCATTTTTGGTGTCACACTCCCGCTGGGACGACCATTTCTCACCGCTTGTCTTGGTGCAGGAATCGGCGGCGCATTTCAAGCCTACTTCCAAATTGCGACGAAAGCCATCGGGGTATCCGGTCTTCCATTAACCTTTATTGTTCACACACATCAAATGCTTCTTTACTTAATTGGACTATTTATCGCATATGTTGCTGGATTTTTCTTCACATACTTATTTGGGTTTAATGATGATATGGCTGTTGAGTTCGAGGATCACAATCAATAAGGAGGTCTAGACCTTGAAGAAATGTTTTCTTTTGATCACATGTCTGCTCATGCTCCTTGGGTTACCAGTACAAACATTTGCAACTAGCTCCCATCCTGTATCGTCTTTGTCTAAAACAGCTCCTGAAGAATATCCCGTCTTAAAAAAAGCAAAACGACCGGAACAAGTAGGTGTTTCTTCCAGGCAGCTGAGGAAGGTTGATCAAATGATTCAAAATGACATCAAAGCAGGATTTCCAGGAGCCGCTCTCATCATTATCAAGGACGGAAAGATCGTCCATCAAAAAGCCTATGGCTACCGGCAAAAATATGATGGCACAACAGAACTCAAATCGTATAAAAAAATGAAAAAAGATACACTATTCGATTTGGCATCCAATACAAAAATGTATGCGACCAACTATGCCCTGCAAAAGCTTGTCTACGAGAAAAAACTTGATGTCAACGAAAAAATACAGACCATCCTTCCAGATTTTCAGGATGAACCTGATGCAAAGGTAACCGGTAAAGACCAGCTTCGGGTAAAAGATCTTCTCACCCATTCTGCGGGTCTCCCTTCCAGTGTCTTATTTTATAGCAAAGAATCAGCTGGCTCTTTTTATTCTCAAGACAGAAAAACAACGATGAAATGGCTGCCAAAGGTACCGCTGCAATACAAGCCAGGTACCCAGCACATTTATAGTGACATTGATTACATGCTGCTAGGCATGATCATCGAGAAGAAAACAGGCATGCCTCTTGATCAATATGTCGAGTCAACAATTTATCGGCCGCTAGGTCTCAAACATACAATGTTCAATCCGCTGCAAAAAGGGTTCAAGCCGAAGCATTTTGCAGCAACTGAACGTTTAGGCAATTCACGAGACGGTGTAATCGATTTTGAAAACATCCGAAGGTACACCCTGCTAGGTGAAGTACACGACGAGAAAGCATATTACTCAATGGCAGGTATCTCCGGCCACGCTGGACTTTTCTCGAACACCTCAGATATGGCCGTGCTGCTACAGCTGATGCTTAACAAAGGAGGCTATGGAAAAACAACCATTTTTGATCAGGCTTCTATCGATCTCTTTACAGCCTCATCTGATACGAACCCAACTTACGGGCTAGGCTGGCGAAAAAACGGTCATACTGACATGGAATGGATGTTTGGAAAATATGCAAGTAACGAAGCCTATGGGCATACTGGCTGGACCGGCACCATGACGTTGATTGATCCTAAACACAATTTAGGTGTCGTCTTGCTGACGAATAAAAAACATTCACCCGTTGTTTCACCAGAAACAAATCCTAATCAATTTGAAGGCGACCTGTTCCCAACTGGTACTTATGGAAGCATCATGACCGCAATCTACGAATCTTTTCAGTAAAAGGAGGAATTCGATGTTGAAAGCTCTCTTCCCCGCTGCACTGGTTTTAGCCCTGCTAACCTCTTCCATTCCAACGGAAAAGGTTAGCTCTGCCTCTCTGCCAACCGCTAAACAAATGGTTCAAGACATGTCACTGGATGAAAAGATAGGTCAAATGCTCATGCCGGACTTTCGCAATTGGCAAACAAAAGATGAATCCGCACCTACAGGCTTCACAAAGATGAATAACGAAGTATCTCATCTTGTAGAAAAATATCATCTAGGCGGTGTCATCTTATTTGCCGAGAATGTCGTTGATACAAAACAAACCGTGAAACTCACCCATGAATTTCAAAAAGCATCACCAAACATTCCTTTACTCATTTCCATTGATCAAGAAGGCGGAATCGTCACAAGGTTACAAAAGGGAACACATTTCCCAGGAAATATGTCGATTGGTGCCTCTAGAAGCAAAAAAAATGCATATGACACAGGAAAAATCATCGGAAAAGAATTAAACGCCTTAGGCATCAATACAAACTTCTCTCCTGTGCTTGATGTGAATAATAACCCAAACAACCCCGTCATTGGTGTCCGTTCCTTTAGCTCTGATCCTGCTCTTGTCTCTAGACTTGGCCTTCAAACCATGAAAGGACTTCAAAAGGAAAAGACCATTTCCACACTAAAACATTTCCCGGGACATGGTGATACAGCCGTCGATAGTCACTACGGCTTGCCGCTCGTAGAGCATGACCTAGATCGTTTAAAAAAGGTTGAGCTGTATCCATTCCAACAAGCGATCAATGCTGGTGCAGATATGGTGATGACCGCCCATGTTCAATTTCCTGCCATTGATGACACAACGTATCGAAGCAAAAAAGATGGCGAGGACATCATGGTTCCAGCAACCTTATCAAAAAAAGTCATCACACACTTATTAAAAGAAGAGATGGGCTTTCACGGCGTTGTTGTGACAGACGCTCTAAATATGAAAGCGATTGCAGATAATTTCGGACAGGAAGAAGCCGTCGTGATGGCCATTAAAGCAGGTGTCGATATCGCTCTCATGCCAGCACCAGTCACCTCATTAAAAACAGAGAAAAACCTAGAGAATGTATTCAATGCTGTCAAACAAGCGATTTTAAAGAAAGAGATTCCGATGTCGCAGATCAACGAATCTGTCGAAAAAATTCTTCAATTGAAAATCAAACGCGGCATTATTTCCTCCAAAAAACCAATCAGTCTTGAGAAAAAAATCAAAAAAGCCACTCAAGTCGTCGGGAAAAAGTCGCACCTTAAAGCAGAACAAAAAATGGCACGTGAAGGAATCACCCTGCTTAAAAACAACAAAAAGACCTTACCTTTCAAGCCTAAAAAGAATGACAAAATCGTGGTCATGGCACCTTACGAAGATCAGACAAAAGCAATGTCTGTCACAGTCGAATCTCTCATGAAACAAAAAAAGATCAAGCCTGTACGCATCCAGTCATATGCTTTTGCGGATAAAACGTTCACCAAAGACTCGGCCAAACTAATACAAGAAGCTGACTATGTCATCACTGGCTCTTACGTTGTCCAAAATGACCCAGCTGTGAATGATGGTGTAATTGATGACAATGTCCAGGACCCGAAAAAATGGGCAACCGCCTTCCCTCGTGCTGTCATGAAAGAAGCAGCAGCACAAAACAAAAAAATGGTCATCATGAGTCTTAGAAACCCTTATGATGCGGCAAATTTTGAAGAAGCCGATGCCTTACTAGCTGTGTACGGTTTTAAAGGCTACTCAAACGGACAATTCAATCAGCCAAATATTCCTGCTGGACTAGAAGTGATATTTGGAGCTGCATCACCTAAAGGGAAACTGCCAGTTGATATCCCATCTGTCACTCATCCAAATCAAACCCTTTACCCATTCGGCTATGGCATCAACTTGAAAGGGAAACAGATCAAATAGGAGGGATTGTCTTGAAGAAAACAGTCAGTTTCATACTCGCAAGCTTTCTCATGATGAGCACATTGACCGCCGCCTCTCCCGCAGAAGAACGAACAGATACAAAAGGAAAAAAAACAGCAGTCAAAACAGGGATCGAAACACTTCTCTCAAGCAACCTTTCATGGCTAAAAGGGAAAAGAGTTGGTCTCATTACCAACCCGACTGGCATTGATGCAAATATAAAAAGCAGTGTCGATCTCCTATTTGAACATCCAAATATCAAGCTCACTGCTTTATATGGACCTGAACACGGCGTGCGCGGCGATGCACAAGCAGGAGAAGGCGTCGAATCCTATACCGATGAAAAAACAGGTCTTCCTGTTTACTCTCTTTATGGAAAAACAAGAAAGCCAACTCCTGAAATGCTGAAAAAAGTAGATGTCCTGCTGTTTGATATTCAAGATGTTGGTACTCGTTATTACACCTATATTTACACGATGGCCTATGCGATGGAAGCCGCTAAAGAAAACAACATTCCCTTTGTTGTCCTAGACCGCCCAAATCCCATTGGCGGACTAAAAGTAGAAGGACCTGTTTTAGAGCCTGAACACGCCTCATTTGTAGGGCTCTATCCAATCCCATTAAGACATGGAATGACCACTGGTGAACTTGCAAAACTGTTTAACAAAGAGTTTCATATCAATGCTGATGTAACAGTCATCAAAATGAAAAATTGGAAGCGGTCCATGACATTCGATGATACAAAGCTGCCGTTCGTCCTTCCTTCTCCTAACATGCCAACAGTGGATAGTACCTTTGTATATCCTGCCACAGGATTAATTGAAGGCACAAATGTCTCTGAAGGCAGAGGAACGACAAAACCATTCGAGCTCATTGGTGCACCATATATCAATAGCAGCGAGCTGGCAGATCATTTAAATCAGCTAAAACTAAAAGGCGTTCAATTTAGACCTGTGTCATTCACCCCCACATTTTCTAAACATGCCGGTACACTATCTCATGGTGTGCAGTTATACGTCACAGACCGCTCATCCTTCGAAGCGGTGAAAACGGGGTTATCCATTATCAAAGCAATACATGATTTATACCCTAATGACTTTCAGTTCCTTCAAACTGGCAGCTTTGACAAACTCATCGGGAATGGCTGGATGAAAGAAGAAATCAATAAAGGAACTTCCGTCAAACACATGATGAAACGCTATCATCACGACCTCAAAACATTCGAAAAGAAACGAAAAAAATATCTCATCTATTAAGATCATAGAAAAAACCTCCATCTATCAGAGGATGGAGGTTTTTTTCATGAGAAAGATTTGGTCACAGCAGGTGCTTTCAGCTCAAAACGATTGAGTAAGAAACCAAACAAGGCAGCAAGCACTTGCTGAAACAGCATGCCAATCACCACAGGAACAGCGACAGCAGGCGGGAAAAAGCTAATGGCAAGCACAGCCCCCGCACTAATGTTTCTCATACCGCCCGTATACACGATGGCCACAATCTCTCCTTGAGTACATTTCATCGTCTTTCCAATCAACCATGCAAACGCATATCCGCTCATCGCAATGAGAAACACAGTCGCTGCCTTGCTAAAAAATGCGGCATCCAGTTCACGCAAGTATGGCGCGACAACAGAACTGTTAATCGACACCACTACAAACAAGCCTATTTTTGAAAAAGGTGACAGTGTCTGACTGATCATTTTTGTCACAGCAGGCTTTGCATATTGACGAACGAGCATCCCTAAAATAGATGGAAGCACCACCATCCCAAACAGCCCTTTCATGATAGCGACCATGTCCATATGAACCTGTGTACCGGCTAAAAGTGACAAACTGGCTGGCACAATCAATGGCGAAAGCAATGTATCAATTAAAATAATGGATAACGTTAACCCAACATTCCCTTTATACATTGCCGCCCATATTAAACTAGAAACTCCTGTGGGAATCACCATTGCAAGTGTCAAACCGGTGATCGTCATGGCATCACCCGCAAATATGAGATGTCCCGCTGACCAAGCATAAAGAGGCATCAACACGTGCAAAATCATAAACGATAAAATCAAAGGTAATGGGTGCATCACCGTATGCTTTAAAGCCGAAAAAGTAGAAGACAAACTCCCTGCAAAGGTCATAACAGCAAATACCCATGGCACCAAAAACGTAAAATCCTTTAAATAGGCCGCCAATAAAACACCGAGTAACACACTAAAAGGTGTAATGAGCGGCATCATCCGGCCGAGCACTTGATTTAAACGCACAAGCATGCCGGCCACCTCCATCCCTTCACTTTCTTACCCTTTCTATTGTAACAGACAGAAAGCCCTTTTTAAGAACCATTCACCTGTTTCATAAGCTTTTGACTTGATGTATCCATTCCAACTACGTCCACCTGGACGCCATTTGCTTGATACCTTTCCTTTATACGTTCTATCGCTGATACACCTGATTCATCCCATATACGTGCTTCAGACAAATCAATTACAACAGATTGGAGTTCTTTCCCCTGATGGAAAGCTTGGATCAAGTCAGTGACAGAAGCAAAGAAAATTTGTCCTTTAACTCGATATTCCCAAATACCTGCCTGGCTTTCTTTAGATGTAATATGAAGCTTCGATATCTTTGCGACAAAGAATACCGCACTAAGCAGTACACCTGCAAAAACGCCTTTTGATAAATCATGAGTCAACACCACCGTCACGACCGTGACAACCATCACAATAGAATCTGTTTTCGGATTCTTTTTTAGCTGCTGAAAGGAACTCCAATCAAATGTGCCAATGGAAACCATGAACATCACAGCCACTAGAGCAGCCATCGGAATTTGAACCACGACATCACCTAGTACAAAAATCAGCACCATTAAAAAAGCACCCGCTACAAAGGTAGAAAGCCGGCCTCGTCCTCCTGCCTTCGTATTAATCACAGATTGGCCAATCATCGCACAGCCAGCCATACCACCAAAGAATCCAGCAACCACATTGGCAATCCCTTGACCTCTCGCTTCCTTGTTCTTATTACTAGACGTCTCTGTCATATCATCGACAATCTGTGCGGTTAAAAGAGACTCAAGTAAACCAACCATCGCAAGTGCTAAAGAATAAGGAAAAATGATAGCAAGTGTTTCCCAGTTAAACGGAACTTGAGGAATCAGAAAAACAGGCAAAGAATCAGGAAGCTCTCCCATATCTCCAACTGTTCTAACATCAATATGTCCAAATACAGCCAATATCGTCATTACAATAATGGCAATGAGTGGGGAAGGTATCACCTTTATCACCATAGGCAATAAATAAATGATCAGCAAGGCGCCCCCTGTCATCATATACATGGCCATTGCTTCCCCAACGAAATGTGGAAGCTGAGCCATGAAGATCATAATAGCCAACGCATTAACAAAGCCAACCATGACGGACCTCGGAATAAATTTCATCAAACGAGACACTCGACACAATCCAAACACAATTTGAATCAAACCCGTCAAAATCGTAGCTGCAAACAAATATTGCAACCCATGATCAGCGACCAAGTTAACCATGACGAGGGCCATAGCCCCTGTTGCAGCCGAAATCATGCCTGGGCGTCCACCAACAAACGAAATCACAATCGCGATACAAAACGATGCATACAAGCCGACCTTCGGATCAACGCCCGCAATAATCGAAAACGCAATGGCCTCAGGAATTAAAGCCAGTGCGACTAATATACCCGCAAGCACGTCCTGACGTACATGTCCAAACCATTCTTGCTTTACAAATAAATCTTTCAAATCATCTACTCCTTTTTATATACATACCGTACATGGAAAAAGAAGAGCAACTATACCTGGAGATAAAGAAAGGGAAAACAAACGATACTTCACTTTCGGGGGAAAAGAGGAACGTACAGAGTCTTTTGATATAGAGGATATCACTTTAGTAAGAATAAAAGAAAGAGAATGAAGAATCAAGAACAAAAAGAAGGAGATAAGTAAAAAATCGATGCAACACTTCTGTGCAAGCCGTTTTATTCTCTTTCCTAATGTCATCAGTCTACTGATCATCGAGCAGTTCAATATATATGTAAACAAACAAAAAAAGCCTTCTCATCATCGAGAAACCTTGTCATATTAACATATAGAGGAAAGCTTCCAAGCGGGCTCGAACCGCTGACCTCTTCCTTACCATGGAAGTGCTCTACCTACTGAGCTATGGAAGCATGGCTCCGCAGGTAGGACTCGAACCTACGACCGATCGGTTAACAGCCGATAGCTCTACCACTGAGCTACTGCGGAATGATAAAGTAACTTCTTCCATTGGAAGGATATAAACAAAAAGCTTGGCGGCGTCCTACTCTCACAGGGGGAAACCCCCAACTACCATCGGCGCTGAAGAGCTTAACTTCCGTGTTCGGTATGGGAACGGGTGTGACCTCTTCGCTATCGCCACCAAACCTGATGGA